>JBLHKT010000006.1:0-120955 GCA_047620485.1 Phycisphaerales bacterium | reverse complement strand
TACTTGTCGCCGTAGGTGCGGGTCACGTGGTCCCTCGCCGCGTGCAGCGCCTCGGGGGTCACGAAGGTCGAGTCGGTCCGCATGTAGGTGATGAGCCCGGTCGGGCCCTCGCCGGGGATGGTCACGCCCTCGTAGAGCGCCTGGGCCGCTCGCATCGTCCGCTGGGCCGCGAAGCCCAGCCGGCTCGACGCCGCCTGTTGCAGCGTGGACGTGATAAACGGCGGCGACGGGCGGCTCTTGGTCCGCTTGGTCTCCACCGAGTCCACCTTGTACGACATCGCCGGATCCACCACGCCCGACACGCTCCGCGTCCACCGCGACGGGCCCTTGCCCTTCTCGTTGGCGGTTGTCTCGACCGTGATCCCCGTCAGCCCGCACGCCTTGGCCACCCGCGAAACCTCGGGCGTCACGTTGTGCGCCTCGGCGTCTTCGAACGGGTCGTGGTGCTCGTCGGGGTGCTCGCGGTCCACGGGCGCGACGGTCGGGCCAGCCTCAACGGTGATGCTGAACTTCTTGCCGTCGATCTCGACAAGCTCCGCCCGGACGCACTCCTGCGAGCCGAGCCAGGCGTTCTGGCTCTTGATGGTCGGGGCGTTGCCCTTCTCGTCTCGCTTGGCCAGCAGCTCGGCCCACTGGGGCCCAAGCCCCGCAGCCTGCGTCTCGTCCAGCGAGAACACGCCGTTGATCTGCCACGATTCATCGGGAACGAACGACCGGATCTCTTTCTCACGCTCTACGATCAGTCGCACCGCGACCGACTGCACCCGCCCGGCACTGAGCCCCCGCGCCACCTTCTTCCAGAGCAGCGGCGACACCTGATAGCCCACGATGCGATCCAGGATCCGTCGCGCTTGCTGCGCGTTGACCCGGTCGTCGTCGATCGGGTGCGGGTTGGAGAACGCCTTGCCGATCTCGGCCTTGGTGATCGCGGGGAAGATCACGCGCTTGGCGTCGGCGCTGGAGATCCCTATTTCCTGCGCGAGGTGCCACGCGATGGCTTCCCCCTCGCGGTCGAGGTCCGTCGCGAACCAGACGGTGCCGCCCGAGGAGAGCGCGTCCTTCGCAGCCCGCTTGAGATCCTTGATGACCTGCTCTTTGCCCTTGAGGATCTCGTAGCTCGGCGTAAACCGGTTCTCCAGATCCACGCCCGGCACCGGGGCCTTCACGCCCTTGGGGTTCTTGCCGGGCAGGTCGCGGACGTGCCCGATCGAGGCCAGCACGACGTAGTCCGCCCCCAGATACTTGTTGATCGTCTTGGCTTTGGACGGGGATTCGACGATCACCAGGTCCTTGCCGATCGCGTCGCCCGCCTTGTAGGACTGGCGGCTGCGACTCCCGCCAGAGGCCTTGCCGGCCGCCTTCGTGTCCGCAGCCTTGCCCGAGGCCTTGGCGGTCTTCTTGGTCGTCTTCTTTTTGGTCGTCTTCTTGGCCATGCGTGCTCTGGGGTTCCCTTCAGCGGTCGGCCCGATCGATCAGGCCCGGCCCGACTCGGCCAGAACCGACTCGGCGCAGAGCCAACGCCCGCGATATCGGCTTGTCAAGCCCACGCCTTCGCTTCGTGCGCCGAACCGGCTTTCGGCTCGATCCACCACCCGGCTGCACGCGGACCCGAAAGCACTCGCCGCCCAGAGCGGCTGGCATTCGTCGTAAGTCACGGAAATATAAATACTTGGGCGATCTCGCCGGGCGTCGATTCTGCCCCCTCAAACCACCGTGCCCCGGGGACCGCCCGGAACCGCTTGAGCCAGGTGCGTTGATTTTTGCCCAACCGCCGAGTTTCGATCTTGATCCGCTCGATGCAGGCTTCCAGGGCGGGTGCATCTGGGCCTCCCTCAAAGTGGGGAATGAGCTGCTTGTACCCGATCGCCTCGCCCGCCTGCCCGCCGAATAGGCCAGCCTCCCACAGCCCGCGGACCTCCTCAACAAGCCCAGCCTCGACCATTCCTTTAACACGCGCGTTGATCCGCCTGTTGATCGCCTCGATCGGCCAATCCAGCCCGATCAGTTGCACGCCCGGCCGAAGCGATTTGGCCCGGTCCCATTGCTGCTGAAGCTCGCTGATCGGGGTGCCGGTCTGGAGGAAGACCTCCAGCGCTCGGCCCGTGCGCCGCTCGTCAGCAGCGTGGATCCGCCCAAACGCCTCCGGGTCCGCGTCCTGAAGCACGGTCCTCCGCTCGGCCTGGGGCATCGCTGCGACTTGGGCCCTGATCGCCTCGCTCGGTTCGGGGGCATCGAACAGCCCCTCGAGATAGGCCTTGACGTAGAGGTTGGTCCCGCCGACCACGATGGGCGTGATGCCTCGGGCGAGCAGGTCTGCGGTGAGTTCATTCGCCAGCCCCAGCCAATCGTGCACGGTGAACGGCTCGGCCGAGCCGGCCGGCTCAGCCAGGTCGATCAGGTCGATCAGGTGGTGCCGGACGGCTGCTTGCTCCTCGGCACTCGGCTTGGCGGTGCCGATGTCCATCCTCCGGTAGATCTGGAACGCGTCAGCGGAGACCAGTTCCGCGGGGCGGCCTTGCGCAGCGAGCACCCGGGCCAGCTCCATCGCCAGCGCAGACTTGCCGCCCGCGGTCGGGCCGACGATGACGGGGATAATTGGATTCTGCGGGTGTGGATCCGGCATGGGGGCGACTCTACACGGTTGGGACTCCTAGAGTTGCGGCTATGCCCCTCCCCAGAATCGCCATCGTCGGCCGACCAAACGTCGGCAAGAGCTCGCTGCTCAACCTCGTCGCCCACGAGCGGGTCGCGATCGTGGACCCCACGCCCGGCGTGACCCGCGACCGCCTCTCCGTCGTCGTCGAGATCCAGAGCCCCGACGGCACCGGCCCGGTGAAGAAGGCCGAGCTGACCGACACGGGCGGGTTCGGCGTCTACATCGCCGAGGGCGGGCGGTACGACGAGGTCGGGGCGGACCTCTCGACGCTGACGCGTGACATCGAGCGGCAGATCGCCGAGGCGGTCAACTCGTCGGACCTGATCCTGTTCTGTGTGGACTGCCAGGCGGGCATCACGCCGCAGGATTTGCAGATCGCCAAGATGCTCCGCGAGCAGAAGCTCGGCTCACGCGAGCGGCCCGACCTGGCCCCCGGCGAGACCGTGCCCGTGCGCGTGGTCGCGACCAAGTGCGACGGCCCGAGCTGGGAGCCGCACGCCTATGAGCTCGCGGCGTTGGGCTTCGACGACCCGATGCTGGTGAGCCCGAAGACCAAGTTCTTTCGGCGAGACTTCCTCGACACTCTCTGGGGCATCCTGGGCGAGCCGGTCGAGGAGATCGAGCCCGACGTGGACATGAAGCTCGCCATCATCGGCAAGCGGAACTCGGGCAAGAGCTCGCTCGTCAACGCGCTGGCCGGCGAGCCGCGGGTGATCGTCTCGGAGATCGCGGGCACCACCCGCGACGCGATCGACGTGAAGATCGAGATCGGCGGCAAGAGCGTGCTCGCGATCGACACCGCGGGGCTCCGCCGCAAGAAGAGCTTCCAGAACCAGATCGAGTGGTACGCGCTGGACCGGGCCGAGCGGGCGATCTCGCGGTGCGACGCGGTGCTGCTGCTGCTCGATGCTTCTGAGCGGATCAGCCAGGTGGACGAGCACCTGGCGCAGATGGCCGCGGCGTCTCACAAGCCGGTGGTGGTCGTGGTGAACAAGTGGGACCTGGCGGTGGGGCAGACCGACGACAAGGGGCGGGCCGCGACACCCGACCGGTACGAGGAGTACATCCGCAAGGAGCTCAAGGGGCTCTGGTTCGCGCCGATCGCGCTGATGAGCGCGACCGAGGGCACGAACATCAAGGAGGTCGTGACGCTGGCCTTCGAGCTCTTCGCGCAGGCCTCGACCCGGGTCAGCACCGGGCAGCTCAACCGGGTCGTCCGCGGCATCCTCGAGCAGCGCGGCCCGACCAACAAGCTCGGCGCCGAGGCCAAGGTCTACTTCGCCAGCCAGGTCCGCACCAACCCGCCCACGCTCGTGCTGGTCGTCAACGACCCCCAGCTCTTCACGCACAACTACGAGCGGTTCCTCATGAACCGCTTCCGCGAGACCCTCCCGTTCGAAGAGGTCCCGATCAAGCTGATCCTGCGCGCACGCAGCCGGGTCGAGAAGCGGGCCAAGGAAGACGCGAAGCGCGGCAAGACGGCGATCATGCACGAGGTGGACGCCGAGTCGGGCGACTTCAACGACGCCATGACCTCCGAGATGATCGACCGCAACGCGTTCTTGGCCGACCTGCCAGACGACGCCGCGGCGTACTTCGACGACTAGAAACCCAAGCGAGGGGTCGTCTTCTCGACTAGCCCGGAGCGCGAGCGACGGGTCTCTGGTTGGATTCACCCCTTGCTGAGTGGCTTGCCCTGGCCAGCACGGTGCCATCGGTGGTCCATGGGCGGAGAAAAGCTGGCGCGGGCGGCATGGGTCCAGAGTACCCGATGGGTATCAGGGAGACCCGTCGCTTGCGCTCGGGGCTAGTCGGTGAGGGGCGCTGACGAGGAGGTGCTCAGGCCGCGAGCCCGTAGTCGTCGTCGAGGTCGGTGTTGGGGTCCCAGTCGTCGAGGGGCCCGAGCCCATCAAACCCACTGGGTCCATCGAACCCGCCGAGCCCGTCGTCGCTCTCGTCCTCGAACCACTGCTCCTCGGGCAGGTGGCGGTGGTGGACCTGGATGACCCGTCCCAGCTGGGCCCCGAAGAGCTTGGCCGTGATCTCGAACACCCGCCGGTGCTCCTCGGTGAACGGCTTGGAGCCCTGGCGGAAGACCGTGAGCACCGCCAGGCAATCGCCCTCTTCGACGCAGCTGACCACGATCGCGTTGGAGTCGCCCAGCCAGGAGGCCTCGTCGCCGATCGCGTCTTGCAGGTCGTGCCGCCCGTGCAGCATCAGCGGCTCGGTCTGGTCCTCAAAGCACGGCGCAAAGGTGTAGGCCATCTGGTCTAGCAAGACCTCAGCCGCGTCCTTCGGGCAGTCGTAGTTGATGTACGCCCCGAGGCTGAACTCGCCGGTGCTCGCGGGCAGGAAGACCGCGGCGTTGGTCGAGCCGATCTTGCAGAGCAGGAACTCGAGCACGGTCCGCAGCAGGCTCTCGACGTCGAGCTCTTGGCGGAGAAGGCTGTTGAGCTCGCTGGAGATCGACACGTCGCCGATCTGCTCAGCCATGGTCTGGTACGCGCCCAGCAGATCGTTGCAGAGGTCGCCGACCTGCCCGCTGACGTGGTCGCGGGCGGTGTTGAGCGTGTGGCACATGTTCTTGAGGCGGGTCATCTTGTCCTCGCGTCGCCGCAGCGTGCTGGCCCGCTGCCCTGCGACGCTCAGCCGCCGGCGGAGCTCGTGCTCGGAGAGGTCCGGGTCGATCAGGTCCGCCGCCCCGGTCTGCATCGCCAGCACCGCGTCGGTCAGCGACGAGGAGTCGGCCAGGATCACGGGCACGGCGCTGGGATCAAGATCGAGGATCCGGGCAGCCAGCGCGATGCCGTCCTGCTCGCCGAGCGCTCGGTCGATCAGGATGAGGTTGGACTGGCTGGCGGCGAGGACCGCGAGGGTCTCCTCAGCCGAGCGTGCGGTGTGGAAGGCCTCGCAGCGGCCTCGGACAACGCGTTCGAGCATCTCGAGCCGCTGGGGGTTCTCGGAGACCGCGAGCACTCGGGCGGGGATCTCGCCGGTGTTCTGGTCGCTGGAGACCGAGGGCGAGTTGTGGTTTGCTCTTGGCGTGTTCACGGGGCATCTCCGAGGGAGGCGGGAACACACGCCGGGAAAAGATCGGGTTGTTTAGGCCGCGTTGGCGGCCTGATTCTCATCGCTCAACGGGAGCGAGACCGTGATGACCGCTCCGCGGTCGGGGGCATTGGCCAGGCGGATGCTTCCGCCGCAAAGCTCCAGCAGGCCCCGGGCTTTGGACAGACCCAGGCCCGGCTGCCGACCGGCCGGCTTGTCGCTGAAGAAGGGGTCAAACGCGTGTTTGAGCGCCCTGGGCGACATTCCCGGACCGAGGTCGATAACCCGTAGGACCAATCGGCGATCCACAGGGTCGGGTTGAACCGTGATCCGAACCATTTTGCGATTTCCCGCCTCGATCGCGTTGGTCACGATCTCCGCCAGCGCCCGGGCCAGCAGTTCCAGGTCCGTGCTGATCCGCGGCAGCCCCTCGCCACCCTCGATCCGGACCGTGGTGGACTCGCCCATCTCGCCCGTCGCGGTCCGGGCGGCCTCGACGGCTTTGTGCAGCACCAGCATCGGGTCGGTGCTCACGAACCTGGGCTCGGGCGGGTCGGCCAGCAGGTGCAGCGCGGTGATCAGCTCGCTCAGCGAGTCGGCCGCCTCGGCGATCGCCGCCGCCGCCGCCCGGTCGCGGGCGTTATCCAGCCGGTCGGCCAGGAGCTGGCTGCGGCCCCGGATAATGGTCAGCGGGTTGTTCATCTCGTGGGCCGCGCCCGCGGACATCTCGCCGAGCCGGACCAGTGACTCTCGCTCGGTCAGCGCGTGCTGGGCCTCGGCCAGGTGCCGGTTGGATTCGGCCAGCTGCTCGCCGAGCCTGCGGATCTGCTCGTGATGGGCCGACGCGGTCAGGGCGCTGGACCACGCCGCGATCAGCCCGCGAAGCTCGGGCATCTCGAGCCCCGAGGCCGCCGGGTCGCGGTCGTGCAGCAGCAGGGCGGTGGGCCCGGGGTTGAGCCGCTGCATAAACCCGTCGCTCTCGGCAGCCGGCGTCACCAGCGGGAGGAACCGGACCGTCCTCAGGTCCACGGTGCCGTTCAGGTAGTCGCTAAGCCAGGGCAGCGCGCCCATCGCCGCCATGGTCAGGCGGGTCGAGTCGGCGAGCGACTCGATCAGCTCGTGGGTCTCGGCGATCGAGCTGGGCGGTGTCGCGATCTGCGTCAGGATCGGCAGGCCCTCGGGCGTGAACTGGTGGATCTGCCACGTGTCCGAGTTGCTGTCGGCGTACACCACGCCGTAGAACCCGTCGCCGAGCAGCCCCGAAGCCGAGTGCACGATCGAGCCGAGCGTCTCGAGCACCGACCGGGTCGCGTCCCACCCGTTGTGGAAGGTCGAGATCGCACCCAGCGTCTTGCCGCGCTGCTCGGAGAGCCTCGCCCGCCGATCCAGCTGCGCGTTGAGCCGGCTCAGCCGCTTGTTCGCGTGGGTGATCGATTCGAGCAGCAGCTGGGGCGTTGAGATGTCGTCGAGCCCGAGCAGCTTGCACCGCTCGCTGACCTCTGCGGCGAGCCTGGGCAGCACCCGGTTCAGCGACGCGGAGTCCATCGACAGGTCGCGGCAGAGCTTCTCGCTCGACATCGCGGTGCCAAAGTCGCCCGACCACCCGAGGTGCTGCTCGCGGCACCACGACTTGGCCAGCGTCACCAGCGCTACCAGCCCGCGGTGGTCCACGTCCGGCAGCGACTCGAGCGGCTGCGAGTGCAGCCAGATCACGTCCTGCACCGCGCGGGGCAGGCCCCAACGCTCCGCGAGCCGCTTGCCCACCGTGTGGTGGTCTACGCCGATTATGGTTCGCTCGATCGCCGCCGAGTCCGCCTGCCGCGTCTCGGCCAGCTGCAGCACCCGGGCATACGCCCGGGGCAACGCCAGCTCCAGAATCAGCTTGCCCAGATCGTGCAGCAGCCCCGCGACGAACGCCCCGTCGGGCCGAACGCCCAGGTGCTTGTGCTCCTTGGCCAGCAGCTCGGTCGCGCACGCCACCGCGACGGCGTGCTTCCAGAGCCCGGCCTGGTCGAAGGTGGACTCGTCGCTCTCGCCCGAGCCACTCGATCCATTTGTCAGGGGCTCCTCGGGGGCCCCCGCCTCGGCCTGCTGGTTGCGGATCAGGGCGTACACCGAGACGCTCAGCACGGCGCTCTGCACCGTCTCGAGCCCGAGCATCACGACCGCGCGGCGGACCGTTGAGATCTTGTCGCCCAGCCCCGTGTTCGACCGCCGACACAGCCCCAGGATCGTCACCGACAGCGCCGGGTCAGACTCGAGCAGTGTGATGATCTCGTCCAGGTCCGCGTCCTCAGCCGACCCGATCGAGAGCAGCCGCGTGGCGACCGGGCTGAGGGTCGGCAGCTGGTCCACCCGTTGCAGGATGAGGTCGATCTGCTTGGCTCGGTCGGGCCCTTGCGGCGCCATGGCGTGTCCCCGTGTTCTCACCCGTCGGTCTTACGCGCCCTTGGAATACTCGCCGTTCGAGCTCGCCCCGCCCGCGGGCGGGCGGCCGTCGATCAGGCTCTCGATCGCGCCCAGAAGCTCGTCGATGTCGAAGGGCTTCTTGACGAACGCGTCGGCGCCCGCGGCAAGCAGCCCCTGGATCTCTTCGTTATTCACCACGCCCGACACGCACAGCACGCTGATGTCGTCGGACCGGACGTTCTCGCGGATCCGCTGGCAGACGATGTTGCCGTTGATATCCGGGAGCATGTAGTCGAGCACGATGAGGTTTGGCGCAAAGCTCTCGGTGAGCAGCCCGGCGTCGTACCCGTTGTCCGCGGTTTTGACCTCGTAGTCGCCCTCGCCGCTGAGCAGGTCCACCATCAGGTCCAGGATCTTCGGGTCGTCATCAACCACCAGGATCCGCTTGGGCCCGCTCTCGAGCGGCGTCGTTGGGATGTCGTTGGTGCGCATGAAACGCAGCAATTCCTCACGCGGAATCCGGCGGAACTTCGAGCCGGGCACCCGGAACCCGTTGAGCCGACCCGAATCAAAGCACCGGATGATCGTCTGCTGGCTGACCTTGCAGACCTGCGCGGCTTCACCGGTCGTGAAGATCTTCTTGGTCGGCCACTCGGGGTTGGGCGATTGCGAACTCATGAGACCCTCCGGAGCGGCTTGAGACACGGCGCGGGCGGATTGCCCGACCGGCACAGGCCGCAGGGCTAACGCAGACCGACATCGACGCACAAAGCCCCCGGCTTCACGCCGTTTCGGGGTGGGGATCGCAATCAAGAGATTCGCGGGAAGGGTGGTGAAGACAGGGCCTCGATCCGGGGGTTAGTCGCCCGAAAGTTTCTCAGCTGCCGTCTGATTTCCTCGCCCGCCACTGCGTCACCGCGTCGGGTTCTCGGGCGTATCGCACCGCCAGTTCGTCCGCACTGATCGCCGGCAGCTCGGCGGCGAGCGAGCACGCCGCCTGGGGATCAAACCGCACCGCGTAAACCACGATCCCGAGTCGCCCAGCCTCGACGCGGATCGGCTCGGGCAGGTGACGGTCCGCGACCAGGGCACGAAGCCCGTGTCCCGCCAACGCCTCGGCTCGGACCACGCCAAGCCCGGTCATGGTCTCGGCGTTGGTCTCGGCGTCGAACCGTGTGACGTGGCACGCGTCGCCCTTGCTCGCCAGCGCCACGCCGAACGGCCGGGGCACCGGATCGGTGTTCACCGGGTCGGCCTTGACCGATCGGCTCACCACCGCAGCGGTCGGCAGCGCCACCAGTTCCGCGCCCGTCACCTCGGCGATCATCACCGCCGCCGCGACCGCGACGCGCAGCGACGTGTACCCGCCGGGCCCGACCGAGACCGCGACGCGCGACACCCGCTCGGGCGAGACGTTCGCGCGCGCACAGAGCCGCTCGATCGCGGGGTGCAGGTCGTCGCGCCCGCCCGCGAGCGGGCTTAGCGGCTCGTGGTCGATCAGCCCGCCCGCGGGCGTTGCCAGGGCAACAAAGGCGCAGCGATCGCCGGCTCCGGGGTTGGAGACCTCGATCACCAGCGTGACGGGCGCAGATGGGGGTTGGTCGTGGCTCACCAGTCCTTCTTTCGTCGTTGCTGCTTGCGGTCGCCGCGTTGTTTTTTCTCTTGGATCCGCCGCTCGATCGCGCCCCTGGAGGGCTTGGTCTTGCGGCGGGGCTTGGGCTTGACCATCGCGGCGCGCACCATCGCGCCGAGTCGATCGAGGCACGCCTCGCGGTTGCGCCGCTGTGATCGGTGCTCGTCGGATTCGATGAGCAGCTCGCGGTCCTCGGTGAGGTTGGCCTTGTGCTTGGCCGCGAGCCTTCGGCGGGCGCCCGCGTCGATGGGCAGGTCGGCGAGCATGACGCGCAGCCGCGCCTTGGTGGCGCGCTTGTTGACGTTCTGCCCGCCGGGCCCCGAGGCGCGCGAGTACTCGAAGCGCACTGCGTCGTCGGGGAGTGTGACGCCCGGTGCGAGGCGCACGCCGTCTTCGGGCTGGCCGGGCTGGCCGGGCGGATCGGGTTGGTCGGGCGGCGTGGTCATGCGAGCGGTTCGAATATACGGCGGTCGAGTGGGGCGTGGGGGGGCGTGAGGCCGAGTCGGCGGGGGCGAGGGGCCGGTCGGGGGCCCCGGATTGCCCCGTTGGCCTAGGCGCGTGTCCCGCCCGGGTAAAGCCGCAAGTGATGTTGTGGATGACCTTTGGAGAAATGGCGGACGTTGCGGTTGGTCATTGACCTGCGGCGATGAACGTGCCATACTGCAGGCCGCACGGATGAGTTGTCTGGTCCGGGGAGAGAAGGAATCGTCGGCGGGGCACGGGCCCCGGCGGGGCCTCCGGATCTCCGGGGTAGACCGCGTTCTGGACCTGAAACCGAATTCCCACGGAGGACGACGCAACAGAGCAAGGACCACAGCCCCTTGCCCCAGAGCGACCGTCCCACCGTGCTTAAGAGAACCAAAGAGCCATGCCCAACACGATCACGAAGAAGACCCTTGTCGAGGCCATCGCGGACAACACCGGGCAGCGGCGTGTGGACGTGAAGCGGACCCTTCAGGAGCTTCTTGATCAGATCGTTTCCGAGCTTGGCGAGGGCAACCGGATCGAGTTCCGCGACTTTGGCGTCTTCGAGGTCAAGCAGCGGGCCGCCCGGTCCGCCCAGAACCCCCGGACCCTCGAGCGGGTCAAAGTCCCCGCCAAGCGGACCGTCAAGTTCAAGCCGGGCCGCAAGATGAAGGACATCCTCGACGGGACCTCGGATCAGCCGGAGGGGGCGAACGTGATCGCCAAGATCGATCACACCTCCAGCGGGCGGCTCGAGACCGCACGCGGCGACCAGATCCGGGCCGATGAGGCTCGGGCCGACGAAACCCGGGGCGAGCGAGACCCCGAGGTGCATGTCCAGAACCACAAGTTCGTGCACGCCGGGCAGCCCGAGAGCTGATCGCGTTCGATCTCAGAGTCAATCAACGATTTATACTGACGCGCTGACCAGTTCCAGCATCCGGTCCAGCGCCCGGACCGCGTCCGCCCGGACCTCGGGGTGCACGCGGATCTCGTTGCCCGTGGGCTCTTCAGGCTTCTCGGCGAGCCGATCGAGCACCCACAGCAGGTGCGGCTGATCGATCCGCGCCATCGTCGTGCACAGGCACTGACAGTCCGACAGGATCCGGACCTCCACGCCCCTCGCCGCGGACTCGATCCGCAGCCGACTCACCAGGTTGTGCTCCGTGCCCACCGCCCATCGGCTTCCCTTTGGCGCGTCCTGGATGGTGCTCAGGATGAACTCGGTCGAGCCAGCCAGGTCCGAGCGGTCCACGACCTCCTTGGGGCACTCGGGGTGAACCAGGATCTGCACGGGCTCAGCGCCCTCGGGTAGATCGCTGTTGGCCTTGTGGATCTCGTCGCAGTGCTCGGGCCGGAAGAGCTTGTGCACCGAGCAGTGCCCAGCCCAGAGGATCGCGCTCGAATCCAGAAGGTCGCCCGGCTCGATCCCGCCCAGCGGCTCGCCGCGACGCGAGAGGATCGGGTCGTAGATCACCGATCGGGTCGCGACGTCGATGCCGTAGGCCGCCGCGGTGTTGCGCCCCAGGTGCTGATCGGGCAGGAACAGGATCTTGATGTCCTCGCGGTCCGTCTTGGGGGTGGTCCCGCCTCGGGCGGCCCAGTCGAAGACCACATCGGCGTTGGAGCTGGTGCAGCAGGCCCCGCCGTGCGCGCCGACGAAGGCCTTGATCGCCGCGGTCGAGTTCACATAGGTGATGGGCACGACCCGCCCGGTCCACCCGAGCTTGCCCAGCGCCTCGTGCATGGTCTCCCAGGCCTCGACGGTGTCGTCGTGGTTGGCCATGTCCGCCATCGAGCACCCCGCCGAGAGGTCGGGCAGGATGACGCTGATCTCGTCGGGGGTGAGCATGTCCGCGGTCTCCGCCATGAAGTGCACGCCGCAGAAGACGATGTTCTGCACCGGGTCTCGCCCCGCCTTTTCTCGCTCTTCGACCAGCCCCGCAGCCTGCTGGCTGAGCTTGAGCGAGTCGCCGATCAGGTCGGCGTGCTGAATGACCTCGTCGGTCTGGTAGTGGTGCCCGAGGATGACGACCGAGTCGCCCAGCTCGCGTCGGCGGGCGGTGATCGCCTCGCTCAACGCGTCGGGCGTCATCTTCAGGTATCGCTCGGGGAGCGAGGGTTGCCAGAGCATGGGGCCTCCCGAACGGGGGGTGGTGGGGGGTGTGTTGGCACAACTCTAGGGCGGCGAATCAAAAAAACCCTCCGTGGCTCGCCGAAGTCTCGGGGCCGCGGAGGGTGGCGTGTGGCGGGGGTTGGGGGCGGGATCAGGCGGCGGCTTCGCTCAGCTCGTGCGATTGAGCCTGCTGAAACCGGATGCCAAGGCGGGTGCCCTGGCCCGTGATGACCATCCAGGCGATCGTGGCGCGGATCGCGGAGCTCGACTCGATCGGCGCGGGGAAGCCGTTGGTCGGGAGCAGCTCGATCGCGGAGCCGGGCATCAGCGAGTGGTCGCACGAGTCGGCGATCATCCCGATGCCGTGGTTCGAGCGGTCGATCACGGTGCCCGGGATCGAGCTGAGCGCCCCGGGGCGGCGGATCTTGATCGCCGCGTTGTCCGCGTAGCGGTCCGAGGCGCGGCGGTTGTCGGTCACGCACTTGATCGGGTCGGTGTTCATCGGGTGGCCCTCGTGTGCTGGGCCCTCGCTGGCGAGGGCGCGGTGAGTGGTTGGGTTGGGCCCAAGGGTGGGCCTGTGACGGCTGTGACGGTCATCGGGCCACCGGCGAGGCGGCTGAACCGCGACCGCAGCGGACAGCCAAGGTTTGTGGGCCCGGAAGCAAGATCGCCGATGAACAGGGGAGAAATTTCTCAGATCCAGCGATATCAATCCCCTGTACAGGGTTGAAACAGGGCAAAGCCCACGCGAGAACCACGACCATCGACTGCACCATCGTCATCCCGACCCGAGAGAGACATGCAAAGCTCGAGCGATGCCTGCGGTCGCTCGCGGGGCTTGATCTCAACGGATCAGCCGTCGAGGTGTTGGTCTCGATCGATGGGCCCGACACGGGCGAGGGCGACCTGGTCCGTCGGCTCGGCGTCGAGCTGGACGGACCGCTGGCGCGGACGACGCGGGTGATCGAAGGGGTCAAAGAAGGCGGCGGGCCGGGGCGAGCGCGCAACCGTGCGATCGAACAGGCGACCGGGCGGCTGTTGCTGCTGCTCAACGACGATGTGGCTGCGGAGCGAGACCTGGTGACGCAGCACCTGGCGGCGCACGCGGATCGGACCCTCCCGGCGATGGTGCTGGGCGACTCGCCCTGGGTGGTATCCCAAACCGAAAATCAGCCGGATCGGCTGTTCGACCGCCTGATCCGCGAGACCTCGATGGTCTTCTTCTACGACCAGATGCCCCCCCACGCCGGGCCGACGGATCCGCAGCACGACTGGGGCTTTCGGCACGCGTGGACGCTGAACCTCTCGATCCCGACAATGATCGCTCGCGCGGGTGGCGGGTTCTGTGAGGACCTGCCCGCAGCCGCGTTCGAGGACCTGGAGTGGGCGTGGCGGGTGCAGCGGGGCACCGGGGCGCCCGTGCTCTTTCGCCCAAGCGCTGTCGTGCATCACGAGCACCGGTACGAGCCGGCGGACTATCTGAAGCGCGAGCATCGGCTCGGCCGCGACGCCTGGGCGCTGGCCAAGGCGAACCCCGCGTGCGGGCGAGACCTGTTTGGGCGTGACGTGCGCTCCGCCGAGGAGATCGAGTACAGCCGAGCGTTTGTCGAGCGAGAGCGGTCAACCGCGATGAAACTGGAAGCCGAGTTCCTGGGGCTGGCCGACCTGCCCGCGTCCGCGGTGGACAGCCACGACGTCCTGAAGCTGGTCTACAGCCAGCACCTGCTGCTCAAGCGATGGCACTGGCGACGCGGGCTGCTGGCGGCGGCGGCTGCGGACTCAGAATTTGCAGAGCGAGCGGGCGGCCCGGTTCACGCGGCCTGACGCGTCTCGCACGCGAACCGGAGCGCGGCGCGGAGGGCGTCGGTCTGCGAGTCCATGACGGTCTTGAGCCCGAAGCGGCGGCGGGCGCTGGAGGCGGCTGATGAGCCGAGCATCTCGCGCCAGGCGTCGTCCTCGAGCACGCCCGAGACGGCGTAGGCGAGCGATTCGGGGGTGCCGGGCACGACGATGCCGTTGACACCGTTCTCGACGAGGTTGCCAAGCCCGGGGGTGTTGGCGACGATCGCGGGGCAGCCGGTGCTCATCGCCTCGATCAGGGCGAGCGGGTGGCCCTCATACGCCGAGGCCTGCAGGTAGAGCGCGGCCTTCTTCATCAGCCCCATCAGCTCGTGGTGGGGCATCCGATCGACCAGCTCGAGCGTCACGTCTTTCGACTTGGCCAGCTCGATGAGGTCGTCGCGGGAGTCGCCGCGGCCGACGAGCACGAGGCGGACCTCGGCCCGGACGTGCTCGGGCAGGTCGGCAACCGCTTGGACGATCAGGTCCATCCGCTTCTGGCGGCTCATGTCGCCGACGGAGAGGAGCAGGTTCTTGTCGCGGCCTTCAAACTCGCCGGCGGCGGGGGCGTCGTCCACAAAGTTGGGCACGACACGGGTTCGGCCGGCGGGCAGCCTCCAGCGCCAGGCCAGGTCATCGACCATGACGCCGGTGGTGCCGACCACGAGGTCGGCGTGGGCGCACAGCGAACGTTCCGCGTCAGCAGCGGACCGCGCCTGGGGCGAGTCTGAGCCGTGGCGGCGGGCGATGAATCGGGAGTGCAGGTACCCGCCGCGGGCGACCAGGGCTGCGTCGAGCCCGGCGTCGCGCAGCTCGGTGACCATGCGGACGGGGGCGTCGCCGTCGTCGAGCTGGTGGGACTGAACGATCGCCGAGCGGATCGAGTCGAGCCCGGCCTTCTTGGCGTGCTGCAGCAGCGTCTGGGCAAAGTCCTCGACCGCATCGAACACGAGCAGCCCGTCGGCGTCTTCGATGGTGTCGCGGTCGAGCCCGTGCCCGAAGACAGCCACGAGCCCGAAGTGCTTCTGGAGCTCACGGAGCATCGGTTTCTGCTGATCCAGCAGGCCGTCGGCGGCGAAAGCGCGCACACCAATGCCGTTGGTCAGCGAGAGCACAAAGACGTCGGCGATGCGTTCGTTCATAGGGTTCCTCGTCGCTCAAATCGGGCGGTTGGTGAGTTCAATCCACCCGAACGCGGCAGGAGAACCGAACCCGGCCGAGACGCGCAAATCGAAACCCCCACAACCGGGGGATCTTGCCCATCCTTGCGTGCGCTGCTGCCGGGGCGGGCCTGGGGCCCCCGAATGTCGGGTTCCGGGCTGGATTGGCCGATAACGTGGGACGATGCCGCACCGCAGCGCTCAATCCGGTCAGAAGATCCTCTCGCGCGAGGGGTTAGCCGCGGCGCGGGCCCAGGCCCGGGCCCGGGGTCAGCGGGTGGTGCACTGCCACGGGTGCTTCGACATCGTGCACCCCGGGCATATCCGCCATCTCCGGTTCGCCAAGGCCCAGGGGGATTTCCTGCTCGTTTCGATCACGGGCGACGCGGGGGTTGGCAAGGGCGAGGGGCGGCCGCTGATCCCGCAAGAGCTTCGCGCCGAGAACCTGGCCGAACTCGATTGTGTGGACTGGGTGTATGTCTCGCCCGATCCGACCGCGGTGGAGCTGCTCGGTGAGGTGCAGCCGGACGTCTACATCAAGGGGCGCGAGTACGAGCACAACCACGACCCGCGGTTCGAGGCTGAGCGGCACGCGGTCGAGAGCGCCGGCGGGCGGGTCGTCTTCAGCTCGGGCGACGTCGTGTTCAGCTCGACAGCCCTGATCGATGCGGTCGAGTCCTCGATCGATCCGTTCCATGCGCGGTTGCGGACGCTGCTCGAGGAGCCCGAGCTGACCGCCCCGCGGCTGGCGGGCTCGATCGAGGCGATGCGGGGGCAACGCGTCGTGATCGTCGGCGAGGTGATCCTGGACACCTACGTCTTCTGTGATCGCCCGGACGTGGCCGGCGAGAGCCCGGTGCTGACGCTGCGCCCGCTCGAGCACCGGCACTTTGATGGTGGCGCTGCGATCCTGGCCCGGCACGCCGCGGCGATGGGGGCCCGGCCCGTGCTCGTCACGGCGCTGCCAAGCAACGAACGCGGCGACGAGATGCGGCGGCGGCTGGTCGCGGACGGCGTCGAGGTGCGGGCCGTCGAGGTCTCGATGCGGATCCCCGAGAAGCAGCGCTTCCTGGTGCAGACGCAGAAGGTGATGAAGGTCGATCTGGTGGACCCGATCGTGCTCGATGCGCAGCAGCGCGACGAGCTGATCGCGACCGCGGAGGGCGCGGCCCGCGAGGCCCCGACCGACGCGGCGATCGTCGCGGACTTCGGGCTCGGCGTGCTGACGCCGGCGGTGCTCGAGCGACTCATCCCCAAGCTGCGCAGCGCGGCGAGGGTGGTCTCGGGCGATGTCAGCGGGCGGCGGTCCTCGCTGCGCGAGATGCGCGGGCTCGACCTAGTCTGCCCCAGCGAGAGCGAGCTCCGCGACGCCTACGGGAACTACGGCGACGGGCTGCCCGCCGTCACGTGGCGACTGCTCGAGCAGACGGGCACCAAGGCCGCGATCGTCACGATGGGCGCGGAGGGACAGATCGGGTTCGGGCGTTTGCCCGGGGCGAGCCAGGGCGAGGGCTGGGCGACTCGGCTGCGCGGCGAGCACGTGCCGTCGCTCATCGCGCACGCGGTGGACCCGCTCGGGTGTGGCGATTCGCTGCTCGCGGCCTCGACGCTCGCGCTGGCCGGGGGCGCGAGCCTGCTGGCGTCTTCGATGATCGGGGCGGCGGCCGCCGCGGTGCAGGCCCGCAGACTCGGCAACTCGCCGATCAGCGCCGCGGACCTGCGCAAAGAGATCCAACGCATCCACGGGGCACGGCTGACCTTCGCGCCCGAGCAGACCCAGGGCATCCCCGTCGAGCTCAAGGGGGCCGGCGAACCGCGGGTCGGAGCGACCGCGTGATCTCGTTCGTGCTCCCCACCCGAGATCGGCCCGCCGAGCTGAGCCAAACGCTCGCGGCGATCGCGGAGCTGCCCAACACCGCGGACCAGCGGCACGAGTTGATCGTGGTGGACAACGCCTCAGCCAAGCCCGTGCAATGCCCCGAGCAACTGAGCAACGGCGTGCAGGTGCGGGTGATCCGCAACGAGACCAACGAGGGGGCGGCGGGGCGGAACGTGGGTGTTCGCAGCGCCGACGCGGACTGCGAGTGGGTGATCCTGCTCGACGACGACTCGGCCCCGATCGACGACGGGTATCTGAGCGCGCTGCGCGAGCAGCCCGAAGAGGTCGCCGCGGTCACCGCGGACATCACGCTGCCCGACGGCTCACGCGAGCGGGGCGGGCTGCCCGAGGTGCCCGTGGGGTGTGGCGTCGCGGTGCGACGCTGGGCGTTTCTCGCCGCGGGCGGGTATGACCACGCGTTCGGGTTCTACGCCGAGGAATATGACCTGGCGGCGAAGCTGCTGCTGGCCGATCGGCGGGTGGTGTTTGACCCGCGCTTCCGTGTGCTGCACCGCAAGACGAGCGCTGGGCGCGACATGGGCCTGATCCTCGAGCGGCTGGTCCGCAACAACGGGTGGGTGCTTGGGCGATATTGCCCCGATGATGAGCTCGCAGAGCGGCTGCACGAGAACGAGACGCGGTACCGCGAGATCGCGAACAAGGAGCGGGCGACCTCGGGGTTTGAGCGCGGGCTGGCTGAGCTGCGAGAGACGATCGAGGGGCAGGGGCGTTTACCGATGAGCCGGGGGCTGTGGGACCGGTTCACGGGGCTCGCGGCGGCCCGCGACGCGATCGGGGCCGCCCACGAGGCCGAGCCGTTTGAGAAGGCGCGGATCGTGGAGCCGGGCAAGAACGAGTGGGTCGTGCGGGCGGCGCTGCGAGAGCTTGGCGTCGAGACTATTGAGGGCGAGGGGGGTGCCGAAGGCGAGCGCGGGTCTGGGGTCGTGTCGGTCATCGGTGCGATGTCGCCGGGCCCGATGCTTGATGCCGCGGAACGGCTTGGGGGTTCAGAGCCGCGGGTTGTGGTGCCTTGGGCGCCGCAGGCTGAACTGTCGCGGTTTGTGGGCGGGTGCGACGCCGGGTGAGCGCGGTGGGACTGCCCCGCGGCCTGATCACGCGTTGGTTCCATCGGGTGCCACGGCTTGTCTTGCAAGCCGTGTCTCGCCCGCACGGGTTGCCCATCGGGTCAACCCGTGGCACCCCGGCGAAAGCGCGGCTCTAGCAAGGCCCTCTTGACAGGATCTCGAGCAGCTCGGCGATGCACGCCCGCTGCCCGGGCCACATGAACATCTCGTCGGCCTGTTCGACCGCGATCCATCGTACCGCGTCGTGCTCGTGGTTGAGCGTGGGCTCCCAGCTGAGCGCGGCTTCGCAGGCGAACCGGGGCGACATCATGATCGCGTTGCGTGAGGGCAGGTAGTAGGGGTGGATGCCCTCGAGCGCGATCAGCCGCTTGCAGTCTGGCGAATCGGCGCACAGCCCGGTCTCTTCTTCGAGCTCGCGGGCGGCGGTCTGGGCGGGGGTCTCGTGGTTCTCGATGTGACCCATGACGGGCTGCCACGTGCCGTGCAGGTCGTGCCCTTCGTCGGCCTCGACGCGGCGGAGCTGCAGCAATTCGGTTCCGTGTGCGGCGTGGCGGAACACATAGACGTCGATCAGGTCCGTGCGCACGATCGGGAGGTTGGTCGGCGTGTTCGATGGATCGCTCACGCGTGGGCCCCGGTGGGCTTGAGCGCGTTGGCTTCGAGAACCCGCGTGAGCACCTCGGCTTTGAGCCGCGTCTCGTCCCACTCGCGCTCGGGCACGGAATCGGCGACGAGCCCGGCGCCGGCCCAGTAGGTGAGCGTGGCGGAGTCGAAGGAGCCGAGGGGGATTGCGGTGGGGGTGTTTGTGGCGGGGGGGCCTTGGATTGTGGCGGTGCGGATTGCGACGCTGAGTGAGAGGCGGCCGTCGTCGCCCAGGAACCCGAGCGAGCCGCACCACGGGCCACGCCCGCCAGGGCCGCCCGACTCGAGCTCGTCGATGATCTGCATTGCGCGGACTTTGGGCGCGCCCGTGATCGAGCCGGCGGGGAAGCACGCTGCGATCAGGTCCGCGGGGCCCAGCCCGTCGCGGAGCGTGGCTTGCACGGTTGCGGTGGTGTGTCGGACCGAGTCGGCGTGGTGCTCGAGGGCGCGGGGTGTGGTGACGCGGACCGAGCCGAACGTTGCGACGCGGCCCAGGTCGTTTCGCATCAGGTCCACGATCATCGCCAGCTCGGCCTGGTCCTTCTCGGAGCGTTCGAGCCGGCTCGGGTCTTCGCCGATCGGCTGCGTGCCCTTCATGGGGCGCGTGGTGATGGTGCGAGTTTGGGGGTTGTAGTCGAGGAAGAGCTCGGGGCTGGCGGAGCACCAGGCGAGTCGGTGTGATGCGGTGCCTGATTGCAGGTCGGCTTCCAGGTACGCCCCGTGCCAGGGGTCGGCGGACTCGGCGAGCTGCGCGAAGAGCGCCCGGGCTGAGCCGGTGAACGGGGCGGTGAGTTTGTGCGCCAGGTTGGCTTGGTAGATGTCGCCGGCGCGGATGTAGTCGAGCACGCGGCGGGCGGCTTTGAGATAGCCCGCGCGGCCCGGGTTGGAAACAAGCTCGCCGACCTCGAAGGTCGCGCCGACCTCGAAGGGCTCAGCGGCGTGAAGAGACCCCGGATCGAGCTCGGGCAGCGTGGAGGCGTCGCCCTCGACCGACCACTCCCGAGTGGCGTGGTCGTAGCGATAGGCAGCGTGCACCCGCTGACGGTGGATCCGGGGCCAGGGGGAGGGCGACCGATCGGGTGCGGTGTGCTGGGCGGCGGGCTCCAGATCGCGGCCCAGGTCGTAGGAGAGGGCGAGGATCCAGCCGGGCACGAAGGAATCCGAGGACGCTGGCGAGGCGGATTTGGTCTGGTTTAGTAGGGTAAGTTCTTTGATATCAAGAGATTGTGAGATTGAAGGGGAGAGCAGTCGGGTTGGTGTGTTTTCGCCAGATCGCCAGAGGACGGCGAGGGGTCGGTCTGCGGGCCAGGCTCTGATGGCCTGGGCGGGGGTGAGGCCTTGGAGGGAGGCTGCGGTGTTGTTGCGGGAGGTTGCGATGGGGCATGGTAGAGCGGGCGTGCGAGGACGGGGCTTGGCGGGTGAAGGCATGCGGTTTCGTGGTGTGGTCGTCTGAGAGTCCGCGGGCCCCTAGAGTCTTGGCCCCACAGGCCGATTTTCGGGCTGCGGGCTCCGGTGCCTCGGCGATCCGCGGGCACTCGTCACCCAGCGTTTGTCGAGAGAGGTCCGATCGCGATGGCGAAGAAGACGTCGAAGAAGAAGCCGGCCAAGAAGTCCACCACCAAGTCCGCGGCCAAGAAGACCGCCAAGCCCAAGGCGAAGGCCAAACCCAAGTCGAAGGCGAAGACGGCGTCGAAGAAGGGCGTGCGCACGCACGCGGCTCGCGCCAGCGGCAAGAAGGTCGCCAAGAAGGTTGGCAAGAAGACCGTCGCCAAGAAGAAGACGGGCAAGAAGGCGGGCGACAAGCGGGTGGTGCCGGGCAAGATGGTGTATTACTTCGGCGCGACGCGCACCGAGGGCGACCGCTCGATGCGGCAGCTCATCGGCGGCAAGGGCGCGAACCTGGCGGACATGACCTCGATCGGTCTGCCGGTGCCCCCGGGCCTGACGATCACGACGGACACGTGCGCGAGCTACCACGAGCAGGGCGGGCGTCTGCCCAAGGGCCTCATGCACGAGGTGTCCAAGCAGATGGCGGTGCTCGAGCGTGAGACGGGCAAGAGCTTCGGCGACGAGTCTGACCCGCTGCTCGTGTCGGTGCGTTCGGGTGCCGCGGCGTCGATGCCCGGCATGATGGACACGATCCTGAACCTCGGGCTGACCGACAAGAGCGTCGAGGGGTTGGCCGAGCTGACGGGCAACCCGCGGTTCGCGTACGACGCGTTCCGCCGCCTGATCAACATGTTCGGCGACGTGGTCATGGGCGTGAGCCACCACCACTTCGAGGACGCGTTCACCAAGATCAAGAGCCGCTACGACGTGGTCGAGGACACCCAGGTGCCCGCCGAGGGGCTGCGTGAGCTGTGCGACGCGTACCAAGAGGTCTACCGCAAGCACGTGGGCGAGGAGTTCCCGCAGAACCCGTTCAAGCAGTTGGAGCTGGCGGTCGAGGCGGTGTTCAAGAGCTGGAACGCGGACAAGGCGATCAGCTACCGCCGCATCGAGGGCATCACGGGGCTCAAGGGCACCGCGGTCAACGTGCAGACGATGGTGTTCGGGAACATGGGCGACGACTGCGGCACCGGCGTCGCGTTCACCCGCAACCCGTCCACGGGCGAGAACAAGTTTTATGGCGAGTTCCTGATTAATGCGCAGGGCGAGGACGTGGTGGCGGGCATCCGCACGCCGCTGAACACCGACGCGATGCCGGACTGGAACAAGTCGATCTACAAGGAGCTTCTGGCGATCAAGAAGAAGCTCGAGCTGCACTACAAGGACATGCAGGACATCGAGTTCACGATCCAGAAGGGCAAGCTGTTCATGCTGCAGACCCGGACGGGCAAGCGGACCGGGTTCGCGGCGGTCAAGGTCGCGTGCGACATGGTGAAGGAGAAGCTGATCACGGAGAAGGAAGCCGTGCTTCGGATCCCCGCCGGTGATCTGGTGCAGCTGCTGCTCCCGTACTTCGACCCGGCCGAGCGGGTCAACGCGAAGGTTCTGACCAAGGGGCTGCCCGCGTCGCCTGGCGCGGCGGTCGGCAAGCCGGCGTTCACGGCTGAGGAAGCGGTGGCCCGGGCGCGCGAGGGCGAGGACGTCGTGCTGGTCCGCAAGGAGACGAGCCCCGAGGACGTGGACGGCATGCACTCGGCGGTCGGCATCCTGACCTCCACGGGCGGCATGACCAGCCACGCGGCGGTCGTCGCCCGCGGGTGGGGCAAGTGCTGCGTTGCCGGCGCCGGTGCGGTCGTGATCAATGAGAAGGACGGGACGTTCGAGGTCGGCGCCGAGACGTTCGGCCGAGAGGACCTGATCTCCATCGACGGGTCAACCGGCGAGGTCCTCAAGGGCTCGGTCCCGCGGATCGAGCCCGACGGGATCGTGGGCGATTTCGCCAAGGTCATGAAGTGGGCCGACAAGTACCGGACCCTGGGCATCCGCACCAACGCGGACACCCCGGCCGACGCGCAGCGGGCGCGGGACTTTGGGGCCCAGGGCATCGGGCTGACCCGGACCGAGCACATGTTCTTCGAGGGCGACCGCATCATCGCGATGCGTCGGATGATCCTCGCCGAGAACAAGGCGCAGCGTGAGGAGGCGCTGGCCAAGCTGCTGCCCTATCAGCAGGGCGACTTCGACGGGATCTTCCGCGCGATGCGCGGCTGCCCCGTCACCATCCGCCTGCTCGACCCGCCGCTGCACGAGTTCCTCCCGCACGGCGACGCGGCGATGCAGGAATTGGCCGAGGTCCTAGGCGTGTCCAAGGAGGCGGTCCGCAAGCGGGTCTCGATGCTGCACGAGTCCAACCCGATGATGGGTCACCGCGGGTGCCGCCTGGCGATCACGTACCCCGAGATCCTCGAGATGCAGGTCCAGGCGATCACGCTGGCGGCGATCGACTGCGCTGAGGACGGCGTGAAGGTGATCCCCGAGATCATGATCCCGCTGGTGGGGATCCGGAGCGAGCTGGCGATCCTGCGGGCCGAGACGCTTGCGGTGATCAAGAAGACCAAGGCCGAGCGGGGCTTCACCAGGAAGCTCGACATCAAGGTCGGCACCATGATCGAGATCCCCCGGGCGGCGTTGACCGCGAATGAGATCGCGCTCGAGGCCGACTTCTTCAGCTTCGGCACCAACGACCTGACGCAGCTCGCGTTCGGGTACTCGCGTGACGACACCAACACGTTCTTGCCCGACTACCTGGCCCGGGGCGTGCTGGCGGAGGACCCGTTCCAGAGCCTGGACCAGACCGGCGTCGGGCAGCTCGTCGAGATCGCGTGCAAGCGAGGCCGCAAGGCCAAGCCCGGGATCAAGCTGGGCATCTGCGGCGAGCACGGGGGCGACCCCAAGAGCGTCCACTTCTGCCACCGCACCGGGCTGGACTATGTCAGCTGCAGCCCGTTTAGGGTGCCGATCGCTCGGCTCGCGGCGGCCCAGGCGGCGCTGATGGACTGAGCAGTCGGCTCAGACTGATTCCGTAATGACAGAACAAACGCCCGGTCATTATGGCCGGGCGTTTTTCATGGGCTGAGTTTCGTGGGCTGAGCGGTTGTGCCCGCGTGGGCCGACGCCTCACTCGCCGACGGCGGTCTCGAGCGCGGCGCTCACGACGGCCATGGTCTCCTTGGCCGTCTTGCCCGGCTCGGGGCGGACCGTCTTCATCACCCGCCCCTCCTTGTCGATCACGACGATGGTCGGGTAGACCCGGACCCGGAAATCGCTGGCCAGGTGGTCGGCGTCGAGCACGAGCGTGTGGGCGTAGTCGCCCTCGCTCATGATCTCGCGGGTCGCGTCGGGGCTGCGCTCGCGGACGGCGAGCCCGAAGACGTCCATCGGGGCCTCGGCGGCGTTGGCGGCGATCTCGGAGATCAGCGGGCTGAACGCGCGGCACGGGAGGCACCAGCTGCCCCAGAAGTAGAGCACGGTGACGCGGCCCCGCTGCGATTCTTTGGTGACGGTGCGGCCGTCGTCGGTGGTGAAGCTGAAGTCGGCGGCCACGGGCCGAGGCTCGCGAGTCGGGGCCCGGGTCTGCCCCGAGGGAGCGGCCGGGTTGCCCGTCTGGGCGGGGTCGGCGGCGCCGACGGACTTGGTCCGCTTGTCGCCCGTCAGGTTCGAGTCCACCCGCCATCCCTCGGGCGGGGCGATCTCGACGTCGGCCGCGATCAGGCCCTGCCCGGTCTGCAGGTTCGTCAGCTCGAGCGACTCGCCGATCGAGATGAAGGGGCTGTCAGCGATCGCCTCGATCTTGCGGGGCAGGCTGTCGGACTGGGCGATGTAGATGCGGATGAGGTTGGCGCTGCGGCGGGGCAGCGCCCGCTTCTGGGCGGCCTCGAGCTCGGGCAGCTTGCACTCGACGACGTCGCAGGGCACGCCGCCGATCTCGACGGGGTCGAGCAGGCTGATCTCGGTGGCGTTGTCGAGCTCGTAGGCGAAGGGCACCGGCTCGATCCAGAAATCCGTCATGAGCTTGCGGGCGGTCGCGAGTGACTCGTGGGGGCGGCCGTCCGGGTTGCGTTCGAGGAAGGTCTTCTTGTCGGCCAGCAGGGTGACGGCCTTGCCGGGCGAGAAGGCGAAGTCGATCGTCTCGGGCTCGGCCTTCTGCGTGCGGCTGATCTGCCCGGTGAACCGGGCGGTGGCGGTGTCGCCCTGGCGGACCCACTTTACCTGTCCGAATCCAGAGGGCTTGATGTCGGCGAAGGGCCCCGCCGGGGCGATGCCGTCGATGATCCACTGGGCCGAGCCCGACTCGGTCGCAGCCAGCGCATCGGAGGCGGCTTGCAGGACCGACCGGGCGTCGGTGGCCTGGGCCAGGGCGGGGGTGGTGATCGCCGAGACGGCGCTGAGCACCACGCCGACCAACAGGGCGACGGGTGTGTGTGCGGTCCGTGTAAACATGGGATCCTCCGGGTCAGTGAAACGTGGGCGACGGCTCGGGATTGCCCGCACAGCGGGATTGCCCGCGAGGCGGGACTACCCGTGGGCCTTGGTGAATGCTATGTCGGGTCGTCGAGCAGGGTGCGTAGGGCTTCGCCCGGGTCGGGCTGACGCATGAGGTGCTCGCCGACGAGGACGATGTGGACGCCCGCGGCCCGGAGGCGGGCCAGGTCTGCGGGGGTCTTGATGCCCGATTCGCTGACGAGGCTGGCCGGCTCGTCCACGAGATCAACGAGCCGGGTGGTGTGGGCGACGTCGGTGGTCATGGCGGTCAGGTCGCGGTTGTTGATGCCCAGCAGGTTGTACCCGGCGTGGGGGAAGCCGACGTGGGGGCGGACCCGCAGGAGGTTTTCCATCGAGTGGACCTCGAGCAGGGTGGTGAGCTGGAGCTGGCGGCCCAGGATCAGCAGGTCCACGATCTGGCTCTCGGTGAGGCACTCGGCGATGAGCAGGACGGCGTCGGCCCCGGCGGCTCTGGATTCCCACATCTGCCAAGGGTCGATGATGAAGTCCTTGCGAAGGACCGGTAACTCGCACTGGTCCTTGATCCGCTGGATATATCCGAGGTCGCCGCCGAAGAAGTTCTGATCGGTGAGGCAAGAAATGGCCGATGCCCCGGCATCGGAGTACCGCTGCGCGATGACCTCAGGACGAAACCCATCCTCAGTCTCAGACCCGGAACCTTCGGGCTCGTACTCGGGCCGAATCCAGCCCGCTGACGGGCTCTTGCGCTTCACCTCGGCGATGACCGCGGTGCGTTTCGGGTCCGGGCGGTTGACGACCGCTCCGAAGAAGTTGCGGGCCGGCTCGGCCTGCGCCACCTCGATCTCCAGATCTTTGAGCGATACTCGCTGCTTGGCCGCCTCGACCTCGGCCCGCTTGTGGGCCACGATCTCTCGCAGCACCGGGGGCACGTGGCTCTCGTCTGAGGGCCGATCGGGGTCCCGATCGGGGTTTGGGGGCGTCGGGGGGTTGGGTGTTTCGTCGCTGGCCATGATGTGCATTGTTGCGGTGCTGACTCTCGCATCGAGCCCGGCGGGCGCGGAATTGTCCCAGTCGGCCCCGGTGCTGGCACAATCGGTTGACAACCTCCGCGGCATGAGCGTAGACGAGGTGTCCGAGAACCTGACGCAGTGGAAGATCCCGATCCTGATCGGGATGACCGCGTTGATCGGGGCCTTCCTGATGGCGGGCGGGCTGCTCAAGCCCGGCGGGTTCACCAGCGCGGGCCTCCGCGAGGTGACCAACATCCCCTCGGCGATCTGGCTCTTCGCCGCCCTGATCGTCTTCCTGGCGATGGCGTCGTCGGGCACCGTTCTTGAGCGGGTGCAGTTCTACGAGAACTCCTCGCTCACCGACGAGAACCGCGAGGTCGTGATTCGGCTGGTCGGGTATGTCTTCGGCGCGGTCACCGGGCTGGGCATGCTCTACATCTTGAGCAAGAGCTGCGAGAAGGGCGGGCTCCGGATGGGGCCGCTGGATCTGGCGGTCGGGGCCGGGTGCTTCGCGATCGCGTGGCCGCTGATCGAGCTGGCCTCTGAGGGCGGGTCACTCCTGAACGAGCGGCTGGCCGATGGCGTGAGCTCGGAGGTGGGGCACCCCGTGCTCGAGCGGATCGTGAACACGCCCAGCGACCCGTGGTCTTGGGGGCTGATCCTGGGCATCCTGGTCGGGGCCCCGATCGTGCAAGAGCTGATCTACCGGGTGTTCGTGCAGACCGCGGCGCTGCGGCTCACGGGCAGCGCGTGGTTCAGCATCCTCGTCGGTGCGGTGAGCTTCGCGCTCATGGAGCGGATGCTGGGGGCCCAGAGCGACCAGGTGCCTTGGCACTCGCTGCTGCCGCTCTTAGCGCTGGGGCTGGCCTCGGGCATCGCGTATGAACGGACCAAGCGTGTGGGCGTGCCGATCATGATGCACGCTTGTTTTAACGGGTTCAACCTGCTGCTGGCGTTCATGTTCTCGCCGGGCATGGCCGAGCCGGGCGCCGGGGCGTTCTAGCCCGGGGCTATCGCCGCCGTCGGCTGGCGAGCAGCAAGCCCATTGCCATCAGCCCGGCGCTGGGCGCCGCGGGGACGACGAGCAGGATGCCGTTGGGCCCCCCGAAGTTCAGTTCAGCCCTTTAACCAAAGAGCTTGATGAAGTTGCCGTCCGCGTCGTACCACCGGACGAACTGGCTGGTGTTGTAAGCCAGCAGGACGGAGCCGTCGGCGAGGGTGATGGCGCCGTCGCCCTTGCCGTCGAGATTGAACTCGCCCAGGTAGGCCCCGGTGGCCAGGTTGTAGCGCTGGGTCGACCCGCCGAAGTTGTTGACGACGAGCGAGTCGCCGACGATGATATTGCTCGTAGCGGTCGCGATGTTCTGGATGGTGAACGCGCCCAGGTAGGTGCCGTCGGCGGCGAACCGGGAGACCTGGGTGCCCATGCTCGCCAGTATTTCGCCGTTGTCGAGCCAGAGGATGTGGTGGGGGTTGCGGACGTTCGCCTTGGGCAGCAGGTCGCTCATCAGCGTGTCGTTGTTGTTCAGGTCGTAGCGGAGGACGCGGTCGGTGCCAAAGGTGCTGACGATCAGGACGTCGTCGCGGATGGTCATGAAGGCCGCCTGAACGAGCTCGGGCCCGGTTTGAATTGTCCGGACGTGGTCACCGGTTTGTAGGTCGTAGACCTGGAGACCACCCCGGAAGTTCGCGACGTAGAGGTTGCCGTCCGAACCGATCGACATGTGCTGCGGGCCGGCGTTGCCGGGATCTCCGGGCGAGACGAGCCGCCCGAGCGAGTTCTTCTCCAGGTCGAACTTGTAGATCGAGGAGTCCGTCGAGACCAGCACCTAGGGCTCGGCCGGGCGGGCGGCGGCTGCGGGGGTGGCCCCGAAGACCGTGAAGAGGGCAGAGGGGCACGAACGCGGCGAGCCGCGGCACAGAAATACGCACCGTCATGGACATAACCTCACTGCTCCTAGAATAGGGTCCCCACGAGGGCCATCCGATCCGTGCCGGACCCCTAGAGGATGCACGCGAACCCGCGCAGAACCACCAAAAAGCTTGCATACAGTTGCGCCGATGCCCGAAAGCCCCCCCATGCCCCCCGCCAGCACCCCAAGCCGCACGACCTCGAAGCCCCGCATCCTGACGGGCGATACGCCGACGGGCCGCCTGCACCTGGGGCATTGGGTCGGCTCGCTCGAGAACCGCGTCAAGCTGATCGACGAGTATGAGTGCTACTTCCTGATCGCCAACATGCACGCGTTCACCACGCGGGCGGCCGAGCCGGCGGGCATCCGCGAGAGCACGATCGAGATCGTCAAGGACTGGATCAGCGTCGGGATGGACCCGGAGCGGTCCACCTACGTGCTGCAGACGGAGATCCCCGCGATCGCGGAGCTGACGTGGTATCTCGCGATGCTGCTCCCGTTCAACCGGGTGATGCGCAACCCGACGCTCAAGACGGAGCTGGAGACGAAGAAAGCCGGCGAGAACTACTCGTTCGGGTTCCCGATGTACACCGTTGGGCAGTGCGCCGACATCCTGATCTTCCGCCCCGAGCTGGTGCCCGTTGGGGTGGATCAGCTGGCGCACATCGAGCCGTGCCGCGAGGTGGCCAGGCGGTTCAACCAGCTCTACTGCGGCGTGGACCCGCAGACCCAGGACGCCGACTGCGTGGCGGCCGGCGGGCTGTTCCCGATCCCCGAGGGCAAGGTCGGGCGCGTGGCCCGGCTGGTCGGCACCGACGGCGTGAACAAGATGTCCAAGAGCCTCAACAACGCGATCTTCCTGACGGACACCTTCAAGCAGATCAAGAAGAAGATGGGCGGGCTGTTCACCGGGCGACAGACGATGGACGAGCCGGGCGACATCAACAACGCGCTGTTTGATTATGTGCGGGCGTTTATCGCCGACGAGGGCCGGGTCAAGGAGCTGGAGGCGAAGTACGCCGCGGGCGACAACATCGGTGACGGGCACGTGAAGGTCGAGGTCGCTGAGGCGATCGACAAGCTGCTGGGGCCGATGCGAGAGCGGCGGGCTGAGTTCGAGGGTGCCGCGGGCGACGAGAAGATCCTGAGCCTGCTCCGCGAGCACACCGCGCGGGCCAACACCGCGGCTGAGGAAACGCTCTACGAGGCGAAGAAGGCGATGAAGCTGGACTTCGGCAAGCGGACGCTGAGCTTCTCCTAAGCGTCGGGCCTCAAGAACTAGCCCGGAGCGCCAGCGACGGGTCTCTGAGACCTCCAACGCCCAACGCACAACCCCAGAACCCGGTCGCTCGCGCTCTCGGCTAGTGGTGCGTCGTGCGTGGTGATGGCGGGTCCGGCTCCCACGTCACGCACACACCCGCGAGCACCCAGAGCAACGCCCCGGTCTGGGCGTTGAGGTGCACCACGTCGAACGCGCTGACGAGCAGGAGCCCCAGGATCGCGAAGAGCGGCCCGCTGGTGCCGGCCGGGTCGCCCAGCGAGCGGCGATGGATCACGCCGTTCCGGATCACCACCACCACGAGCATCGCCCAGATCGTCAGCCCGACGAGCCCGGTGGTCGCGCCGATGTGCAGCGCGGAGTTGTGCGCATGATCGAAAACGGTCGGACCGCCGTTCGATTCCACCCACGCGCGAAACCCGCCCGCGCCCGTGCCGCGGATCGGGCGGGCCCCGAGGGCCCGCACGCTCCAGTCCGCCATGTCGATCCGGCGACCGATGTCGGTGTTGGTCTCGCCTTGGGCGGCCTGGGAGAGCTCGGTCTGGGCCTGCTGCACGCGAGACGCGAGCCTCGGCCCCGCGGCAAACCAGAGCCCCGCAGCCGCGGCGAGCGCGATGGTCACCCACATGGTCGGCACAACCCACACTGTGGGCACCGCCCACGCGGTCGGCACAAGCCATCGGCGACGAGAACGAGGGCTCTGGGTGTCGTCCTCGTGGTGAGCGCGCCCGTGTCGAATCCGGTGCCACGCCATGAGGAGGAGTGAGCCGAGGACGAGCGCAAAGGCTGCGAGCGAGGCCCCGCGTGAGCCGGTCGCGATGACGCCAAGCAAGGCTGCGAGCAGCCCGGCGCGGGCGAACCAGCGTGAGCGACCGCGCCAGAAGAGGGCGGCGGGCAGGTGGAGTCCGACGGCGCCGACGAGCATGGTGCCGCCGACGACGGGGTCCCACCACCCGGAGATCCGCCGCGGGTCGCGGTGGAAGAGGGGGTCGTAGGTGCCGTCGTGGTTGAGAACGCCGACGAGCTGGACGAGCTGTGCGAGGTGCGCGACTGCGAACCCGATAGCGAGGGCTGCGAGGATCGTGCGCCGTTTGTGGATGATGGGCCAGAGGAGCCCGCCGACGAGCACCCAGTAGTTCTGGCCCAGCTCGCCGAGCCCGAGGCTGGTGTTGCCGGTCCAGAGCAGCGTGGTCGCCTGCCAAGCGGTCCAGAGCAGCACGAGCAGGAACATCGGCTGCCCGAGCCAGTGGACCCAGGTGCCAGCGGTGTGACGCGAGCGCACGAAGAAGAAGATGACCAGCGGGGCGAAAGCTAACTCCGAGACCACGGTCGGCCCGGCCAGGGCGGCCACGGCGAGCACCGCGAACCAGAGCATGACCCGGTCGCCGATTCCGTCGTGCGCTCGCTGACGATCGAACGCCGCCTGGGCTTCGTCGCGGGTGATGTAGTCCCCGCGGACAAACCGGCAGAGCGGTTGTATCAGCCGCCCGGCGAGGTTTGTTCGCCCGTTGTTCGGATTAAAAGTGCCCGGGGATGGTTTGGGATGGTCGGGCATTCGTTGCATCATGGGCTGTTGTGGGGCTCTGAGCAAGCCCGGGGGGTGTGGCGGGCAACCGGGGTGTCACAGCCGGGTAAATTCTGAGGCGCAGGTTTGTTTCTCGGGTAGAAAGATTGAACGGTTCAAGAGCCGATTACGAATAGACTACGGACAGATCTGGGCGGGTGAAGAGCGGCGGGCACCGGAACGAAACGAGGTTCACGATGAACGAGATCCAGAGCGTGGTTCAGCGGGCGGGCAAGCGGCTGCTGATCGTTGATTTCTTCCGCGTGCTCGTGGTCACGGTGACGGTCGCGTTATCGCTGGCGGTGGTGGCGCGGCTGGCGCAGAAACTCTACCCGTTCGAGCTGCCCTGGCAGCCGGTGCTGCTCGGGCTCGGCGCTGGGGCCTCGGTCGTCGCGTTGATCGTGGCGGTGGTTCGGCGCAAGAGCGAGATGGCGGTGGCGCGAGAGGTGGACGAGGCCGCGGGTCTGCGGGCCTCGCTGGGCACGGCGTTGTACCTGGGCGAGCCCAAGGCCGCGTGGGACCGCAACGTGATTGATCTGGCCCGCGAGAAGGCCCGCAAGGTTGACGTGAACGCGGCGGTGCCCGTGGTGGTCCCGGCGCGGTGGCCCGTGCCGGTGGCGCTGGGGCTGGCGCTGGCGATCGTGTGGTGGCTGCCGACCTACGACGTGACCGGGCTGTTTGCGGAGAAGGCCCAGCAGCAGGAGCAGGAGCAAGAGCTGGTCTCGGTTCAGCAAGACCTGACCAAGAACGAGAAGAAGCTCGAGATCGCGGTGAAGAAGGCGGGGCTCAAGATGGAGGAGTCGCCCGAGATGATCGAGCCGACCGACCCGCTCGACCCCAACGCGCCGACGAGCCCGGAGCAGCTCAAGCGGGCGGCGATCAAGGAGCTCACCAAGGTCGAGGACCAGCTCAAGTCGGTGATCGAGAGCGAGAAGGGGGCTGAGGTGCAGGCGATGCAGGACGCGATGCGTCGGCTGACCGACCCGGGCCCGGGCCCGGCGAGCCAGATGGCCCGCGCGATGGCCAAGGGCGACTTCGCCCAGGCGAAGGAGGAGCTCGAGAAGCTCATGGACGACGTGAAGAACGGCGACCTGGCGCCCGAGGAGAAGCGGCAGGCCGCCGACCAGCTCGACCAGCTCAAGAAGCAGATGCAGCAGATGGCCCAGACGCAGGAGCAGATGAAGGAGCAGCTGCAGGCCGCGGGCTTCAGCGAGGAGCAGGCCGAGCAGATGGCAGCCAGCGCCGACGAGATGCAGAAGCAGCTCGACCAGAACACGCAGATGAGCGATCAGCAGAAGCAGCAGATGCAGCAGGCTGCGAACGCGCAGCGGAAGGCGTCGGACGCGATGAGCGCGCTGTCGCAGTCGATGGGGCAGATGGCCCAGGGCATGCAGGCCTCGCAGGGGCAGAAGGCCGACGGGATGCAGCAGGCCGGCGAGGCGATGAGCGGGCAGCTGGGCGACATGGCGGGCATGAAATCAGATATGGCCGCGGCCCAGGCGGCGCTGGGCGAGTGCCAGGGGCAGATGCAAGCCCTGGGCGAGAGCCTCTGCTCGGGCGACGGCACCGGCGAGTCGTTCGGCAGCGGGCAGCCCGGGCAGACCGGGCAGTGGAAACAGGGGCAGACCGCGATGATGGGCAACGGCTCGGGCGGGCCGGGCAAGGGCAACGGCGCCGGGCCCGACGCGATGCCGACCGACTTTGCGCTCAAGATGGAGAAGTCCAACGTCAACACGACCGAGGGCCCCGTGATCGCGTCGTCTCTGGTCTACGGGCAGCAGGTCCGGGGCGAGTCCGTGGCGGCGTTCGGGTCCGCGGTGAGCTCGGCCAGCGCCGAGGCCGCCGAGGCGATCGACACTCGGCGGATCCCCCGCGAGCACGAGGCCGCGGTCCGGGCCTACTTCAGCACCCTGCAGCAGCAGGCGGCGGAGAGTCAGGACGAGGGCGAGTAAGCTCGGCGGCATGATGAACCCCATGAAACGAAGGACAAGCCTCGGGGCGTTGGTCGGTGCGATCACGCTCCTCGGCTCGTGCGGTCAGCACGACGCCACCACCGATGACGCGGGCTCGATCGTTCTGTACAGCTCGCAGGATGACTACGTGCTCGCCGAGGCGGTCGCGGCGTTCGAGGCCGAGACCGGGATCTCGGTCCGCATGGTGGGCGACACCGAGGCGACCAAGACGACGGGGCTGGTGAATCGGGTTCTCGCCGAGCACGAGCAGGGCGGAGCGGGGGCTGATGTGTGGTGGTCCAACGAGCCGTTTGGCACGATCCGTCTGAGCGAGAGCGGCGTGCTGGCGCCCTACTCGAGCGAGGTTGCGGAGCACGCGTTTGAGGACGGCTGGCCGACGACGCTGCGCAGCGAGGACGGCATGTGGTACGGGCACGCGCTGCGCGCGCGTGTGATCGTGTGTTCGGCCGACCGGGCGCCCGAGCCGCCGACCTCGCTGCACGAGCTGACCGAGGAGAAGTGGAGGGGGCGCGTCGGCTTGGCTCGCCCGCAGTTCGGCACCACCCGCGGGCACATGGCGGCGCTGGTTGAAGCGTGGGGGGCCGAGGCGTTTGAGGCCTGGCTGACCGCGCTGCAAGCCAACGGCGTGCGGGTGTACGACTCGAACTCGAGCGTGGTCCGCGCGGTCTGGATGGGCGAGATCGACGCGGGGCTGACCGACACCGACGATGTGTATGTCGGATTAGAGCGTGGGTGGGGCGTGAGAATGGCGTCGCCGACTGATGGGGCCCTGACCGTGCCCTCCACCGTGGGGCTGGTGGCCCGCGGCGGCAACCCCGAGGGCGGCAAGGCGTTTGTGGACTGGGTGCTCGGCGGAGCCGGCGAGCGGGTGCTGTTTAACAGCGAGAGCAAGAACACGCCGGTTCATCCGTCGGTCGGGCCCTCAGACACCTCGGTCGAGTCCAGTTTCTCGGAGGCAGGCGGGCGCTACGAGCGGATCGCGGCCCGCGTGCCCGAGGCGATGGCGATCTGCGAACGGGTCCTGCCCTGAGAAAACCCGCCCGGCGTTTCCCTAGAATGGCTCTATGGCATCAACCACCTCCCAGGCCAACGTGCGAGAACTGGTCAAGGCCCATCACCCGGGGCTGATCGAGCTCCGCCACGCGCTGCACCGAATCCCCGAGGTCATGCACGAGGAGAAGCAGACCAGCCTGCTCATCCAGAGCGAGCTGACGGCACTCGGGATCGCGTTCGTCGCTGACCTGGGCGGGCACGAGCCGGGCACCGGCACCGGGGTCGTTGCGCACCTGCCCGCGGTGAAAGACGGCGAGCGGATTGAAACAGATCTGGAGTCTGTCGGTCTGCGGGCCGACATGGACGCGCTGCCGATCACCGAGACCACCGGCGTCGAGTACGCCAGCACCAACCCGGGCGTGATGCACGCGTGCGGGCACGACGGGCACATGACGACGGTGCTGGGGGCCGCCCGGATTCTCGCCGCGATGCCAGACCGCCCCAACCCGGTGACGCTGGTCTTTCAGCCCGCTGAGGAGGGCGGGTTCGGCGGCGAGTACATGGTCCGCGACGGGTGCCTCGAAGGAGCGGCCCGGCTCGGAGAAGGCATGGGCCCGAGGGTCGGTCGCATGTATGGCATGCACGGGTGGCCCGAACGCCCGCTGGGCACGGTCTGCACCCGAGGCGGCGCGTTCATGGCGAGCACCGACGAGTTCACCATGTCCATCGTCGGCAAGGGCGGGCATGGGGCCTACCCCCACCTGTGCATCGACCCGGTGCTCGCGACCGCGGGCGTGATCCAGGCGGTGCAGCGGATCGTGAGCCGGAACGTCAAGCCGATGAACCCCGCGGTGGTCACCATCGCCTCGGTGCACGGCGGGCACGCGAACAACGTCATCCCCGACGAGATCGTGCTCAACGGGACGCTGCGGGCGATCGACGCCGAGACGAGGCGGCTGCTCGAGGTTGAGTTCATCCGCGTGGTGACGAGCACCGCGGAGGCGTACCGGTGCGAGGCGAGGATCCGGTGGGAGCCGGGGTACCCGGTGGTCCGCAACGACGAGGCTGAGGCGCTGCGGGTGCTGCGGATCGCGGGCGAGGCCTTCGGGGCTGATTGGGCGCGGACCGAGCCCGAGCCGACGATGGGGGGCGAGGACTTCGCGTACTACTGCGACCAGGTGCCCAGCTGCTTCTTCTGGGTCGGGCTGGGCGAAAAGGGTGACGATGGGCGAGACGATGGGGGTGGAGGGTCCGAGAAGGAGCCTCTGCTGCACCAGTCGAGATTTGATTTCAAGGACGCGGCGATCCCGGTGGGCGTGGAGATGATGGTGCGACTGGCGTTGGACGCGTAAACGTCCGATCCGGTGAATCTGGCCCCAGCGGGCTCAGGCCCGGTGGGGCATTAGCCCCGGTTTAGGTGTTGCAGCGGCGGGTCTGACGGGCGTACGCTGTTGAGCCGCGGATTGGCGCGAACCGGCGTTTGTGTCGATCGGTAGAGGTCTTCGTGCGGGCCGGGCGCGGTGTTGGCCGATGTACAGGCTCAGGCACCCGGGATGAAGCCGGGATCTGGATAGAGTGTTCAGAGTCCCGGGATGATGGTTCAAGGAGTTGGCATGACACGTTCTCGATCGATGGGCTTGCGAACGGCGCTGGTGGTGGGGTGTGCGGCGGTGCTGGCGGGCGGGCTGATGGGCTGCCGCGTCGAGCGGACCCGTGGGCAGCGGCACCAGATCCGCGCCATCGAGAGTGTGATGGCGGTGGAGGCTCAGCGTCTGACGACGCTGGAGGTCTCGCAGGGGACACTCGATGAGTATCGCCACCTGGTGAGCATGTACCAGGACATCCTCAACGCGACGCTCCGCAGCGCGTGGGCTCAGCCCACGCAGGTGCAGCAGGCTGAGGATTCGTTGCTGGTGATCGCCGACGAGGTGCGGTCGCTGCGGGCGTATCAGGCGATGCACCCGGACACGCAGGTGAACTACGAGCGTCAGTTCTGGCGCAACCGTCTTCAGCCGTGGCAGATGTGGCGGGGCCCTGGGTTCCAGACGAACCGGGAGCAGTGGGACGAGAAGCTGAGACTGAACTGGGACACGCCCTGAGCGGGCTGAACAACCGAACGAACAAGAAAACCCGTCGGGCTTACGCCCGGCGGGTTTTTATTTGAGGAGAGACTGCTGATCGGTTTAGCGGCGGCGGCGGGTGGCGAGCAAGCCGCCCAGCCCGAGCAGGGCCGCTGAGGCGGGGGTTGGGATGGTGATGAAGGCGGCGTCTGAGCCGAACTCGACGCGCATTCCATTCGCCCAAAGGAACGAGAGATCCGTGAGCGACTGGTCGAGGGTGAGGGTGGCGACGACCTCGTCTTGGATCGCGCCCAGGCCGCCGAGCGGGAGGGAGAAGGCGCTGGAGATGAGGCCCGGCTGTGGGCCGTCGAGCCCGGCGGGCCCGTCGAGGTTGGGGCCCCCGAAGGAGGTCGCGCCGGCGCTGTTGGCGGAGAAGAAGTTGAGCTTCATGCCAGAGCCGTCGTTGTTGCCGTAGCCGAACTCGCCCGAGACATCGGTGCCCGAGCCGTAGGATCCGGTGTCGAAATCAACGGAGAAGCTCGAGGACCCGATCTCGACGAAGCCGCCGATGATGTGGGCATCGGTGGGGTCGTTGACGCCCGCGATGCCGAAGTCCCACGAGATACCGGTGAGGAGTTGGTCGGAATTGCTGAACCCGAGCGGCACGCCGGTGGAGATGTTTTTGAGGCGCACCTCCAGCGTGGTCGGGTTGATCAGCGTGAACTCGGCCTCGGCGGCTAAGCCGCCGGGGCCGTTGAAGACGAAGATCTGTGCCGAAGACTGCGAGACAAACAGACTCGACGCAACAAGAACGGCAGTATGTGATACTCGCATGGTTCTCTCTCTTTATTGGTCGTGCGGTTCTCTAGGTCGCGCGACTCTGGAATCTCTCTAGTCGAAGCTTAACGGACTTCGACCGGCGGACCAAGCGGTTTTATGACTTTGTTTCAAATTAGGTGGCACTAGGGTTAATTATGGGTTTGATTGGGGTTGTGGAGTCGTGAGAGCCACTTTTGCACGGCAGTTTCTTTGACCCGGGATCCGAGCTGGGCCCGCTGGCCGACCCGTGGGCCCGCCAGACTACGATTCGGCGTGGTTGATGATCCGGACACCTTGCCGACCGATGACGAGGGGTTCTTGCCCCACGACGCCCCGCCGCCCTGGGGCACCGAGAGCCGCGAGGGGCGGCTGAGCCGTCTGGGGCGTGAGGCGAGAGACCTGCCTGCGGTGCCGGGCGTCTACCTGATGAAGGATCACAAGGGCGTGGTGCTGTACGTGGGAAAGGCGCTGCGGCTGCCCGACCGCGTGAGCAGTTACTTCGTGCCCTCGACGGACCTGGGCCCCCACAAGGGGCGGATGCTCGACGAGGTGCACTCGTTCGATACGCTGATCTGCGAGACCGAGTGGGAGGCGCTGCTCGCCGAGAACCGGCTGATCAAGGACATCCGCCCGCGCTATAACGCGCGGCAGACCGACGGCAAGACCTTCCCCTATCTCGTCGTCACACGCAGCGAGGACTACCCGCGGGTCTTCATCACACGCAACCCGGCGGGGGTGGAGGACGACGGCGAGCAGGCCCCGGAGATGCGCAACGCGCGGGTCTTCGGGCCCTTCACCAACGCGGGGGCCCTGCGCGAGGCCGTGAGCGTCTTGCAGCGGGTGTTCAGGTACCGCACGTGCTCGATCGACATCAACGCGGGGGACCCGAAGAACCGGTTCTTTCGGCCTTGCCTGCTTGCCTCGATCGGGCAGTGCACCGCGCCGTGCAACGAGAGCGTGGGCGTGACGGTGTACGGCCGCGACATCGACCGGTTTGTCAAGTTTTTGGGCTCGAAGCGCAGCGCGATGCTGCGGGAGATGCGGGCCGAGATGGGCGAGGCGTCCGCGGCGTTGGACTTCGAGCAGGCCGCGGTGCTGCGCGACCAGATCGACGCGATCGAGAGGCTCGATCAGCGGGCCAAGGCGAGCGACGGGTGGCAGCCCGAGGCCGAGATCGGGTACGTGAACCCGAAGGCGGCGTGCAAGAGCCTGGCCAAGACGCTGGGGCTCGAGTCGCCGGTGCGGTGCCTTGAGGGGATCGACATCGCGCACCTGCAGGGTGGCGAGACGGTCGGCTCCAAGGTCTGCTTCGTGGACGGCAAGCCCTTCAAGGACGAGTACCGCAGGTTCCGCATCAAGACGGTCAACAACCTGTCCGGCGGGGGGAGCAATGATGATTACGCGAGCATCCGGGAGGTTGTGAGCCGTCGGTATCGCGAGGCCGGCGAGGGGCACGAGCTGTTCCCGGATGTGATCCTGATCGACGGCGGGCTGGGGCAGTTGCACGCGGCGCAGGAGGCGTTCGCGATGCTGGCTGATGGGGGGGGTGTGCAGCCGCCGATGGTGATCAGCCTGGCGAAGAAGGAAGAACTGATCTATATCCAGGGGCGGTCCGAGCCGGTTCGGCTTGGCAGGAACAACCCCGGGTTGCGATTGTGTCAGCAGGTCCGCGACGAGGCGCACCGGTTCGCGCAGCACTATCACCACCTGCTGCGGAAGAAGAAGACGCTGGAGGAGTGAGGCGCGGAATGTTCGCAAAGTGTTTGCGGGTGGTCGAATCCGAGGATCGGGTTTCCTAAGATGTCCGTGAGGAGGTGCCACTATGGACACCAAATGGATGAACGGAAAGCTCGTTATTGTTCCCGCCGCGCTCGTGCTGAGCCTGGGCCTGATTGGGTGCAAGGGCGAGGCTGAGGAGCCGACGGCGGCCGACGTGACCGAGCAGGTTGACGCGACCACGGAGGCCGCTCCGGCCACGACAGACGCCAACGCTGACGCGGCCAAGCAGGCTGTTGACGACGCGGCCGATGCGACCAAGGAAGCGGTCGACGACGCGGTTGCCGACGACGACGGCTGAGCCGAGAGGATCATGGCCGAACACGATGTAGCGCCCTTCGGCCCAAACGGACCGAGGGGCTTTTTCGTGCGCGGGTGGATCGGCCCGGTGCGTGGGTCGAGCTCGCGTTCGGCTCTACAGCCAGCGAATGTACTTGAACAGCGCGATGCCGCCGACACCGAGCAGGGCCATGCCGAGGCACACGATCCAGAACGCCAAGGGCGAATCGACGCCCGGCAGACCGCCGACGTTGATGCCGAGCAGCCCCGTGATCAGACCCAGCGGCAGCGCGATCGAGGCGACCAGCGTCAGCAGGTAGGTCGTCTTGCCGATGCGTTCTTCGCGCCGGGCGCGGAGCTCGTCGGTCGCGACGGCGGCCCGGTCACGCAGCTCGTCCAGATCCTCCACACACCGCGCGGTCTGGTCGGCGGCCCGCCGGAAACCGGCGCGGTCCTTGTTGTCCAGCGTGTGGTGCTGCTCCGCGGCCAGGGCCGAGAGCGCGTCCCGTTGCGGCGCCAGGTAGCGGCGCAGTGAGATTGACTGCTGGCGTATCACGGTCAGGCGCTGGCGTAGCTCCGCAGCTCGTCCGGTCGACTCATGCCGGTCGGCGAGGATCTCCTCCTCCACCTCGTCGAGCAGGTTCATCAGATTCTCGACCACGGGCCCGAGCCGGTCGGTGAGCCCCGTCACAATCGCGGCGAGCACCGCGCCGGGTTCCGCGGGGGCCTGCCCCTCGCCAGCCTTCTCTCGCAGCGTGGCCACCGTTTGGAACCGCTTGGATCGCAGCGTGAGCATCCGCCCCGGCTCGACCCACATGCGGATCGAGATCAGCTCGTCCGGCTCGGCACCCTCGTTCAGGTCCACGCCGCGAAGAATGACGACCAAGCCGGGCTCGACCGCCCAGTATCCCGGGCGGGTGGACTCGGCGAGCATCAGTTCGGCCGCGTGGTTGTCCAGCCCGGACTCGACACGCAGCCACTGTTTGGCCCGGTCCTTTGCGCGGTCCAGGTGAGCCCATACCGGGCGGGCGGGATCGGGTAGCAGGTCGCCCCAGTCCCACGGCGACTCACCCACGCTGGCGGGGAAGTCCGCGGCCGAACCGGGCAGGCGCGTTGCGAAGATCATCCCGTCGTCTGGGCGCGCGTGGATCAGGGGGGTTTCCATAGCGACAGTCTACCGGGAGGGTCCGGAGCGGGCGGCCGCGGACTCCGGGATCAGTCGATCTGCTCGAACACGAAGCCGAGCTCGTCCCGCTCGCCGTCGTGGTTGAACACCGCGTCGCAGATCAGCGTGTTGTCCTTGAGCCGGTACTCGATCGAGACCACGCTACCGCCGTCTTCCGGCGGCTGCATGAGGATCCGGTTGTCGCCCGCCTCGGTGACGTGCAGCACGACGGGGGTTTCTTCCCAGGGCTTCAGGTCCACGCCGAAGTGGCGGAGCCGGTAGACCAGCGTGCCTTGCTCTTCGCGGATCGTCATGAACTCGCCGAGCTTGCTGGTCCCGCCCTGCTCGGGGCTGCGGACCCACCGGAACATGCCCATGACCGAGGCGTCGTCGCCGGTCTTGTCGAGCCCGGACCAGGTCTCCTCGCAGACCGAGCCGTCCTCGCGGGTCATCCGCCACGCGCCTCGGAGGAAGGCGAGGGCCGAGGCATCGAAACGGTTCATGGCGTTCTCGCGCTGGGTGGTGCGAATCTCGGTGTCGGCGGAGCTGCCCGACGAACTCGCGGCCCAGCCGCCCAGCGCCGCAGCGAGCGCCACGCCGAGCGTACCGATCAAGAGGAAGTGGCGAGGCATGGGAACTCCTTCGGTAGTTCGTGGGGGCGGGGTGCGGGTGGTGGAGGGGGTGGGGGTAGTGATTACATGTCGCCGAGCTGCTGATAGAGCATCAGGGCGTTGCCGTCGGGGTCGAAGAAGGTGGCGAGCCGGACCATGTCGGGGATGGTCTGGGTGTCGCCGTCGAACCTCACGCCCTTGCCCTCGAGCTCGGCTCGGGCCGCGTCGATGTCTGTCACGCCCCAGGTGGGCACGGGGCCGGCGCCGACCGTGGGCTTCTCGACCTGGCTGAGGCCCATGTTGACACGGGCGACGGGGGTGGCGAGCTCGGCCCATCCCATGTCGTCGAGCCTGTAGAGCACGGTGAAGCCGAGCACGTCGGTGTACCACGCGAGGGCGTTGTCGAGGTTGGTGCACTGGGCGGCGAGGGTGAGGCCGCCGTCGTAGCCGAGGGATGGGGGGGTTGGGGGGGGTGTGGGCATGGTGGGCTCCTTGGATGAGGATCGGTTCGTGCGTGCTGGCGTGGGTTTGCGTGTATAAAGTATAGTGACTATACTTTGATGTCAAGCCCGACCCCGCCGATTCACCACCCCCGCACGTCCCCACCCATGACCGCTCCGAACCGCACACCCAACGCCCCCGAGTGGCTCGCCCGCCTGACGCATCGGCGGTGGGCGTTGCCGGTGCTGGCCGAGCTTGGCCGCACGGGCGGGTGCAAGCTGGTCTGGCTCGAGCGGCACCTGGGCGCGGGGCGTGGCCCGGCGAAGCACGCGCTGGACGCGCTGACCGAGCTGGGGCTGGTGCGACCAAACCCCGGGCACGGGCACCCGATGCGGCCCGAGTACGTCCTCACGCCGCGGGGCCAGCCCGTGGCGGTCGCGAGCATCCCGCTGATCGACGCGTTGGATCGGCTGGGCCTGCGCGAGCTGGGGCTGTGCAAGTGGAGCCTGCCGGTGCTGCACGCGGTGCACGGCTCGGAGACGATCGAGGCGGCGCCGAGGTTTATGCAGATCCGCTCGCGGCTGCCGAGTGCGACGGACCGCGCGGTCTCGGGGTCGCTGCAAGATCAGGAGGAGGCCTCGTTGCTCGTGCGCACGATCCGCGGGAGTCGCCCGCCGAGGCCCGAGTACGCCGTGAGCGCGATGGCGCGGGCGATCGTGAAGCCGCTGCTTCGGGTGACCGTGAGCGCGGCGTGAGTCTGGCACGGACTTGGTGGCACGAACTGGGGGGCACCGGGGCGGGATTCCCGGGGATCGGGCGATCAGTCTTCGTCGCGTTTGAGTCGTTGCAGCAGCTTCATTGCCGCGTCGTTGGCGTAGTCGAGCGACGGCTCGCGCCACTGGTCGTCGGCCACAAACGCCGCGGCCTCGAGCACACGCCGATTGAGCTCGGCGATCTGAGATCGGTTCGCGGCGAGCGGGTCGGCCTTGGCGTCCGGCGTGCCCAGCCCGAGCTGGGCCAACGCGACTGGCAGCGAGGGCTGCACGGGCGACCGCCCCGCGGCTCGCAACCGGTTCTCGAGGGCGGCGACGGCTCGGACCGCGGCGAACCGGTGCTCGGCCTCGGCAAGCGTGGTCTCATCGATCGGCGTCAGCGGGTCGGTCCACGCGGCGACGAGCACCGCGAGCGAGGCGGTGTCGCCCACGAGCGTGGGGGCGAGCGACAGGTCGGCGGCGTGCTCCCACCCGGTCCAGGCGGCGAGCCTCCACCCGGTCTGGTCGGCGTTCTGTGCGGTGCCGATCGCGTCGAGGATCGAGAGCAGCCGAACGCCCGCGTTGAGCTCGGCCGCGTCGTCGCCGCCAGCCCCGCCAGCGGCCCAGGAGTCTTCCCACTGCTCCCGCAGCCGATCGGCGGCGCCGGCGATCTCGGGCAGCAGCGCGTCGATGTTGCGGATCCATCCGTCGCGGAGGGTCGCCGGGTCTCGCCAGACGCTCTCGGCGGGCAGGGACACGAACCGGCGTGACTGGTCGGCGAGCTGCCAGAGTGATGCCGGTGACTCGCGGAGCAGGCGGCCGGCCCGCTCGCTGAGCGGGCGATGATCGCGGTGCGCGACCGGCGGGCTGTCGGGCCCCAGCTCGCCCTTGAGCCAGGTGTTGAGCGCGTGCAGATCCCGCAGGCGGGTGTCCACGCGGCGCACCGCCCCGAGCGCCGCGAGCAGCCCCGGGTCCGAGTCCATCGAGGCGCGAAGGGCCGAGGGCAGGAGCGGCCGCAGCTCGGCCTTGGTGGTCTTCGCGTCGGCGCGGAGCACGGCCCACGCGGGTCGCAGGTCGCGCACGAAGCTCTTGGACATCGGGTCGGGCTCGGGGGCGGTCGCCGCTTGGGCGAGCCGCAGCCCCAGCCGCACGCGGTCGGTCGGGATCGGGTCTGATCCGAGTGTCATCGACTCGGCGTGTGCCCGGGCCAGTTCCGTGTCCGCGTCGTCTGGGAGTTCTTCGATCGTCGTCAGGAGTCGGCCCAGCTCGGCCAGGTTGTCGAGCGTTTGTGCGCCCTCGATCGCGTTGCCGCCCAGGCACTGCCGCACGGCCTCGGCGTACCGGGCCCCGAGCGCGTCGCGGGCGTCGGGGCTGATGGTGTCGGGCAGGTCGAGCACCGCCGCGGCGGCGTCGAGGCGGCGGGCGAGCCGGTCGGCGGAGGGGGCAAAAGCGGGGTCGGTCCGGGCCTCGTCGATGAGTCGGAGCAGGCCGGGGGCGGTGCTCACCGGCGGGCGGTCCACGCGTGCGGTGAGCGTGGCTGAGTCGGGCGAGGGGGCATCGAGCCCGAGCCACCCGGCTTGGGGGCTTGGCCGCACCGCGTGGGTCAGCGGGGCGAGCACGTCGCGAAGCGACCGGTCCACGTCCTCGGGCTCGCTTGAGAGGGTCGAGGCGAGTCGGGCGCTGTCAGCCGCGATCGTGACGCGGTCCACCGGGGACAGGGCCGCGAGGGTGGCGTCGATCCGCGGGAGGTTCTGCGCGAGGGTGTGCCCCGCGACGAGCAGCGCCGCTCCGTCGCTGGTGCGGCGCAGCCCACGCTCGAGCAGCGCGCTGGCGAGCTCACGCATCGCGGCCTCGGGGCTGTCGTCGCGGTCGGGCGCGTTCATCCGCAGCACCGCGGCGGCCTCCTTGAGCTCGTCGGCGATCGCGCGGTGAACCACGGTCGCGCCGGGCACCGGCTCGGGGACGCTCAGGTCCAGCGTCTGCCCCGCGACGGAGCCGGCGAGCACCAAGACCGTCAGCCCGGCGATCGCGACCAATTGGTGGTGTGAGTTCCGGCGGTGTGTGTTTCGATCAGCCCAACGCATCGGCGTACACCTCTTCGAGTCGTTGCACCATCCGCTCGGCGCTGAATTCGTCACGGGTGATCTCGCGCCCGCGGGTTCCCATCGCGGCCCGCTCCTCGGGGTTCTGGTGCATCCAGAGGACGGCCTCCCGGATTGCCGCCGCGTCGCCGACCGGGACGAGTCTTCCCGTCTGCCCGTCGAGGCAGGCCTCTCGGGTGCCGTCGGCGTCGGTGGCGACGACGGGCACGCCGCTGAGCATCGCCTGGGGGACGGTGCGGGGCAGGCCCTCGCGGAGGCTGGGGTGCAGCAGCACGTCCATGCTTCGCACGAGTCCGGGGATCTTGTCGGGCTCCACGAGCCCGGTGCACACGACCTGCCCGAGCAGGCCCAGTTCTTTGACGCGTTTCATCAGGCGCGGCCTCCACCACCCGTCGCCAACCCAGAGCAGCTTCCACCCGGGGTTGGCTCTGAGCGGCTCGGCCAGCGCGTCGAGCACGTCGTCGTGCCCCTTGTGCTCGGCGAGCCTCGCGACGGTGCCGATCACGAAGTCTCGCTCGCCCAGGCCCGCGGCCCGGCGTATCTCGGTCCGCGTCTGCCCCGGCTCCGGTTCCAGATACGGCCCGGTTTCCATGCCGCTGCGGACCGTGATGTACTGCTCGGGCTTCCCGATCCCGCGGGCGAGGAACTGCTCGGTCATCGAATCGGCGACCGAGACGATGCGGTCGCACTGGCCCGCCGCGCGGCGCTCGGCGAGGGTGTAGAGATGGTTCTTGAGCTCGGTCTTCTTGCGGGCAACGGCGTTCCCCATCACCGGCATGAACGGCGGGCCGTGGATCGTGTGGATCACCGCGGGGCGGCGGAGCATGGAGCCTTGCTTGACCTTCCAGGCCGCGGCGCGGCCGAGGATGCCGGCCTTGGACGAGTGCGTGTGCACCACGTCTGGCCGAAGCTCGCGGATCAGGCGGCCCAGCTCGGCGAGGCACTTGCGGTCTTGACGTGGGTTGATCGCTCGAACCAGCGAGTGGACCTCGTGGGTTCGGATCGCCTGCCCGGAGCCGGGCGCAAGCTCGAAGTGGCGGACGCGTTGGAGCATCGAGCCCTCGGGGCCGTAGATCGGGCCAAAGGCGAGGTGGACGCGGTGCCCGAGGCGGGCCTGGCCCTCGCACGAGAGGAGGGTGTTCTCTTGGGAGCCGCCCAGGATGAGGCGGGTCGAGATGTGCAGGATGCGCAGGGACACGCCCTCAGCCTACGCCGCGGGCGGTCCTCGCGTTCAGCGGGGGCGGGGCGGGGCGAAGGCCTCCATGGCAGGCAGGGCGGAGCCGGAAAAATCGAACAGGGCCAAGTTTTCCCAGGGGCTGGGCAGCCCGGGGTGCGCCACGAACTCGGGTGCCCAGTAACACCACCCGAGCCCGCGGTGCTCGGGGATGCGTTCGAGGGTCCGGCTCAGCGCGTCGAGGAACTGTGTTTGTCCTTCCGATGTTGCCGAGAATCGCGGCTCGAGTTGCGAGGTCTGCCACACGAAATTGTTCTGGCTGTCCTGCCACCCGAGGCTCCACGGGTAGGCCGTCTCGACGATCATCACGGGGCGCGCGTACCGCTCGGCGAGCGTGCCGGTCGTGCGGCGCATGTCGGCGAATGACCCGTGCCACCACGGGTAGTAGGAGAGTCCGACGACGTCGAACGCGACGCCACGGGAAACGAGATTGTCGAAGAACCACGAGGTGGCGCCCGTGTTGGCCCCCTTGTCGTGGTGGATGATGACCTTGGGTCGGAGTTCAGCGGGCAGGGCGGTCTCGGTGGCGTCGATGCCAGCCTTGAGGAGGTTGGTAAACGCCTCCCATCCGCTGGAGTTCCACGAGCCGAAGGGCCAGAGCATGCCGTTGGAGACCTCGTTGCCGATCTGGACGAGCTGCGGCGGGGTGCCCTGGGCCTCGAAGGCTTCCAGCACGGTGAAGGTGTGCAGCCAGAGCGCGTCCTCCAGATCGACCCCGGTCAGCCCGGCCCAGGCCGCGGGGACGAACTGCTTGCCGGGGTCGGCCCAGTCGTCGGAGTAGTGAAAGTCGAGCAGGAGGTCCATGCCCAGGGCTTTGGCGCGGCGGGCGAGCACGAGACCGTCGCTGAGTGAGCCGTGCCCGGAGGGCTTGTCGGTGAACAGGCGCAGGCGGAGCAGGTTGGCCCCGTGGTCGGCCATGAGCCGGAGCGGATCGGCCGGATCTCCGTTCTCGTCGCGGTAGATCATGCCGGCCCGCTCGTACTCGAGCACGAACGAGGCGTCCACGCCGCGGTATGGCGTGTTGAGCCGGGTCAACTCCGGCGATCTCGCGACCCCCCGAAGCTCGGTGCGAGTCGGGCTAACACCGCCCAAGAGGAGCACGGAGCACAGGGCCAGCAGCAATCGCGGGGACACGGGCATCCCGCCATCATAGAGGGGAGTGTGAGGTTCCCCGGCGTATACCCCGGGAATGTGAGGTCCGATCATCCGCGTGGGCAGACGAAGAGTTCGAGGGCTTTGCCGTAGTAGGCGTCGGTGAGGCCTTGGTGCGTGAAGCCCGCGTTGGTGAGCACCCTGATGCTCGCGGTGTTCTCGGGATAGGTCACGCCGATGACGCGGTCGAGGGTGGTCGCGCCCCAGGCGTGCTCCATCGCAGCCCTCGCGGCCTCGGTGGCGTAGCCGTTTCCCCAGGAGTCTCGCCGGTACCGGTAGGCCAGCTCGAACTCGGGGCCTTCCCAGTTGACGGGCAGCAAGCCGCAGTCGCCGATGATGGGGTGCTGGCCCGGGGCGGGGTCTTTCAGCGAGACGGTCCAGAGCGTGACGTTGTGGTCGTTGAGACACCGGGCTCGCTTTGCGAAGCTCGCGGTGACTTGTTCGGTTGTGCGCGGGCACCCGTCGCCAAGGTATTTAACCGCCTCGGCGTCGCCGAACACCGCCATGAGCGGCTCGATGTGGTCGAGGGTCGGCGGGCGAAGGATGAGGCGTTCGGTTTGGATCATGTGTGGGATCCTACGGATTCTCCTGATCCAAGCCGCGTGCGCAAGCACGCGATTTTTTCTTGGAGTTCTCCCTGGCAATGACGAATGCCCCGGTTTGTCCCTCGCGGACATACAAGACGGCCCGGTTCACCGAGTGCTGGTCCCACAGGTATTTCGTGCTCCCGTGGCGTGTCCACACCGGGCCGAGATGCCCGTGTTCACGGAGAATGCGGGTGCTCCAAGACTTGAGTTGCTGCATCACGGGCTCGGGCGGTCCGTCCACGCGGACCACAACATGAGCGTGATTGGACAGGACGCTAGGGGCGAAGAGGGGCCAACCGCGAACACGGCAATGCTCGTCGATGATCCTTGCGACCGCGTCTCTCGACTCTTGATCCAGGGCCACGGGCTTGGTCCGGCTCCGGGTTCGGGCGAGATCAAGCCGTTCGGGATCGGGCTCCAGAAGGCGGGTGCCGTCCTTTTCAAGGCGTTCGATGGATCCTCGAGGATCGCCGTGCAGCCATGTGCCTCGGCAGGTCCATGTCAGGAGATAGGCGAGCGGTTGCCCCATAAGTTGAGCATACCGACCTTGGTCGTCATGGAATTTTTTTGCCGGTGTGGGTGGTTGCAGAGTCGGTCGCGTGCTTGCGCACGCGGCTTGGATTTGGGCGGCTTGGTGTTCGTGTCAGGCCGCTTCGGTGAACGGGGTCTCGTAGGTTTGGCCGCGGACATCGAGTCGCCAGATCGGGCGGCCCTGGGCGTCGGGGCGGACCGAGAGCGTGGCCTTGGCGGTTGCGATTCCGAAGTCCGCACCCTCACGGATGAGGCGGACCAGAGCGTCGGAGGAGTCCTCGAAGAGTTCGGCGAGCGGGCGGCCCGGCTGGGGGGGGGTGGGCAGGACCTCGATGCGGACGACCAGGGCCGAGCCCTTGAGGTTGGTCGATGAGCTGAACGAGACCACGCCGGTCTTGCGTCCCTTGTCGGTCTCGAAGATGACATTCCACCGGGTGGATCTTCCCTGGGGGTCCAGCTCGGGCCCGCTGGAGAGCCCCCGGAGCGGGCCCGCCGGCGTGTGGTGGAGCAGGGCCTCGCGGGCGAGGTGGACGGCCTGGCGCGCCGTGACCGGGCCGCACGCCTTGAGCAAGCGGGGCTTGTAGATCGTGGAGAGCGAGGTGTGCTTGGGCACGCGGCGGCTGAGCCCCCACGCCACCAGCCCGGTGACGGCGACGGCCCCGAGGCCGGCTGCGGCAAAGATGATCGTGCCCTGATCCACTGGTGCATCCGTACGTTCGAGCGGTGCTCGCGTTCATTGCGAGTCGGGCGAATCGGGCGAATCGACGCGTCGCCCCATAACAACCTCATCACTATACGCGCCCTCGGGGTCTTTGAACCGCTTGGTGCGGCGGCCTTCTTCCAGAAACCCCTGGTTGCCGTACAGGCGGCGGGCCGCGGCGTTCTGGGGCATCACGCCCAGCTCGATCCGCGCAAGCGCCGGGTGCCCGATCGCGTGGCGCACCACAGCGCCGAGCAGGGCCGACCCGAGCCCCACGCCGTGCCACCGGGTGTCGCACCCCATGCCGATGTCGGCCACGTGGGCCATCTTGCGTTCCTTGAACGGCACCAGCCAGCAATCGCCCACCACCAGGTCGGGCTGATCGGTCGGGATCGCGATCAGAACCAGGCAGCCGGGGCGTTCGAGGTCGGATTTGATCGATTCGGCGAGCTCCTCGACGGGCGGGGCCTCGTCGGGCGCGGTGACCACGAAGGGGGTGGCGCCGCGGAGGCGTGCCATGAAGGCGTGCATCGCGGGCGCGTCGGCGGGGGTGGCGTTGCGCAGGGTGACGGCGCGGTGGTCCTTGAGCGTGACGGTGACCGGCGTGAACTCCATGGCGGAGTGTACTGGGCCGTGGATCGGGGCCGCGGGCTCAGATCTCGGCGAGGAACCGGGTGACGAAGCAGGAGATGTCGCCGTTGTCGAGGATCCCGTCGGCGTTGAGGTCCGCGGCGGGGTCGGCGGCGAGGAAGGCGGCGACGAAGCCGTTGATGTCGCCGTTGTCGAGGATGCCGTCGCGGTTGAAGTCGAGGGCGAGCGGGGCGAGCAGGGCGTCCACCAGGGCCTTGGCGTAGAAGGCGCCGGCGTCGTTGTTTGTCGGGTGCAGGTTCGAGGCGTCGAGCAGGTCGCCGAGCATGGGGCCGTCGGCCAGGTCCACGGCCTGGTTGGCGTACTGGAACGGCGTGGGGGCGTTGGCGCGGAGCCAGTCGCGGGCCGTGGCCGAGCCGTCGAGGAGCACGCCGCCGGTGGCGTCGTAAATCGAGACCGCCGAGACTTCGGGCCGCCGGCTGGCGATCTCGAACATCGCGTCGCGCTGTTCTTCCATGCGCTCGCGCGTGAGAACGACATCAGCCATGCCGATGATGCGGTGGAAGTGGGGCATGACCAGCAGGTGCCGCACGCTCGTGAGCCCGACCGCGTCGGCCGACGCCTGCGACTGATCGATCATGGCCTCGATCTTCGCCGGCGCGTCGCCGCCGTTGTCCGGCTCGGCGGCGAGGTAGTAGACGAAGACCGTGGGCTGCTGCGGGTCGAGCGTGGTCACATCGAGCCATTGGGTGAGCTGAGACTCGGTGAAGACCTTGTCCAGCGAGAACGTGGGGGCCAGATCGACGCCGAAACCCCTGTACGACCAGCTCGAGTCGGCCAGGGCGGAGTAGTAGAGCCCGGGCAGCCGCTCGCCGGTCTGCGGGTCGAGCGTTGTGTACACCCCGCCGGCGGCGTGGACGAACGCACCAGGGTCCACGGCCCCGGTCGGCGCGCCGAGCACGACCCGCCCGTCGGCGTTGCCCTGCTGGACGGTGAAGTCGAGGTCGCGGGCGAACGCGTTGAAGTGCCCGGGCACCGCCGCCCGCCCGAGCCCGTCGGGGGTCTCGCCCAGGCGGAGCAGCTTGCGGGCCTCGGTGGTCGGGTCGAACTGATCGAGGGTCGCGCCGCCGACGGCGAGCCCGAGCGAAGTGTGCATCATCGCCGTGTCCGGCGTCGCCCAGTAGAGCCCGCGGAAGCCGAGGCGGTCGCCGATGGTGAACATCCGCCCGGCGGGGGTGTGCTGAAGCGTGGCGTTGCGGACGGCGTACTGCATCAGCCCGTTGCCTGCGCCGAGGGTGAGGCCCGGGCCGCCCTCGAACTCGGCCACGCCGCGCACGGGAAGGGTGATGTACTCGGGCGAGCCGGTGGAGGCCAGCGCCTCGTACCCGGTGGGGCTCTCGGCGGCGATATCGGTGTAGGGCGAGGCCAGCGGCGTGACGACGCCGAGCCGCGGGCGCGGGCCGCCGGGCACGTACGCCGCGGTGAGCGGGGTGGGCTCCCAGACATTGAGGAACGCGCAGAAGACAAACCGGAACGAGGTCTCGGCAAACGAATCACCCAGGACGACGACGCGGCAATCGCCGGACATCATCGTCGCGGTGTCGAAGGCGTTGACCGAGGTCGTATCGGGCCCGGCCAGCAAAGGCCCGGCCAACCAAGACGGAGCGATCGCCCCAAGCAGGAGAGCGACACGGATGGAACTGCTCTTGTGGCGCACGAAAGCCCTCCGGGCACGGATGATGCCCGGGAAGAAGGTACACGCGCCACGGCACGCGGCCAGCGGATCGGGACGGGGAGTCGCAGGTTTGCCGATAACCGGCGGCTCAGGCAGAACCGTGTGGGTCGGGTTGGTGCCCGGTAGGCTGAACGTATGGACGAAACGAGCAACCCCCTTCACCCCGAAGCCCATCCCGAGCCTGCGACCGCCGACGAGCTGGCGGCGTTCTACCTCCGCGGGCGGGACGTGCCCTGCCATGAGTGCGGGTACAACCGGCGGGATGGAACCGGGGCGGCGTGTCCGGAATGCGGCGTCGCCATCGAGATTGATTCGGATTCCCAACATCTCTCGCCGCGAGCCGCTGGGACGATCCGGCTCGCCTTGGTTGCGGTGTTGGTGACGGGCTTGTTCAGCCTCGCGCGGAACTCGACCTTTGTGAGCTGGATGCTGTTTGACGGTGCCCTGAGGACCCTCAGCCTCTCGATCAGCGTGCGGGTTCTCTGGAGCTTCAGTATGAACGTGGTGTTGGCCACGCTCGCGGTGATCTGCCTGATCCAGATGCGAAGGTTGTGTCGCGACCGAGCCCCGCTGGGGCGGCTGCCCTTGGTGACGCTGTGGACCTGGCTCGGAAACTCGGTCCTGCTGAGCCTGACCAGCATCGTGTTCGACATGCTCGGGATGTGATCACAGCCGCTCGTACAGCGGCAGCTCGCCGACCAGCGGGCGGCAGTAGTCCAGGAACGCGCTGCTCACGTTGTTGTGCCCGTCGATGAACTCGGCGGGCATGTGCCGCGTCTTGGCCGCGACCGCCGACAGGTCCACCCGCACAAACTCGGCGGCGTACGGCTGCCCGCTGCCCAGCGGATGAACCCGCTTGATCGCGACCGACCCGTCCAGGTCGCCGCTCATCGCGAGATTGGCCGCGAACGCCCCGGTGCCCCGGGCCTCGGCCTGATCGACCGGCGACTGGTCGGGGAAGCACCGCTGCACATAGCCGAAGGTGTCGGCCCGGACGCGGACCGCCTTGCCGCCCTCGGGGGTGAGCGCGTTCTTCAGGTGATCCGAGAGGGCGTCTCCGAGCGCGCCCGAGCCGGAGAGCTGGACGTTGCCGTGGTCGTCGGTCTGGGCGTTCTTGATGAGCTTGGCGCCGATGGGCGTGCCCGCAGCGTCGCAGATGCCCTCGGAGACCGCGATGTGGCATCGGCCGCGGCGCTCGTAGAGCTTGGCCACGTCGTTGGCGAACTGGTCCAGGTCGAACGGGACCTCGGGGAGGTAGATCAGTTGCGGGCCGTCGGTCGAGCCCTGCTGGCGGTCGCCGCGCCGGGCCAGGGCGCTGGCTGCGGTGAGGAAGCCGGCGTGGCGACCCATGATGACGTTGATCTTGATGCCCGGCAGCGAGATGTTGTCCAGGAAGTCGGCCATGCACGCCTTGGCGACGAACCGGGCCGCGGAGGGGAACCCCGGCGTGTGGTCGCTCTCCATCAGGTCGTTGTCCACGGTCTTGGGGATGTGGAAGCAGCGGAGCTCGTAGTTCTTGGCCTTGGCCAGCTCGTTGATGATGCGGCAGGTGTCCGAGGAATCGTTGCCCCCGATGTAGAAGAAGTAGCGGATGTCGTGGACCTCGCACGCCTTGAAGATGCGTTCGCAGTACGCCGCGTCGGGCTTGTCTCGGGTGGAGCCGAGCCCGGCCGACGGGGTTCGGGCGAGCAGCTCGAGGCGGTCGTGGGGCAGGTCGGTGAGGTTGTGGAACTCGCCCTTGGTGAGCCCGCTCACGCCGTGGCGCATGCCCAGGATCTTTTTGATGGGGTTGCCGGGCAGGCCCGCGCCGGCCCGTTGCAGGCCCTGGATGACGCCGACGAGTGATTCGTTGATGACCGCGGTGGGGCCGCCGGACTGACCGATGACAGCGTTTCCGGGGATGAGATCGGGCATGGAGGGGTCCTCGCGGGGCGTTGTGCGGGTCGGAGTGGGGGGAACCCTAGGTCGCAAGGAACCCTGTTTCGCGGGTGGGGGTGGCCCGGAAATGCTCTCGCCGATCCCTCAACCGGGGAGCGGCCGATCGGTATAGTGCCCCCATGCACACCAAAACTGCTTCTGTTGTCGCCTTGGCTGCGGCTTGCCTCACCGCGATCGCCCAGCCGTCCTCAAGCTCACCTTTCTCGCCGCCGGCCAACGGGCCCCGGTCGGCCGAGCCCACCGCCTACGCGATCACCAACGCCACGGTGCACACCGCGCCCGGCGAGGTCTCGCTCGCCACGACGGTCCTGATCGACCGGGGCCACATCGTCCGCGTCGCAAGCGAGGAGGAGGCCGCGGCGATCTCGCTCGACGGGTACCGCGTCATCGACGGCGAGGGGCTCCACGTCTACCCCGGCTTCATCGATGCCTGGGTCCAGGTGCCCACGCCCGATGTGGACCAGGGCTCGCCCGGGCGACACCCCTCGAATCTGGTGCAGCCCGAGCGCGATGTCTTGAGCGGCCCGGGGCTGACGGCGGACCAGGCCACGGGCTTGCGGAAGCTCGGCTTCGGGGCCGCGGCGATCACGCCCGAGGACGGGATCTTCCGGGGCCTGGGCGCGGTGGTCTCCACGGCGGCCCCGTACGCCAACCCCTCGGACGGCCGCGTCCCGGTCTACGCGGGCGCGGTCATGGACGTCATGGGCTTTGCGACCGCCCGCGGCTCGGGCGCCGACCAGATCAGCGGGTACCCCAACAGCACAATGGGCATCATGTCTCTGACGCGGCAGACCTACCTGGACGCGGCGTTCTGGCGTGAGAGCGGGCCGCACGGCTCGCCCACCACGCTCGACGCGGTGAGCCCCGGGCAGCGGCCGACCTTCTGGAACTCGTCGAGCACGCTGCAATCGATGCTGGCTGACAAAGTCTTCGGCGAGTTCGGTTTCGAGGGCCTCGTGGTCGTCGGGGGCGGCGATGAGTACCAGCGGCTCGACGCGATGACCGGCGCGGGGCACGCGATGGTGGTGCCGCTGCGGTTCCCGAGCAAGCCCGACCTCTCGAGCGTGGGGCAGGTGGACGGCGTCTCGCTCGAGCAGCTGCAGGCCTGGGAGCAGGCCCCGGCCAACCCGCGGCTGCTGCACGACGCCGGGCTGACCGTCGCGATCACGAGCGCCAAGCTCCCTGACGGGGCGGACTTCCACGCGAACCTGCGGCGGGCGATCAATGAGGGCGGGCTCAGCACCGACGACGCGCTGGCGATGCTCACGACCGTGCCCGCTGAGCTGCTGGGCGTGAGTGATACGCTGGGCACGATCGAGCCGGGCAAGGCCGCGAACCTCGTGGTCACCGACGACGAGCTGTTCAACAAGAAGACCAAGATCCGCAGCGTCTGGGTGGACGGCCGCGAGAGCAAGCTCGACAAGCCCGACGAGTTCCCGCTCGACGGCGACTGGCAGTTGCGGCTCGGCGACCAGCTCGTGCCGATCGGCTTCACCTTCAAGGGCAAGGCGATCAGCGGCTGGGAGGACACCGACTCGGATGATGAGGCCGCCGATGCGGGGGGTGCCGATGAGGCGGATGAGGCGGATGAGGCTGGCGAGGCTGGCGAGGTCAAGAGGGAGACGACCAAGGGCCGAAGCGCCAGTGTGGACAAGGGCTCCTTTAGCCTGCTGCTCGACGACAAGGACTCGGACGCGACGTATGTGATCTCCGGGTCGTTGCAGGCGAGCGGCGAGATCGCGGGCAGCTTCATCGGGCCCGACGGCGAGATCCAGCAGTACACCGCGATCAAGGTCGAGACGCCCGAGAAGGCCGACGCCGACGCCGCCGATGTGGGCGAAGAAGCCGACGCCGAGGCCGATGACGATGCCGACGAGAACGGCGCGGATGATGAAGAGGCGAAGGACGACGACGAGCCCGCGGAGTCTGAGCTCATCCCGCCGATGACAGCCCAGGGCTTCGGGCCCTACGCCAGGGCGGACTCGCCGGCCCAGGAGCCCGTGCTCTTCACCGGCGCGACCGTCTGGACCTCGGGCCCGGACGGCACGATCGAGAACGGGTACGTCTACATGTCGGGCGGCAAGGTCATCGCGGTGGGCAAGGCCAACCCGGACGGCACGATTAACTATCAGGTTCCCGACACGGTGCGTCGGGTGGACGCGACGGGCCTGCACATCACGCCGGGCCTCATCGACACGCACAGCCACTCGGGCCTCTTCCGGCTCGGGGTCAACGAATCAGGCCAGGCGGTGACGGCGGAGTGCCGCATCGACGACAGCCTCGACCCGACCAACATCACCTGGTACCGGCAGATCGCCACCGGCGTCACCACCGCCCAGCTCCTGCACGGGTCGGCCAACGCAATCGGCGGACAGTCCCAGATCGTCAAGAACCGGTGGGGCGCACAGCGGCCCCAAGACCTGTTCATGCAAGGCGCGATGCCGGGCATCAAGTTCGCCCTCGGCGAGAACCCCCGGGGCGTCAACTGGAACGCCAACGGCAGCGGCTACCCCCAGACCCGCATGGGCGTCGAGGCCCTGATCCGCGACCGTCTCACCGCGGGCAAGGCCTACGCCGAGAACGGCATGCGGACCCCCGACGGACGGATCGACCTGGAACTGCAGGCGATTGCGGAGATCATCAAGGGCGAGCGGCTGATCCACTGCCACTCGTATCGGCAGGACGAGATCCTGATGCTGTGCGACCTGGCCGACGAGTTCGGCATCACGATCGGCACCTTCCAGCACGGGCTCGAGGTCTACAAGGTCGCTGAGGCGGTGCAGAAGCACGCGATCGGCGCCTCGATCTTCTCCGACTGGTGGGCCTACAAGCTCGAGGTGCAAGACGCGATCGCCCAGGGCGGCCCGGTGGCCAGCGAGGCCGGCGTGCTGATGAGTTACAACTCGGACTCGGACGACCTGGCGAGGCGGCTGAACCTCGAGGCCGCCAAGGCCGTGAAGTACTCGCAGGGGCGGATCTCGCAGGAGGAGGCCCTCAAGTTCGTCACCATCAACCCCGCGATCCAGCTGGGCATGGGCCACCGCATCGGCTCGATCGAGCCGGGCAAGGACGCCGACCTGGCGATCTGGAACGGCAACCCGCTCAGCACCTTCAGCAAGTGTGAGGCGACCTTCGTGGACGGACGAGAGTACTTCTCGACCGACCGAGACCTCGCCCACCGTGCGCACATCAAGGCCGAGCGGATGCGGCTGATCGCCAAGATCAACAAGGCCCCCGACCGCGGCGAAGACAAGGCCGACAAGGCCGACGACGACAAGCCGGGCGAGGGTCGCGGCCGCGGCGCGGGCCGGCGTCCGGACGGGCTCGATCACGCGGGCTACGCCGAGGCCGACCATCTCACCAGCGGCTCGATGGAGCCGGGCGACTGCGGGTGCATCACCCCGCCGATGCCGATCGTGGAGATCCGCTGATGCCAACGCTCAACCCTGTCCGCCGCGTCCTGTGTTCTGGCCCGATTCGCACGAACCTCGGAAAGCACCCCATGCGCCACGCCCGATCCGCTCTCGCTCTCTCTGCCTCGCTCGCTGCGGGCCTCTCGTCCTCGGCGTTGGCCCAGGACCTGGGCGTCAAGGCCCCGCCGCAGAGCCACCCGATCTACCTCGTGGGCGGCACCGTGCACACCGTCTCGGGCGACGTGATCGAATCCGGCGCGGTCGGCTTTGACAACGGCACGATTACCTTCGTCGGATCCGCCGACGACCTGTCGGCCATGCGGCTCGCCGAGGGCACCGAGCTCATCGACACCTCCGGCAAGCACGTCTTCCCGGGCATGGTCCTCGTCGGCACCCGGATCGGCCTCGTCGAGATCAGCGCTGTCCCCCAGTCGCGCGACGACCGCGAGCTGGGGCAGTTCAAGCCCGAGGTCTACGCCGCGTCCGCGGTCAACCCGGACTCAACCGTCATCCCGGTCACCCGGTCCAACGGCGTGCTCACGTTCGGCACCTTCCCCGTCGGCGGGCGGATCCCCGGCCGCGCCAGCGTGCTCCGGGCCGACGGGTGGACGCGTGACGACATGGCGATCGACCCGGCCGCGGGCCTCGTGATCAGCTGGCCCCGCGTGGGCGAGAGCTACTCCGCGTTCGGCTCGGGAAGCGGGCGGTCCGGGCGGTTCGGCGGGGGCGGCGGCGGAGACTCGGGCGAGCAGATCGACGAGCTCACCGACTACTTCGACGCCGCCGACGCCTACCTGGCGACCAAGTCGCTCAACCCCAAGCACCCGACGGACATCGGCTTTGAGGCGATGGCCCCGATGCTGCCCGGCGCGGGCGACGCGCAGAAGCCCGTGTTCATCAACGCCAGCGGGTACGACCAGATCGTCAGCGCCGTGAACTGGGCGGTCGGCCGCGGGCTCAAGCCCGTGATCGTCGGCGGCACCGACGCGCTGCTCGCCGCGGACCTGCTCAAGAGCAACGACGTGCCCGTCGTGCTCTCGGGGGCCTACCCGTTCCCCAAACGGAGCGACTCGCCCCACGACGACCGGTACACGCTGCCGATCCGGCTCGACGAGGCGGGTATCCGATTCGCCCTGAAGTACTCGGACGACGACGCGCACTCTCGCAACCTGCCCTACGAGGCCGGGCGGGCCGTGGGCTATGGAATGGACCCCGAGGCCGCCCTCAAGAGCGTGACCCTCGCCGCGGCCCAGATCCTCGGCGTGGGCGACAAGCTCGGTTCCATCGAGACCGGCAAATTCGCCACGCTCTTTGTCTCCGACGGGCACTGCCTGGACATCATGTCCAACGTCGAGATCGCCTTCGTGGACGGCCGGCAGATCGACCTGGACAACAAGCAGACCCACCTGCGGGACAAGTACCGCGCCAAGTACAAGCAGCTCGGGCTGATTCAGGACGACTGAGTCGTTGATCCTGACCGGAGATGCCTGATCCCTTCTTCCCCTACACTCCTCCTCAACCCCGAGGAGGTTTTTTTATGCCAGCGATGGAAACGGACTTTGTTGCAGCGGACTTCGACGCCGGGACCTGGGACGCGATCAGCCCCAAGGTCGACGAACTCATGGCCCGCCCCGTCGAGTCTGCGACGGATCTGGAACGCTGGCTGCTCGACCGGTCCGAGCTCGAGGCCGCGATCTCTGAGTCCGCCGCCATCCGCTATATCGACATGACCTGCGACACCGCCAACGAGGCCAAGAAGCAGGCCTACCTCGACTACGTCGAGAACGTCACGCCCAAGGTCACGCCCGCCTCGTTCGCGCTCGACACCCGCTACACCGAGCTGGCCCAGAAGTTCCCGCTCGACAAGCGGCGGTATGAGGTGATCGACCGCGACACCAAGACGGCTGTGGCTCTGTTCCGCGAAGAGAACGTGCCGCTGCAGACGCAGCTGACCAAGCTCGACCAGGAGTACGACACGGTCTGCGGCGCGATGACGGTGCAGTTTGAGGGCGAAGAGAGAACGATGCCGCAGATGGGCGTCTACCAGGAGTCCACCGACCGCTCGGTCCGCCAAGCCGCGTGGACCGCCTCCGCGGAGCGGCGATACCAGGACAACGAGAAGATCTCAACGATCTACGACACCGAGATCGGGCTGCGGCACACCGTCGCGACCAACGCCGGCTTCGACAACTTCGTCGGCTACGAGTTCGCCAACAAGCTCCGGTTTGATTACACGCCCCAGACCTGCTTCGACTTCCACCACGCGATCGAGAACCGGGTGATGCCGTTCGTCGCGCGGCTCGACGCCAAGCGGCAGGCCAAGCTGGGCATCGACACCCTCATGCCGTGGGACCTCGCGGTCGATCCGGATGGCGCCGGCCCGCTGGTTCCCTTCGCCGGCGGCGTGGACCTGGTGAGCAAGACCAAGAAGGCCTTCGACGGGCTCTCGCCCGAGCTGGCCGAGATGTTCGCGACCATGGGCGACGGGGCCAACACCCACGGCGCCGACAACGGGGCGTTGCTCGATCTGGATTCTCGCAAGGGCAAGGCGCCAGGCGGGTATCAATACATGCAGGACCGGTCGCGGGTGCCGTTCATCTTTATGAACGCCGCGGGCCTGCACCGCGACGTCGAGACGATGGTGCACGAGGCCGGGCACGCGTTCCACTCGATGTACTGCGTCGATGAGCCGCTCTTGCATTATCGCCACAGCCCGATCGAGTTCGCCGAGGTCGCGAGCATGACGATGGAACTGCTGACGATGCCCTATTGGGATGCCTACTACCCGAGCAAGGCCGACGCGAACCGGGCCCGCAAGCAGCAGCTCGAGGGCTCCATCGGGCTCCTGCCGTGGGTCGCGACGATCGATGCGTTCCAGCACTGGGTCTACGAGAACCCGGCCCACACGCAAGAGCAGCGGGCCCAGACCTGGCTCGATCTTGAGAGCCGCTTCGGGCTCCAGGGTCACCGCGTTGCGTGGGACGGCATCGAGAAGCACAAGCCGCTCATCTGGCAGCGCCAGGGCCACCTCTTCGGCGTGCCGTTCTACTACGTCGAGTACGGCATCGCCCAGCTCGGGGCCTTGGGCCTCTGGCTCAAGAGCCTTGAAGAGGGCGAGGCCGCCGCGCTGACCGCGTACAAGAAGGCCCTGAGCCTCGGCGGCTCACGCCCGCTGCCCGAGCTGTTCGCCGCGGCTGACCTGCCGTTCGACTTCGGCGACGCGACCGTCGCACGTTTGGTCGAGCGTGTTGAGGCGGAGCTGGAGAAAATGGAAGACTGAGAGCCCTGTACGCAGAGGCGCAGAGAAGAACATGGAGAGGCACTTCGGAGACGTCAAGCGTTATAACCCGTAGGTGTGATGAGGATGACAAGAAACGCTCTATTTGCGATATCAGCACTGCTTTGCGGTCTCGCAGGGTGCCAGAATTACGGAGGAGATCCGGTGCGCTCGCCACAACAGCCATTCCCAGAACCATTCGCCACGACGGACACGTCCGACCTGCTCCAGGAGGCGTTTGGGATCGTTCAGGGCGAGACGATGAGTCTGTCCGACGATCAGATCCCGGCTGCGTTCATGGACAAGCCCGAGATGCTGAGTGTCTGGTCTGTTTGGATCTGTACCGGTTCCATCAACAACGGCGGAATCTGCTCGGGGATCGTGGATGCCGCGTTTACGCTGAAGCCAGCGGCGGACTGGTTTCTCGCCCACGGCGAGCCGGAAATCGCGGAGCTCCTCGAGCAATCTCTCGTCTTGTTCTTCGGTGATGGGCCGATCCCGATCAGCGTTGACGAGCGAAATGACATCGTGAGCGATTCCGATGACGTGGAGCCCGATCCGGCGATCGACAAAAAAATCGACACGCTGGATGAAGCCCTTATCGCTCGGTTTGGGGACGATGAACCCTTTTGGCGGGTGCTCGCGTGGCAGGTGCTCGACCACCCGGAGCAGTTCTTGCCGGAGGTCCTTGAGCGAGCCGTTCGGCGGAACGAGGCCGCTGGCGAGGACTGAGTTTGTTGCCCTCTTTTCTTTCTCCGCGCCTTCGCTCCATCTTCGCGTCTTTGCGTTCAAAAGCCTTTCTCCCCGGGCTGGCCAACAATCACCCGTGAACCCGCACCAGCAGAAACAACTCGAGGAGCACCTCCGCTCGATGCCCAAGTCCGAGCAGGACAAGCTCTTCAAGCGCGCCGCTGAGCTCCGCCGAGACGACCAGAAGAAGCAGAAGTCCGAACGCAAACGCTTCGAGGACCTCGATGCCCCGCGCCCCGGCTCGACCAAACGCAAGGGCGACCCCGTTCGGCTTGTCGCCCTCAAGCTGCTCGCACAGGATCTCTCGCGGGCCGAGTCCAAGGGCGAGCACGCCGAGTCTGAGGACCAGGCCCCGGCCGCGACCCGCTCGGGCACCGTCGTTGGCGTGACCAAGCGTCGGTGCACGGTTCGCCCCGCTGAGGCGTTTGATCTGACCCGCGCCGATCGGGAGCCGGGCGGGGGGGTCGAAGACATCGACTGCCGCCTGCCCGCAGCCCTAGCCGGCCGACAGCAGTCCGAGTTCTGCGTGGGCGACCGCGTGCGGTATTCGGTGCACGAGGACGCGAGGACGGGCGAGCCGGAGGTGGACCACGTCGAGCCGCGGACGACGGTGCTTGCCAGGCGCGACCCGCACACGCAGCAACGCCGCGCGATCGTGGCGAACATCGACGCGGTCGTGGTCGTGGTGAGCGTGGTCTCGCCCCCGCTGCACCCGCGGCTGATCGACCGGTACCTCATCGCGATCGAGGACTCGTGGGTCGAGAGCCTCAGCGGCAGGCACGCCGACGACCCGGACCCGGCCCAGGCGGTGCTCGCGGTGAACAAGGCCGACCTCTTGGCCGACCTGACCGATGCCGAGCGCGCGCACGAACTGGGCAAGCTCGCACCCTACCGGGCGTTGGGGCTGCCCGTGATCGAGTGCAGCGCCGCGACCTCGAGCGGGCTCGAAGACCTCCGCCGTGCGCTGGCCGGCAAGGTTGTTGCGTTCGTCGGGCACTCGGGCGTTGGCAAGAGCTCGCTGACCAACGCGCTCGACCCGCGCCTCGGCATCGCGGTCAAGACCATCGGCACCGCGGCCAACCGCGGGCGCCACACCACAACCTCGAGCCAGATGCACGAGATCGCCCCGGCCAGCCCCGGCGATGCGCCGTTCTGGGTGATCGACACGCCCGGAATCCGGTTCTTCACGCTCGAGGACATGACCCCGGCCGAGCTGCGCGACTCGTTCCCCGAGATCCGCGCCCTTCGGCGGGGGTGCAAGTTCAACGACTGCACACACACGCACGAGCCCGGGTGCGCCGTGCGGCCTGATGGCCCGGGCGGCGGCGTGCACCCCGCGCGGTACGAGACTTATGTGCGGTTGCTCGAAGAGATCGACCAGGGCGGCGCTCGCCCGCCGACGCAGCGGATCCGGCCTTTGCCCGCGGATTCGCGGCCCGGCGATTCGCAGCCCGCTGATTCGCAGCCCGCCGAGCCCGCCCCCGACGAATCGGACTGATCGTGATCGGCTTTGGCCGCCGCGCCCGGTTCACCAACAAAGAAGGGGCGACGGGTGCCACGAGAACACCCGCCACCCCGCGATGTGGACAGTCTTGAACCGAATCGGGCGATGCGGATCCCTCGACCGCTACACCCGTGTCTTCCCGGGGAGGGAAGACGGGGGAATCACAGCCTTGTGAGGAACTGTGAAACGAACTTGATCAGGTCCGGCTGATCCAGGATGCCGTTCCCGTTGATGTCCGCGGTGAGCGAGCCGGCCATGAATCGCTCGATGAGCGTGTAGATGTCACCCAGGTCGAGCACGCCGTCGTCGTTGAGGTCCGCGGCGAAGGCCGGGGCCCGGACCTCGAGGATCTGGTTGGCCGACACGTTCTCGATCGTGGTCTTGCTCCCGTCGGGCCAGGAGACGCGGACCCAGTCCACGGTTGTCGCGTCGCCGAGCCCGGCGTGGGCCCCGACCTCGCCCTGCGAGCACTCGCTGAACCCGCCGTCGATCGAGAGCATCTGCTCGACGCCGCCGGCGAAGACCCGGACCGTGGCGTGGATGCCCTGCGGCGCCAGGCGTTCGCGGCCAGAGGTGTCCAGCTCGATGCGGAGCCAGTTGGCGTCCGCCGGCACGGGCTGCTGCGGCATGAGCAGCGTGTTCTCGTAGTAGTGCAGCCAGCCGCCGACGTTGAACGAGACCGCGTCCTGGTCGCCGTCGTTGTCGAAGTCCGCGTTCACGAGCCCGCGTCCCTCGCCGGGCTTGCCGAGCCCCGACTCAGCCGCCACGTCGGTGAACTGCATCGGGGCCGTCTGCTCGTAGAGCTTGGGGGGCTTGCCGGTGTAGGAGCCGGGCCACCCGTTGACCTCGGCGATGTCCAGGTCGCGGTCGTGGTCCCAGTCCACCATGAGCACACCCCAGCACCAGTAGCCCTGGTCCACGCCGACCTGCGCGGCGATGTTGGTGAACGACCGATCGGCGTTCTGCATGAGCAGCACGTTGCCCGGCCCACCGATGGTGTCGAAGTAGATGCTCGAGACGTACATGTCGAGGCGGCCGTCCCCGTCCAGGTCGCCGACCGCCGAGCCCATCCCGTTGGCGGTCTCGACGCCCTGGAAGAAGGTGGTCCGGTTGACAAAGTCCGGCACGCCGTTCTCGTCCAGCCCGCGGTTGATGAAGATCTCGCTGGTCCCCGTGTCGCCGATGACGATGAGATCAGCCCGCCCGTTGCCATAAAGATCCACGAAACTCGGTGCCAGCCCGCTGCACCCGACGACGTCGAGGCCCCACGCGACCGTGACGTCGGTGAAGGTGCCCTCGCCGTTGTTGCGGAACATACGGTTGGCCGCGACGTTGATGTCATACCCGGTGACGAAGAGGTCCAGGTCGCCGTCCTGGTCCGGGTCGCCCCAGCACGAGCTGAGCCCGTCCACGATGCCCGGGAGCAGCCGGTTGACGCCCGCCTGCTTGGCGACATCGGTGAAGACCCGCGAGCCGTCGGGCTGCAGGTCGTTGCGGTAGAGCTTGTGCTGCCCGATCCGGTTCGTCTCGGCGGGGTCGCCGAAGGAGGTCACGAACAGGTCCAGGTCGCCGTCCAGGTCGTAGTCCGCAGCCGAGGCCCCGTAGCCGTAGTGGCGAGTGCGAACGCCCCACGCCGCAGCCTGGTTCTCGAACTGGACCCGGCCGCCCTGGCCGATCCCCTGGTTGATGAACAGCGCGTCGAAGGTGTCGCCGCCGCCGATGGTGTAGAGGTCGGTCCAGCCGTCGTTGTTGAAGTCCGCCGCCACGCCGCCGGTGCCCATCACCGCCCAGGGTCGCCCGAGCAACTGAACATGGTTGAACCCCAAGCCCGCGTCGAGCGCTCGCTCCTCAAACGCCATCCTCGTCTGCGCTTGCGCTGACGAAGAGAGAGCCGAATAACCAGCGCACACAGATAGACCGATCACTATCGAAGATTTCCACATCGTTCGATTCCTTACTTCATCCAGATGTCGGCGCGTGAAACATCAAATGTGCCGGCAGGCACACCCTCAGAAATCACACATCCGTACGTATTGGCCCTTGAAACAGAGGCAAGGGCGAAGTGCGAACCAACGAGACTGTTGGCTGCGAGACCCGCATGAGCCCAGTGAGCCGATGCAATCTTCAGCCTACTGGATTGGGCTAACAATCGCAAGAATTTGTAAGCCCTTTTTTCCAAAAACACGCAACCTCATCTCGATTTCGCATGACTTTGCCGCTTCGGGCAGCCGCCAGCGCTGTTTATGCGCCGAAGCCCGCACCCGCACGCCGAGTTTCGTGCCCGATCCCAGCGCCGCGCCCTGGGTCATCGGGCTACGTTGTGGGCATGAACCAGCCCCACGCCTCCGCCCCGTCGCCGCACATGACCCCCGAACAGTTCTCGGCCCAAGCGGAGGAGATGGTCCGCTGGATTCAGGGCTATTGGGCCTCGCTCGAGAACCGCCCCGTCACGCCCGAGGGCGAGCCCGGCTGCGTCTTCGACGCCCTGCCACCCGCCGCGCCCCCCCAAACCCCCGAACCCACTGCCGAGTGGGACGCGATCCGCGACGACCTGGACCGCCTGATCACGCCCAACCTGCTGCACTGGCAGTCGCCCCGGTTCTTTGGCTACTTCCCGTGCAATGCCTCGGGCCCCGGCGTGCTCGGCTCGCTCGTCGCCTCCGCTCTCAACGTCAACGGCATGCTCTGGGCCACAAGCCCCGCAGCGACCGAGCTCGAAACCAAACTCCTCGACTGGTGCGCCGCAGAATTCGGGCTCGACGACCGATTCCTCTCGACTTCTGGAAAAGGTGGGGGTTGCATCCAGGGCACCGCGTCCGAGTCCACGCTCGTCGCGATGCTCGCCGGCCGCGACCGGGCCCGTGACGCGGGCGCAAGTGGGGGGGGGATGGACGACCTTCGGGTCTATGCCTCCGACCAGGCACACTCGTCCGTCGTCAAGGCCGCGATGATCGCCGGCCTGGCCCGGGGCCCGGAAGACCGCTCCCAGGTTCGGCTGATCCCGACCGACGCCAACGGCGCGATGCGCCCCGAGGCGCTTCGCGACGCCCTCGCCGCGGATGTCGCGGCGGGCGGCGTGCCCTGCTCGCTCACCGCGACGGTGGGCACGACCGGCACCGAGGGCCTCGACCCGTTAGCCGAGATCGCCAGCATCGTCGAGAGCCTGCCCGCGGCCTCGCGTCCCTGGCTGCACGCGGACCTGGCGTTCACCGGGGCCGCGATGATCTGCCCCGAGTTCCGCCCGCTGGCCGCGGGCCTCGACCGCTTCGACTCGCTCTGCCTCAACCCGCACAAGTGGCTGCTCACCAACTTCGACTGCGATCTGTTCTGGACCGCGGACCACCGGGCGATCACCCGCGCGCTCAGCATCACGCCCGAGTATCTCCGCAACGACGCGACCGACGCGGGCGCGGTCTTCGACTACCGCGACTGGCAGATCCCGCTGGGCCGATCGTTCCGGGCGCTCAAGCTCTGGTTCGTGCTGCGGCACTACGGCGTCGAGGGGCTGCGCGCGCACATCCGGCACCACGTCGCGATGGCGGTCGGCCTCGAGGGCAAGATCCGGGCCGACCCCCGATTCGCGCTCGTCGGCACACGCGCCACCTCGCTCATCTGCTTCCGCCTCGTCGCTGGCGACGACCTCAGCGAGCGGCTGCTGCGTGAGCTCAACGCCAAGGGTCGCGTCTTCTTGTCGCACACCAGGTTCCCCGTCGATGGCGAGTCGCGGTTCATCCTCCGCATCGCCGTCGGCGCCACCCGCACCGAGGCCCGGCATGTGGACGAGGCGTGGGCCGAGATCTCCGCCGCGGCCGACCGCGTGCTGGGCGGCTGATCCGCGTGCAGCGCCGCTGAGCCGCGTGCCGCCCGGCCGCCCGGGGTCGGATACGCTGTGGGCATGCCCCGACCGATCCTCATCTTGCTCGTTCTGTTCGTTGGTCTCTTGCTGGTGCCCGCCTCGGGGTGCGCCTCGGCTCAGGGCCCAGCCGCGTTCGAGGTCGCTGACGCGCGATACCCCTCGGTCTTTGACGCGACGCGCCAGGAGCTCACCCGCATGGGCTTCGACCTTGAACGCATCGACGCGCAGGCCGGCGTGATCGAGACCCGCCCCAAGCAGACCGCCGGGCTCGCGAGCCCCTGGGACTCCGAGCAGAGCACCCTGGGCCAGGAGTGGGAAGACTTCACCAACGATCAGCGGCGGGTGGTCCGGGTGACCTTTGCGCCCCTGCCCGAAAAATCGCCCGAGGGCTCGGCTGACGCTCGCCCGGCCCGGGAGGTCCGCGTCGAGGTCACCGTCTACCGCTTGCGGGTGCCCGGCCGCCGGATCGAGACCGAGACCGTGCGACTGTCGAGCCGCTCGATTGATGAGCAGGAACTGGCGAGCGGGCGGGCCGGGCTCTATCTCACCCCGATCGGCCGCGACACGCGGCTCGAGTCACGCCTCGCGGCGGGCATCGAAAAGCGATCGACCGGAGGCTAAGCCTCATCTCGGCTGAGTCTCATCGAGGCTGATCCTCATCTGGGTTTCTAGCTCGTGCTCTCGATCTTCCGTGCCTGCCCGGGGGCTGCGGCCGGGGCGGCGGTCCCGTCGCCACGGACGATCTTCTCGAGTTCTTCAGATGAGCGGGATCCGCCGGCGGGCTTGGGGCTCGCGTCGGCGAACGGGCCGCGGGCCTCGTTCTCGTCGTTGAGGTAGCCCAGCGCGCGGGCCACGAGCTCGCCTCGGCTCGACGCGTTGAGCTTGCGGTGCAGGCTCTTGACGTGGTCGTGCACGGTGTGCGGGCTCCGCTCGATCGTCTCGGCGATCTCACGCACGCTCATGCCCAGCGTCAGGTGCTCGAGCACCTCTTGCTCGCGGGTCGTGAGCCAGCGGGTGGTCGAGCCCTTCTCGTGCCCGACCGCCATGAGGGTCCGGGCGAGCAGGCGGGGCATCGCTGCGGCGAAGATCTCGATCTCGGTGGACCCGAACCGCGGGCGGTGCTCGCCCTGCCCGGTTAGCCCGATCATCGCGACGAGCACGCGGCCCGGCTCGGCGAGCCCGATGGGCCCGATCCCGACCGCCAGGTCCGAGGTCTCCAGCCCGCCCCAAAGGCGCTCTAACGCGGTGTCGCGCCAGGTCGGCCCGCCGACCAGGTTGTTCGCCCAGTCCACGCAAGAGCCGCCCTCGGCGACCACCGCGGGCAGGCGGAACCCGATGTCGCTGAGCCGTTCGGCTCGGCTTAAAAGTTCAATCGAGGCCTTGCTCTCGGTCTCGCTGCGAGGGTCGCCGCTGGTCGCAACGCCCGCCGCCTCGTGCGATCGGATCGTGCCCGACCGATCGATCGTCGCGATCAGCAGGCAGGCCCGCGAGGGCGACGCGATCTCAATAAGACTCGAGGCGGCCCGGTCTCCCCAGTCGAGGGTAGCGACCGCGGGCAGATCAACCACGCGCTCCATGACCCGAGCCATCCGCTCGAACGCGGGGAGAGATTCCGCACCGGCACCGGGATTCTGGGGTTCAGTTTGCATCGCCATCCGCCTCTTCTTTCCCGAGTCGTGCGGCGGAACGCAACCGGCGGACTCGCCGGAACAGGGGTCAAAGCAACCCACTGTTCCGATATTCTACACGAAATCCAGCACGCCGCCACCACCAAACCACCGGATCAGGGTTGCGTGCACTCCAGTTCCTAATCGGTTCGTCGCGCCGGAGATCCCTAACTTGGGCTGCAAAATGATGATAGGCGGTCTTTGTTTGGAGGATCCCGAAAAAGAACCCAAAAAAACCCTGTTTAGGGGGCTATGACCGGGGATCGTGTGATCGGACGGCGCGATACAGGCAGAAATCCCAGCATTTTCCCACCTGTTCTGAGGAGTTCCTTGTCACCCGCCGTTTTGGGGGCATGTTGTAGCGTCGGGTGTTCGGCCCGTCTGGTCCTCTCAGTCTCGTGTGTGGGCACAATCAAAGAGCGTTGGCTAATCGGCAGCGTTCGAGCCCAGTAGGGTGCAATATGTTCGGAGTGACAGAAAAAACCTCGATCCTCGGCAGCCGGCATTGGCAGCCGGAGGTCATGGCCGGGCTCGATGAGAAGCATCTTGTCGCCTGGTCGGATCGGCCCCGCCTCCGTTCCAGGTTCGCCGCCGAGCTCTACCGGTTCCTCTCGCTGCAGCCGCGGGTCGAGACGGTCGTGCTTCATGGGCGGTCGATCACCTCGCTGGATCACCTGTGTGACCAGCTCGAGCGGCAGATCCCCGGGCCCGACCTGCACCGCGAGATCGACGGGCCGTTCGGTCTCACCGAGCTGCTCCGGTCTAATGAGAGCTGGCCCGGGCAGCTCCCGCCGCAGACCCGGTACCTGATCTGGAACGACGCGGACGTGCTGCTCAGGGCCGACCCGCAGCTGTTTGGCCGCATCGTGGACGCGCTGATCGGCGTGGCCGCCGAGTCGGAGTTCTCCAACACCCATCGGCTTCTGCTTCAGCGGACCGTCTTCACCGGCGGCCCGATGCTCGAGCGATACGCCCGCGATCAGCGTGGGCAGTTCCGGTGCTGGATGGCTGAGGGCAACGAGGAGCCGTTCTGGCGGCTCGTCTCGGGGCTCGATACCCCGCCGGTTATGACCAAGCCGGTCGATCTTCTCATGGAGCGGACACACCGCGAAATCGCGTAACCGCTCACCGATCCCTGTCCCAACGGGGCACCATTACCCGTCGAGCACGCTGGTCCACAAGGCCAGTTGAGCTCGGCGGGTTTTTTCGTGCCTGCCCCTGATCCACGGGTTTCGTGCGCCAATGTCCGGCCCACGCTTGACGATGACCCGCAGCGGGCGCATCGTCACCCATGCGAATCTCCTCCGGGAAGTACAAGAAGAAGAACGTCCAGGGCCCGCCCGAGTCGGCCATGACCCGCCCGCTCCCCTCCGTCGTCAAAGAGGCGATGTTCAACCTGCTGCGGGGGCACTGGGAGGGTGCCCGAGTGCTCGACGGCTTCGCCGGCACCGGCTCGTTCGGGCTCGAGGCCCTCAGCCGGGGCGCCGAGGAGGTCGTCTTCGTCGAGAAGGACCGGGCCGTCGTCCGCGTGCTCGACCGGAACATCGACGCCCTGGGGGTCGCCGACCAGTGCGACGTGGTGTGTGGCGACGCGCTGGGGCCCGTCGTCATCGCCCGCTGCCCCAAGCCCGTGGACATTGTTTTCTTCGACCCGCCGTACCCCATGGTCCGGTCGCCCGAGGACTTGGTCCGCATTCGACTCGCGTTTAGCCGCCTTATTGACTGCCTCGCGGATACGGGCTTTGCGATCCTCCGCACGCCCTCGCCGCTGTTCCACGTCATCGAGTGCTCGCCCGAGGAGGGGCAGGACCTGAGCGCGTCGGAGCGGAACAACGGGGCTGAGGGGGGGGCTGAGGGGTTCGGCACGAGAGCCGCGGCCCGCGAAGAGGACGAGAACGGGTTCGAGGACCCGGACGCGGTCGACGACATCGTCATCGGCGGTGAGCGGATGGTCGCCTTCGAACCCGGCGACGAGGAGCTGATGAACGCCGGGAACGCCAAGCCAGCCCGCAAGCCCAAGGTCCCCGTGAAGCGGGTGGACGTGTCGCTGAAATTTGACAACGCGGACGGCCCGGAGACGCACGTCTACCGGAACACCGCCCTGCACCTGTACATGAAAAAGGGCTTTGGCTGAGCCCGGGGCCCAGCGGGTACACTCGCCCGATGCCCACCGATCCTGACACCAACGAACCCGAATCGAGCGGGCCCCCGGCCCCCCCCTCGCCGGGCGGCTTCGCCCCCAACGACGCGCAGGCCCAAGCCGCGCGGTACGAGAACGGCCCGCAGATCGTGCTCGCCGGGCCCGGCACCGGCAAGACCCGCGTGATCGTCGCCCGGGTGCTGGACCTGCTCACGCGGCGGTGCGTCGAGCCCGAGACCGTGCTCGCGGTGACCTTCACCAACAAGGCCGCGGGCGAGCTCCGCGAGCGGCTGAGCAACGCGGCGGACCCGGACCTCGTCGACCGGATCAACACCAGCACGTTTCACTCGTACGGGCTGGGCTTGCTGCAGCGGTTTGCGCCCCAGGCGGGGCTCGGGCCGAGCGTCGAGATCATCGACTCGTCGCAGAAGCGGCTGCTGCTCGAGGAACTGGTCGGGGCCCACGGGCTGTTCGGCTCGATCGCGGCGCTGGGGCTGGGGTCCGCGATCGACGAGGCGACCAAAGCGATGGCCGCGATGCACAACGCGGCGGTGAGCCCCAAGAAGGGCGAGGGGTTTGTCCAGGCGCGGCTGAGCGAGCTCGCGGGCGACGGCTCGCCCGAGGCCGCGGCTGAGCGGGCCCGGCTTGAGGTGTTCGCCGAGCAGGTTCGATTGACCGGGCTGTTCCAGGCCGAGTGCGCCCGCCGGGGGTGGCTGACGTTTGACGATCTGATCCGGCTGCCGACCGAGCTGATCCTCTCGACACCGATGGTGGCGGCGATCGCGCGGTCCGAGGCCCGCCACCTGCTGGTCGATGAGTTCCAGGACGTCAACGCGGCCCAGATCAACCTGCTGCGCGCGCTCGCCCCGCCCGCGACCAACCCGGACCTCACCGTGGTCGGCGACGACGACCAGGCGATCTACGGCTTCCGCGGTTCCGACGAGCACTCGTTCACGCACTTCGCGAATATCTGGTCCAGCGTTCGCACGATCAAGCTCGAGACCAACTACCGCTCGACGCAGCCGGTGCTCGACGTGGCCAACGAGGTCATCGGCCGAGCCAACTCGCGGTTCGCGCAGGACAAGGTCATCCGCCGCCCCGAGCGCGAGGACGGCCCGGAAGGCGGAGCCACGCCCCCGCCGGTGCAGGTCATCACGCTCGACCAAGACAAGCAGAGCGGCGAGGCGATCGCGACCGCGATCCTGCGGATGCGCCGGGGCGAGCTCGGGGCGGAGAAGGGCATCTCGCTGTCTGACATCGCGGTGATCTGCCGCACGAACAGCGAGGCTCAGAGCATCCGGGCCGAGCTGGAGGTCGAGGGGATCCCGGCGTACACCGCGCGACCGCCCAGCCCACTCGATGACCCGGGCACCGCCGACTTGCTCGCGTGGATTCAGCTGCTGGTTGATCCGAACGACTCGGCCCCGGCCCAGCGGCTGCTGACGCGCCCGCCGATCGGGATGGACCCAGCCGACGCGATGGCGATGCTCAAGGGGTATCGGGCGGCGCAGAGCCGCGAGCGGTACGCCGAGCAGGACGAGCCCGCGGTGGGCACGCTCGCCGAGTATCTGCGAGCCCGCGTTGAGGCCCAGGCGGACGAGAGCCCCGCGGTCGCGTTGTTCCTGAACGCGGTGGACGACCTGGCTCAGTCGGCGGCCCAGGACCACGCCGACGTGACGATCGTGAAGATCATTCGGCGATCGGGTGTGATGGCGGCGGACCTTGCTGGGGGCGAGGAGCACTCGCGCCGGGTGCGGTCGTTGGCTGCGGTGCTGCGGTTTGCACGCTCGCGGACACCCCGTCTCGAGCAGCCGCGTGATCTGGCTGCGTTCTGGCGGTACTACCAGCGGCTCGACGAGAAGGAGCAGCAGTTTGAGACGCTCGCCGAGACCGCGGTGAACCCGGAGATCGAAGAGCCCGGAAAGCCCGGCGGGGATGGCGAGGACGGCGCGAGCGGGCCGCAGTCGGTGCACGTGCTCACGGCTCACTCGTCGAAGGGGCTCGAATATGACACGGTGTTTGTGGCCCGCGTCACCTCGCCGCACGGCTACCCGATGAGCGACAAGTCGGGCGATCCGCCGCTGCCCTTTGGGCTGGGGATGAACGACGACTCGCCGCTGAGCCGCGTGCAGCAGCACGACGACGAGGAGCGGCGCGTGTTCTATGTCGCGTGCACCCGCGCGATGCGGCAGCTCGTGCTGGTCGGCAAGACCCCCGCGAGCGCCAAGACCCGTTCGTTTCTCAACGAGCTGATCAACGAGCCGGGCCGCGTGGTGGTTCAGGACGTCCGCGACGTGCTGCTGCACGGCATCGCCCGCGACGAGCTGGAGACCGAGGCGCTCGAGTTCAAGGAGCGGATCGCACTGCGAGCCGCGATCGACCGGGCCCGGACCGAGGCTCGGCGAGAGGCGGCGTTGGCGCTGGTCCAGGCCGAGCGCGAGCTGGGCGAGCAGACCACCGACCAGACCCGCGAGGCGTTTGCGCACGCGGCGGACAAGCTGCGGTGCGTCGCGCAGACCGAGGCGGCGGGGTGCGTGCCCGAGTGGGCGGCGCGCGACGAGCGGCTGGGGTCGCTGGTCGGGTCGCTTGGTGCGGCGCTGCGGGGCGAGCCCAAGGGCGGGGCGCTCAAGCCGGTGCCCGGGCCGCTGCGGCTGTCCTACACCAAGATCAAGCTGTACAAAGACTGCCCGCGGTGCTACTACGTCGAGCACGAGCTGGGGCTCAAGGAGCGGCCCGGCGTGGCGCAGCTCGTGGGCACCTGCGTGCACGAGGCGCTGCACCGGTTCTACACGACCTGGCGCGACGCGGACAGCGAGGGGCATCCGACCCCCGGTCTCGACGAGCTGCAAGCGACTGCCCGCGAGCTGTTCCTCGCCCGCTGGCCGCGTGACCAGGAGGTGGACCACACGCAGCTCGTGCAGATCGAGAGCCAGCTGAACCTGTTGTGGGAGCGGCATCACCGCGACTCGCTGCACATCACCGAGCTGGAGCGGTCGGTCAAGCTCCGGTGGCTGCTCGACGGGCAGACGCACACCGTGGAGATGAAGATCGACCGGGTGGACCTGACCGACAGCGGCGAGCGGATCATCGACTACAAAACCGGGCACCCGTCCAAGGCACTGACCGAAGTCGGCAAGACGGACCTGCAGATGGGGTTGTACATGCTCGGGCTGCGGCAGCTGCGGCAGGACGACGAGGTCGCGGGCGTGTGCGAGTATTGGCTGCTCTCGTCGGGCCAGGTCGGGCGGATCGGGTTCGACGAGATCAACGAGAAGAAGGTCAAAGAGAACGTGGAAAAGGTGATCTGTGGGATCCTCGCCGGGGAGTTTGAGAAGGGCAAGGGGTGCCGAGGCGGGTGCGCCTTTCTCGACCCGGCGTGAGAGTCCGAACTGGGGGCTTTGAGGGGGCGGTTGTGTGGGGGGAGTTGCATCGCGGCGGGCGGTGGGCGGTATACATCCGGGCCTGTGCCGCGTTCGCGGCTGGGCCTCGTGGAGAGCTGTCTTTGATGACCCGTGACCTCTGGACAACTCGGCTGACGATCACGACACTGGCACTGCTGGCCGGGACGGCGTGCGCCTACGGATCTCAGCCAACCGTCCCGCTCGCGCCTGACCGGGCGGTCGCAGACCGGGCAGTCGCAGACCCGGCGGTCATCGACCGGGCGGACACGCTCGACGTGACACTCAAGAACGGGATGCGAGTGATCGTGCGTCGGCACGGCGAGGCGGGTGGCGAGGCGGGCGGCGAGGTTGGATCGGGGCAGATCGCGTTCTGGCTGCGCGTCGAGGCGGGGTCGGCCCACGAGCGCGACGACGAGCGCGGGGCGGCCCATGTCGGCGAGCACCTGGCGCTGAGCGGGCCCGAGCGTGGGCAGCCGGGGTTCGACGACGCGGCCCGGCTGCGGGTGGCGATCGGGAAGGACCGCAACGCGTACACCAACGTGAACCACGCCGCGTACTGGATCGTCACGGACGGCACCGCCGAGCAGAACGACGCGGCGATGCGCACGCTGGCAACGGTGCTGCAGCCGCAGGCCCCGACCCGGGCGACGCTCGACCGCGAGCGGCTGGTCGTGATCGGGGAGTGGAACGATTCGGATTCGCCCGAGGCGCGCGCCCAGCGGGCGCTGCTCTCGGGGCTCTTCCCGGGCACCGCGCTGGACACCCGCTGGCCCTCGGTGGAGCCCGAGGTGCTCGCTCGGCTCACGCCAACGAGCGTGCACCGGTTCCGCAGCCGAACGAGCGTGCCGGGGCGGGCCTCGCTGGTTGTCGTGGGCCCGATGGACGCGAGCGAGACGGCGGCCTTGGCTGCGAAGATCTTTGGGGGCCTGGGCGGGGGACCGATCACAGTCGGCCATGAGCCCGACGGCCTGGGCGATGGCCTGGGTGATGGCGTGCATGGCGGCGTGCATGGGGGCGCGATCGGCGACCGCGGCCTGCGGACCGTGCGGGCCCCGGTCGAGGGATGGGCCAAGACGGAGATGACGATCGCGTGGCCCGGGCAGACCGCGGGCGAAGGGCTCAGCGCTCAGGGGATGGCCGAGTCGCTCGCGGTGACGGTGATGCGCGACCGGGTCAAGCGGCGGGTCGCACAGACGCCGGACTGGGCGGGCTCGGACCTGATCGTGTATGACACGACGCTGCCGATCTCGATTGGTGGCGACGCGGCCGACCGGTTGCGGCTGACGCAGGTCGGGGCGACCTTCCCTCCCGCCGCGGCGTCGCGCGGGCTGAGCACCATGGCACTCGCGGTCGCGGGGATCGTGCACAACCCGGTGACCGACCCGGAGCTGGCGGCGGGCATCGAGGCGGTGCTCTCACGTTATGAACGGGCGGTCGAACGCGAGGGGTCGAGCTCGGCCTCGCAGATCGCGTCGAGAATCGCGACGCGCTTGCCCGGCCCGGTGCGGGCCCCCGCGGGTGAGCGGCTGACGACGGCGGGGGCGCTGCTGCGAGACCTCCGCGCGGCGCGGGTGACGGACGCGGCCCGGTCGCTGTTCGACCCGAGGCGGGCGGTGCTGCTGGCCCAGGGGCCGCCCGAGAAGCTGCCGCCCTCGTCGGCGATGATGGCGGACCTTCGGCTGGCGCTGTTCGCGGCCCCGGACGCCGACGGGGACCCCACGATCGGGGCCGCGGGCGAGGAGCCGAGGATCTTTCGCGAGCCGCCCGAGCCCGTCCACGTCCGCCAGGTCTCGCTCGACGACCGGGCCGGGGTGTTCGACGCGGTGCTGGCCAACGGCGTGACGGTGCGGCACCGCGAGATGCCGACGCCCGAGGGCGAGGTCTACCTGCGGGTCGCGATCGGTGAGGGGGCGCTGCCCGAGGACGCGTGGGAGCAGGCCCAGGCCGCCGCCGAGATGCTCGCTCAGCACCCCGCGACGCGGGCCTCGCCCGACGAAGAACTGGTCTGGATGCTCGAGCGGCGGGGCCTGGAGCTGGACGCGCAGACCGAGGGCGGCTCGGTCGAGCTGATCCTCCGGGCGCCGGCCGAGTCGCTCGACCGTGGGGCGAGACTGCTGGCGGGGCTGATCGCTGAGCCGAGCGTGGGGCGGATCGATCTGGATCGGTTCCGGGCCCGGGCGTCGGCTGAGCTGGCGCAGACGCGGGCGGTGCCCGCTCTGCTGGCGCGGAGCCTGCTCGAGGGACGGCTCAACGCGAACGATCGGCAGATCGGCGAGCCCGGGCCCGCGTCGGTCGAGCTGGATCCGGGGGCGTACGCCGAGCGGCTGAGCGAGTACTCGGCTGACAGTGTTTGCGAGGCGTTGAGCAGGGCGGCCCAGCGGGGGGACGTGGTCGTGACGGTGGTGGGGGCGTGCTCCCGCGACGAGGCGGTCGATGCGGTGGCCGAGGCGTTCGGCGCGTTGCGGCGCGACGACCCGCCCCGTCAAGAGCGGTGGCCGACCCGGGCGACGCAGGGGGCCCAGCTGCGGGTCACGACGACCGAGCCGTGCGACACCGCGGCCTCGGCGACCGCGTGGTCGATCCCGCGCAAGCTCACCGTCCGCGAGGTCCGCGGGCTGGTGGTCGCGACAAGCATTCTCGATGAGCGGCTGTCCCGGGTCGAGGGGCTCGGCGCGTTCTTGCAGGAGTACCGGCGGGCGACGATCGCGTACGACCCGGCGGACCCGGGGTGGGCGTCGGTGGTCGTGGTGTTCACCGCGTCGCCCGGCGAGGTCGAGTCGCTGCGTGAACAGGCGGAGGGGGTGTTGCGAGACTTCGCGGCCCGGGGGCCGACGGCCCAAGAGCTCGAGAAGGCCGGGGCCCGCAGCGTGTCCAGGACACAGCGGGCGCTGGGCAACGCGTGGTTCTGGTCGTCGCGGCTGGCGACGAGCGAGCTGGCGGGGCAGCCGCTCGAGGAGCTTCTTCGGATGCCTACGGACTACGCGTCGGTGAGCGCCGAGGCGTGCCGCGTGCTCGTGGGCGAGGCGCTGGCGGGCGGCCGGGTGGTGGTGGTCGCGTCGCCTCCGGAGCGGTAGTTCGCTGGGCGATGGGGCGGCTGGCACGGAGCGGGGCGGGTTCGGATGAGGGGTTGGTAAAAAATAAGCCCCCAGCCGTGAGGCCGGGGGCTTGGCGGTGTCGCGGCGCCTGGGGAGGCGCCGCGTGGGGGGGCTTGGTAAAGCTGTCCTAGTCTACTCCAAAGCGGCTGCTCCGGAGATGATTTCTGTCAATTCTGTCGTAATCTGTGTCTGGCGGACCCGGTTGAACTTCCGCTTCAGGGCGTGGCCCATCTTGCCCGCGTTATCGGTAGCCGCCTTCATCGCGATCATCCGGGCGACGTGCTCGGAGACGACCGCGTCGTTGAACGACTGGAACAACAGGCTCCGAACGGCGGCGGGCAGCAGCGAGCCGAGCAGGGTCTCGGCGTCCGGGCTGAACTCGTAGGCCCCGCCCGCGGAGGCCCCCTCGCCCGACCCGGAGGCGGCGTCGAACGGGAGCAGCTGGCGGACCTCGGCTTTTTGCGAGCCGGCCGACAGGTACCGCATCGAGACGATCGTGACCGACGAGACCTCGCCGGCGGTGAACGCGTCGATGAACTGGTCGGCGAGCCGCTGCACGTCGGCGTACCCGGGCTTGTCGCCGAACTGGGTGTGCTGGGCCTTGACGGCGACCTTGCTGAACTTCAGGGCCCCGGCGCCTTTTTTGCCCACGACCTCGACGCGGCCCGTGTTGTCGAGCTTGCGGAGGTAGGACAGCGCCAGGCGGATCACCGAGCCGTTGTACGGGCCGCAGAGCCCGCGATCGGAGGTGATGATGAGCGTGAGCGCGGGGGCTGAGGGGTTGGCGGGCTTGAGCAGCGGGTGGCTCGCGTCGTCGCCGGCCGCGGCGGTCAGCTGCCCGACCAGGTCGTTGAGGGCCTGGTTGAACGGCTTGCCCGCGACGGCGGCCTGCTGGGCCCGCGCGAACTTGCTCGTCGCGATCATCTGCATCGTGCGGGTGATCCGCTTGATGTTGCCGACCGCCTTCATCCGACCCTTGATTTCTCGGCTGGTACCCATGGGCCGAGAGTGTAGTCCCGGGCCCGGTGCCGGAAAAGCGCCAAGGCGAGCAAGAAATCAGTCTGCCCGGCCCCTCGGATCGCCCCCAAGAACGACGCGAAGCCAGGCCCCCGCTCTGGTGCCCGCCCAGACCCGGTCGCGGGCGAGGTGGGCCGGGTTGGCTGGGCGCAAAAAAACCGCGTGGGCGTCTCCTCCACGCCCGCGCGGCTCTCGGGGCCGAGGCCCCAAAGATCTCTCTTTCCCCGTTCTCTGGCGGGGTTCGGTGGCGGGCGTTAGCCCGCGGCGGCTCGGGGCCCCTCGGGGGCCTTGGTCTCGGGTTCGGTGCGGCTCTCGCCCACGTAGAGCGGCCAGGCGCTGGAGAGGCCCGTCAGGCCTCGGCCCAGGTCCTCGGTCGAGGGTGTCGTGCTCGGGTTGGGGTTCTGCTCCGCGTTGATCTGGTCGGACATCTCGCCAGCTCTCTTTCGTTGTACCGAGCGGGCGGGCCGGGGTTGGGGCCCCGATACACAAACCCGAATTGCTCGGCTGCGTGAGACGGGCAGGACCGTTCACGCAAGCGTTGGTGCATTCGACCACAACTCGGTCTCTAATTCAAGGAACTTTTCGCGCATCAGCGGATGAAAATAATTCCAGGCCGTCATACGCCAGCTCGATCCCCTCGTTGAGGTCCGCATCGGTCTCTTCGTGCCGCACCTCGTGGTTCATATGGATCAGCAAGGTCCGATCAGCACCCACCCGCTGGGCGACCCCCTGGGCCTGCCCGAGGGAGTAGTGCGTCGGGTGGGGGCGGTGGCGCAGGGCATCGAGCACGAGCACTCGCAGCCCGTCGAGCGTCGGCCAGGTCTCGGGCGGGATGTCCGAGACGTCGGTGCAGTAGGCCAGCGGGAGAAGGCTGTCTGCGGGCGAGTTCTGTGCGGCGTGGTCGATGCGGAAGCCGAGGATCGGGAGGCGGCCGTGCCACAGGGGCAGCGGCGTGATCCGGAGCCCGAAGAGCTCGATCGGCTCGAGCGGCGTGAGTTCTCGGGCGATGAGGTGCGCGATAAAACTTTCCTGGACGTTCTTGTGCGGCTCAAAGATGTGCTGGTACACACGCCTCAGGCTCGCGTGCGAGTGCGCGTCGGCCCACACGTCGATGGGCTCGCCCATCAGGGCGTTGAAGCGGCGGACCTCGTCGAGCCCCCACACGTGGTCCACATGGTTGTGCGTGATCAGGATCGCGTCGCACCGGTCGAGCCGGGCCCGCAGCGCCTGCTGGCGCAGGTCGGGGCCCGCGTCGATGAGAATGGTTCGCGGGTGGCCCTCGGGGTCGGTGAAGCGGAGGCAGGCGCTGGTGCGGAGGCGCTTGTCGCGGGGGTCGGTCGAGGTGCAGGTCTCGCAGTCGCACCCGATCACCGGCACGCCGGAGCTGACGCCGGTGCCCAGGAAGGTGAGACGGAGGTCGGTCGCGAGAGGGGGCACGGGGAACCGTAGGCCTGCGGGGATTGGAGCCGGGAATGAAAAAGGCCCCGGCGTGTGCCGGGGCCTCGGAGGGATCTGGTTGGTGGGGCTCAGCAGCCGGCGAGGAAGGCGGCGACGAAGCCGCCGATGTCGCCGTTGTCGAGGATGCCGTCGCCGTTGAAGTCCGCGGCGATGTCGCCGGCGAGGAAGAGTGTGACGAAGGTGCCGATGTCGCCGTTGTCGAGGATGCCGTCGCCGTTGGTGTCAGCCGGGCAGGGCGGGGGCATGGTGACTCCGGGCCAGAAGCCCGAGTCGAGGGTGAAGGTGCCGCCGGCGAGGCCCTGGGCGGCATCGTGCTGGCCGATGGTCCCGCTGAGGGAGAAAGTGCCGCCGGTGCTGGTGCCGCCGCCGCCGTCGATGGTGTACCACGGGATCTCGAAGGGCTGGGCCTGGGCGATCGAGGCGGAGCCGGCAGCAACGGCAAGGGCGATTAGGGCGTGACGCATCGGTAAGGCTCCTTTGGAATGACTGAGGGCAAGGACATGGTACACGAAAGGCGGGGTGTCTCCAAGGGAGAAATCGTGACGGTGGGGTGGGACGGGTAAAAAAACGGGCCCGCCGAAGCGGGCCCGCTGGGGGGATCAGGATATCGGGCGGGCTCAGCAGCCGCCGAGGAAGGCCGCGACAAAGCCGCCGATGTCGCCGTTGTCGATGATGCCGTCGCCGTTGAAGTCCGCGGCGATGTCACCGGCGAGGAAGAGGGTGACGAAGGCACCGATGTCACCGTTATCGACCACGCCGTCGCCGTTCAGGTCAGCGGGGCAGTCCACGGTGGGCACGCACTCGGTGAGAGAGATGCTGAACGCGTCCATGCCTGCTTCGACGACGTTCTGGGCACCCTCGTCAGCAGCCAGGAACCGGACGCGACCGGTGGAGGTCAGGCCGATCTCGGTCTCGATGTCGATCGAGTCTGTGAGCCAGGCGTCGAGCGCTGAGGCGTAGGTGCGGACGCGGGTCCACGAGCCGCCGTTGTTGGTCGAGACCTCGACGAACAGGCCGTCCTCTGGGGTGAGCGAGCCGTTGGAGATGTCGCTGATCCAGTAGGAGTAAGACACCAGGCCCGGGCTCGACATATCGAGCGTGGGGCTTGTGAGGATGGTTGTGCCATCGCCGATCGTGCCGGTGGTGTTGTCAACATCGGTGTTGGTGTTGGCGGCGTCCCAACCGGTGAGGAAGGCGTTGCCCGAGCCGTCGGCGTCGGTCGCTGGGTCTGCACGCAGGTTGCCCTGTGGCAGGTTGCGTGTCCAGGCGCCCGAGAGCTGTGCGGTCTGCCCGCTCACGGTCCAGCCGAGGTCAGACTCTGCGTTGTCGCTGAACGCGACGGTCTGGCCCGAGATGACCAGGGCGGAGTACGACGAGCCGTCGGAGGGAAGGGTGTACGGGTCACCCAACGTGGTGGAGGCCTGCAAGGAATAGGCGATGGCGTCGCCGCAGTCGTTGGCGGGCATAGTGAAGGACCAGGTGCCCCCGCCCTGGTCAACGCCGGGAACGATCTGCTGGTTGATGCCCTGGGTGACGGTCATCTGGACGGTCGAGCCGTCGAGGGTGACGTTGTTCTCCAGGATGGTCATAGCCACGGTCTCGCCGCCGTCCGGGTGGACGATGTCGGGCGTGGTGATCGGGGTGAGCTTGAGGTTCTGGAAGTCCATGCCGACGACGAAGAGGCCTCGCTCGATGTCAGACAGGATGATGGTGCCCGAGGGGAAGTAAGGGTAGTTGGACCAGTTGCCGTTGAAGGCGGCGTCGTCGGAGCCCGGGAAGGTGTCAAAGTAGGCGACTTCAACGGGGTTGGTGGGGTCGCCCGAGGGGTCGTAGACCCGCAGGCCCGAGCGGTAGGCGGACTGGAAGATCAGCCCGTTGTGGGTATAGAGATTGTGGTCGATCGAGGAATTGCCGTTGGTGTAGGTGCCCACATGCACAGGGTTGGTCAGATCACTCACGTCAAAGACGCGGGTGGTGGTCGTGGAGACGAGCCCGTTGTTCTCATCGAGCTCGTCGTCGAGGTACAGGTACTGGCGGTCCTCGGAGAGCCAGCTCTGGTGGGTGTAGCCTCTGTTTGAGTAGGACGTTCGTGAGAGCTGGACGGGGCTGTTGGGGTTGGTAACGTCGGCGATGGTCACGGTGTCCTCGTTGGAGAGGAACGCGATCTCTGCACCGCTGTAGGCCCCGGCCTGGGGATCACCCGGATTGATGGTGACGACCTGGGCGTCATGCGTATAGCCATCCGCGGTGAAGCCACCGTCGACGACGGGGCTGGCCGGGTTTGAGATATCGATGTGGACGAGCCCGCCCGAACCGATGTTGGCCCCGACCACCCAGAGGGTGCCGGCCTGCTCATTGGCGACGATGTTGTGGCTCGAGGAGTGCCCGCCGGTCTGGATGTTGCCGACGAGGGTGACGTTGCCGTTGTCGATATCGGAGAGGTCCATGACCTGGATGCCGCTGCCGGCCTCGGAGACGCCGTAGGCGTAGTCGCCGACAACCTTGACGTCGTGCCAGGAGCTGTTGGGCCCGCTGACGGTGGCGACGATGGTGGCGTTGACGGGGTCGGTGATCTCGACATAGCCGTACCCGTTGGACAGGCCCATGATGGCGTACTCGCGGCCGGTGCTCGAGACATAGCCCCAGCAGTCGTTGCCAGCGGTCGAGCCGAGCCCGAAGGTGTTGAGCGGGAATTGGCTGTAGCAGATCATGTTGAGCGCGTCGAACCCGCCGTCGCGCTCGACCCGGTCGCCCAGGCGATAGATGTCGCCCTCGACGGCGGGGAGCATGTCGGCGATCTTGCGCCAGTCCTCGTCGTGAGCAATGCTGAGCCCGGCGGCTGTGATAAGCCCAGCGATACCGATCAACCCTGCGGTGGTGCGTGTACGCATCTGTACTCCAGTATTTGTGTTGGGTGAAACCCCAATGAGTGTAAACCTGAGACCATGGACGCTCGTATGCCGAATACCCTCACGAGGTCATCTGCGTAGAGTAGATATACCCGACTGGGCTCCAAAACGCGAGGAAAACATGTTCGATTTATGCATCGCCGCGGGAATTGTGCTGGTTTTACCAACACTGAGTGCTGGCGTTTTTAACCAGGCTGATTTGAAAGCAACGACGGAATCCCAAGCATCAACCCCGCCCGCGATCGTGCCGCCTGAGGCCGAGGATTCGGTCACGGCTCCGGATCGGCCAAGCTTGCTGCTGGTCGAGACCGAGAACGAGCCGATGATCTCGCTGTCGTGGTACTCGCACTCGCGCGGGTTCGTCCGATATTCCCAGCGGCTGCCCTTTGCCATGGACGCGGATCGCGTGCCGGTGGGCGACAACATCGAGGCGTTCGCGTCGGTCGGCGGCACGCGGATCGTCAAGTCCGCGGGGCACCCGATGGGCTCGGTCGTCAAGGGCGGGTTCTACAAGCTCGACGCGGGCAAGCCCTGGTTCGACGACATCGACACCTCCAGACCCATCACGGTGACGATCGCGGGGGTCCGGTTCAATCAGCCGGTGCAGGCCCCGACCGACACCTCCCTGATGCACACCAAGTATGCGCAGGGCGACCTGGAGTCGTGCGGCCTGCCCGGCAGCGCCCGCGCCGGCTACGCCACGGGCAGCGATCTTGAGAACCTCAACGGGAAGGTCAAGCCGGGGATCGACACGCGGCTCGGGGCGCTCTCAGACGCGGGCCCGGGCTCGGCCGTCTCCTCGATCGATTCGGAGGGGCTCGTGACGGTGATCGCGACCTTCCCGTATCGGCTGCTCAAGAACCTGCAAGACCCGTGGGCCAGCGAGCTGCCGGGCACTTTTCTCGAGCCGGTGCATTTCCACTTCGAGTTCGAGGCGATCCCCGCCGACGCCGAGCCGATCGACTGGGTGCAGCGCAAGAAGGACCACGAGGCGGTGCTCGAGCGGCTGCAACGCGAGGGGACTCTCAGCCTGCCCGGAGGCGTGCTCCCCGACGAGGCGGCTTTGGACCAGGCGGACCCCGACGGCCCGGCCCCAGAAGCGGCCCCCGCGCCCGTCGAAGACCGCGAGGAGACCTGAGCGAGAGCTTGGGATCGGTGGGGGGGGCGGGGTTTAGGAGCCCGCGGCCCGCAGGGCCTCGCTCATCATCTCGGTCACGCCGTCCGCGTCGGTGGCGCTGACGGGTGCGGCGAGCAGGCGGCGGTCCGGGCCGACGAGCATGATGCGGGTCGGGTGGATGATGTTGGAGATCGTGGAGCCGTCCACCGCCTGAACAGGCTCGTCGGGGCGACGTCCCAGCGTGAAGCCCAGCGACTCGGCCAGCAGGGCCTCGACCAGCGCCGGGTCGCCGGTGAGGAAGTGCCAGCGGTCCGGGTCGGCGCTGTACCCGTCGGCGTAGTCGGAGATGACCTGGGGCGTGTCGCGCAAGCCGTCCACCGAGATGCTGACGAGCTGGACGGGGCTGCCCTCGGTGGCGCGCTGCAGCTCGATCATTTTGGCGGAGATGATCGGGCAGGGCCCGGGGCAGCTGGCGAAGAAGAAGCTGAGGAAGGTGACCTTGCCGTCGAAGATCGAGGCGTCGGCCGGCTGCCCGTCGCGGTCGGTGAGAATGAAATCCGCGAGCTGGAACTGTGCGTACGGAGACTGGTTCGCCTGGGCGGTCTGGCTCGGCGGCGGCTCGGGCAGCTGCACCGGCTTGTTGTTGGGAAGCCCGCGCGACATCAGCGCGATCAGCGCGCCGATGCCCGCCCCCGCCGCGACGAGGCCGCCCAGCATGATCGGAAATGTGAGTCGTTCAGCGCCCATGCCCCCATCGTAGCGTGGGAGGGGCGTGGGAGGGGTGGGGGGAGGAGTCAGTCCGCGATCTCGTCCTTGAGCTCGCGGCTCATCAGCAGCCCGATCGCGTCAACCGGGTCGAGCCCCTCGAACAGCACGCGGTGGACCGCCTGGGTGATGGGCATGTCCACCTTGAACTTGCGCGCCAGATCGACCACGGACGAGGTCGTCGCGACGCCCTCGACGACGAAGGGGGAGTGGGCGAGATAGGACTCGAGTTTTTCGCCTCGGCCCAGGGCCTCGCCGCACGAGCGGTTTCGGCCTTCGGGGCTGAAGCAGGTGGTGGCCAGGTCGCCCACGCCGGACACGCCGTAGAACGTCTGGGAGTTGGCCCCCATCGCGGTGCCCAGGCGGGTGATCTCAGCCAGGCCCCGCGCCAAGAGCGCGCTCTTGGCGTTGTTGCCCGCGGCCAGCCCGTCGATGATGCCCGCCGCGATCGCGATCACGTTCTTGGTCGCCCCGGCCAGCTCGACGCCCAGCAGGTCCGGGTTGGTGTAGACCCGCAGGAACGAGGCGTTGAAGAGCTGCTGGACCACCACGGCGAAGGCCTCGTTGTCCGACGCGACCGTCACGGTCGCGGGCAGCCCCTTGGCCAGCTCGGTCGCGATGGTCGGGCCCGAGAGGGCGGCGAGGGGGCGCGGGGCGGTGTCTGGGTTGTCGGCCAAGACCTCGGCGATGATCTGCGTGGGTCGCAGCAGCGTGGTGTTCTCGAGGCCCTTGGAGACCGAGACGATGCCGGCGTTCGCGGGGACGCTCTTGGCCAGGCGGCCCCAGGTCTGGCGGATGAATTGAACAGGGATGGCGTTGACGATCAGGTCGGCCGATTCGAGGGCCTTGGAGTCTGAGAGCGAGACCCGGGCCGATTCGGGGAGGGTGAACCCGGGGAGCCGGTCGGAGGTGCGGGCCTGGGCGAGGGTGCCGACCTCGGTCTCGTCGTGTCCCCAGAGGCGCAGCCGCGGCGCGGGGCCCGGGTGATCCGGTGAGAGCAGGATCGAGGCGCAGCAGAGGCCCATCTGGCCCAGCCCGAGGATGCAGACGGTGGTATCCGGTGTGGTGGTCATGCGGCGGGCTCGGTGCGGGGAACAGTCGGATTGGGGAATGCGGTAAAGAAAGCGAGAGGGAATGAACCCGGACAGTCGGGTGCTCGTAGGGTAGGGACGTCGCGGTCTGCCGACCCCGTGTTGGGGGTTGGTTTGGGGCTTTGGGTGTTTGGCGCGGGCCGGGGCGGGTTGTTGAGGGTTGGGGTTCTAGAATCTGGGCCCGGCGATTCTCGCCTTGGGCGCGTAAGCAGGAGTGTTGCATGTCGCAGATGGCCTCTACCGCAGCCGTGACCAACGGGTCAAACGAGCAGAACGATCACGACGAGGGCGGCGTGCAGTGCTGCTCGCACCACGAGATCGAGATCGACAAGTACATCGTGCTCTACCTGGTCGGCGGGATGCTGGCGCTGGTCAGCCTGATCGCGGACTGGGTTGTGGGCAGCGACCAGCGGGCGGTGACCGTAATCCCGGCGGTGGTCGGGGCGCTGCTGCTCGGGTTCCCGCTGTTCAAGGCGTCGGCGACCGAGATCATGAGGCACCGGGTCTCGTCGAGCTCGCTGGCGGCGCTGGCGATCCTCGCGGCGATGGCGGTCGAGCAGTACGTCACCGCGGCCTTCCTCGCGTTCATCCTGCTCGTGGCCGACCAGATCGTTCGGCGGACCGCGTTTGGCGCCAAGAACGCGATCGAGGGGCTGATGAAGCTCACGCCCGACAACGCGCGGGTCGTGGAGAACGGCGCCGAGATCGAGATCGAGGCCAAAGCCGTGCGGGTCGGGCAGATCATCCGCGTGCGCGCCGGTGAGAACCTCCCGATCGACGGGCGTGTGATCTCGGGTCGCTCGCTGATCAACCAGGCGTCGCTGACGGGTGAGGCCGAGGCGGTCGAGGTCGAGTCCGGGCGCGAGGTGTATGCGGGCACGACGAACCTGACGGGCAACATCGACATCGAGGCGACGAGGGCGGGCGACGACTCGACGATCGAGCAGGTCAAGACGCTGATCCGCGAGGCGGAGAAATCCAAGGGCGGGCGGCAGCTGCTCATCGAGCAGGTCGCGCGGTTTTATGTGCCCGTGGCGATCAGCATCGCGGTGCTGGTCTACTACCTGGCGAGCATGAGCGCCGACGAGGCGGTCAGCGCCAGGGCGGGCCTGACCGCGGTGACGGTGCTGGTGGTGACGTGCCCGACGGCGCTGCTGCTGTCGAGCCCGTCGGCCATGGTCGCGGCGTTCGCGTCGTCGGCGCGGCTGGGCGTTCGTATCAAGGAGACGACCTTCCTCGAGGCGGCGTCGAACGTTGACGCGATCGTGTTCGACAAAACCGGCACGCTGACGTCGGGCCGGTTCGAGGTCTCGCGGCTCGCCCCGGCCGACGGCGTCGAGGGGGCGCACCTGCTCCGGGCCGCCGCGGTCGGCGAGCAGCACTCCAACCACCCGCTGGCCAAGTCGATCCTCCGGACCGCGGCCCAGGCCAAGATCAACTACGAGGACAGCGGCGAGTTCGAGGAGGCCCACGGACGCGGCGTGACCGCTCGCACCGGGATTGGCGTCCTCGCGGTCGGGCGGTCGAGCTGGATTCTTGAGGAGCACCCGGGCGTTCGCGACCAGATCGAGGCGGCGGAGAAGAAGATCGACGGGATGTCGGGCGTGCACGTGATGCAGGACGGCAAGTATCTCGGGGCGGTCGGGCTCGAGGACCAGGTCCGGGCCAACGCGCGGCGGACGATCGATCGGCTGCGCGATCTGGGCGTCCGGTTCGTCGCGATCTTCACCGGCGACCGGCTGGGCGTGGGCGAGCGCGTCGGCATCCAGGTCGGCGTGGACGGCGTGGAGGCCGAGTGCCTGCCCGAAGAGAAGCACGAGCTGATCAAGGACATGAACAGGCAGGGGTACCGCGTGCTGATGGTCGGCGACGGGATCAACGACGGGCCCGCGCTGGCCGAGGCTGACGTGGGTGTTGTCATGGGCCGCTCCGGGTCCGATGTCGCGGCCAACTCCGCGGGCGTGGCTCTCATGACCGACGAGCTCAACCGGTTGCCGTTCCTGATCCAGCTCTCGCGGCGGACCCGGTCGATCATCACACAGAACATCGCGGTCTCGATCCTGATGGCGATCATCGGGCTCGTGCTCGCGGCAACGGGCAGCTTCGTCTCGATCGGCGGGGGGAGCGAGGCGGCGGCCGGGCTCGGTGTCGGCGTCGCGGCGTTGTTCCACTTCGCGCCCGACATCTTCGTGGTCGGCAACTCCTTCCGGCTCTTCCGGTTCGGCGAGGACTTCCTGGCTGCTGAGGCCCGGGTCGCCCAGGCCGCCGAGGCCAGCCACCGGGTGCGACGCGAGGCCAGCGTCCGCGGGCTCAGCGCCCACCCGGCGTAGCGTCTGGCGGGAGAAGAAAGCCGAGACAGACAACCAACGGACTTCGCGCAGGCCGGGGCTCTCCCCGGCCTGTTTCGTGAAATCGCGGCGCCGGTTTTTCCAACCCCCGTATGATTGTGCTGGTTGTAGCGTGGGTTTGCCTTGCCCGGACTGGTTCTAACGAGAGGTCTCTCGATGACTCACCCAACGCTCATCACGCTCGCCATTCTGATTACGGCTTTGCTCGCAACGCCCGTCCCGGCTGCGGCCCAGCAGCCCGACACGGAGCGGGCAGGGAAGGGCGGCAGCGCCGACCCGGTCGCTGCGACTCAGGCTGACCGTGTGTGGTCGGGAGCGGTCACCGTGGCCCCGGGCAACAACATCCGCATGGTCTTTAAGCTCGTAGTCGGCGACGACGGCGGGCCGGTCGGGCTGCTGAGCATCCCCGCCCAGGGCGTTGTGGACGCCGAGGTGATCGAGCTGAAGCTGGTGGACGGCTCGGTCTCGTTCGTGCTCGCGTTCCCCGGGCTGGCCGCGGAGATGCGCCCCCGGTTTGACCTTGAGATTGACGCGAAGGGCTCGCTGGCGGGCACGATGACCCAGGCCGGCATGGAGTTCGTGGCATCGTTTGAGAGCAGCAGCGACGAGGCGCTCGACGCGGCACGCGAGGCCAGCCGCCCGCAGACCCCCAAGGGCCCGTTCGCGTACCGCACCGAGGAGGTCACGGTGCCGGTGCAGACCGACAAGTGGGACCACACGCTCGCGGGCACGCTGACGCTGCCCGACGCGGGCGAGTTTGGCGAGGGGCCCTATCCCACCGTCATCTTCATCACCGGCAGCGGGGCGCAGGACCGCGACGAGACCATCTTCGAGCACAAGCCCTTCGCGGTGATCGCCGACTACTTTGCAACCCACGGCATCGCGAGCCTCCGCTGCGACGACCGCGGGGTGTTTGGCTCGACCGGCGACCCGGTGAACCCGACGACACACAACTTCGTGGACGACGCGCGGGCGCAGGTCGGGTTTCTCGCGGGCCACGACGCCGTCGGGCCGATCGGTGTGATCGGGCACTCTGAGGGCGGGGTTGTTGGGCCAATGATCGCGGCTGACGACGACCGCGTGAAGTTCGTGGTCATGCTCGCGGGCACCGGGGTGCCGGGCAACGAGGTCCTCGTCGAGCAGACGGCGGCGATCCTGGCGGCCTCTGGCTACGACGACGAACTGGTCAGCAAGGCCAAGCGGATCCAGACCGAGCTGCTCAAGCGGGTCAAAGAGGGCGAGTCCATCCGGGATCTGCGAGACCTGGTCGGCGATCAGATCCGCGCCATGGCCCCGATGGAACTCACGCCCGAGCTGCTCAACCCCGCGGTGGACGCGGCGATCGCGCAGTTCGAGATCCCGTGGATGCTCGCGTTCATCCGGCTCGACCCGCGCGACGCGTTGCGAAGGGTCACCCAGCCGGTGCTCGTGCTCAGCGGCGACATGGACCTGCAGGTGCTCAGCTGGCAGAACGTCCCCGAGATCGAGAAGGCGCTGGCTGACAACCCCGACGTCACCGTCCGCGTTTTCGAGGGCCTCAACCACATGTTCCAGCGGTGCGAGTACGGGACGGTCTCGGAGTACAACGAGCTGACGACCACGGTCGAGCCCGAGGTGCTCGAGCTGGTGACCGAGTGGGTGCTTGAGCGCGGCGGAGACTGAGCAGGGCCTCGGGCAACGGAAAAGAGCCCGGAGCGTCAGCGACGGGACCTGCCTTTTACAACGGGACCTGCCCTTTACATCGGGACAGGCTTCTGCATCGGGACAGGCCTTTTACAGCAGCGTCCCACGCAGCAGCACCACCGCGACGATGAAGTAGATCGTCAGCCCGCTGACATCCATGAGCGTCGCGACGAGCGGCGACGACGAGGTCGCCGGGTCCAGGCCCAGCCGGTGCAGCAGCAGCGGCAGCAGCGAGCCGATCAGGGTGCCCCAGATCACGATGCCGACGACGGCGGTGCCGACGGTGATCGCCACCAGCGGCGCGTGCTCGGTGACCAGCAGCCCCGTGGCGTCGAGCCCGAGCACCACGCCCACGCCGAGCAGGCCCAGGACCGAGCCGAGCACGAGCCCGCTGAGCAGCTCCTTGCTCGCGACCTTCATCCAGTTGGCGAACGTGACCTCGCCCAGCGCGATGGCCCGCACCAGCAGGCTCGCGGCCTGGGTGCCCGTGTTGCCGCCTGAGGAAATGATCAGCGGGATGAAGACCGACAGGATCATGGCCTTGCTCAGTTCTTCCTCGAAGAAGCTCATCACGAAGATGGTCGCCAGCTGCATCACGAAGAGGCCCGCGAGCCACCCGCCCCGCTTCTTGACCATCTCGGCGAAGCCCGCGGTGAGGTACGGGTTGTCGAGCGCTTCGAGGCCGCCCAGCTTGTGGATGTCCTCGGTGAACTCTTCCTCGGCGACGTCGTGCGCGTCGTCCACCGTGACGATGCCCAAGAGGTGCCCCCGCGTATCGAGCACCGGCAGGGCCGTTCGGTCGTACTTACCGAACATCCGGACGGCTTCCTCGCGGTCGTCGAGCGAGCTGAGCGCGACGAACTCGTGGTCCATGAGCTGGGCGATCGTGGTCTCGGGGTCGGCCAGCAGGATCGTGCGGATGTGGATGTCGTCGATGAGCTTCCGCTGCTCGTCGGTGACGTAGACCCAGTGCACCGTCTCGGCGTCTCGCCCGAACTGGCGGATGTGCTCGATCGCCTTGGCGGCGGTCCACGCGGGGCGGACCCGCACGTAGTCGGGCGTCATGAGGCGGCCGACCGAGTCTTCGGGGTAGCCCAGGATCGCGCGGGTGATCCGCTGATTCTCCGCGCTCATCCTGGAGACCATCCCCGCGGCGACCCGGTCGGGCATCTCGTCGAGCAGCGCGACGCGGTCGTCGGCGTCCATCGACTCGATCAGGCGGATGGCGCGATCCCCGCCGAGCAGGTCCAGCAGACGCTCCTGCTTGTCGCTCTCGAGGTGGCTGAACACGTCGGCGGCGAGCTCGCGGGGGAGCATCCGGAAGGCCAACGCCGCGTCCTCGTGCGGCTCGATGGTATCGATCACCTCGGCCACGTCCGCGGCCTCGAGCCTCGTCAGGATCTCGCGGATCTCCCGCCACAGCTGGCTCTGCACCATGATCTGGACGTCGGGGGCCAGGAGTTCTGCGGTCGGCGAGTGCATGGAGAGGTAGGGTAGCGGGGGGAAGCCGGGGAGGCACCGGGGACCAGGCACCGGGTCTCAGGGAAGAAGATGACATGCACACGAAGACCTGCACCACAGAGTCACGGAGGACACAGAGAAGGACAGAAGCGATGGGGCTCGCGTGCTCGCGCCCGCGGCTCTGAAGGGCGTGGTCACCCCGGAACCGCCAGACCCGCCGCCCTTCTCGCTTGGTCCAGAATCTCACAGCACTTCACGTTCAGCTCGAGCGACGACATCGGGTCGATCGCGGCGTCATCGCGTGCGACCGCAGCCAGGTACCGCCACTGGTCGTCGCCCGGAGGCTTGATGGGCGAGGGCTCGACGGCCTTGGGCTCGTGGTTCGACTCTCGGATGGCGAGCTCGTCCCACTTGCCGCAGTGGGCGGATGCGATCTCGCCGAAGAAGTGGCTGGACTTCACATCGTGCGTCCAGGCCCAGCTTGGCTGGATGACCGCGACGGGGCCGTCGGCCCACTGGAGAACGATCGTCGCGTCGTCGTCCACGTTGGGGTAGACGTCCGGCTTGGTGGTGGCCGCGGTGCAGGCGACGGAGTCTGGCACCTTGCCGTCCATGAGCCAGAGGGCGCAGATGATGCCGTAGCACCCGAAGTCGGTGATCGCGCCGCCGCCGTTGAGGACCGGGTCGCAGAGCCAGTCCAGAAACTCGATCGGGCAGCCGATCTCGACGGGGCCGGGGTGCCCGGTCTCAAAGACCATGCGGCGGAGTTCGCCCAGCTCGCCCTTGCGGAGCCTCCTCTCGGCCTCGCGGATGCCGGCGTACCAGCTCGTCTCGTAGTTGGTGAGCACGGGGCAGTCGTGCGCGCGCGAGGCGGCGGCGATGCGGTTCGCGTGGGCGGCGCAGACCGCCAGCGGCTTCTCGATCAGCATGGGGACGCGGTACTTCGCCAGCCGCTCGACGGTCTCGGCGTGCTCGTAGATCGAGTTCATCACGCTCAGCCCCTCGGGCCTGGCCTGGTCTATGAACTCGTCCAGATCGGTGAAGTGGATCGACGGGTCGAGGTCGTACTGTTTGGCGTACCGGTCGAACAGCGGCTTGGAGGGCTCGTACACGCCGACGAGACTGACCGCGCCCTCACGCCCAGAGTGCAGCGGCCACCCGACGTGGGTGTGGGTGAGCCCGACCACGCCCAGGCGGAGCGGGTTGGCGGATCGTTGAATGGGCCGTGTGAAGTGGGGCATGCCCACCAGTCTACTTGGTTGCACCCGCGAACAGGGCATTCATACTGGGCTGGTTCTCGAGGTCCATGATCAGCTCGCCGAGTTTGTCGCACTCGGCCTGCCCGATCACGTCGCCACCGAGGGCGTCGAACTTCACCTTGATCTCCGCGGGCGTCATCGGGTCGCGGGCGTCGCCCTTGGGCACGTCTACCTGCTGCACGTGCTTCGTGCCGTTGGTGAGCGTGATGGTCACGCGGCTGGGCTGAAACTCGGGGAACCGGGACTCGAACTCCTCGTTGGGAACCACCTTCACCTTGTCCATCACCGGGATGAGCTTCGTGTCCTGCACGCGGGCGTCCTCGAACTGCAGCGGCGTGACTTTGCCGTCCACGAGCCCGACCGCGAGCGAGTACGGCAGGGAGTGGTCCGCCGTCTCGCGGGAAGTGGGGCGGTACTTGTGGGGGTCGCCCAGAATATCAGCGGCCCGCGCGATGACCTCGACCTTGATCTCGGCGACGTCGTCGGCGTTCAGATCGTGCTCGGCGACGATCTTCATCATGGCCGAGAGCGGGGCGTGGCTCAGCGCCTCGATCGGGAACGACTTCATGCCACAGTCCAGGATGCGGTAGTGGTCGCCCTGGCTCTTGGGCAGGTCCTTGATCAATCCGTCAGCGTCAAACGCACACGGCTTGCCCTCGTGCTGCGAATGGCCGAACACGTGGAACAGCCCTTCCTTGCCGTCGAACACGTGCTCGGGGCCGCTGAACCCGCGGGCGGCGAGCATGGCCGCCTCGACACCCATCCGCGTGGCCCAGGGATCCACGGTGTTCTTCATCATGGTGAGCTTGCCCGCGGTGACGGCCCCCAGCGAGAGCGTGCGGCAGGCGCCGATGCCGGCGGCGTTGACGAGCTGGTCGGGCGTGAGGTTCAGCATGCGGCCTGCGCTGAAGGGAGTCGCGAAGCCGGTGAGGGCGGCGTGGTGCCAGCCGTACTCGCGCACGCCGGGGAGGCCGATCTCGACCAAGCGCATCTCGATCTCGTAGGCGATGATGGTGCCCAGGATGAGGTCTTTGCCGGTGAGGCCCTTGAGTTCGCACAGGGCGAGCGGGCCACAGATGAGGTCCGAGGGGTGGGAGGGGTCGGCCTTCCAGTAGATGTCGTTGAAGTCCATGGCCCGGACCATGTGGGAGTTGAGGAAGGCCGCGTCAACCGCGTTGGTCTTGAACCCGCTGACGAAGCAGGAGCACGGGCCCCGGTCGCCGTTGCCCCCGGCCATCTCCTGGTGGTGGGCGAGGAGGATCTGGGCGTCCTCGGTCTTGGAGCCGCCCAGCGCACACCCGACCGAGTCGTACCAGAAGAGCTTGGCCCGCTCGATGCACTCGGGGGAGAGGTCCTCGTACTTGAGCCCGGCGACCCAGTTGGCGATGTCGTAGCTGATGAAATTGTCGGTCTTGTAGCTGGCCATGGTCTCTCCTGGGATTCCCGGGTGCGTGCGTGTTGACCCACTCGACACGGGCCCGATTTGGGGCCCGGGCGAGCGGACGCGAAGGGTATCATGCCACAGCGACGCATCCCACCCCCCTTTCTCATACGCCCGGAGCCTGCCTTGCTGTGGTACATCCCCATCCTGATCTTCTTGGCCCGTATCTGCGACGTCTCGATCGGCACCGTGCGCACGGTCTTCGTGATCTCTGGATACCGCCGCCTGTCGGTCGTGCTCGGCTTCTTCGAGGTGCTGATCTGGGTGCTCGCCGTCGGCGGCGTGATGAAAAACCTGTCCGAGCCACTCGCGGTGGTGGGCTACGCCGGCGGGTACGCCACCGGGATTTTCGTGGGCATGATGGTCGAGGACAAGATCGCGATCGGGCTACGCATGATCCGCGTGATCAACCCGGACCCGAGCGTCCACGTCGCGGCCATGCTGCGTGAGCGTGGCATCCGGACGACCCGAATCGAGGGCTCGGGTCAGAAGGGGCCCGTGGAGGTGAGCTTCACCGTCGTGCGCCGCAAGCGAGTGCCCGAGATCCGGCAGATGCTGGCCGAACACGCCCCGCAGGCGTTCATCACGATCGAGCGGGTGGACCGGGCCGATGGTGAGGTGCCGATGAACGGGCCGACGCAGTCCGAGAGCCGGTTCGCCAGGTCGCTCAGGCACCGGCAGATGCCGGTGCGGAAGTAGAGCGGGTTGCCGCCGCGGCCGAACAATCCGGTCTGAGCTGGATATCGTAGTGGCCCGTTCAGTTTCCACGTTGTTCACCCCTTATGCCCACGCTCCTCACCGCTCGCAACCTGATGAAGTCGTACCCCTCGAACAGCCTGTTCGAGGGCGTGTCGGTCCATGTCGAGGACGGCGAGCGAATCGGGCTCATCGGCCCGAACGGGAGCGGCAAGACGACGCTGATGAAGATCCTCGCGGGGGATCTCGCGCCGGATTCGGGCGAGATCGTTCGCCAGCGTGGGCTGCGCGTGGCGTATGTCGATCAGGACGATCGGTTTGCCGATGACGCCACGCCGTTGGTGGTCGTCCGGGCGGGCCTGGACGACGACGACCATTCGGGCATGGATCCGACGACGCGGGCCTCGATCGCGCTCACGAAGCTGGGTTTTTCTGATCTTCAGCGGTCCGTCGCGACACTCTCGGGCGGGTGGCGCAAGCGGCTCTCGATTGCGAAGGCCTTGGCCCAAGAGCCGGACGTGCTGATGCTCGATGAGCCGACGAACCATCTTGATCTCGAGGGGGTTCTGTGGCTCGAGGGCTTCGTCCGGCAGGTTTCGATGGCGATCGTCTACGTGACACACGACCGTCGGTTCCTCGAGAACACCGCCACCCGCATCATGGAGCTCTCGTCGGCCTACCCGGGCGGCGCCTTCGAAGCAAAGGGGAACTACACCGAGTTCGTCAAGCGAAAAGACGCCTTCCTGGACGCGCAGCGGGCGGCGCAGACCAGCATCGCCAGCCGGGTGCGCCGCGACACCGCCTGGCTCAACCAAGGGATCCAGGGACGCCAGACCCGCAACAAGACGCAGGTCGAGGCGGCCGCCAATCGCCGCGACGAGCTGAAGGCGACCACCGACCGCAACGAGGCCACCGCAAACACAGCCCGGTTCGCGTTCCAGGCCACCGACCGGAAGACCAAGAAGCTCCTCGCCCTCCGCAATGTGTCCAAGTCGATGGGCGATAAGAAGCTCTTTGAGTCGCTGGACCTCACGCTGACGCCGGGCCAACGGGTCGGGCTGCTGGGCGTGAACGGCTCGGGCAAGACCACCTTGATGCGGTTGATGTCGGGCGACCTGCAGCCAGACTCGGGGGCGATCGAGCGGGCCGACAACCTGAAGGTTGTGACGTTTAGCCAGCACCGAGAGACGCTCGACCAGAGCCAGACGCTCCGCGAGGCGCTGTGCCCCGTCGGCGACGTGGTCCACTACAACGGCGTGCCGGTCCACGTGACAGGGTGGGCCGGGCGGTTCCTGTTCGATGTGGACCAGTTCCCCATGCGGGTCGGCGATCTCTCCGGCGGCGAGCAGGCGCGGGTACTCATCGCCAGCCTGACCCTCCGACCGGCCGACGTGCTGCTGCTCGACGAGCCGACGAACGATCTGGACATTCCCACGCTGGAGATCCTCGAGCAGACGCTGCTGGGTTTCCCGGGCGCGATCGTGCTGGTCACCCACGACCGGTTTTTGTTGGAACGACTCGCGACCGAGTACCTGGCGCTCGACGACCGGGGCGACGGCAAACGGTTCGCCTCGATCGAGCAGTGGAACGCCGCGAGGCTCAAGGCCAGGCCCGCGCCCGCCGAGAAGCCCAAGCCCGGCTCGCCCACCCCGAAGAAACCCAGCTCGCCCGGGCCCGGGAAACTCTCATACCAGCTCCAGCGTGAGCTCGACGGCATGGAGGCGGCCATTCTTGACGCCGAGGCCCAGGCCGAGCGGCTCGAGGCCGAGGCCGCGGACCCGGAGGTCACCGCGGATCACAAGCGGGCCGCGACGGTGTATCACGAGCTCTCCGAGGCGAACCAGCGGGTGAGCGAGCTGTACGCCCGGTGGGCGGAGCTGGATGGGATGCGGGGTGGGGGGTGAGGTGGGGGTGATGTCAGATTCGAGGAGGAGCGAGCGGGATAGGAATTCAGCCGCTCGCCACAGAATTTTGCGATTCAGGATGACGGAGACGCTGAGCTTGATTACTATAGAATCAAGATGAGCGATTCATTCGGGCAAATGCAACGCATGCTTGGCTCGCAAGCGAATTTAGCGGAACAGATGCGCCGCTACATAGAGCCTTCCAAAGCCCTTCGCGACGCATTCGATGTCGCTATCGGCGGATCTACAATGCGTCTTGCCACAGATTTGATTTTACAAGACTTGGCCAGGTCGCAAATGTTCTCGTCAAGCATCGCCTCGACCACGATAGGATCGGTATTGCAGGCGAATCGTATCAATTCAAATATCTTTGCATTACAAAATATTTCTCTCCAATCTATATTTGGCCAATTGAATACAACACGAATATTTGATGAGCACCAATCGGTCATTAGTGCGTTAAATACCATTCTGGGGCCAGCGATCCAAGAAGCGAATCCCGTGAGGTCGCTGCTTGAAGGCATTGGACAGGTTTCGGTGAGTCAGCTCTTGGGTTTGGGTGAAACTTCTGCGTTCCGGGTTGCCCGCGATGCCTTTGCTCGCATTGAGTTGGAAGAGTCGGCATTCAAGGCTGCGTTGCCAAATGTCGTTTCCCCGTGGAGCGCAATCGACTGGCGGCAACTCCAGAAGTTCATGGATAGTGCTTCGGCATATGCTGGAGGTTGCCCAGAGGTAGAGCAGGATCTTGACCAGTGGGATTGGGAATCAGTTTCGGCAGAAGACAATGCAGAACTCGCGGATGCGATGCGAGAGATTGCCGTGGCAATCGGGGATGCTGCAGTAGCGAATGAGATACAAAGTGAAAAACAAGCCGAAGCTCTTTCGGCTATTTTGCAATACTGTGGCCGGCTTGAAGCCATGCTTGCAAAAGAAAAACGATCACAATATTACACGATAATTGCAACGCTACTTGTAATTTTTGCGAGCTTCGGCAAAGACCTTGCGACGGAATGGGCAGCATCGCACACGACTCCCGCCCTGAACCGCGCATTGGGGCTGCTTGATCAACCTGTGTCTGCGGCTGAGCAAAAATCGATGATCCGGCGTGATGCTAAAGATGCAATAGTCGACATTGATTTGCCCATTGCTGACGTTCGGTATCTTCGCGTTGTAATTCGCCAATCTCTTCCGGTATTTTCAGAGCCGAAGCCTGCCCTGCCCCCCATTAGCCGGCTGTGCTCTGGTCAAGTTGTGGCTATTGTCATGTGGAATAAAAAGTGGCGTCTCATTGAGTGGTGGGACTCCGAGACGGGCGAATACTGCGCGGGGTGGGTGCGGGCCAAATACATCGCCAAGATTTCTCGCTAGGCGTAGGTTTCACCGCCAGAGATGTTAACAATTACTGGCTTCATGGGTATCAATATCAGGCTTGGAGTGGTTGGATTCGATTTTTGCTTTCCATACTTTGCCTGTCGCATCTTCAACAGCAATGAACTTGACTTTGCTCAAATCAAGCTCTTTCTGGTTGACAAGTCGCGATGCAGACTCGCCTTCTTCTAAGCGAGATTTGGGCGACCACTCTCCAACGACAAACCAGCCCGATTTACTGCTTTCCGTTGACTGCATTGCCAAATTGCCGAGGGTCACAGGTCTACGTCCAGTATTCGCAGCAGTGACATAGATGTATATGTCTTCGGTCTTATAGTTAGCAAAGGGCTCTGTGATTCGCCAATTAGCACGGGCACGCAGCACGATTTTTCGTTTGTCGCGAAAAATCGCAAAGCAACCAAAAGCCACGCTAGCGGTTGCAAGTACTGCCCCATACCAAGCGACGAAATCAGTCATTGTCGCATCAGCGATAGCCATCATCGCACCCTTTCATTTGCAATTGGATACCTAGCCTCACAGCTGCCTAGCAATCTCCTCCGCCACCGCCGTCGTGCTGTCGCCCTTGCCCCGCCCCTTCACGTCGTACGTCGCGACCTTGCCCTCCTTGATCACCTTGGCGCACGCGGCCTCAAGCCGCTCGGCCAGGGCGTCCTCGCCGAGCCAGTCGAGCATCATCTTGGCGGTCAGGATCATGGCGATGGGGTTGACGCAGTTCTTGCCGTAGTACTTGGGGGCCGAGCCGTGGGTGGGCTCGAAGACGGCGTAGTCGTCGCCGATGTTTGCCGCACAGGCGAAGCCGAGCCCGCCGACGAGGCCGGCGCAGAGGTCGCTGACGATGTCGCCGAACATGTTCTCAGCCACCAGCACGTCGTAGTCCTGGGGGTTTTTGATCATCCACATGCAGATCGCGTCGATGTTGGCCTCCCAGGACTCGATGCCGGGGTAGTCCTTGGCGACGTCGCGGAAGACGCGGGTCATGAGGCCGCCGGTCTCGCGGAGCACGTTGGGTTTTTCAACCAAGGTGACGGACTTACGCCCGAACTTCTTGGCGAACTCGAAGGACTGGCGGCAGATGCTCTCGCATCCCTGCTGGCTCATCACGCGGGTAGACACCGCGACGTTCTCGAGGCCCTTGTCGAACCAGCGTTTCATGCGGTCCGGGTGCCCGACTTCTTTGTCGGCCATGGCGAGTGCGATTTTTTCGGGCAGGGGGAACCACTCGATCCCGCCGTACATGCCCTCGGTGTTCTCGCGGAAGACGACCAGGTCGATGTCGTCGCGGTAGTTGAGCGGGTTGCCGGGGTAGGCCTTGCAGGGGCGGAGGTTGGTGTGCAGGTTGAAGAGCTGGCGGAGCCTGACGATGGGGGAGAAGTAGCTCAGGCCGGTGCCCTGGAGCGCCGGGTCGAGCTCGTTGTTGGCCTCCTCGCGGGGCTTGGAGGTGATCGCGCCGAACAGGGCGCAGTCGGTCTGCTTGAGGATCTCGATGGTGCGGTCGGGCAGCGGGTTGCCCTCCTTGCACCAGAAGTCCCACCCGATGTCAGCCGGGATGTACTCGGCGTCGAGGCCGATGGCGTCGAGGACGATGCGGGTGGCGTCCATGACTTCGTTGCCGACGCCGTCACCGGGCATCCATGCGATCTTGTACTTGCTCATCTCGTATTCCTCTTTTTCAACTGTTCTCGGACGGATCGAAACATGCCCGTTCGGCATGCTCAACTTTAGCTCTCCGCCGAGCCGTTGTGCTCAAGCAGGGGGGGGAACGGCACGATATTGGCGTACCGACATAGCGACGGAGACAGGATGCCCGAATTTCGATTGATCTATATCAGTACAGCCGTGGATATGTTCACGGCTGAGGACCTCGAGCGGCTCACTGAGGGCTCGGCGGCCCGGAACTCCGCCACGGGGCTCACGGGTATGTTGCTGTACGCCGGCGGGATCTTCCTGCAGGCGCTCGAGGGCGACCGGGAGGTCGTCGAGGCGATCTACGCCAAGATCGCCCAGGACCCCCGCCACACCTGGCTCAAGGTCCTGCAGAGCAGCGAGATCACCGAGCGAATGTTCGTCGGCTGGTCCATGACGCTCTGCAACTTCGAGGAAGAATCCGCAGCGCTGCGGACCGAGCTCGAAGCCGCGGTCCGTTTCCTGGACATCTGCGAGGGCATCGACGTTGACCTGAAGAGCAAGAACATCATCCGGTTCTTCAGGAACAAGTCGGAGGCGGCCAGGCCCGCCGCCTGAGCCAGGCCCGCCGCCTGAGCCGGGCCGAGCTAAACCAAACACCGACCGTCGGCGCGTTCCACTCAGTCCCAATTGGCGAGCTGCTGGCGGACCACCGCCTCGCACCCGCCGGCGACGATGAGCCGTTGGGCGGTCGTGCTGAGTGCTCCAAACCGGTGCGCCGTGCCTTGACAGGTGATGGTCGAGGCCTGGAAATCGACCGTGATCTCCGGGCCCGGCACGGTGAGCTGAGACTCGGCTGGCTTGAGCAGCGATTGGAGCTGCTCAGCGAGCGCGGGGCACTCGAGCACGATGAAGCCGTTGTTGAACGCGTTGCGTTTGTAGGTCTGCCCCGCGGTGGACGCGATGACGAGGCGGATGCCCTTCGAGGCCAGCGCGGTCGCGGCCTGCTCGCGGCTAGACCCGGTCCCGAAGTTGCGGGTTCCCACGATGATGTCGCCGTCTTGTGCGATGGACTGGAACTCGGGGTCGTAGTTGAGCATGGCATGCTGGCCCTGCTCTTCGAAGGTGATGTCGTCGCGGTAGGTGACGTCCTTGCCGTAGATGCCGTCGGTGTTGAGGTTATCTGTTGGGAGATAGAGCGCCCGCCCGGTGAGGGTTGAAGGGAATCCTTCGAGGATTTCCTGGGCCGGGGTTTCTTTGTTGGCAGTGGGGGTGACGGTGCAGGTGCCGGAGACCTCGGCGGGATCTGAAGAATCGTTGCCCTTGGGCGCACTGATGTACCCGTTGATCGCGGACTGGGCGACCACCGCGGGGCTGGCGAGATAGCACAGCGCGTCGCGCGAGCCCATGCGGCCCTGGAAGTTGCGGTTGGTGGCGCTGAGGCCGACCTCGCCAGCTTCGAGCGTGCCAGCGCCCAAGCCGATGCACGCCCCGCACCCGGCGGGGAAGGGCGTGGCACCCGCGTTGACGAGCACGTCCCAGTACCCGGCATCCTTGGCCTGGGCCTCGATGGTGCTCGAGGCCGCGGCGACGTAGAAGTTCACGCCGTCCGCGATCTTCACGCCCGGCCCGGCATCGGTGAAGACCCTCGCGGCGTCGGCAAAGTCGCTCAGCCGAGCGTTCACGCAGCTCATCAGGTACGCCTTGTCGATCTTCATCCTCTTGGGCTCGACCGCGAATACCGCGTCCATCACCTTCACCGAGTTGGGCCCGGAAATGTGCGGCGAGACGGTGGAAAGGTCTAGCGTGAGCACCTTGGCGTAGTGCGCGCCCGCGTCTGGAGCGAAGGAATCTCGCTCGGCCCACCAGGTGTTCACGTCTTCGGCGGTGTACCGCGGAGTTTTCCCGGATCGTGATTCAAAGTCCTTCGCACGCCCCAGCAGGTAGTCCTTGAGCACGTCGTCGAACGGGAACATGCCGACCAGGGCACCCCATTCGGTCGTCATGTTGCTGATGGTCATGCGTTCATCGACCGAGAGCTGGGCGACGCCGTCGCCCGCGAACTCGATCGCGCTGTTCAAGACTTCGTCGTCCTTGAAGTGCCCACAGAGGGAGATGATGACGTCCTTGCCCGTCGCCCCGTGCTGGAGCTTCCCCGTGAGAGTTACCTTGATCTGCGGCGGGATCTGCCACCAGGTCTCGCCGGTCGCCCAGATCGCAGCCGCGTCTGTGCGCACCACCGGCGTGCCGACCGCAGCCACCGCACCGTAAATATTGGAGTGTGAGTCCGACCCCACCACGAGCGAGCCGGGCACCGCGTACCCCTCCTCGATCATGATCTGGTGCGCGATGCCTCGCCCCGGCGGGTAGTAGTCAACGCCCTGGTCGGCGGCGAACTTGGCGATCTTGGCGTACTTGCCCAGGTTCTCCGGCGTGACGTTCTGGATGTCGTGATCGATGCCGAACATGGGCTGCTTCGGGTTGTGGATCTTGCCGCCGGCGCCCACGATCGACTCGAACTTGGGGATCACGGCCCCGGTGTTGTCGTGCGTCATCAGGTGCCTGGGGCGGATGGTGACAAAGTCGCCCGCGTGGGCCGGGGTTGTTTGCCCGACAGCGTACTTGGTGACGATTTTTTCGATCGAGGTCTGGGGCATGATTGCTCCGGGGGTGTAGGCGGGGGAGTGGGGCTGCGGCTTACTTCGCGGCTTGCTTGCCGAGGTACTTGGCGATATCGAAGTCCACGAAGTCCGCGTGGTGGAAGATGATGCTCTCGATGGACCGCTGCACCTTCTCGCCCTCGTGCGAATGGGTCGCGACGATGTGCATGACCTCGGCCGGGATGCCGTGCTTGTAGCACATCGCCACGCCGCTGAACGGGTGCCGCAGCATGTCGCCGAAGTGCCCCTTGATCACGTTGCCGTCTTTGTCCTTGTCGAACTCGAGCGGCTTGCCGACGTCGGCGAGCAGCGAGCCGGCGATCAGGTAGTCCATGTTGATCGGCACGCGGTCGCCGAAGGTCCCCTTGAGCACGCCGGCGATCGCGATGCACTGCAGGGCGCACGAGTTGAGGTGCTCGATGTACCGCAGGTCGATATCGCCCGCGAGCAGCGTGAACGGGACCGACCGCAGCTCGTCGGTGCTCCAGCCCTTCCCGCCGCACCCGGTGGTGAGGGCCTCGTCCCAGACCGCGGCGACCTTGTCGCGCAGGGCCGCGTCGGTGATGTCCCTCAGGGGTGGGAAGAGCTCGGCGATCTGCTCGGTGGTGTACTTGGGTGCGGTGGTCATCGATTCTCCCATTGGTCTTTGGTAATCATAAATCCGTTCGCGTCGTGGTGCACGCCGTCCGACTCGCACGACTCTTTCTGCACGCCCAGCGAGACCATGCCCAGCTTCTCGAGCACGCGGCAAGACCCGGCGTTGCCCAGCTTGGTGTGGGCCCCGATCCTCTCGAACCCGAGAGTGTCGAAGCCGTGCGCGAGCATCGCGTTCGAGGCCTCGGTCGCGTATCCCTTGCCCCACCAGGCGCGGCCGAGCGCATACCCCAGCTCGCCGACCCCCCCGTCCCCCCCATCCTTCCCCGGCTCGTGGACGATGAGCACGACGAGTCCCACGAGTGAGCCGGTTTCGGTCTCCTCGACAAACAGCGTGAGCGCCGCCCCATCGCGGGTGAGCCCCGTGTACCGATCAAGCCCGTGCCTCGCGGCCTCGTCGGTGTAGGGGTACGGGATGTTGCGAGAGTTCGGGCTGATCTCGGGGTCGCTCAGCACGCCCGGCATGTCCGGCAGGTCCGTCTCGCTCGGCGCCCGCAGCGTGAGCCGCTCGGTGCGGAGGGTGGGCAGCGCGAGGGGGGTGGGGGGGATGAGCGGGGTGGTGGGGGTGGGGAGGTCCATAGCGTGCAGCCCTTACCGCGTCGGCCCGTCGTACTCGTGGTTCACCGGGTCGATCTTCCGCATCGGCTTCATTCTGGCTTGCTCTTCAACCACGTGCGCCACCAGCCCCGGCACGCGGGCGATCATAAAGATGCCGTTCATCACCGCGGGATCAAACCCCAGCTGCGCCAGCACCGCCCCGATCGCCCCGTCCACGTTGATCGGCAAGGCCTTGCCTCGGGCCGTGAACACGCTCTCGACCGCGTGGGCCGCGTCGAGGTACGCCCCGGTGATCCCTGCCTCGGCGGTGAGTTCGAAGAGCCTCGCGGTGCGCGGGTCCGCGGTGTGGATGCGGTGCCCGAAGCCCGCCATCCGTTTGCCGTCAACTTTTAATTGATCCAGGTACGCCCCAGCGGCAGCCTCGAGCGTTGGATACTCAAGGGTGTCGTTGCCCATCTCGATGATGTTGCCCAGATGCCGGGCGCAGTTCTCGATCGCCCCGCCGTGATGGGTGTTGATCGACATAATCCCGGCCGCAACCGAGGCGCTCAGCGTCGCCCCCGTGCTCGCGACGGTCCGGGCCGCCAGAGCAGACGGCGGCGTGGCCCCATGATCAATCGAGCTGACCAGGATCGCGTCCATGAGCCTGCCGACCTCGGGCGTGGGCAGCTCGCCACGCAGGATGAGGTAGACCGCCTGCCCGACGCTCGCGTGCCCCATGAGCCCGGCGATGTCGTGCCCGCGGACAGCGATCTTGTTGGGCTCGATTTTGGTGACCGCGGTGGTCCATGGATCTGGCATGCTCGGTCTCCGTGCTCGGTTAGGCCGTCGTTGTTTCCATCATGCTCACCGCCGCGTCCGGCAGGTCGCCAAAGGTCTCGACGACTGTTGCACCCGCTTCGGTGAGTGCCTTGACCTTGCCGGCGTGGGTGCCGCGGTCGCCTTCAATAATGGCCCCGGCGTGGCTGAACCGCGTCCCCTCTTTCGCCGCCGCCCCGCCGATGTACGCACAGACGGGCTTGGTGACGCGGCCCTCTTTGATCAGCCGCGCGAGGTCCTCTTCCTGCGAGCCCCCGATCTCGCCGAAGAGCACGATGGCCTTGGTCTGCTCGTCGGCCTCGAACTTCAGCGCCACGTCCGGGATGCGGATGCCGAGCACCGAATCGCCGCCGACGTGGACGAGTGTGGACATGCCCAGGCCACGTTTGCCGAGGTAGTACCCGCAGCTGGAGGTCATGCCGCCCGAGCGGCTGATGATGCCGATCGAGCCCTGGGGGAACCACTCACGCGCCGAGGCGGCCTTGCCCCCGATCATGCCCAGGACGGCCCGCCCCGGCGAGAGCACGCCGAGCGTGTTTGGCCCGATGAACTCCGCGTTGTTCGCCTTGGCCGCCGCGGCGATCTCCATCGCGTCCCACACCGGCACGCGGTCGGGCACCAGCATGACTAATTTAATCCCCGCCTCGATCGCCTCGATCGCGGCCCCCTTCACGAACCGCGCCGGCACGAACACGACTGACGCATCGATCGGACCCGCCTGGGCCATGGCTTCGCTGCACGAGTTGAACACCGGCACGCCCTGCACAACCTGGCCGCCCTTGCCCGGCGTGCAACCCGCGATGACGTTGGTGCCGAACTCGCGCATGAGCTTTGTCCGGGCCTGCCCCTCGCGCCCGGTGATGCCCTGAATGAGCACGCGTTTGGTCTCGTCGATGAGAATGGCCATCAGGCGGCTCCCTTCCCAGAAGAATCAGCCGAGGGTGTGGGGGGGTCGAGTCCCTCGATCGGCAGGTCCACGAACACCACCGGGTGCCCGGCCCGCAGGCACTCGATCTCGCACATGATCAGCTCGGAGTCCTTGTTGTCCAGCTCGATGGCGTCTACCGCGAGCGTCGGCTTGCCGTCTTGTTCGACAAACAACCCCGAGCCGTGCTCGATGACGGCCTTGGTCGCCGCCGCGTCGCAGTTTGCGAGATCAATCCAGAGCGTGCCGAGCTTGAAGGGGATCGCCAGCGCCCCCCCCGCGCCGCTTCCTTCTTTCGCAAACCCGGGCACCGTGCGCACAAACCCTTCGGACCGCGCGTTCGCCTGCTCAACAAGGTGCTTGAAGCGGTTGCCACAGAACCCGGGCGTGTCGTCCTTCTTGTACCCCTCGACCGCGGTGTCCAATCCGCGGCAGGCGTCTTCGAGGATCTCGACGGCTCGGTCCTCGGAGTTGCCGCCGAGCCGGATGAGGGCCGGGATGCTGAGTTTCACCTCGTTGAACGCCTTGGCAAGCCCGTAGGCGGACCAGAACTGCTCCTGGCTCGCCACGCCAGATCCAGATCCAAAGTATCCCACCAGCCCAGGCTGACTCAGGATAATCCGGGCCGCGGCGTACACCTTCGCTGCCGACGGATTGCCAGAAGTATCGGTAAAGTTTGCCAGCGTGAAGCCCTCGCGGCTGACCGCGTCCATCGACATCATGCTCCCGCCGCCGCCCGCGCCGTGGAAGCCCACGAGCTTGGGGTCGTTCTCTTCGTGCGGCAGGCGTGCGAAGTAGAACGTGCCCCGGTGGTCGCGCTGCTCCACGTCGTACGCAAGCCTCTCAAGCTCGGTCGGCGGGTGATCCAGCTCGCGGGCGATCTCGATGCCGAGTTCGGGGTGACGAAACACCGCGTAGTCATCGATCGTCATGCGGCAGTCCGCCGCGACGACCTCGCCATCGGTTGTGGTGACCAGCGGGTTGATCTCAACAGACCGGGCCTCGACGGCCTTGGCGCTGGCGAACGTCGCGTGCACCGCGTCGGCCAGCGCGGACCGCAGGTCGCCCTCGAACCCCGCGTTGGTGAGGGCCGATTCCAGAGCGACCGCGTCTGGCCCGAACTTCGCGTCCACCGCCAGCCGCGTCACGGCGCCCGCCCGGTCCTCGATCCCGCTGCCGCCCTCGGCTGAGAGCAGCATGGTCGGGCCGCGTGCCGCGTCGTCGATCGAGAGCGAGACAAACAGCTCGCGGTCGATCGAGATCTGCTCCTCAACGAGCACCTCGGTCACGGGGAAGGCCCCGACGGTCATGCCCAGCATCCGCTCGGCCTCGGCCTTGGCCTCTTCGGGGGTGTTGACCATCGCCACGCCCCCGATTTTCTTTCGGCCGGTCGTCCACGCCTGGATCTTGACGACCACAGGCCCACCCAGATCGGTCGCGATCTGGCGGGCCTGGTCCGCGGTGGAGGCGACGCCGTACCTGGGCACCTTGATGCCGTGCTCAGCGAGAATGGACTTGCCTTGGTGCTCGTGAATCCTGGCCATGGGTCCTCCGTGGGCGAACAGCGTTGCGGGTTGCAAGCCTAGCCTCGGCCGGGGAAAGAAGCACCCGGTTGGCGCACGCATCGGGCCGAGAAACAGGGTTCATGGTGTACAATTTTCTGGCTTCCCGCGGGCGGTAGAATTGCCACAGAAACCGTCTGATTTATACCGCCTCCAAGGACCGCCCATGCCCGACCCAATGCCCGAGCCAGCACCCGCTCAGAGTTCGTCCCCGATCGACCTCCGCAGCGACACGGTGACCAAGCCCACCCCGGCGATGCTCGAGGCCATGGTCGCCGCCGAACTGGGCGACGACGTGCTGGGCGACGAGCCCACGGTGCAGCGGCTCGAGGCGGAGTTCGCCGCGCTCATCGGCAAGCCCGCGGCCTGCTTCGTCCCCTCGGGCACCATGGCCAACCAGACCGCCATCCGGGCCCTCACCGAGCCGGGCGACGAGATCATCGCCGACCGCACCTGCCATATTTTTCACTACGAGACCGGGGCCCCCGCGGCCCTCTCCGGGTGCGGCATCCGGTTCGCAGATGGGCCCGCCGGGGTGTTCGAGGCGAGCGATGTGCGGGCTCTGGTGCGCGCGCAGACCGATTACCTGCCGCGGACCAGACTGGTCCTCATCGAGAACACCTCCAACGGCGGGGGCGGCCGAGTCTGGCCCATCAAGACCATCCGCGAGGTCTGCGACGCGTCCAAAGAGCTCGGGCTGCGGGTCCACCTCGACGGGGCCCGCCTCTGGAACGCCTCGGTCGCCAGCGGGGTCTCGATGGCGGACTACGCCGCCGGTGCGGACACCGTGAGCTGTTGCTTCTCCAAGGGGCTCGGCGCACCGGTGGGGTCGATCGTTGGCGGGAGCGCCGAACTCATCGCGCGCGTTCGGCGATTCCGAAAGATGTTCGGCGGGGCGATGCGGCAGTCTGGGCTGCTGGCCGCGGCTGCGTTGTACGCGATGGAGAACAACGTCGATCGGCTCGCGGAAGACCACACCAAGGCGAGGGTGCTCGCTGAGGGTGTGAACGGCGTGGGCCCCATGAGCGTCGATATGGACAGCGTGCAGACCAACATCGTCAACGTCATGATCGACCCTTCGTTCTGCACCGGCCCAGAGTTCGCAACCCGGCTCGAAGCCCAAGGCGTGCGGCTGTTCGCACTCAGCGATACCGCGGTCCGGGTGGTGACGCACCTGGATGTCTCGATGGAGCAGGTGGAGCGAGCAGTTGGCGTGTTCAAGCGGGTCACAGAGTCGGCGTAGCTGCATTGGGAGTAGTGCGAGTCAAAGTATTTCGCCAGATCCCTCTGGGGAAAACCATCTACAAGCCCATCGCGCAAGCGATGGGGCTCGGTCTGGCCCCCCCCCAGCTCCCCCCCGGCTCAGGAAGATTCCGAGCCCCACGGCTTGCGCCGTGGGCTAGTCGTTGGTTCGCATTCTGATTTCTTGTCTCTCTGTGCCACGGGCTTGGCGTTGTATGTCCGTGCTCTTGAATGCCCTAGCTGACGCGCCGTACTGCTTGTTGAGCCGGGTCGGTGGCACGTCAAAAATCAGATTGTCACGGAGTGTCAGCCTGCAACGCATTGGGGGCTGAACAGGTACCCTCGCGTCTATGAGGACGAATAAAGCGATCGTTGCGGGGCTGATGCTGGAAACGCTGTTGTGCGGGGTTGCTCTCGCGGGCCCGCCGACCGCGTCGGAGCGGGTGGCCGCGGTTGTGCAGGCCGCCGAGACCCGCGGGCATTCCACAGCGACCCTCAAGCAGATCATGGCTGATCCGGGCTGGGTCGCCCGGTCGCCGGCAGCGGCCTTCTGGGCCGACGACGGCAGCGCGGTGTACTACACCCGTGAGCGTTCGGGCGACGAGGGGATTCGAGATACCTGGGTGATCCGGTTCGACGCGGACGCGAACGCCAGCGAGCCCGAGATCGTGCCCGATGAGGAGCTCGACTCCATCCCGACCCAATCCGGCGACACCCGACAGATCGGCGAGCATCGGCACAAGGTCTATTTACGCGGCAACGCCTTCTGGCTAAAAAACCTGGACACGGGCTCGGAACGCCTGCTGATGAACACCTCCGGTCGGCGGGGGCGGCCGTCCTTCGTCCGTGGCGGAGCCGCGATCGCTTGGCCCAACAACGCGATCTTTGTGCGTGACCTCGCCAGCGGGCTCGTCGAAGAACCAATCCGGGTGCTGGTCGAGGACGAGCCAAAGGAGCTCGAAGACCAGTGGACCGAGCAAGACAAGGAGCAGGACGACCTGGAAGATCAGCAGGAGCGGCTGTTCGAGATCATCCGCGACCGCGAGCGCCGATCGCGGGCACGCGAGGCTTCGCGCCGATTGCGCAGTGAAGCCAACGAGTTCGCGATCCCCACGGTCTACCTCGGCAGCAAGCACCTGGGCACCAAGATCCAGAACGTCGGGATGAACCTAAACGAGGACACACGCTGGCTGGGGTTCTTGGTCCAAGAGGACGTTGAAGACGCCGAGCGAGACATCATGCCGATCTACGTCACCGCCGACGGCAACGTGGACACACAAAAACTCCGTCCCAAGGTCGGGCTCACCGATCGGGGACAGATGTGGGTCGCGCTGATCGATATCGAGAACGAGACCGCCCACTGGCTCGACTGGGGCGAGCTGCCCGGGATTCGAGACGATCCCCTGGCGTGGCTGAAGGACAAGATGGACGAGGAAGAGGAAAAAGAAGACGCGTCCGATTCCACTTCGGATGGTATGGACGCGCCGAGCGACACCGAGCCAACAGATGACGCCGAGCACGCGGAGACCGACGAGAGGCCGCTCCGCGATGTGAGGACGATGGGGTGGAGCTGGAACGACGACGGCTCGAATCTCGCGGTCATGGTGCGCTCGACGGACAACAAAGACCGTTGGCTGATCACGGTCGATGTGAGCACCGGCGACCCCGAGATGACGGTCGTTGAGCACCAGCGTGAGGAGGGGTGGGTCAACTACCGGTACAACCAGTTTGATTGGCTCCCCGACGGGCGACTGTGGTACACGAGTGAGGCCTCGGGCTACGGCGGGCTCTACCTCTGGAACGGCGAAACCGCCTCGCGACTCTCGGGCGAGGGCGAGTTCACCGTGCAGTCCGTGTCCGACGACGACGACGGCGGGTTTCTGTACTACCGATCCAACCGCACCCACCCCACCGAGTACGAACTCGAACGTGTCAACACCTCCACCGGCATGGTTCAGGCGGTGACCGGAATGGGTTCGAGCGTGGATTCGTACTCGCTGAGCCCGAATGGCGATCGCGTGCTCATCACCCATTCAACCGCGATGGCCCCGCCAGAGCTGTACGTGGCCAGTGCCGATGGTTCTGGTGATCCGACCAGACTGACAAGAACAGACACCGAGGAGTTCCGCTCCTTTGACTGGATCGAGCCCGAGTTTGTTGAGGTGCCATCCACGCACGCCGACGCGCCGATCCATGCGCGGGTGTACGACGACCCGGACGCACCGTCCCGCAACGAGGGTGAATCCAAGCCGGTCGTCGTGTTTGTCCACGGCGCGGGCTACACCCAGCACGTCTACAAGGGCTGGAGCTACTACTTCCGAGAGCACCTGTTCCACACGCTCTTGGCCCGGGCGGGCTACATCGTGATCGCGCCGGACTTCCGCGCCAGCGCCGGGTACGGCAGCCAATGGCGACAGGCCATCTACCGCAACATGGGCGAGCCCGAACTGCAAGACCTCGACGACTGCCTGGCCTGGCTCAAGGACGAACGCGGGGCAGACACCTCGCGCGTCGGCATCTACGGCGGCAGCTACGGCGGCTTCCTCGCCATCATGGCGATGTTCGACCGCCCCGGCGTCTACGCCGCCGGAGCCGCCCTGCGACCCGTGACCGACTGGGCGCACTACAACGACGGCTACACCGCAAACATCCTCAACACGCCACAGCTCGACCCCGAGGCCTACCTCAAGTCATCGCCCATCGAGAAGGCCGAGTCGTTCGAGGGAAGGCTGTTGCTTCTGCACGGCATGCTCGACGACAACGTCGTCTTCCAGGACTCGGTCCGCCTCGCCCAGCGACTCATCGAGCTGGAGAAAGAGAACTGGGAGCTCGTCGCGTTCCCGGTCGAGGCCCACGGGTTCGCCGAGCCCACCGGCTGGCTCCACGAGTATCGCAAGATCTTCCGGATGTTCGAGGAAGAGCTGGGTGAGGACTAGCCCGAAACGTGCATGGAGGAGTCCTGCTGAGCCGAGTGCCGAAGGGGGCTGGGCTGCAGCCGCAGCGTCGGGCTACTCGCGGATCTCGAATCCTTGCTCGTCTGCGAGCAACTCGAAACCTTCCCGGCTGATCGATTCCACGTGTAAATCGTGGAACATAACGACCACCAGTTCAGCGTGATCGTCCTGATCTTCGTAGACCAGGACTTGGGTGCGGTCGAACGAGAGCTCGTCGGCAGGGACAAGGATGTACTCGACAGAGTCACCGTCCGAGGCTGGTGAGATCAGCTCCTCGGGCGTCCGGAGGCCCTCGTCGATGAGTGCCTGTTGCCACGACCCGGCGGGCGGGGGCCCGTCGTGGTTGAGGTTGTACGTGTTGAATGCCCCGGCCAAGTGAATCATGTTCCAGCGGGCATCGATGAGACGCTGTTCGAGTTGTTCTTCGCTGAGACTCGGCGTGGTTGTCCGCGGCGGAGTGCTGCATGAAACCAGAATGACCGAGAGGAAAATTAACGTCATGGCGAGAAAAATGCGCATCTGTACGGTTCCCTGCTTTGCGATCAAAGGTTCACGAGCGAGCCAAGCGACCCCAGCCCGATCGGCTCCTTCGTAAAGAACGGCTCAGCCGCATCCGTCCCGATCCGTGACCCGAAGTACGTCCCCGCAGCCTTCACCCACTCGACGACTTTTCGGTTCTTCTCGGGCAGCACGAACTGCGTGTGGTACGTGTTGATCGAGTCGATCTTCTGATCCACCAGCCCCGTGATGTCGATCAGGAAACTGGGATCAGCCACCCACCGCAGGTGCGTCGCGTAGTAGTAGAACAGCCACCGCGGGTAGAGCGTCGCCGGGTTGGCTTGATCCACCGCCGCCCCATCAATCACCGGCGAAGGCATCGGCTCGCCCGTCCAGTGGTCAACCGGCCAGGGCATCTGCACCTTGCTCAGCTTCGAATCGAACCGAGCGTCCTCAACAATCTTCGTGACCGCCAGGTGGTCCGGGTGCGCGTCCTCAAAGAACGGCGTAAAAAGAACCTCGGCCTGCCACGCCCGGATCGCCCCCGCGATCGCGTGCCGGTTCTCGATGGTGTGCTCGACGAACCGGTTGGGCAGCCCAAGGCAGCAGCGTTCGATCGAGCCAAACTCGGTCCCGTTCGATCTGGCAAACCCCTCGGCGGCGTCGCGGAGCACCACCAGCGCATCGGCCGCCTCGCCCTTGCGCGTCTCGGGGTCGCCCAGCGGCGTCGGCTCGCCGTTCGTCACGTCCAGCAGCAGCAGGTGGTGCCCCTGGCTCGCGAGCCGGATGATCGTGCCGCCCATGCCCAGCTCTTGGTCGTCCGGGTGCGGCCCGGCGATGAGGATGCGTGCCATGGTCAGTTCGCCTCGTCGCGAACGACGATGAAGCCGCGGACCTCGTGGGCTTGGGATCCCCCCGCTTGAGCAACCCCCGTCTCCAGCTCGACGAGCACGACCGGGTCGGGGCGTTTGGTGGCGAAAAACCCCCCGGCCTTGAACGGGGCCGCGAACTCGTCCACGAACTCGTTGAGATCCAGGTCGAGCGTCTGCCCCGCGCCGAAGCCCTCGATGTCGCGGGCGTAGCGCCGGTTGATCCAGACGGTGCCGGTCCCGAAGCTCGTGGCCGTCGTGTTGGTCATCTTCAGCCGTGTCACCTCGCGGAAGACCTGTACGTCCTCGACCGCGACGGGCTCGAGCGCAAAGGGGTACGCCCGGGGCTGCTGCCCCCACGCGGTCGGCCCGGGGTTCACCTGGGCCTTGCCGCTCGGGCTGTGGCAGCCGCCCAGGGACAGGGGCAGTGCCATGGGCAGGGCGACAGCAATCGCGAGGGTTGCCCGCCGGAGGGACTTGGGAGTGCGGGCCATGCTGGGGGGGGTGGCGGCTCGCGACGGCGATGATGGGGTTCGTGGTGTGCTCACCCCCTATCCTCGCACACATGAGCTGCGATGGCAACAACGCGACCCCCCCAAGCCCAGCGATCGCCCCGGGCCGGGGCTCGTTTTTGCCCGCGGGGCAGATGGATCCTCGCCGAATCGCTGAAGATTTAGTTTCCAGGTTCGGCCCCACCGGCATGGACCCGCGTGTCCGGGCCCTGGTCCCTGGGTTCGACGCCCCGTTTTTTCAGGCCGGGCTCGCCGGGTATTCCGACGCAGCGATGCGGATCGTCGCCCGCCGCCAGGGCTGCCCGATGTGCGTCACCGAGGCCCTGCTCGACCGCTCGCTGCTCGGCGGCGGCAAGGGTTTTCTGAAGGCCGACCTGGGCGACGTCGCTCACAACGTGCCCGGCGGCGACGAGGACCACCCGCTGAGCGGCCAGATCATGGGCTCCGATCCCGCGGAGATGGCCGCCGCCGCGGTCAAAATGGTCGAGCAGGCCCGCCGCGAGGCCAAGGCCTACCGAGATATCGCGTACACCGAGCCCACGGCGTTCGCGGCCGAGAAGAAGAGAAGCAAGGGCACCCAAGAGCAACCAGAACACAGCCAAGAGGTCCGCACCACTCAAGACGCTCAGGCGCACCTCGACAGCGTGGACCGCACGTTCGCCACGATCGACGTCAACCTCGCCTGCCCCGTCAAGAAGATCTCCAAGAAGAGCCGTGGCGGGCACTGGCTCCGCGAGCCCGACGGCGCCATCGCGATCCTCAAAGCCGTCCGCGAGGCGCTGCCCAAAGAGGTCGCCGTCACGGTGAAGATGCGCCGCGCCTTCGACGAGACGCCCGAGATGCGCGAGAGCTTCCTCAAGATCTTCGACGCGGCCTACGGCCTCGGGTGCGCCTGGGTCACCGTCCACGGCCGCACCGTCACGCAGAAATACCTCGGCCCCAGCCAGTGGGACCCCATCCAAGAACTGGTCGTGCGCAACCCCGAACGCATCGTCTTCGGCTCGGGCGATGTCTGGACCTGGGCCGACATCTTCCGGATGATCGGCTACACCGGCGTCTGCGGGGCCAGCGTCGCCCGCGGGTGCATCGGCAACCCGTGGATCTTCCGCCAGGCCCGCGACGTGCTGGCGGGCAAGGAACCCCGCACGCCGACGGTCGCTGAGCAGCGGGAGGTTCTCATGGAGCACTTCGAGCTGGCCGTCGCGGTGAACGAGCGGTGGGTGCGCGGCAAGGATTCAGAAACCAAGCGAAAGCGGGCCGAAAACTTCACCGGCAAGACCATGCGCAAGTTCGGTATCAAGTTCGCAGACCACCACCCGGAAGGCCAAGCGGTGAAGCGGGCGTTCATCAAGGTCGAAACGCTCGACGACTGGCGGGGCGTGCTGGGAGAGTGGTACGGTGGAGCGGAGATAGCCGGGGCCACATCATGAACACGCAAGCCGCGGCCCGTTACGAGACCCCTGATGCCGGTGGCGTCATCGAGTCCTACCGCCAGGTCTTCGCCCGCCAAAGACTCTTCGCCGAGCACGCGTTCGATCAGCTCGATGACACCGGTTTCTTTAAAGCCCCCGGTGATGGATTGAATTCCGTCGCGGTCATCGCCCAGCACATCGCCGGCAACCTGCAAAGCCGCTGGACCGACTTCCTCACCACCGATGGCGAGAAAAACACCCGCAACCGCGACGCCGAGTTCGAGCTCGCGGAGCACACCCCCGAATCGCGCGCACAGATCATGAAATCGTGGGAGCACGGCTGGGATTGCCTGCTGGGCACACTCGATTCACTCACCGACGACGATCTGAATAAAGCCGTCACGATCCGCACGGTTGAGCACTCGGTGCCGCTGGCCCTGGCCCGCGGCACCGACCATATCGCCTTCCACGTCGGGCAGATCAACGTCCTCGCCCGGCTCTACGTCGGCAGCGACGCATGGGCGTGGTTCACCCTCCCGCCGGGTGGCACCAAGGCGTTCAACGAACGGTTGCGATCCGAACACGATCCTTCCCACGAGCCCCCGACGTGAGTCGGGGGCTCGTGAATCACAGAGTTCTTGATCGAGATCACGCATCGAGTTCGGGCTCGGGTTCCCAGATGCCTGGTCTCCCTGATGCCTGGTGCCCAATCCCTGATGCCTTCCTCCCAGGATGCCTTCCTCAGGCGCTCTTTTCCTGTGGCGGCTCGCCCGTGTCCGGGCCCTTCTCGGTCTCGGGCTTCTTGGGCTTGGCCTCGGCGCTCTTGCCCGGCTTGTCCCCGCTGTAGCTGATCCGCGCGTGGTAGATCGAGGCCACCGTCTTGGAGATCGATTCGGAGATCGTGTGCAGCTCTTTGAGGGTCAGGTCGCAGTCGTCGAACTGCCCGTCCATCAGGCGGCGGTTGGCGAAGTCGCGGACCAGCGCGTCGATGCGGCTGGGCGTCGGCTCGGGCAGCGTCCTCGTCGCGCTCTCGACCGCGTCGGCCAGCATCACGATCGCGACCTCCTTGGTCCGCGGGCGCGGGCCGGGGTAGCGGTAGTCCACCTCGCTGGGCAGCTGCTCGGGGTCGGGCTCGGGGCAGCCGGGCTCGCCGGGCTTCCCGGCCCCCGCGTTCTGCTGGGCCCGCTTGAAGAAGTACTCGACGAGCGTGGTGCCGTGGTGGGCCTCGATGAAGTGGTGCAGCGCCTTGGGCAGGTTGTTCTCGCGGGCCATTTCCAGCCCGTCCTTCACGTGCCCCACGATCACCAGGAGCGACATCGCCGGCGAGAGCTTGTCGTGCTTGTTGTGCCCGCGGGCCTGATTCTCCACGAAGTACTCGGGCTTGTTGATCTTCCCGATGTCGTGGTACAGGCACCCGACGTACGTCAGCAGCGAGTCGGCCCCGATCGAGTCTGCCGCGGACTCCGCGATCGACGCCACGTTCAGCGAATGGTTGTACGTGCCCGGCGCCAGCTGCTGCATCTCACGCAGCAACGGCTGCTTCGGGTCACGGAGCTCGATCAGTGTCATGCCCGTCGCGATATCGAAGACCTTTTCGATATACGGCAGCACAAACAGCGTGATCATCCCCGCCAGGAGCCCCGAGAGCGCCGCCATGACCGCGTTGCCAAACGTCTGCTTGGTCGCCAGATCACTCGAGATCGGGAGTTCGATCAGCCCGATGCAGATCGCGGCGACAAACTGCACCGCCGCGACCGCGATCGACATGCGGACGATCGCCCGACGCCGCCGCAGGTCGCCCAGGAGGCTGACGGCGGTTCCGATGCCGATCATCGTGAGGATGTACGAGCTGAAGCCCTGGTCGAGCGCCAGCACCGCCAGCGCGGCCTGCACCGCGCCCAGCCCCAGCGCCGTCCGCGGCGAGTAGGCCACGCCCAGCAGCACCGCGACGAGGATCGTCGGCGTGAGCATCGAGAGCACCATGAACTGCGGCGCGATCACGGCGCTGACCGTCGTCGCGGCTAGCGCGACCACCATCACGATCGCGAGCCACAAAATCCGCGCCGATCGGCGAGCGATCTGCGGGCTAAACGCCCCGACGTACCCCGCGAGAATCCCCGAGAGCCCGATCACCGCCCCGGCCACGCCCAGCCGCCGCATCCACAGCCCCACAGCGCTGCTCTGCCGCTTGAACTCCGCCGCCTCGCGCCGGTACAGGTCGTACTGCGACGGGTCGAGCGTGTCGCCCCGCATGAAGACCACCTGCCCCTTGGGCACCATCGTCGGCGGCACGCTCACCGCCTCGGCGGCCCGCTGCTGCGCCTCGGTCGTCGCCCCCGCGTCGTACCCGAACGTCGGGCGACGCGGCTCGCGCGTCAGCCGCTCTCGAACGATCTCAGCCAGCGGCCCGGTGAATCCCGCGATCTCAACGATCCGCTGAACCTCGGTCTGTAGCGCCTCGGTGTTGCCCAGGTTGATCACCTCGCTCCGCGCCACCTGCACCCGCTCCGCACCAACAACCAGCTCGACCCGCGTGGCAAGGCCCTCCTGCGTCGCGGTCTGGTAGGACGAATGGCTCAGCAGCGGCCGCGTCGTCCGGAGCATGCCGTCGAGCACCACGACCGAGGCGTTCCACTGCTCGAGCCCCGGGTTCACACGAGGTTGGGGTACGGGCTGCGGGGTCACGGGCTGCGGGGCTGGTTCAGCCGACGCTGGATCAGCCGAGGCCGGGTCCGCCGGGGCCTGTTCTTCCGCTGGGGTCGGGTCCGTTGGCGTCACCGCGGGCTCACCCCCGGCTTGGTCAGCCGCCGCATCGGTCGCCGGTTCCTCCTGATCGCCTGCGTCGGCGCTCGGGTCGGGCTCGAGCGGCGGCAGCGGGACCGTCGCCGCTTGCAGCGCCGCGAGTCTCTCCGTGCTCAGCCCGAACTGCCGACGGATCTCCTCGTTCACCTCCGCGATGTTGCTCACGCTCGCGACCTTCTGGGGGAGCTGCTCGAGCGAGGATCGGATGTCGTCGAGCGCGACCTGGTCAGCCACGAAGATCCGCAGGGTCCGCTGGGCCGCGTCCGTCCGCTGCCGCTCGGTCACCGCCTCGTCCTGGTAGGTGAACCCCTGCCGCACCGTGTGCGTCTGCGTCATCACCTGCCCGACCGCGATCAGCGGCTGCTCACGCGACCAGTTCACAATCACCGAGACCAGCACCACAAACCCGACCGTCACCATCGCGCCCCAGAGCAGGTGCGTCCGCTCGACCAGGTCACGGATCCGATCGCGCCAGGTCGTGTCCTTGACCTGCAGCACGGTGCGGCGTCGCTTGGGGTTGGCCTTGCTCGTTGGCTTCAAGCCGTGCGCTCCGGGTTCGGGTCGGTCGGGGTGTCGGTGGGGGGCGTTGGTTCGCCGAGGGTATCAGATCCCGCCAGGGCCTCCGCGAGGTCCCGCTGCAGCTGCACGTGGGCGGGCTCGGCAAACCCGTCCCCGGTTTCGGGGTCGGCGTACGCCTCGATTACCCGCTGCACCAGCGGGTGTCGCACCACATCCGCCGCGGTGAGCTGCACGAACGCGATCCCCTTGACCCGCCGCAGCCTCCTCGCCGCGTCGATCAAGCCGCTCTTGCGCGGGTCGGGCAGGTCGATCTGGGTGGTATCGCCGGTGATGATCACCTTGGAGCCGTGCCCCATGCGGGTCAAAAACATCTTCATCTGGGCGCACGTCGTGTTCTGGGCCTCGTCGAGGATGACCAGCGCGTTGTTGAGTGTCCGCCCGCGCATGAACGCCAGCGGCACGACCTCGATCAGGTCCGTCTCCATCAGCCGCCGAATGTCGTTGTACGGCACCATGTCGTGCAACGCGTCGAGCAGCGGCCTCAGATACGGGTTGACCTTCGCTTCAAGGTCGCCCGGCAAGAACCCGAGCTTCTCGCCGGCTTCGACCGCGGGTCGGCACAGGATCACGCGGCTGACCCGCTGCTCACGCAGCAGGTGGACCGCCGCCGCGACCGCGAGATAGGTCTTGCCCGTGCCCGCGGGCCCGATGCCAAAGACCATGTCGTTCGTGCGGATCGCCTCGAGGTAGTAGGCCTGGGCGTCACCCTTGGGCTTGATGCGTCGTCCGCCCGAGTGGACGTTGAGTGTGCCGTCCCACCCCGAGCTGTCGCGCATCGGCCCGCCCGACGAGCGGCGGGCGTGCTCGCTCTCATCGGTGATGAGCCCGAGCACCTGGTCGCGGGTCATGGGGCTCTCGGAACGGGCCTGCCTCGTGAGCTGCTCCATGACGTTGCGGGCGATGGTGATCTCGGGCTGATCGCCCGTGATCCGCACGGTGCCGTTGCGAGCCGACACCGACACCCCCAGCGCCTCGCGGATCAACTTCAGGTTCCGCTCGGCGGGCCCAACCACAGCCACCGCGAGATGGCCCTCAGGGATGTTCAGCGTCAGATCCAAAGAACAGCACTCCGAGGACAGATCGGGGGCATCGCGGGCAGGCAGCCCGAGCGAACCTCCGAATGAGAATCGTATGTCCGCCCCAGCGACTCGAAGACAAAGGGGCAAAAGAGGCCACTTGATGTTCGTAAAACAACAGGGTGCCAGCCCGGGGGGGGCTATACGGGGGGGCTAGCTGGGGGGGCGTAGGCATCCGGGGAACTCGACCGTCACGGTCGTTCCCTCTTGCAGCACGCTCTGGATCTCGACCTGCCCGCCCAGCCGACGGACCGCGTGCCTCACGATCGCGAGCCCCAGCCCGGTGCCCCGGTGCTCCCGCTGCGCGTCGCGGCCTGGGTCCACCTGGAAGAACCGCTCGAACACCCGCTGCTGATCCTTAAGCGGGATGCCCCGCCCCTGGTCGATCACGCTGAACCGCACCGCCCCCAGCGTCCCTTCGCCCTCCCCCTCGCCGGCTGGCTCGCCCAGAACGCGGACGTCCGTCTCGGGGTGGGCGAACTTGCACGCGTTGTCGATCAGGTTCCGCAGGATCAGCTCGAGCAGCCCCGGGTCCAGGTGCAGCCCTTCAAGCGCCGGGTCAATCTCGAAGATCAGCCCCACGCCCCGGGCCGCCCGGGTCGGCTCGCTGTGCGCCTCGAGACTCCCAGCGAGCGACGCCAGGTCCACCCGCTCGGGCACGGGCGGCGTCTGGGCGGCCTCGAGCTGTGAGAGGTCGAGCAGGTCCTTGACGAGTTCCTCGAGCCGCGTCGCGTGCCGGGCGATCATCGAGTGCAGCCGATCCGTCATCGCCGCATCGTCCTTGGCGACCGCGAGCGTCTCGACGGCGCCGCGGATCGCGGCGATCGGGGTGCGAAGCTCGTGGCTTGCGTTGGCGGCGAAGTCGGTCTTGAGCCGCACCGTCTCAGCGAGGCTCGTCACGTCCTCCAGGCTCAGCACCACCGCACGGCTCGACTCGCTCTGCTCCCCCGATTGATCGGGGAACAGGCCCGGGTCGGGGAACAAGTCCGAAGGGATCGTGGTCGTGCGCACATCGAAGAACCGGGTTGCACCGTCGAGGATGAGGCGGAGTCGGGCGGCGGCCCCCGTGCCCGTGCGCGCCTGGTCAAAGAGCGCGAGCAGTTCGGGGTGCGGGATCAGGTCTTCGAGTTCTCGCCCGAGGGGGGGTGAACGGTCCGTCGCCAGGAGATCGGTCGCCGAGGGGTTGCTCATCGCCACCCGCCCTCGCGCGGTGATCACGAGGATCGGCGTCGGCACCGCGTCAACCACCGCACGCACCGCCCGGGCGTTCGCGTCCAGCTCCGTGGCTCGGCTCTCAAGCTCGCCCAAGGCCCGGGCGTGGGCCGCTCGGTCGGCCTGGTGGGCCACGAACCAGCGGTCGTCGAGCCAGGTCACCGCGACGAGGCAGGCGACAGCCGCCGCCCCCGCGATGTGCCAGCCCGGCGGCGCTAGCAGCACCACCAGCACCAGCGCCAGCAGACCCAGAGCGGCCGCGAGGGTTCGGGGGATCGGGATGAGTCGGGTAGGGCGTGGCATCGCGTGGGGGGCGTGGGGGGGCGTGGGTGATGCGAGGGGTGCGTGGGGGGCTGCTCTCTCAGGAGGGCCCGCTCGGGGAGGGCTTGTCGAGTGAGGGCTCGGGCTCGATCAGGCGGTACCCGACGCCGCGCACGGTCTTAATCATCCCGGCGTGGGCGCCCATCTTTCGGCGGATCGAGGTCACGTGCACGTCGATCGTGCGCTCGGTGACGGTCACCCCGGGGCCCATGGCTCGGGTGATCAGCGAGGCCCGCGAGAGCACCTTGTTGTGCTCGGAGACGAGGGCCGCGAGGATGCGGAACTCCGTGACCGTCAGCGAGACCGGCACTTGCTCGACGAAGACCTCGTGCGTGTCCGGGTCGATCTCGATGGGGCCACAGGCGATCTGGTTGGTCGCGTCACCCTCGGCGTTGGCTCGGGCCCGGCGGAGCAGGGCCCCGACCCGCGCGATGAGGACCCGGGGCGAGAACGGCTTGGTGATGTAGTCGTCCGCCCCGGCGGTCAGGCCCGCCAGCTCGTCGAGCTCGGTGGACTTCGCGGTGAGCATGATGATCGGGGTGTGCGCCAGATCCGGGTTGTTGCGGATCTGCCTCGCGACCTCGAGCCCGTCGGGGGCCGGCATCATGAGGTCAAGCACGATCAGGTCGGGCTTGTGGGCGGCGGCCAAGGCGAGCCCGTCGCGCCCGTTGTGGGCCACGAGCGCGGTGTACCCCTCGCGCTTGAGGTTGTACGCGAGCAGGTCCGTCAGGTCGGGCTCGTCATCGACGACGAGGACACTTCTGTCGTTGGACATCGTGTTTCTCGCGGGTAAAGAGTGGAACGGGCTTCGGGCACGGCACGCCGACGAACAGAGCGTAAACCAACGAGGCGTGGGCGGACGGAACGGTATGTGAAAACCGTGTGAAACCCTTAAGCGGATCATGAGGTCCTCTATGCGGGGCCGGGGCCGCTCTTTAGTTCGGGTTATAATCGGGTCATGTCTGTGGATAACAGTGCGAGGGCGTCGAAACAGTGTTGGGCTGAATCGTGCGTTTCGAGCCTTTAAGGGGTGATTGAGAAGAAAAAGGTGTTGGAAAATCGTGTTGGGTGCCGATGGGTGTTGCCGAGTTGGCACTTGCTAAGCGGGATGTCTATACTCTCTACCCAAGCGGGCGACCTCGTCCGAGAACGAGGTTCTGGCTTGGGCAGAACATGGAGTCCGGTTTTGGTTCTCGAGAGAGAGTTGGGCCGATTGTTGCAGACCGGCGCTTGGGCACACGGGCGTTGGTGGAGTGAGGTTTGGGCGGAGTCCCAGGCAAGTGTGTGTAAGAGTTCACGGATCGGCCGCGTTGGCCGATCCGGTCGAGCCCTGGGAAATCCGGGGCGGAAGTACTAAGGGTGCCGGCTCGTTCGGGCCATTGAATAGGCACTCGTAACGTTTCCACCTGGGACCAATTTCCTCAGGGAACAAGGGGTATCTCAAATGACTCGCAAGAACATGATGCTCGTGCTTTCCGGTTCGGCCCTCGGCCTGACCAGCGTTGCCTCGGCCGGTACTCCGGATTTCGATCGCGCTTACGCGGCCGAGCTCCGGGCCGATACCGCCGCCCACACCAGCCTGCTGCAGGCCGGTGGTTCGGGGCATGACGGTTTCTTCCACATCGGTGACGGTTCGGGCAACAACCGCCTGAACATCGGCGGGCTCCTGCAGTTCCGCTACGTCTTCAACAACCGTGACTCGGGCGACTTCGCCGGCACGGGCAACGAAGACGCGGGCATGGGCTTCGAGACCCACCACACCCAGCTGAACTTCGGCGGCAACGTCATCAGCCCCAACTGGGAGTACGGGATCACCCTCGAGTTCGGCACCGGCGACGGTGGCAACGACTCGGCGGGCTCCAACGGCAACGTCCGTGACTCTTGGGTCCAGTACAACTTCGAGGGTGACAACAGCGGCACCTTCGTCAAGTTCGGCCAGTTCGTCAGCCCCGTCCTCCCCGAGGACGCCGCCAGCGACGCTGTCGGTCTCGCCTCCTCGCGGTCCGTCGCCAACGAGTTCTTCTCGGGCGGCCGCATCCAGGGTATTACCCTCGGCCACGGCAACGACCAGTACAAGGGCACGATCACCCTCCACGACGGCATGGGCGACCAGGCCGCCGGCACCCCCGGCTCGGAGAACACCGAGTGGCAGTCCGAGGCTGCTGACTACGGCTTCGCCGCCCGCTTCGATTACAAGATCGAGGGCGACTGGGCTCAGTTCGGCGACGCCACCAGCTGGAAGGGCTCCAACAACGCCTTCCGCGTCGGCGGCGGCTTCAACTACCAGTCCGGCGGCAACACCGGCGGCCTGACCACCGCTCCCACCACCGATGCCACCTACCTCCTCTGGACGGTTGACGCCACCTACGAGGGCAACGGCTGGAACGCCCACGCCGCGATCATCGGCAACAACTACGACCCCGATGTCGGCCTCGAGATCTCCCACACCGGCTTCATGGTGCAGGGCGGTTACTTCGTCCAGGACGACGTCGAGCTCTTCGCTCGCTACGAGTCCATCGACGTCGATTCCGACCTGGGTCTGGCTGAGGACACCCAGTCCTTCCTGACCTTCGGCGGCAACTACTACCTCACCCCGCAGAGCCACGCCGCGAAGTTCACCGCGGACTTCGTCTACGCTCTGAGTGACGCTGGTGCGCTCGGCACCCCCGGCGGCCTGGGCCTCGGCGACACCGGCCTGGCCGGTGGCTCCGACGAGGAGCTGGTCTTCCGGGCCCAGTTCCAGCTCGTCTTCTGATCCCAACGATCACGAAGCGATCTGACCTGAATTCAACCGGCCGGTCCTAAGGGATCGGCCGGTTCTTTTTTTGCCACACACACGAAGCCACACCGCAACGCCCCGCACCGATGCGATGCGATGTGAAGCGATGTGATGAGAGGCGAGGCCGATGGGTTGTTGGTTGGTGGCCCTACATCCGCTCGACGGTCGGCAGCCCCAGCGTGTCGAGCCCGTCGGCCAAGGCCCGAGCCG
>JBLHKT010000005.1:0-124852 GCA_047620485.1 Phycisphaerales bacterium | reverse complement strand
TCATGGAAAGCTCCTCTTTGGGGATGAACCACAACTTCGACACGATCCCCGCCGAAACCCATGCACGGGGAACAGAATCACTCGCACGCATTCTCATGCGTAACGGCGTTACGTCCGGTCTTGAGCGTTCTTCGCGATCGTCGTGCTTCACAAAGACCCGGACAATGTCTCGAACAACCCCACGAGAATGGAGGGTCGCCGGAATCGGCTCGGGAACTATCGAAGCGCTCCTCTCTGCACCTCTCGAACGAACATACCAGCAACCCGAAGGCTGCCGAGTACGAATATACAGGAGTCGCCGAGTGATGCAAGCCCTTGTCGAAGGATTCTGAGAATTTCCGACGGATGGGACCTTGGAATATTCCGCGTTTTCATGGAACACGCGGTTTTCTTGACCGTTAGCCCGCCTGCTGCGGCGTCCGAGCCGCGATCAAGGCCGCAAATCTTTGGAAAAGATCGGCCGAATCGTGAGGCCCAGGAGACGCCTCAGGGTGATACTGCACGCTAAACACCGGACGATCCTTTAAACGCAAGCCCGCCAGCGTGCCGTCGTTCAGGTGAAAATGGGTAGCTTGGGCATTCGCGGGCAACGAGGCCGGGTCCACCGCGAACCCGTGGTTCTGGCTCGTGATCTCGACTCGCCCCGATGTCGTGTCGTGCACCGGCTGGTTGGCACCGCGGTGACCGAACTTGAGCTTGAAGGTTCTCGCCCCCGCCGCGAGCGCCAGAAGCTGGTGCCCCAGGCAGATGCCAAAGATCGGCATCTCGCGGGTTCGGTCGTCGTTCAGGATCAGGCGCAGCTGCTCGACCACGGACTCCACGGCGGCCGGGTCGCCCGGGCCGTTGGAGATGAACAGCCCCTGGATCTCACCGGCCTCGAACCGGGACGCGATCTGCTCCGCCGAGGTCTCCATCGGGACAACTCGGACCTCAAGCCCCCGATCCGTCAGGTGCCTCAGGATGTTCGACTTGGCCCCGCAGTCGAGCGCCAGCACCACGGGCCGCGGGCCCGCGTGATCCTTGGGCTCGGGGGACCAGCCCCCCAGGGGCCAGTCGCCCAGCGACTCGGCCCACCCGCACTCAGCCTCCACCCCCGCCGCCGCGGCCAGGTTCTGCCCCTCCATAGAGGATGCAGCCCGCGCCCGCTGAACCAGCTGGGCGTCCGAGATCGAGGCATCGTCTGTCAAGGCCCCCGTCGTCACGCCGCCTGAGCGGAGCTGGCGGGTCAGGGCCCGGGTATCGAGCCCGGCGATGCCCAGCACCCCGGCGTCGGCGAGGTAGTCGCTGAGGGTCTGCGTGGCCCGATAGTTGGAATGGGTCGGCGTCAGCTCGTGGACCACGAACCCCGCGACCTGCACACCCTTGGACTCCTCGTCCTCCGGGTTGACGCCGGTGTTCCCGATCAGGGGCGTGGTCTGGACGAGGATCTGGCCCGAATAAGAAGGATCGGTCAGGGATTCCTGGTACCCGGTCAGGGCGGTGTTGAACACGACTTCCGCGGTGCGGCAAACCGACCGCCCCACGGCCCCAAAGCCGTGCCCCTCAAAGATCGCTCCGTTGGCCAGCGCGAGACGCGCACGCGGGTGTGTGGTGCTCATCGGGCGTAGTCTACGCAAGCGTGGAACGAGACCTCTTCGGCCATCCCGTAAAAAGCGACAACAATCGGGCGATCGGTGACGCGACCGCCCGAGACCCCGCCGAGAACCCCGAGGTGGACTACGCGGGGGTCGTGTTCGCCCGGGTCGCGGTCGAGCGAGGGCTCGATCGGGCTGCCGGCCTGACCTACCGAGGCCCCGAGGGGCTCGTGGTCGGCGACCGCGTCGAGGTCCCGCTGGGGCGGGGCAACAAGACCGCCGGGGGATTCGTCGTCGCGGTCGGCTCGGTCGAGCTGCTCGACGGGTTTGACCCCGCCAAGGTCAAGCCGATCACGCGGGTCACCGGGGCCCGCCTGCTGGCCGACCTGGTCGAGCTGGGGCGGTGGATGAGCGACTACTACGTCTGCCCGATCGGGATGGTGCTCGCGACAATGCTGCCCGCAGCGGTGAAAGCGGGCACGGGGCAGAAACGCGTGAAGCTCATCGAGCGGGTGCCGAGGCAGGAGATCGAGGCGAAGCTCGGTGGGGAGCTGACGCCCGAGTCGATGACGAAGACGGTGCGAGCGGCGTGGGAGGCGATCGAGGGAATGGAGGACTCGGTCTTTCCTGTCGCGCTCAAGACACTGGCTGCGAAGGCCGGGGCGAGCAACGCGGGCCCGATCAATCGGCTCGTTGAGCAGGGGCTGCTGCGCGAGATCGAGATCACCCGGGTCCGGGCGCCCGAGGCGTTCTGGGAGCAGCACGACGCCGACGCCCCCCCACCACCGCCGCCGCCCACGCTCTCGGCGGGGCAGCTCGAGATCGTGACGCGGATCGGCTCGCTGCTGGGCGAGGGGTACTCCGGGCACGTCCTGCGCGGCGTCACCGGCTCGGGCAAGACCGAGGTCTACCTGCGGCTCATCGAGCGGGTGCTGGATGCGGGCAAGACGGCCCTGGTGCTGGTGCCGGAGATCGCGTTGACGCCGCAGACCGCGGGGCGGTTCCTCGAGCGGTTTGCCGACCGGGGCGTCGCGGTGCTGCACTCGGGGCTGACGGCGAGCCAGCGGCACCGGCAGTGGGCGAGCGCGGCGTCGGGGGCGGCTCGGGTTGTCGTTGGCGCGCGGTCCGCGGTCTTCGGGCCGCTGCCGGAGCTGGGGCTGATCGTGGTCGATGAGGAGCACGACTCGAGCTACAAGCAGGACCAGCTGCCGCGGTACCACGCACGCGATGTCGCGGTGGTGCGCGCACAAGGCCTGGGCATCCCCGTCATCCTCGGCTCGGCGACCCCCTCCATGGAGAGCTGGGCCAACGCCAAACGTGGGCGGTACTCGCTCTGGGAGCTCAACGAGCGCGTCGGCGGGGCGTCCATGCCGCATGTCGAGATCGTGGACATCGCGAAGGAACGCGCCAGCCGACGCGAGGGGGGTGGACCGACCAACACGCTCGAGTCGATCGGGCCCACGCTGGCTGAGTCGATCGAGGAGACGATAAACGGGGGGTGGCAGGTGCTGCTGCTGCTCAACCGTCGCGGGTTTGCCAGCTACATCGCGTGCCCGGCGGCCGGGTGCGGGTGGAGCCTCGGGTGTGATCAGTGCGACGTCTCGATGGTCGTGCATAAGAAGGACACGTCACGCGGCTACGCCCGGTGCCACCACTGCCTCGCCGAGCAGGCGCTGCCCCGGCAGTGCCCGATCTGCAACGGCCGACTGATCGAGCTCGGCTCGGGCACGCAGCGGGTGGAGAAAGAGATCGAGTCACGGTTCGGGACCTCGCTGGGGCTCATCGAGGGCGAGACCTTCGCCCGCGTGGACTCGGACACGATGACGCACGCTCGCGACTACTTCGACGTGCTCGGACGCTTCGGCAAGGGCGAGCTCAGGCTGCTCCTGGGCACGCAGATGATCGCCAAGGGGCTCGACTTCCCCGGCGTGCGGCTCGTCGGGGTGCTCAACGCGGACACGGGGCTGAGCATGCCCGATTTCAGGGCCGCCGAACGGACGTTCCAGCTCGTGAGCCAGGTCGCGGGACGCGCCGGCAGGCGCGGCGAGCCCGGGCGGGTCGTGGTGCAGACAATGAACCCGACGGAGCCGGCGATCCGGCTCGCAGCCGCCCACGACTACCGAGGGTTCGCCGAGCGTGAACTGCGGATCCGGTCGGCGAGCGGGCTGCCGCCGATCACGCGGATGGCGCGGGTCGTGGTCCGCGACGAGTCGCACGACGCGGCGAGCACACGGGCCGCCGAGCTCGCCCGGATGCTGCGTGAGGAGTGCGGCGAGAGCGTGTTGGTGCAGGGGCCCGGGCCGTGCGCGGTGTCGCGGGTCGCGGGGCAGTTCCGGTTCTCGGTGGAGGTGCTGGCGCGGCGGGCCAAGGATTTTCAGGAGCCGATGGCGCGGCTGCGGGCGAAGGGGTATCTGAAGAGCGACAACCACACCGCGGTCGATGTGGACCCGGTCGCGTTGATGTGATGAGGAGGGCACGGGTTGGGCGAGTTTGACGGACAGCGTGCGGTGGTGATGGGGCTGGGCCGGTTCGGCGGCGGGGCCGGGGCTGCGGCATGGCTCGCGAGCCAGGGCGCCGACGTGCTGGTTACGGACATGGCCAATGCCGACAAGCTCGGGCCCGCGCTCGAGAGCCTCAAGCCACACCTGGACTCGGGCGCGCTCACGCTGCGGCTGGGCGAGCACAACGTGAGCGACTTCACGGGCGCCGACCTTGTCGTCGTGAACCCGGGCGTGCCCAGGCCCTGGGACAACCGGTTCGTCCGGGCGGCCCGGGCGGCGGGCGGGCGCGTCACGACGGAGATCGGGCTCGTGGTCGAGCGGCTGCCGGAACGGATGAGAGGGCGCGAGCACGTCATCGGCGTCACCGGGACCGCGGGCAAGAGCACGACGACCGCGATGATCGAGTGCGGGCTCCGTGCGTGCGGGGCGGATGTGATCGTGGGCGGCAACATCGGGGGGAGCCTGCTCGGGTCGCTGGATCAGATCGGTGAGAAGACGCGGGTGGTGCTGGAGCTGTCGAGCGCGATGCTGTGGTGGCTGGGGGGCGCTGGGGGGCAGGACGGCGCCCAGACGGGGTGGTCCCCGGGGATCGCGGTGGTGACGAGCTTCGCGGCGAACCACGACGACTGGCACGGGAGTCAGGAGCACTACCAGGAGTGCAAGAGGCTGCTGCTTGCGAATCAGCGAGAGGCCGATGTCGCGGTGCTGGGGCCTGGGGTCTCGTCGTGGGAGATTCAGCGCGGCGTAACTCGGTGTTCGCCGAGCACCGTCCGTTCGTCGCTCTCGACCCCGGGGGCGCACAACCGACTGAACGCGGGACTGGCCCGGGCGGCGTGCCTCTCGTCGTGGGGAGAACGCGACACCGATGCGATGGATCGAGGGATCGCGGCGTTCCCCGGGCTCCCCCACCGCTGCCGACTCGTGCACACGAGCGCCAACGGCATCCGCTTCTACGACGACAGCAAGTGCACCGTGCCCGGGGGGGTCTCGCTGGCGGCGAGCGGCGTGGGCGAAGCGGTCGGCGGGATGCCGCGCGTCCACCTCATCGCGGGCGGGTCGGACAAGGGCCTCGATCTCTCGCCCATCGGGCGGCTCGGGCCGAGCGTTGGCGGGCTCTACCTGATCGGGGAGACCGCCCGATCGATCGAGGCCCACGCGGGGGGGACCGCGACAATGAGCGGCACGCTCGAGAACGCGCTGGGCGAGATCCATGCGAAGGCCGCGGCGGGCGATGCGGTGCTGCTGAGCCCGGGGTGTGCTTCGTTCGGGCAGTTTGTCAACTACGAGCACCGGGGGCAGGAGTTTGCCCGACTGGCGAGAGCGGTGTGGGCCGATGCGGATTGATCGGGCCAGCGTGTCGGCGTTGCTGCTCGTGGGGGTGCTCGTGGGGGTGCTTGCGCCCGCGGTGCTGCTTGGCGGGTGCGCCGGATCGCCGCCGACTTTCGCGTGGGTGGAGCTCACGCCCGGGCTGCGGGTGGACGTGGCGCAGCGGGTCGTCGAGTTCGACGGCGAGATCGCGGTGGACGCTCATCACGAGGACTCGCCGACGGTGTGGCTGGAGCTGTTTGTGACGGGGCCCGACTCTCGGGAGCACGAGTCGCTGGTGGTGACGCGGGTCAGGCCGAGCCTCATCCACGCGGCGATGCTGGCTGCGGGCTTTGAGCCGGGCGAGCCGGGGCGGGTGCGGGTGGATCGGTTCGGAGACGTGCAGCGGGCACGGGCGACGGGCGAGGCGGTGCGGGTCGAGTTTGTTCTTCTTGAGGGCTCGCGAGAAACGGCGCACGACCCGGCGCGATGGGCCGGGCACGTGCACACCGGCGAGGTGCTCGCGGACCACCCGGCGTGGCGCGGGTTCGTGTTCGCCGGCTCGCGCGAGGTCCAGCGGGAAGGGCGGGCGTGGTACGACGCGGACGGGACGGGCGTCGTCGTCGGGCTCACGACGTTTGGGAGTGAGGTGATCGCGCCGGGGCTGACGCTGAGCCCCGAGAGCGGGATCGACGAGGCGGCGTGGGTCGCGCTCGCGAGCGAGGTGCCAGAGCAGGGTGAGCCGGTTCGGGTACGGGTGTGGGGTGTGTTGGGCGACTGAACCGGGATCAGGGGTAGAAGTTGATGGTGAGGGTCTCGGTGGTGGAGTTGCCGTCCTCGGTGAGTCGCTTCACGGTCGCGGGGACGTCGCGGCCGTCGAACAGGCCCGACTGGGGTGCGATGGAGTAGAAGTCGATGAGGTCGGAGACGGACTGGTTGGCGAGCGAGAGGATGAGGTCGCCGGGCAAGAAGCCGGCGGCGGAGGCGGGCGAGCCGGGGTAGATCTGAGCAACGATCGGTCCTTCCTCGGTATCGACGATGTCCATGCCGAGCCGCATCCGGATCGAGCTGTACGACAGTCTGGCGAGCATCAGCGGTGACATCGGGTCGAGGATGATGGCCTTGCCGAGGAGCTCGCCGTCGCGGGCCAGGACGATGTTGACCTCGGTGCCGGGTCGGCGTGAGGCGATGAGGGCGCGGAGGGTCTCGACGCCGAGCACGGGGTTGTTCTCGATCTCGACGATGATGTCCTCGGGCATGAGCCCCGCTTTCTGGCTGGCTCCGTCGGGCGTGACGTCGTTGACGCGGATACCGGTGAGGACGGCGGCGTTCTGCTCGGGGTTCTGGGGGTCCGTGATCGCGACGCGTCTGACGGGGTCGTAGTCGTCTTCGCCGTTGGGCCCGCCGAAGTCGATGCCGATGAAGCCCCGCTCGACCGAGCCGTAGGAGATGAGCTGGTCCACGATGGGGATGATGGTCCCCAGGGGGATGGCGAAGGAGATGCCGGCCGAGTCGCCGCCGTCCTCTTGGGCGAGGGGCCCGCCGCTGCCGCGGGCGGTCGCGATCGCGACGTTCATGCCGATGATCTGCCCGTGCACATCCATGAGGGGCCCGCCCGAGTTCCCGGGGTTGACGGCGGCGTCGGTCTGGATGTAGTTGGTGTACCCGCCAAACGCCCCGCCATATTCTTCGCCACGCCCCAGCCCCGAGACGATGCCCTGGGACATGGAGAACTTGAAGCCGAAGGGGGAGCCGAAGGCGAAGGACTGCTGCCCGATCGCCGGGAGCGAATCGAGGGCGAGCTCGGCGGGGAAGAGCGGGCCGTCCACGCTGACCTCGAGGACGGCGATGTCGGTGTAGGGGTCGGTGCCGAGGAGTCGGACGTTACCGGTGGATCGGCCGTCGTGGAGCTCGACGGTGATGGTCTGGGCGCCGCGGACGACGTGGGCGTTGGTGACGATGTGGCCCGTGCGGTCGTAGATCCAGCCCGCACCCGACGAGCCGCGGAGCGAGCCGCTGCGGCCCAGCACGTCGATGTGGACCACGGAGGGGAGCGACTTGTCGGCAACCGCGGCAACAGCGCGGTCGATGCGCTCGAGGATGGGGTCGTCTTCAAGGGTCTGCTGGGCCAGGGAGATCCGGGCCTCGGTGTTGGCGAAGGTGTACTGGCGGAGCAGCGCGGGGGTCGCGAAGAGCGCGACGGCGCAGGTTATGAGCACGACAAAGGCGGGTCCGAAGGAAACGAATCGGCGCATGAGAGTGCTCCAGTGTTCACGGTCGGGGCGGCGTGCCCCACCCGCAGGGCTGCATCGGTCTTTACCGGTCCGTGGGCGTAGCGTTTCGCTCGGTCGTGGTGCGGGGTTGATCGGGCCGCATGGCGTAGGTCTGCCCGCCGATGTCGCGGGCCGCGACGCTGGCGACCCAGGAGGCCCCGGCGAGCCGGATCTGCTGCCCCAGCGCCGCCGCCGGGCTCGCGAACCGGGGCGGGTGGTCGGTGAGGCCGAGCAGATCGTTGACGACGAGAATCTGCCCGTGCGGGTCGGTGCCCGCGCCGATCCCGATCAGCGGGACCGTGGTGCTGGCCATGATCTCGCGGGTGACCTCGGGGGGGACGGCCTCGACGAGGAGCATGACCGCGCCGGCCTGCTCAAGGGCGATCGCGTCGTTGACGATGCGTTGCAGGTCCGGGCTGGTGCGTCCCTCGGCCGTGGGCACGCCCTTGATCGCGGTGGTCTGCGGGCGGAACCCGACGTGGGCGCACACGGGGATGCCGGCGCGGGTCATGGCGTCGATGCGGGCGGCGAAGGTCTCGTCGGCCTCGAGCTTGACGATGTCGGCCTGCCCCTCGGTCATGAAGCGGCCCGCGTTGGTCAGGGCCTGCTCGGTCGAGGCGTGGTAGGACAGGAAGGGCATGTCGGCCATGACGACCGTCCGCGGGGATCCGCGACGGATCGCAGCGGTGATCGTGATGAGGAACTCGAGCGGGGCATCGATCGTGCGGGGCAGCCCGAGCACGACCTGGGCCGCCGAATCGCCGGCGAGGAGGAGGTGCACACCGGATCGCTCGAGCCACCGGGCGGTGGTGGCGTCGTAGCAGGCGAGGCAGGCGAAGGGCTCGCCTCGTTTGGCCATGGTGGTGAGGGTGCGCAGCGTGATCTGGGGTCGATCTTCCGCGGGCAGGCCAGAGGTGTCGGAGGGTGAGACGCTCACAGGAGTTATGGTAGCGGGGCTGGGCGTGCGACGGGTTATGACGGGGGGCGGCCCGGGAACGCCGGACGCATTACGATGTGGGCGTGCAGCGAAAACTCACACCCGAATGGATGGACGAGCCGAACGCGAGCGAGGCGGATCTGGACGCGTCGCTCCGGTTTATCCGCGGGGTCAACCGGCGGCTCGGCGGCAGCGCGACCCTCGTGCGGTGTCTTGAGGCGTGGTCGGTGCGCTGGCCCAAGGGCGAGCGGATCGAGGTCCTCGACCTGGGCACCGGGTCGGCGGACATCCCCGTCGCGATCGTGCGGTGGGCCCGCCGGCGAGGGCTCGATGTCCGCGTGACCGGCGTGGACCTGCACCCGGTGACGCTCGGGCTGGGGCGGCGGCACGTGATCCAAGAACTCGGCGAGCAGACGCTGACGAAAGGCGGGCCGATCGAGCTGGTCGAGGCTGACGCGTTCGGGCTCGTAGACCGGTTCGGGGTCGGCAGCTTCGACTACGTCCACGCGGGGATGTTCTTGCACCACCTGCCCGAGATCCGCGTGCTGACGCTGCTGGCGATCATGGACCGGCTTGCGCGACGCGGCGTGGTCTGGAACGACCTGGTCCGATCGAGAGTCGCGCGCGTCGCGATCCACGCGCTGACGATGCGCGCGGCCCCGATGGTGAAGCACGACGCGCGGGTGAGCGTGGAGGCGGGGTTCACGCCACGCGAGGCGAGAGACTTGTGTGCGCGCGCGGGAGTGGGCTACGCCGACGTGCGGTGGAGCTTCTGGCAGCAGCGGTTCACCGCGGCGGGTGAGCACCCCGGGGCCTGGGCGTGAGCGACAGTCATCGGCTGCGCACGTTCGCGGTCATCGGCGCGGGCCCGGCGGGGTGCGCCGCGGCGATCGGGCTGGCCGATCGCGGGTACCGCGTCACGGTGTATGAGAGCAGGCCGTTCCCGCGGACCAAGGTGTGCGGCGAGTACATCAGCCCCGCGGCGACGGGCGTGCTCGAGTCGCTGATCGGGGCTGAGGCGTTGGAGCGGGCCGGCGCGGTCCGCACGGACCGGTACGTGCTGCAATGGGGTGATCGGACGCGGGAGTGGCGTACGCCGAGCGCGGCGTGGGCGTTGAGCCGCCGATCGTTGGACACGCTGCTCGTGGAGAGGGCGGCCCAGGCGGGCGTCGAGGTTCGCCAGCCGACCAAGGTTCACGCGGTGAGGTATGGCGACGAGCGGGTCGAGCTGACGCTCGCGGACGGGGGGGTGGAGGTTGCCGACGCGGTGGTTCACGCGGACGGCTCGGGGCGGCACGACCCGGCGGGCCCGACGCCGATGATCGAGGGCGTGGTCGGGCACAAGTGCCACCTGCGGCTGCCCGAGAGCGGGCCCGAGTCCGGTTCTGGTTCCGGGTTTGTGGGTGCCGGGGCGGTGGGGATGCGGGCCGGGCCCGGGGCCTACGTCGGGACGATCCGGGTTGAGGGGGGGCTGAGCACGGTGGCGCTGGTCGCGGGGCGGCGGCACATCGCGCGGCACCGCGGCGACGCGGACGCGATGCTCGCGGCGCTGTGGCCCGGGTTTGACCCGGCTTGGCGAGAGGGAAACTGGCTCTCGTGCGGCGTGGCACGCAGCAAGTACATCGAACCCGGGCACCCGCATTCGGTTCGGCTCGGCAACGCGGCGGGCGCGGTGGACCCGGTGGGCGGCGAGGGGATCGGGCTGGGCCTGTGGGCCGGGGCAAGCTTCGCCGAGCTGCTCGGCGAGCGGGCGGAAGAGGCGGGCTTGGCCCGGGCGAAGCAGGAGCTGGCGCGGGCGTACCGCGAGCGGCTTCGGTGGCGGCGGGTGTCGTGCGGGTTTGGGGCGGGGGTGCTGATGCGGCCGAGCCTGGTCCGGGCGCTCTGGCCGATGCTCGGGGTCGCGCCGGGGCTGACGATTCGGCCCTGGTATCGGATGACCGGCAAACCCGGGTGAGAAGCGTCGGAAGGCTGTGCGGTTCGGGGCGCTAAACTCGACCCATGCCGATCCTGACCGCGACCAACATCCGCCATTCCTACGGCGACGACATCATCCTCGACGGGCTCTCGCTGACGGTTGAACCGGGCGAGCGGATCGGGGTGGTCGGTCGCAACGGGTGCGGCAAGAGCACGATGATCAAAATCCTCGCCGGGCTGCTCAGGCAGGACTTGGGCACTGTGGTCCTGCTGAGGGGCGAGCGGGTGGGGTATCTGAAGCAGGACCCGGAGTTTGACGAGAACGAGACGCTGCGTGAGGCGGCGGAACACGGGTTCGCCGAGCTGCATCGGCTGCACCACGAGCTGCACGAGGTCTACGAGAAGATGGGCTCGGCGGAGGGGGCTGTGCTTGAGAAGCTGCTCAAGGAGCAGGAGCGGCTCGACGAGGCGATCGAGTCTGCCGGCGGGTACGCGATCGACCACAAGATCGACAGCGTGCTGCACGGGCTGGGGTTCACCGACGCGGACTTCACGATCCCGGTGAGCGGGCTCAGCGGCGGGCAGAAAGCCCGGCTGGCCCTGGCGCAGCTGCTGCTCGAGGAGCCGGGCGTGCTGCTGCTCGACGAGCCGACCAACCACCTCGACCTGGACGGGTGCCTGTGGCTCGAGGCCTTCTTGCGTGACGACTACCGCGGCGCGGTGGTGATGATCAGCCACGACCGGGCGATGCTCGACGGCGTGGTCAAGCGGATCATCGAGGTCGAGCAGGGGCGGCTGATCGACTACCCGGGGAACTACAGGGCGTTCCGCAACCTCCGGGCCGAGCGGCGGCTGGTGATGAACAAGGCGTGGGAGGCCCAGCAGGCGCAGTTCAAGAAGGAAGAGGCGTACATCCGGCAGTACAAGGCGGGGCAGCGGGCCAAGCAGGCCAAGGGGCGCGAGAGCCGACTCGACCGGGCCAAGACCGGGGCGCTCGAGCGGCCCGTCGAGCTCGCTGAGCTGCGGCTGAGCCTGCCCAAGGCCGAGCGGACCGGGGACCTCGTCGTCGTTGCACGCGGCATGAGCAAGAGCTACCCGGATGATGAAGGCGGGATCAAGGTGCTGTTCGAGGACCTGGACCTGACGATCAGCCGGGGTGAACGCTGGGGGATCGTCGGGCCCAACGGGGCGGGCAAGACCACGCTCGTCCGGTGCCTGCTCAGCGAGCAGGACGCGGACGCGGGGACCGTGTCGCTGGGGGCGAAGGTGGACATCGGGTACTTCCGGCAGATCCACGAGGGGCTGCGGATGGACCTGCAGGTCTACAAATTCATCCAGGACCGGGTGAAAAAGGAGACGGACGACCGGGTTTCGATCTCGGAGCAGGAGGCCCGGAACCTGGCTGGCGCGTTCTTGTTCAGCGGCGACGAGCAGGACAAGGAGATCGAACTGCTCAGCGGCGGGGAGCGGTCACGCGCGGTGATGGCGGGGCTGCTGGCGAGCGCGAAGAACGTGCTGGTGCTCGACGAGCCGACGAACCACCTGGATATCTCGGCGGCCGAGCGGCTCGAAGAAGCACTCGCCGCCCCGCGCGAGGACGCCAAAACGGGCGAGAAGACCGGCGGCACCTTCGACGGCACCGTCATCCTCATCAGCCACGACCGCGCCCTGATCGACGCGACCTGCGACCACCTCCTTATTCTCGATGGCAAGGGCGGGGCGATCACGTTCCTGGGCACCTGGAGCGAGTGGGCGGCGAAGAAGGGCGGGGGCAACGCGGTCCGGATCGGCGTCGAGAAGAAGCCGAAAAAGGGAGCCGCGGCGCCACCCGCGGAGCCGCCGATCGGGTTCGCGACCGCGGCGACAGCTCGGGCCGCCGACCACAAGAACCACACGCACGGCAAGAAGGGCGGCGAGAAGAAGGCCCCGAAGAACCAGAGCGGTAAAGCCACGACCGAGAAACGGAAGAAGACCGCGTTCAGCTGGATGCGGATCGAGCAGATCGAGGAGAAGATGAAGGTCTTCGCCGAGCGGGTCGCGGAGATCGACAAGGAGTTGGCTGATCCGCAGGTGTGGGTGGACCACGAGAAGGCGAACGGGCTCACGGACAAGCGCGACGCGATCAAGTCGGAGCTTGCCGAGCTTGAGGCGGAGTGGCTGCGCAAGGCGGAGTAGGCGTCAGACGGCGGCCTTGCGAGATTGCCACGGCACGGTGCCCGCTGCACGGGTTGCCCTTCGGGTCAACCCGTGGCACCCGATTCAAGTGTTGGTGCACGGGATCAGGGATCAGTTCGCCTTGGCACCCTCGGCCGCGAGCCTTCGCGGCTCGAAGATCGCGCGTTGCTTGGTGAGGATCTCGTCGATCATCGGTTGGTCCGGCTCGGTGTCGGTGCGGCCGGGCTGGAAGCAGCCGCCGAGCACGAGCACGTCGGAGCGGGGGAAGACGTAGTTGTACCCGTTGTGGAAGACGTAGCCGAGGGCGATGGGCTTGGCGTGCACCAGCACGCCGCGTGCGGGGTAGAGCGCCGCGTCTTGAATCAGCTCGCCCGAGCCCAGGCCCAGGCAGTTGACCACGGCGTGCGCGCCGCGGGCGTCGGCCTCGTCGGCGATGTCGCCCAGCGAGGTGAACTCGCGGGTTTCGAGGCGTCCGCCGTGTGACTCGACCTCGCCGCGCAGGACGTTGAGGAATCGCGGCGTGTGGATGAAGAGCGTACGGAAGACGCGGCCCGCGATCGGCTCGCCCGGGAAGGGCAGGCGGTCGAGCGGCTCGGGCCTGGCGATCGCGCCCGACTCGAAGAACTCCGGGAAGTACGGCGTGGACTCGGGCTCGTAGACCGGGAGGGTCTCGACCCCCCACCGCTCCGGGTCGAGCGTAGTGAACCGGGCGTGGGCGTTGCGGAGGATCTGGTTGAAGTCGTCACGCTTGGGGCCCGGCTCGGGGAAGTCGATGCCGGTCGGGAGCCAGAGCGCGCCGGCGACGTTGGAGGTCGTGTCGGTCGCGAACTGCTTGGCCAGGACGGTGACGCGGTGACCCCGGGTGAGGAGTTCGTGGGCGGTGGTGAGGCCGACGACGCCTCCGCCCAGGACGAGGACGTGCGAGGGGTGCGCCGAGCCGGGGACGCCGAGGGCTTGTTCGGTGAGGTCGGCGGCTCGTTCGGCGGTGCCCCAGCCGAGGGTGACGCCGCACCCGCCGTGGCCGTAGTTGTGGACGAGGGGGATCCCCCCCACTCCGCCGTCGCTGGTCTTCAGCGTGTCGGCCTCGAGGCGGAACCCGCCGGTGCGGCAGGGCCGCACGTCGCACACGGCCCGGAGGATGTTCTCGTCACGGAGATCGGGGATGGGGAGCGTGTCCATAGTCCATAGCGTATCGGGCTCGGGCTGCACCGTCCGAGCCCAAAGCGGGTAGATTCAGGGCATGGGTCTGGACTGGTTCCGAGCACGGCGGACAGAAAAGCGGATCGGCGGGTTTGGCCCGGTCGGGTGGGTGGCGGCTGCGGTGTTTCTCGCGATCCTGATCCCGTCTGTCAGCGGCTTCAGCTGGCAGTTCCTCCTGCTCGAATCCATCTGGCGGGTGTGGGACTACCCGGGCGTCTACTGGTACATCCTGAAGGTGATGTTCCCACTGTCAATTTCGGTTCCCTACCCGGGGATCACCGTATTGAGCGTTCTGCCGGTCATGATCGGGATGAAGCTCGCCCCGGTGCGGCTGGGGTTGTGGCGATACGCCCTGCTCTTCGCAGCCGGGACGGTCGCCCCGTTGATCGCGTACCACCTCTACAAGCCCATGAGCTCGATGCTCTACGGCGGACCCGAGTGGCTGCTCTCGATCGTGCCCGCGGCGATCGCGGTCGTGGCGACGTATGTCTGCACGAGGTCGTGGGTTGTTTCGCTGAGCTGGCTCGCGGTGGTGCCGCTCACACTGACCGAGCACCTGTATTACTCCTCGTCGATGAGCGGGTTCGTGATCACGTTCCCGCAACTGATGAACACCAGCTTCGAGCTCACCCCGGTCTGGGTTGTCTCGTTCATGATCCCGGGGGTGGCGTCGTTGTGGTGGGCACGAATGCTGCGGCGGGAGTTGTTCAAGCCCGAGACGTGCCGTGCCTGCGGGTACTCAACGAGTGGAATCGCCGGCGAACTATGTCCCGAGTGTGGCGCTGCATTACAAATTCCGTTAAGCTAGGCCTCTGATGACAAAGCCGACGATTACATTTGAAAAAGCTGATCGACTTCTGGATCAAGGCAAAGCACGTCGAGCGGTAAAAATGTTCGAGCGGCTCTGTCAGGATGAACCCGGATCACACTGGATGTTGGCCAAGCTCGCCTGTGCAATGAAGCTGGCAGACGATTACACCGGAGCAGCGAGGGCTGCGCGGCGCGGGCTAAAACTGTGTGACACCTGCCCCCTATTGCTTTGGGAACTCGCATCAAGTCTCGAAGGAGGCGGCAAGTATCGCAAGGCTATCGAGGTGTACCACGAACTGCTGGGTATGGGGATCAAGAAGGTGGCCTTCGGATCCTGCCCTGAAGGTCTCCGATGGGGCAAGTCTCTACTCAATGATTCGCGTTACTTTATGGCCTTGTGCTACGAGGAGATTGGAGAGCGAGACACCGCGGTGCGCTGGTACCGCAAGCACCTCAAGAACAGACAGGCCGGCATCCCCGCTCAGCGAACAAAGCGGCATGTCGAGAAACGCTTGCAGTCCTGCATCAACGGAGAACCGATTCCGTAGTTGAGTCGGGTGCCGTGGAGATGACGCTTCGTCTTCTCCACGATCTTTGCGTCGTAATGAGCGTGAGGCGTGGAGAAGACTCGCAAAGCCTCGCCATCTCCACGGCACCCGGCTTTCGTCTGTGTGGCATGCTCACGCGAAGCGCGAGCATGGTGGGATGAAATCCACATGGTTATGCTTCGCAAAACCATGCCACACAAAGACATCGAATCATCCCGCTCAGATAGCGTGCATAATCTTCCGTCGGGGACGGGGGAGGATTTTTAAGATATCAAAACGCCTTGACCGCTTCCAGCACTTCTTCCGCATGCCCCGGCACCTTGACCTTGTCCCAGCGTTTGGCGACCTTGCCGTTGGCGTCGATGAGGTAGGTGGTGCGGGCGATGCCCATGTACTTTTTGCCGTACATAGATTTCTCGACCCAGACGCCGTACTTCTGGCAGATCGCGGGGTCGGGCTTCTTGTTCTCGTTCACTCGGTCGTCGGCGAGGAGGGGATAGGTCAGCCCCTCCTTCTCGGCGAACTTGGCCTTGGACTTGGGGCCCAGGATGCTGACGCCGAAGACGGCGGCCTTGGACCGCTTGAACCTGGGCAACAGGTCGCGGAACTGGCAGGCCTCGTCGGTGCAGCCGCTGGTCAGGTCCTTGGGATAAAAGAACAGAACCACGGGCCGGCTCTGGTAGTCGGCGAGCGTGTGCGGCTTGCCGTGCTGGTCGACGAGGGTGAAGGCGGGGGCGGGCTTGCCGGGGGCGATCGGTGACCTGTGCTTGGGCGATTGGGGCTTGAGCGATCGGGGCTTGGCTGTCTCGGCCATATGAAAAACCTCCTCCGGCCACGCGGAGTGAACCGCGGCCGAAGGAGGCTAGCCTCACCCGCACACCGAGACAGAGGGAGACGGGAGGAGACACACAGAATCTGGATCGCCGCATTGCAGCGGGCGTTCAGAGCGTCAGAACGCCGTAGGTGAACAGGGCCATGACCGCGGCGGTGAGGGCAATGGCGAGCGCGATGGGGACGCCGCAGGTTCGCTCGTTGCAAGCCTGAGCCGGGGTGGGAACGTGCGTGAGGCGGTACTCGGTCTCGGAGCCGAGGGGGTGGCGGCCGGCCGCGGCCTCGCCGGCCACGATCGCGATGACGCCCAGGGCGTCGAAGCGTGAGAGGCCCATGCCCGAGGCCTGGCGGATCAGCCGCTCGCGGGAATCCTCGCCGAGCATCGCGTTGTCGGCTCGCGTGACGGCCTCGGCGGCGCGAACCGCGAAGACCCAGCGGGGGTCGTAGGGCTGAAGCAGCTGCGGGCAACGCTTGGCGTGGTCCGCGGCGTCATCCCAGGGCTGGTGTGCTCTTCCGACGAGTCGGAACGGGGTCTGGATGGCGGATGCGTTCTTCATGGTCAAGTGAATTGTGCCACGGATCTTGAGTGCCGCGCGGTGGAACCCGCATTGCGGGTAGGATCCGCACCCGCACCCCCCGCACAGGACGGACAGATGGCCCAGATTGACGACAAGACCGCGCCCGAGACCGCCGATAAAGGCGCGATGAGCGTGACCGAAAACTCCGGGCCCGGCGAGCGATTCGAGCCGGTGCGTGTTCGGACCCCGCTCGCCGTGGGCGAGGTGCTCGAGCGGGTGACGGCGTTGTCTAAGCGGGGGAAGCTGCCCGGGTTTGCGCCGCGGGGTGATGGGGGAGGCGAGGGGGGAGGCGAGCGTGGGTTCGTCGCGGCGGTGCACGGCAAGCCGTTCGACTCCGAGCTGGTGTGCCAGGTCCGAGAGGTCGGGGATGAGGGCGGGGATGAGTGCGGGGACGGGTCGGAGATCGACACAGGGGTTCGGCTCAAGCGTGGGCTGCCCGCGGTGTTCGGCGTGGTGGTGGTGCTGAGCATCTGGCCGGGCGTTCTGCTGACGGACTCGCTGATGAACACGTGGTTCTCGTGGTACCCGAACGAGACGTGGAAGACGTACGCGTGGTACCTGCCGCTGACGGTGATCCCGCTGCCCTGGATGGTGCGCAAGGTGATGCGGCAATCGCGGGCGAGCGGGGCCCAGCACGCCGCGGAGCAAGTGGGAAAAATCGCCAAGGCGGTTGATGGCACGGTTCAACGGGGCGATTGACCCCCAGGGGCAATTGCCCCCCGCGCCCCCCACGGCCCCCGCGGCCCGCGCGGCCCGCGGCCCTCACAATTCTTTGAGAGGACAATCCGAACCTTCGCGGACTCAGGTTCGGCGTCCCCGGACGCTGGCGGCGCGAGCACCTTGCCTCCATTGAAACCGATCTCGCTCGGGTGTTGCATCTGTTGCCGGATGCCTGATGCCTGACATCTGACACCCATAAAAAAAGCCCCCGGCGGATGCCGAGGGCTTGGGTGAGATCAGGATTCAGGCTCGTCGATTATTCGACGTCCTTGCCTTCAACAACCTCGCTGAAGGGCGGTGCGTCGTGCGGCGGGTCGCCGCCGGCCTTCATCTTCTTGAAGTAGGCGTGATAGGCCTTCATCGCCTGAGCGCCGAAGATGAGCATGATGGGGATGTTGGCCACGAGCATGACACCCAGGCCCAGGGTGGTCCACATGTCCAGCTCGGTATCGGTCCCGATGAGCGCCACTTTGCGGCCCGAGGCATCGGTGAGCAGCGGGGCCGCAGCGATACACGTCATCAGAATCAGGGCACAGTACAAGAACTTGTAGAACAGGACGACCGAGCCGGCCTTCTTGTCTCCAAGCCAGCCAAAGAGGTAGTAGATCCCCTGCTCGCCGTAGTAGCTCCACGAGATCATGGTCGAGATCGCAAAGAGCCAAACCGCCAGCGTGATGAGCCACTTGCCCAGCCCCGGCGTGGTCATATCGAACGCCTTGCCCGTCAGGCTCGCGCCCTTGTAATCAAAGAAGTACCCTTCGGAGCTCGGCGTGGGTGCCTCGGCGGTATACACCGTGTCCCAGTCCACCAAGTAGCTCGTAGCCGCATCACTCCCGTCGGAGGCTTCAACCTTGGAGATCGAGCCGTGGAGCTTGTTGAGGTTGTTGGCGGTCTGCTCGTTTTCCGATCCGTTGTAGATCGTAAAGACGCCGTTGATCCCGCCCTCGGTATTGCTCAGCGGGGTCTGGGCGATGGTCCAACCCAGCAGCGAGGGATCGCCAGCATCGGTCTGCTGAGCCCCTTCATCATCGACCGCAGCGACAAACGCCATGGCGGTGAGATCCGCCGGGACGTCCGGCCCACGGTTCCAGATCCCGCTCGACAAGATCACCAGCGAGGTGATGGTGCAGACCACGATCGTATCGATGAAGGGCTCGAGTCCGGCGACCACGCCCTCACGCACGGGCTCGTCGGTCTTGGCCGCCGAGTGAGCGATCGGGGAAGAGCCCTGGCCGGCCTCAGACGAGAACAGCGCCCGCTTGACACCCCACATCGCGGCGTACCCGAAGGTGCCGCCCATGAACGCGCCAACGGGGCTGGGTGACTCGATGCCGAGCCCGCTCTTGACGATCAGGGTGATCATCGCGGGGATCTCGCCGAAGTTCTGCACCAAGACATATCCCGCCGCGAGCAGGTACAGCGTGCACATGATCGGGACGATCTTGCCCGCGACCGAGCCGATGCGTTTGATCCCGCCGATGATGACCAGCCCCACCACGATGGAGAGGATGACGCCGGTCGCGACATGCGGGACCTCGAAGTAGGTGTTGGTGATGTCGGCGACGTTCCAGGCCTGGAACATGTTGCCGCCGGTGAGCGCGGAGATGAGCAGGGTGATGACGAAGATGCCACCAATAGCCGACCCGATGGGAGCCATGCCCCACTTGGCGAATCCCTTTTTGACCACGAACATGGGCCCGCCGTGCGGGTTGTTGGGGTCGTCGGTGTTGCGGTAGAGCATGGACTGGGTGACTTCTGTCAGCTTGAGCGACATGCCCAGGATGCCGATGACCCACATCCAGAAGATGGCACCCGGCCCGCCGAGGGCGACCGCCAGCGCGACGCCCGCGATGTTGCCGAGCCCGACGGTCGCGGAGAGAGCCGCGGAGAGCGCCTGGAAGTGGTTGATCGCCCCCGGGTCGTTCTTGTCGTCGTACTTACCACGGACGACCGAGATGCCGTGGGTGAGGGCCCGGAACTGCCCGAAGCCAGACCAGACGGTGAAGAGCACGCCGGTGAACAACAGGGCGTACACGGTGTATGGCGAGAAGAGAATCCCGTTCAGGGTTTCGATGTAATGGTTGAGCTGTTCCATGTGCAATGGCTCCGAGCGAGTGGTGTGAGCACTCCCTGAGGATTAGAATCAAGACCGGAAGTTGGTCCACACTATCGCCTCTGGAGCCCCGAATTGCAACGTGCGGGCCATTGTGGGCATCCCCCGCTATTCTCTGGGCGTGTGGGACCCAGAGCGATTGCTCGAAATCACGATCGAATCACTCGCCGCGTGGGACCGGTGCGCGAGCGACGAACAGGCTGTTTACGGGCTCGATTCGCTCGACGAACTGGGGCTGCATCCCGTGCTGGCGCAAGGGTTTGAGGCCGCGGGCTACGGCGTGTACCGTGAGCGGGTCTATCCGGGCGAGGTCGAACGACGCCACAAGGGCAACGCCCGGGCCCGGTGCGACATCGTGCTGACGCGAGACCCCTCAGCCCCGCTGCTCGACCCGGTGCAAGAGCTCCTGACGCTCGACGCGGCCTCGGGCACGCTGTTCGAGCCGATCGCTGAATCCATGGGGGCTGGGGAGCACGTGACCGAGGTGGGTGACGCGTTCTGGCTCGAGATCAAAGCGGTTGGGCAATTCGGGATCGGCATGGGCGTGCCGGGCCCTAACGGGTCGTACGCGAGCCTGCTGGTCACGGGGCCGGCGGGCGACGTGCTGAAGATCGCGAGCGAGCCGATGATCAACGCGGGGGCGGCGCTGGTGATCCTGTTCGCCCAGGACGAGCGAACCGCGAGGCACGACCTGACGCGGATGTGCCACACGCTGATCGACCACGACCTGCCAATCGGGGACCCGAGAATCGGCGTGGCGCCGATCTCGGAACGGGTGGGTCACTCGGTGGTCGCTGCGGGGCTTGTGCCGGTCCGTCTCTGAGCCGCCGGGGCGGTGGCGCCTGTGCCGGCGGTGCTCAGGGTGTCGAGCGGCTCGCCGAGCAGGGCTCGCTCGATGATGTCGGCGCACCCGGCCGAGGCGCTGAAGCCGCTGAAGCGGGCGACGATGCCGCGGAGGTTCTCCCGCTGCTTCTCGGCGAGCTCGGGGCTGTCGAGCAGTTCGGTGGCGAGGGTGGCCATGGGCTCGGGGCCGCCGAAGTGGGGCACGAGCTCGGGGACGATCCGCAGACCCGCGATGAGATTGGGAAGCGTGAAGTTGGGCGTGGTGACGAGCCACCGCCCCACCAGGCGGTACATGAGCTTCGACCAGACGTAGACGGCGACCATGGGCTTGGCCTGTCGGGCGATCTGGAGGGTGACGGTGCCCGAGACGACGAGACAGAAATCGGACCAGCGGATGGTCGCGTCGGTGTTGGAGGGCTCGATGCGGAGCTGCTCGGGCCAGGGCTCGCCGGCCTCCTCGGCCAAGGCTCGCAGCTGGGGCTCGAGCTCGGCCTTGGTCGCCGCGACGACGCCGAGCGCGTCGGGGTGGGTCCGCAGCAGCCGGTTGAAGACGCCGATGAGCAGGCCGAAGTTTTTGGTGATCTCGGCGGGGCGCGAGCCGGGCATCAGGGCGATGTTGAGCCCGGGCGTCTGGGCCCTGGGCCAGTCGGCGATGATCTCGTCGAGCCGGTTCGTGTCGAGCGGGTGGTCGAAGAGCGGGTGGCCGACGAAGGTGGCCGGGACGTGGCGTTGCCGGAACCAGGGCTCCTCAAAGGGGAGCAGGCAGCAGACGTGATCGGTGAGCCGGCGGAGCTTCTTGACCCGCCACTTGCCCCACGCCCAGACCTGCGGGGCGACGAGATGCACGACCCGAGCCCCCGAGGCCCGAGCAATGTTGCAGATCGGGAAGTTCGCAGCCGGCGAATCCACCGGCACATGCACCGCGACGGGGTGTTCGACGAGCCACGCCTTGATGCGGGCGTTGATCTCGCGGTGCTCCTGGATCTTGGCCAGCCCCGGCAAACCCATGACCGCCGAGTCGCCGGTGCGTTCGACGATGGTCGCGCCCGCAGCCTGCATCTTGGGCCCGCCCCAGGCATAGATCGGCAGATCGGGCTGGCGGGCCTTGAGCTCGGCGATGACCGCCGCCGCGTGGTCGTCGCCCGAGGGCTCGAAGCCGGTGAACAGGATGGCATGGGGTTGCTCGGGCACTGGGGCACGAGTCTAGAACCGCTGGCCCGAGTGGTCCCAGACCGGTCAGAAGCTGGTCCCGGTCAGAAGCCGGCCGCGTCGAGCCAGTGGCTCGGGGTCTTGCCCAGGGCCTGGGCGATCGCGAGCAGGCTCTCCATGCTGGGCAGGTGGGCGCCGCGCTCGATCGAGGAGAGCTGGGAGACTGAGACGCTGGCGACCTCGGAAAGCTCCTTGAGGGTCCAGCCTCGCTCGGTGCGGGCCAGGCGGATCTGGCGACCCAGGGCGGCACGGAGGCGGTCCTGCGGGCGCTGGCCGAGCCCGAACTCGCGGGCGGCCTGGGCGAGGGCGCGGTCGAGCTCGCCGGCGCCGAAGGGCTTGGCGAGGTAGTCGAAGACCTGCTGCTTGAAGGTCTGACGCATGGTGTCCAGCGAGGGGTAGCCGGTGATGACGATGACACACAGGCGGGGCCACCGCTGGCGGATCTGCTCGAGCACGGTGGTGCCGTCGTCCTCGCCCATGTTCATGTCGAGCAGGGCGATATCGGGCAGGCGGTCCTCGCACGCGGCGTAGAACTCAGAGGGCGTGGAGGCGGTGCGCAGCTCGTGCCCGCCCGACTCGAGCAGCGTGAACAGGAACTCGCGGAAGTCGGCGTCGTCGTCGAGCGCGACGATATCGAGCGGGGGCGGGGCCGGGGGTGGCGGCGAGGTGTCGTGGTCGGGTTCAGCCATAGTCGTGGTTCGGGGCCGGGGTCTCTACGAGGCGGCGGGGCTCAGGTTGCCTCTCGCTGGTCACCCAGCGTAGCGGCTTCTTGGGGCAGCATCACCTCAAAGATCGCGCCGGCCCGGTCCGGGCGGTTGCGGGCGATGACGGTGCCGCCGTGCTCGCGGACGATGCCCTCGGCGACCGCGAGGCCCAGCCCAGTGCCGCGGGCGTCGAGGCGGGTGGAAACGAAGGGCTCAAACAGGCTGGGCAGGATCTCGGGGTCGATGCCCGGCCCGGTGTCGGTGACGGTGATCTGGACCCACCGCTGCCCGTCTCGGTCGGTGGTCTGGGCGTCGAGGGTCACGGCGCCAGAGTCGCTCGTGGCCCCGCGGATGGCGTTGACCCCGTTTCGGGTGAGGTTGACAAGCACCTGGATGATCCGGTCGGGCTCGCACTCCAGGGTGAGCGTGTCGGGCACGGCGTTCACCAGGCGGATGCCGCCGCTGGGGGACGGGGGCATGGTGTTGCGGTCGAGGCGGACGAGCGAGGCGGCCTCCTCGGCGAGCGTCGCCAGGCGGCAGGCCTTGGGCTCGAGCGACCGGGCCCGGGCGAAATCGAGCAGGCTGTCTGAGAGCGACTCGAGCCGAGTGATCACACGCCCGAGCAGCGCGGACTCGGACTCGGAGAGCGACCGCTGAGACTCCAGCTTCTCGACGAGCCCCTTGGCGACCGCGAGCGGGGTATTGATCTCATGCGCGATGCCGGCGGACATCATGCCCAGAGAGCGGAGGCGGTCGGCCCCCTCGAGGTTCTTGCGGGCGTTTTCGAGCAGGTGGTTCTTGCGTTTGAGATCGGTCGCGACCGATTCGAGGCGGTCGAGCGTGTCGGCCAGCTGGGCCTCGCCGGCCCGCAGAGCCGAGACCGATTGGTTGCGAGACCGCATGATCGCGCCCAGTTCATCGGCGGGCATCATCTCCGCGGGGATCAGCTCGCCCGAGCGGTTGCCGGTGCGGACCGCCTCGTCGGCGCGGAGGGCGGCGCGGAGCGGGCCGTACACGTGGCGTGGGAGGACGAAGAGCTCGAGCGAGGCCGCGACGATGGCGTAGACGCCCAGCACCGCGAGGATGATGAGCAACGTGATGTCGCGGAGGGCTCGGCGGGCATCGCCGGACCGGAGCACCGCGAGCACCTCCTCCCCCGAAGCAGCGAGCACATAACGAACCTCGATCGAGTCCAGTGAGCGTTCCACAACAACCGCCTGCGAGGGAGGGATGACGATTCCCGACGATTCGGGCCACCGGATCTCCTCGACGAGCACGAACAGGGTGATCCCCAGACTCTCCAGCGCCGAGGCGTCGGGCAATCGCCCCTGGGCGTCGGCGATCTTGAGCACGTCGGTCAGACGCTGAGTCTGGGCCTGCAGCACGATGTTGGTGATCGCTGGATGCAACGCCAGCACCAGCACCACCGCGAGCACGATCGAAAAGAGCGTGTGCAGAAACATCAGCTTCTTGCGGATGCGCATGCCCGCGAGCAGGCCGCGGGGCTGGTGGGAGGCTCCCGTGGGGGTTCGCGGGGGCCTGGGCTCGGGTTGGTCGCTCGAAGTGCTAGGCATGGGTCGGCGGTGTTGGTCTGGGCTCAGGGTTGTGTCTAGCGTAGCGGATCGATACTCCACGCCCATCCCGAGGCCCCAACGGCCCCCAGCATCCCTCCAACAGGGGCCCAGGCCCCCGCGGGCCCGGCGGGCCAGGCAGTCGCCAGCCTCCACGCCAGGCCCAGCCTGCACGCCAGGCCCCGCCCGCGTCGCCGGGCGATGCCCGGGCCGCAGCGATGGAGGCGATCTGGCAGCAGGCTGAGCGGTTCCCCGATCTGCTCCCGCTGCGGCCTGACACCACGCTGCTGGACATGCGCGACGGGGCCCTGGCCCACGCGATTTATGACGCGGTCATGCGACGATGGCTGACGCTCAGCGCGGTGCTCGAGGCGGTCGGCGGGAAGAACGTGGCCAAGCTCGAGCACGTGGTCCAGGCCGCGCTGCTCGGCGGAGCGGCCCAGCTCGTGCTCCTCGACCGCATCCCAGACCACGCCGCCCTCGACGAGACGGTGGAGTGGGTCAAGCGTGCGGGGCGGCCCAAGGCTGCGGGGATGGTCAACGCGATCCTGCGAGGACTCATTCGCGCACGCGGTGACCGCCGCGACTCCTGGACCGGGGCGCCAGACGAGATCCCGATGCCAGACGGCACCGCGATCGGGTTCAAAGAACCGGTCCTGCCCGAGGACGAGGTGCTTCGGCTGTCCGCCGCGACGAGCGTGCCGATCGAGACGATGCGCCGGTGGGCCGGGGCGTTCGGGGTTGAGCGAGCCACAGGCCTGGCGCTGCACGCGCTGACGCAGCCGCCCGCGGTGGTGCACGTGGCCTACGCCCAGAGCGACCTGATTGACGAGCCCGGCCTGACCCCCCACCGCTCCGAGCGGCATCGGCTGTTCTCGGGTGAGGACGGCACGCTGGGCGAGCTGTTCGAGCGTCGGCCGGACCTCTGGGTCCAGGACGAGGCCTCAAGCGAGCCGGTCCGGCTGATCGCGGCGATGGCCCCCGGGTATGTGCCAACGATGATCGTCGATCTGTGCGCCGGGCAGGGCACCAAGACGCGCCAGCTCGCAGCCGAGTTCCCCGAGGCCCAGATCCTCGCGACCGACGTGGACGAGACTCGCCTCAAGACCCTGCGCCGGGCTTTTCGAACGCACGAGCGGGTGACGGTGCTGCCGCACGAGGAGATGCTGATCGAAGCCATAGGCCGTGCGGACCTGGTGCTGCTCGACGTGCCCTGCTCGAATACCGGGGTGCTGCCGCGGCGGGTGGAGGCGCGGTACCGGGCGGGCGAGAGCCAGCTCGAGCGGATGGCCGAGATTCAGCGTCAGATTGTGGACGACGCGGTCGGAATGCTCACGCCCGAGGGGCTGATTCTGTACGCGACGTGCAGCCTGGAGCGTGAGGAGAACGAAGAAGTCGCGTCCTGGGCGGGGAACAAGCACGGGCTGCGGGTGGTGAACGAACACCGGACGTGGCCGATGGGGGTGCCGGGAGACCCGCCGGGCGAGTATCGGGACGGGTCGTACGGGGTGGTGCTGACGCGCGAGGTGACGGGGGCGTAGACTCCCGACCCTGTAAGAGCCGGATCGACAAGGGGCTGACCCGAACGGAGCCTTGATGAATCTTCTTGACATCATCACGCCGGAATGTGTGAAAGCACCACTGACCGCGACCGACAAGCGCGGCGCGATCGACGAGCTCGTGGACCTGCTGTCAGCCGAGGGCCGCATCAAGCAGCCCGACGCGCTCAAGAGCGCGGTGTGGACCCGCGAGCAGACCCGGACCACGGGGATCGGGCACGGGCTGGCGATCCCGCACGGGAAGGCGGAGGGGCTCAGCGAGATCGTCATGGCGATCGGCAAGCCCGCGGCGCCGATGGACTTCGAAGCGATCGACGGGCAGCCGGTTCAGCTGATCGTGCTGCTGGCGAGCCCGCCGGACAAGAACAGCGACCACATCCAGGCGTTGGCCCGGGTGAGCCGGCTGATGACGGTCGAGGACTTCCGCGAGAAGGTCTACGAGGCCACGACCGGCGAAGAGATCTGGGAACTGCTCAAGGCCCACGACTGATCCGACTCAAGCCGCACGGCTGATCCGGGCGGATCGGCCTGAGCCTCAATCAGAATCTGAATTGATCGAGACCCCACGGGGTCAATCGAAAACCCGCGAGGGTGAGTGCTGGCTCTACGCCTCGGGCTTTTCGGTGTGGTTCGCCGCGGCGGCCATCGCCTCAAGCCGGGCCAGGCAACGCTCCGAGTGCGTCTTGTAGATCGCGTGCGGGAAGAGGGCGACGAGCGCGACGACCAGGCCGTACGCCGTGGTGTAGAGCGCCTGGGCGATGCCGGCGGCGACCGCGGTCGGATCGGTGACGGGGTCGTCGGAGCCGATGAGGTTGAAGCTCTGAATGATTCCGGTCACGGTGCCCAGGATGCCAAGCAGGGGCGCGGCGGCGACGATCGTCGCCAGGGCCGTGCCATACCGCTCGATCTTCGGGCGAAGCTCTTCGATGAGCTCGAAGGCCCTGGACTCTGAGACGCGGCCTGCGAGCAACTCGGCGGTGAACCGGGCGTAGATATTCCCGCTCTTGGCGGACAAGGCCCGGGCCTCGTCGTTTCGCCCCCCGCGGAGCATCGCCGAGACCTTGTTGGTGAAGGCGAGGGTGCCGCGGGCGTGGGTGCGAGACCAGAACGCGGCCCGCTCGACGATGAGCGTGACGGCGACGAGGCTCATGACGAGCAGCGGGTACATGACCCAGCCACCGGCCTGGAACGCGTTGAGGAGTTGTTCGATCACGCCGAGAGGATAGCGGGGCTGCGCAAAGCCGCGGGGGCGGGCTCTATACTCGGTCTCCCCCACCGCTCCCCCACGCTCTGCCGACACGAGCCGGGGATGGAGACCGAGTTGAGCACCGCACCGACCAACCCCACCTCTCCCCAGCCTCCTGAGCCCCCGACCGCCGGCTCCGAGGGGCTCGCGATCGTCGCGGCGGTGGATTCCTACTTGGGGCGCTACCTGACGGGCCTGTCGCTCGCGGCCAACCTCGACGAGGCGATCCGGTACAGCCTGCTGGGCGGTGGCAAGCGGATGCGGCCGACGCTGGCGTGGCTCAGTGCGCTGGCTGTGGGTGGTGCGGGCGAAGCGAGCCTGCCGGGCGGGGCCTCGGTGGAGCTGGTGCACGCGTTCAGCCTGGTGCACGACGATCTGCCGGCGATGGACGACGACGACCTGCGGCGGGGAAGACCCACGCTGCACAGGCACGTCGGCGAGGGGATGGCGATCCTCGCGGGCGACGCGATGCTGGCCCTCGCGTTCGGCGTGCTCGGCGAGATCGGGGAGGCCAACCTCCGGGGCCAGCTGCACAGCGAGCTGGTCGCGGGGACCGTGGGGATGATCAACGGGCAGGTGTACGACACCATGGGGTGCTTCGAGTGCGCCGGCGAGAGGACAGGCGGGGTTGGTGTCGGGGGGGCGAGCGACGAGCAGAAGCTTCGGCTGATCCACGAGAACAAGACCGGGGCGCTGATCCGTGCGAGCTGCCGCATGGGCGCGATGCTCGGGCTCGGGCCGAACTCGGGCGAGGAGGCTCTGGCCTCGATCACACGGTTCGGGGAGATCGTCGGGCTGCAGTTCCAGGTGCTCGACGACCTTCTCGATGTGACCGCGAGCGTTGATGAGATGGGCAAGCAGACCGGCAAGGACGCCCAGGCCGGGAAGCTGACCTACCCCGGCGTGTTCGGCGCGGACCGGACCAAGCAGATCGCCGGCGAGCTGCACGCCCGGGCGGTTGCGGCGCTAGGGCCTCTGGGGCAAGCCGCGGACGGGCTGCGGTCGATCGCGGACTATCTGGCTGGTCGCAGCGCCTGAGACCCCCGCTCCCCCTTGCGGCCCCCCCCCGCGGTGCGGCTGACCCGGTCCCGGCACCAAAGAAAAACGCTGTGAATCGGGCACGAACCGAACTGTCGTGTCGATGGGGTCGTTTTGGGGGGTGTGTAGCGCCGGGCGGACGGGGGCCGTACAATCCGAGGATGGTCTGCGATCGGCGGATCGGCCGAAAGAGGGGTTGATGAGCATCCTGCAAACTATTTCATCGCCGTCGGATATCAAGCGGCTGTCGGTGGAGCAGCTCGAGGAGCTGGCCGCCGAGATCCGGACGACGATTATCGGACAGATCCAGAAGACCGGCGGGCACCTGGCCCCCAACCTCGGCGTGGTCGAGCTCACGCTGGCGATGCACTACGTCTTCGACTTCGCCCACGACCGGCTGCTGTTCGATGTCGGGCACCAGTGTTACCCGCACAAGCTCATCACCGGGCGGCTGGCCAAGTTTGACAAGCTGCGCACCCGCGAGGGCATGTCCGGCTTCCCCGAGCCCTCCGAGAGCGAGTACGACCTGTTCCGCGTCGGGCACGCCGGGACCGGGATCTCGACCGCGGTCGGCATGGCCCGCGGCGACACGCTGCTCGGGCAGGGCTATCACCCCAAGGCCAACCCGGACGGGCGACGCGTGGTGACCCTCGTCGGCGACGCCTCGATCGTGAACGGCGTCTCGCTCGAGGGGCTCAACAACGCGGGCACCCTCAAGCGGCAGATGCTCGTGGTGCTCAACGACAACGGGATGTCGATCAGCAAGCCGCAGGGCGCGCTGGCGCAGTACTTCGACCGCGTGCGGGTGAGCCACACCTACTCGGACTTCAAGCGGGGCGCGAAAGAGGTCCTGCGGCACATCCCGGGCGGGCGGGTGCTGCGGGGTGCGTATCACCGGGCCGGGGAGATGACCAAGGCCGCGATCGCGGAGGACGCGCTGTTCGAGCACTTCGGGCTGCTGACGGTGGGGCCGATCGACGGGCACCATTTGCCGACGCTGATCGAGTTTTTGCACGAGGCGCGGGACGTGGACCGGCCGATGGTGCTGCACGTCAAAACGGTGAAGGGCAAGGGGCTGGATGTCGCTGAGGCCGACGCGACACGGTTCCACTCGCCCAAGGCGTTCAGCGTGGAGCGGGACGAGACGCTGGGGTGCCGGGTCGAGATCCAGAGCGGCGGGCGGAGCTTCACCGCGGCGTTCGGCGAGGCCCTGGCCGACCTGATGGAGCGAGACGAGAAGGTCGTGTGCGCCACCGCGGCGATGGCTGACGGAACCGGCGTCACCGAGGCGATCAACCGCATCCCCGAGCGGAGCTTCGACACGGGCATCTGCGAGAGCCACGCGATGGACATGATGGCGGGGATGGCCAAGAGCGGGCTGCGGCCCTTTTTCGCGGTCTACTCCACGTTCGTGCAGCGGGCGTTCGATCAGGCCTTCCAGGAGGTCGCGCTGCAGGGGTTGGGCGTTCGGCTGTGTCTGGACCGGGCCGGGCTGGTCGGCGGCGACGGGGCTGTGCACCACGGGTTCTGCGACGTGAGCATCCTGCGGGCGCTGCCCGGGGCGGTACTAACCGCAGCGATCGACGAGCCGAGCCTCATCGAGGCGATGCGGTTCATGGCCGACTGGGACGACGGGCTCACCGCGGTGCGCTACCCGAGAGACTCGGTGAGCGAGCGACTGCTGGGCACCGAGTGCCCGCCCTTCGAACTGGGCAAGGCTCGGCTGCTGACCGAGGGCTTCACCGACCTGGACGCGAGCCGCCCGGACATCGCGGTGCTCGCGTACGGCACGATGGGGATCACGGCGCTGGAGGCGGCCGACCTGCTCGAGGGCGAGTACAAGGTCGCGGTGTGGGACGCACGGTTCGCCAAGCCCGTTGACGCGGCTGTGATCCGTGACCTGCTGGGACGGAACATCCCGGTCCTGACCGTCGAGGACCACAGCGTGGTGGGCGGGTTCGGGTCGGCGGTCGTCGAGAAGGCCAGCGAGATGGGACTCAACGCGGGCCTGATCACGAGGCACGGCATCCCGGACCGGTGGGTGCTGCAAGACTCAAGAGCCAAGCAGCTGCAAGAGGTCGGGCTCGACGCGGCGGGCATCGCCCGGCAGATCCGCATCGCGGCGGACCGGCGAGTGACCGACCAAGGGATTGGCCAGGGGACCGACCCAGGCACCGGCCAAGGGACCGAGCCCGCGGCGCTGAACCCGGAACGGACCGAGCGGGTCTGAAACCCAGCGGGGAGCGAATCGATGGGCCGACGGGTCGTGCTTGTGGTGAACCAGCGGAAGACCGACGCGGCCCGCGCGCAGCGCGAGGTCTCGGCGATGATCGAGCGGCACGGCGAGATCGTCGCCACGCTCGGCTCCGAGACCGACGAGCCGATCCCCCAGGGCGGGTATGACCTGGTCGTCGTGCTCGGGGGCGACGGCACCCTGCTCGCGACCGCCCGCCGATTCGAGCTCAGCGACGCGCCGTTGATCGGGATCAACATCGGCAAGGTGGGGTTCCTGGCCCACCTTGAGCTCGAGGCGGTCGGCCCCTTGGCCGGCGAGCTGTTCGGCGACACGGCGCTGCCGACGCGGCCCATGCCGCGGCTGACGGCGCGGGTGCACTCGGGCGACTCGCCCGAGCCGCGGTTCTCGATCTCGGCGCTCAACGACGTGGTGGTGACCGCGGGGCCGCCGTTCCGAATGATCAGCTACGACCTGCGGATCGACGGAATCGCGGGGCCCAGCGTATCGGGCGACGGGCTGGTGGTCTCGACCCCGGCGGGCTCGACGGCGTACAACGTGGCCGCGGGCGGGCCGATCGTCGCGCCCGGCGTTGACGCGTACACGCTCACGCCGATCGCGGCGCACTCGCTGAGCTTCCGCCCGATCGTGGTGCCCGGCGGCACCGAGACCCAGCTGCTGCTGAGCCAGGTCAACGCCGATGCGCACGGGGGGACGACGCTGGTGGCCGACGGGCAGGTGCACGAGCCGCTCGCTGTGGGTGACCGGATCGTGATCAGCGCCCGGGGTCGAGAGGCCCGGTTCGTATCGCTCGACGGGCAGGACTACTGGACCACGCTGCGTCAGAAGATGCGGTGGGCGCAGCGGCCGGCCCGGCGCGGCGAGGGCTGAGACCCGGTCCCTCCCCCAATCCCGTGCGGGTGTCAGGCCTCGGGCTCAGGGGTCTCCGCCATCGAGGGCATGAACAGCTCGTCCGGGTTGACCAGCGCGATGATCGTGTCGCCCGGGCCCGGTGTGAACGGGCGGCCCTCGGTGGCGACGTGGAGCAGCCCGGACGGCGTGATGGCGAACATTTTGAGCGCCGCTCGGCCGTAGAGCCCGTCGTAGTCGGCCAGCGTGAATTCGTCAGAAAGCGTGGTCGCCTTGACGACCCAGCCCTGCCCCATGCGAGACTCGAGGTTGGCGAAGTCGACCTTGCCGGTGAAGAGGGGGCGGCCGGTGATGCGGTGCTTGCCCTTCTCGGCGGGCTTCTTGCTGGGCTGCCCCCGGGCCGCGGCGGCCTTGGTCGGCAGGCGGAACAGGCCCGCGGTGTCGAAGACGTGCGAGAACTGCTGCAGCGCGAGCGTGTTGACCTCGTCGTTGGGGGTCACGGCGAAGGTCCGCCCGATGCCACGCAGGTCCAGCTCGTCCAGCACCCACTCGTCGAGGATATTGGCGTGGCGGGCCGGGATCTCGTCCATGAGGGCCGCCCGGATGTTGCCCCGGTTGGTGTCCACGAGCAGCACCCGGATGCCCCGGTCCGTGAGAGCCTTGGCGATCGCCCGGACCCATCGCGGGGCGCCGATGAAGACGATGCCCTGCGGGTTCTGGTCGGAGATCCCAAGCGCCCGAGCGACCGGGGTCGCGGTGAGCCCGTAGATCGCGACGGTGCCGATGATGACGGCGAAGACGATGGGGACGATCTGCTCGGTCCCGGGGACGCCGGCCTTCTCGAGCCCGAGCGCGAAGATCGAGGCACCCGCCGCGGCCACGATGCCGCGTGGGGCCATCCACGACATGAACAGCCGCTCAGAATTCGTAAGCCCGCTGCCGATGGTGGCGAGCCAGACGCCGATGGGCCGGGCCACGACGACGAGCACCACGAGGAACCCAGCGACCACAGCCCAGTCGAGCGAGAGCAGGTCTTCGAGCTGCAGCTGAGCGCCCAGGACGATGAACAGTGCGGAGATGAACAGGACGCGCAGGTTCTCTTTGAACTCCAGGATGTGCCGAACGTCGGCGCGTTTCTGATTGGCCAGCGTGATGCCCATCACGGTCGTGGCGAGCAGCCCCGCCTCCTCCTGCACCGCGTTGGCCCCGACAAACGTCGCGACGACGAGCATGAGGCTGAACGGGTTTTGCAGCGAATCGGGGATCCAGAACCGGGTCATGAAGGTGAGCAGGACCATCGCCGACAAGACACCCAGCAGCGAGCCGCCGACGATGGTCTTGATCAGCGCGACGGAGATCTCGCCGGTGAGCTGGGTCCCGGGCGCGTTGTGCGTGATCAGGATCGCCTCGAACACGAGCACCGCGACGAGCACGCCGATCGGGTCGATGACGATCCCCTCCCACTTGAGGATGAGGCCCGACGAGCCCGACGGGCGGATGTGCCCCAGCAGCGGGCCCACCACCGTCGGCCCGGTCACGATGAGCACCGCGCCGATCAGGGCGGCGATCTCGACGGGGACCTTGAACAAGAACCAGGCCGCGGTGCCCGCGATCACCCAGGTCACCGCGGCGGCCACGGTCACGAGCATGAAGACGACTTTCTTGACACCGGCGATCTCCTTGAAGCTGAGCGTGAGCCCGCCCTCGTAGAGGATCAGAGAGACCGCGATGCCGACGAGCGCGAGCAGCAGATCCGAACCCAGGATGGTGTCGGGGTCGATCGGGTAGTGGCTGCCCGGGAAGAAGTGGCGGGCCACCGGCCCGGCGAGCAGCCCGGCCATCAGCAGCAGCAGGATCGAGGGGAGCTTGAGTCGCCAGGCAACCCATTGGGCCCCGATGCCCAGGATGATGACCGAGGCCAGAGCGATCATGGCCGGGGATAGACCGGCGGCGAGCACCGGTGGCGCGGCGTTCGCGGCGAGCGCCGTATCAAAGACCGCCTGATAGCTTGCATGAATGAACAGGGTCGCGCTCCGTGCGAATGGATGTAGACGAGTCTGGCGTGTGGAGGGTATCGAGCCGGGCGAGGTTTGGGGCTCGAAAACGGCCGGAGCGGCCTGAATGTGATCTCAGAGCGGGTGGCTCTGAGATCACGGCGGTCGGCATGAGGGATTTGCCGACCGCGGGTTGCGGCTGACGTTGGTCAGCCCGGACCGGAGGAGGGAGTCTCCGATCCACCTTTGAACGATGATGACCGGGCGAGGGAGGTACCAACTGCTCGAATCATGAAAGTTCTTTCGTAGCATAGCGGGCCCGAATCGTGGATCAACATGGAAACCTGGGTTATCCACAACAATTGCTGCATCAACCCGACCCACAAGCCCGTTCGCCCCGCTCCCCATGGAGCCCGCTCGCTATCGCGAGCTCGATTGGAAGCGTTCTACCAGCCCAGCACCCAGCCAAAGACGAGCGGGGCGCAGATCGTCGCGTCGGATTCGATGATGAACCGGGGCGTGTCGGGCGAGATTTTTTCCCAGGTGATCTTCTCGTTGGGGACCGCGCCCGAGTATGAGCCGTAGCTGGTGGTCGAGTCGGAGATCTGGCAGAAGTAGCCCCAGAGGGGGACGTCGAGCTCGAGGTCCTGCCGAATGAGGGGGACGACGCAGATGGGGAAGTCGCCAGCGATGCCGCCCCCGATCTGGAAGAACCCGATGCTGGTCTCTTTGCAGGTCTTCGTGTACCAGCCGATGAGGTGCTGCATGTAGTCGAGCCCGGTCTTGATCATGGCAGTGGACCCGAGTGTGCCGTCCACAGCCCGGGCGGCGGCGAAGTTGCCGCAGGTCGAATCCTCCCAGCCGGGGACGAAGATGGGCAGGTTCTTCTCGGCGGCGGCGAGCAGCCACGAGTTTTTGGGGTCGCCCTGGGTCTGGCCGTCGAGGTCGCCCGAGAGCAGGATGTCGTACAGGTACTCGTGCGGGAACTTCTTCTCACCCTCCTTTTCCGCAGCGGACCAGCGGCTAACAAGCAGATGCTCGAGCTTGCGGAACGCCTCTTCCTCGGGGATGCACGTGTCGGTCACGCGGTTGAGGTGGCGGTTGAGCAGGTCGATCTCGTCCTGTGGCGAGAGCTCGCGCCAGTTGGCGATCCGGACGTAGTGATCCTGAGCGACGAGGCGGAAGACGTCCTCCTCGAGGTTGGCCCCGGTGCAGGAGATCGCGTGGACCTTGTCCTGGCGGATCATCTCGGCGAGCGAGCGGCCCAGCTCGGCGGTGGACATCGCCCCGGCGAGCGTGATCATCATCTGCCCGCCGCTGTCGAGGTGGGCCTCGTAGCCCTCGGCGGCCTCGACGAGGGATCTGGCGTTGAAATGCCGGAAGTGTTCCTGAAGAAAACCGCGTAGGGTCATGAATATACTCCTGATCAGAGAGGCCCATGGAACGGTAGGTTAGCCCGCCTCCCACTCCCCCCCCACTCCCCCCATTTCCCACCGCACCATCATCCCGCCGTCGCACTCGTTGCCCCCCTCATCGTCCCCCGCCGCCCGGAGGCCTCCCCATGACCAACATCCCTGTCGGTGCCCCAATACCAGCCACGTCGCCCGAGCGAGCCGAGCCCGTGGGGAGCGATCGCTTCGACGGGGGCGCGTTCTATCGCGTTGATGACTGGAGCAATGGGTACTTCGGGGTCAACGAGAAGGGGCACGTGAGCGCGGGGCCGGGGGGCACCGCGAGGCTGGACCTGCATGAGATTGTCGAGGGGCTGGGCGAGCGTGGGATCTACCCGCCGGTGCTGCTCCGGTTCAGCGACATCCTCGAGGACCGCATCCGAGACCTGTCCGACGCGTTCCGCAAGGCGATCATCGAGAACGAGTATCAGGGGTCGTACCGGTCGGTGTACCCGATCAAGGTAAACCAGCAGCACCAGGTGGTGCAGGAGATCTGCGAGTTCGGGCGGCCGTTCGGCGTGGGGCTCGAGGTCGGGTCCAAGCCGGAGCTGCTGGCGGTGATGGCGATCACGAGCGACCTGCCCGACCAGCTGATCCTGTGCAACGGGTTCAAGGACGCGGCGTACGTCGAGGCGGTGGTGCTGGCGGCCAAGCTGGGGCGGCGGATCATCCCGATCGTGGAGAGTGTGCGCGAGGCGGGGCTGATCGTGCGGTTCGCGAAGAAGTATGGGGTGAAGCCGAAGATCGGCGTGCGGGTGAAGCTGGCAAGCCCCGGCTCGGGCCGGTGGAGCAAGAGCGCGGGGGTCAAGAGCAAGTTCGGGCTGTTCGTGTCCGAGGTGCTCGATATGGCGGAGCTGCTGCGGAGCGAGGGCATGCTCGATTGTCTGTCGCTGCTGCACTGCCACCCGGGGAGCCAGATCGAGGACATCCAGCGGGTGAAGAACGTGATCCAGGAGCTGTCGCAGGTGTACGTGGGGCTCAAGCGGGCGGGGGCGGGGCTCGAGTACTTAGACATCGGCGGCGGGCTGGGCGTGGACTACCGCGGCGTGCAGCAGGCCGCGGAGAGCTCGATGAACTACACGCTCGAGGAGTTCGCCCGCGACGTGGTCTACCGGGTCGGCTCGGTGCTCAGCGAGGCGGGGATCGAGCACCCGACGATCATCACCGAGTGCGGGCGGGCGATGGTGGCGTACTCGAGCGTGCTGGTGTTCGACGTGATCGGGTCGGCGGGGCCGGGCCGACTGGCGCTTGAGAAGCGGCCCGAGCTGTCGCCCGCGGGCGACGTGCCCCAGCCGCTGCGCGACCTGGCCGACGCGTTCGACGAGGTGTCGCCCGAAAAGCTCCGCGAGTGCTATCACGACGCGATGCAGGCCCGCGAGTCGGCGATGTCGCTGTTCACGCTGGGGTACATGAGCCTGGAGCAGCGGGCGATCGCCGAGCGGTTGTTCTGGTCGATCTGCGCGAGGATCCACGAGCTGCTGGGCCCGCTCGACGCCGAGGAGATCCCCGAGGAGCTGGCGGACCTGGAGGAGATGCTCTGCGAGATCTACTTCGGCAACTTCAGCGTCTTTCAGAGCCTGCCCGACTGCTGGGCCATCGGGCAGCACTTCCCGGTCGTGCCGATCCATCGGCTCGACGAGGAGCCGACGGTCCGCGCGATGATCGCCGACATCACCTGCGACTCGGACGGCGAGATCACCGAGTTCATCGGCAACGCCGAGGCCGAACGGACCATCGTGCTGCACCCCCTCGACGACAAGCCGTACCACCTGGGGGTGTTTCTCGTCGGGGCGTATCAGGAGACGCTGGGCGACCTGCACAACCTGTTCGGCGACGCCCACGCGGTGCACATCCGCTCGGAGAACGGGACCTGGGCGATCGAGGAGGTCGTCGAAGGCGACACGGCCAGCGCGGTACTCGGGTACATGCAGCACGAGCCGAAGAAGTACGCCGCGACCATGACGCGCGAGTGTGAGCGGGCGACGCGCCGGGGCATCCTGAGCGTGGAGGAATCACTGCGGCTGCGGCGGTTCTACGAAGGCGAGCTCGCGGGATACACCTACCTGGACCCGCGGCGGAGCGACGGCGACGCGGAATGAGCCCGGAGCACGCTCAGGGCTCGAGGACATCCCGCGTCGGCGGGATGAAACGATACACCCGGACCTCGGCCCTCGAGTGGATCTGCTGCAGGCGGAAGCTCGCCTGGAGGCTCATGCCGGGGCGGTCGAGCAGGGCGCTGTCGCCGCTGTGCCCGGTGCCCTCGACGAACCAGCTCGGCTCGGTGATCGCGGCCCACTCCGGCTCTGAGCGGGGCTCGAACTCGACGTTGGCGTCGCCCAGCTCGTACCGGAGGATCTCGTCCTCGTGGGCGTAGACCGTCTCTCGCGGGTCACGGTGCTCGGCGAGATACGCCGCGGCCTGGTCCATCGGCAGGTGGTAGGCCCCGCCGGAGCGGAAGTAGATCGCGGTGGCAAAGACCTGCCCGGCGACAACCGCGAGGACCGGCCCGGCCGCGAGCCACGGCCCGCCCTTGGGCCGCACCAGCCGCCAGATCTCGACAAGCGCAACCGACGCGATCGCGAGGATCGGGCCCATCGCGACAAACGCGTAGCGTGAACCGACGAAGCCCTTGTTGAGGCTGATCGCGGCGAAGATGACCGGCGGGAGGACCGCCGCGAGCACGAGCGGCGCCCCCAGACGCGGGCGATCGCGGAGCAGCCAGAGCGAGGCGGCGCCGACGAGCGCCGCGGTCGCGGGCCAGGTGAAGAAGACGACGGCGAGGATCAATTCGTGCGGCTTGAGCCAGGAGTCCTGCCCGACGAACTGGGTCCACTGCTCGGTGCGGCGGGTCATGTCCCACGCGAGCATGCCGACGCACAGGAGCAGGGCGGCGACGCCGATCGCGTACCGGGCCGGGGTCATGGCGAGCGGCTTGCGACGAACGAGGGCGATGAGCCAGTCCAGACCCAGAATCCCGAACAGCATGAGCGAGACCGGCTGACACCAGAAGGCGAGGAACGCGCTGAGCATCGCCAGCGCGAAGCGGGGCGTCGAGCCACGGTCATCGTCGGTCTCTTCGGGCTCGGGCTGATCGGCCGGGGTGTCCGATGCGGGGAAGAGCCCGGCGCGCGCACGGGTCGCGGGAATCCACAGCAAGAGCGCCGCGTTGAAGAAGAGGAACTGCGGGATGTAGAACCGGGCGGCCTGCGACCAGTAGATGTGCCACGCCGAGACGGCGAGCAGCAGCCCGAACAGGATCGCGGCGGGCTCGCCCAGCGGGCGGCGGGCGGCGAGCATCAGGATTGGGATCGTCAGCAGCCCGATCAGGGCGTGGGGCCAGCGGAGGGCGAACTTGTCGATCCCCGCGGCCTTCCAGGTCTCGGGCTTGGTGTTGTCCACCGCGGCCCGGTCCACGCCGTCGAGGGCTAGCGCCGCCCGGGCGGGCAGGTAGCCCAGGGCCTTGGAGACGTTGCCGCCGGACATGTCCAGCGCGGAGCGGACGGTGTAGAGCTCGTCGTTCCAGAAGCTCGAGTCGGCGAGGCTGTGGAACCGGAGCCCGCCGGCCAGCGCGGTGAGCAGGCCCAACGCGAGCAAAAAGACCATCGAAGGTCGGTGCTTCGCGTCACTTCCGAGCGGCATAAACCAGCCCTCCGAGAAGACCAAAGGTGACGAAGAGGCCCAGCTCGATCCAGCTGAGCGCGATCGCGTCGGCCTTGTCGAACTGGTAGACACCCAGCAGCACGATCCAGATGCTTTCGCGGATCCCGATGCCGTTGATCGTGAGCGGGACCATCATCACGAAGATCGCGATCGGGGCGGCAGCGAGCATCTGCACAAAGGTGATCTCGAGACCGAGGCCGCGAGCGATGAGCCAGTAGAACGCGATGACGTTCATCTGCAGGAGCAGCCCCATCGTGAAGACCTTGACGAGCACGGCGTGGTGCCCATGGAACGAGCCGAGGGCGGCGAAGAGCTTCTCGAAGGGGCGGCGGAGCGGCTTGGGTCCCAGGTTCCAGAGCTTCATGATCGGGGCCGGCGGGGGTTTGCCGATGAAGAAGATCCAGGAGATCACGCAGAGCATGCCGAGCGCAACCGTGATCGCGATCAACTTGGCCCCGGGGATCTCAGCGATTTTCGGGTTGTAGAACATCGCCCCGCATGCCACGAGCACCAGCGCGAAGAGGCCCAGCAGGCGGTCCACGCCGATGGTGGCGAGCGCGATGGACTTTGAGGCCCCGGCACGCCAGGAGTCATACACACGCACGGCGTCGCCGCCGATGGTCGAGGGCAACGCGAGGCGGACAAAGGAAGCGACGCACCCCGAGCCGATGAGGAACGGGAGACTCGCTTTCACCCCGTTGGCGGCGAGCAGCCACCGCCAGCGGAACGCGCCAATGACCAGCCCGACAAAGATGAGCGAGAACGCGGCGAGCAGGTACAGCGGCTCGGCGTCAAGCAGTGCCGATTTAACCTCCCGGACATCCGTCTGCGACAAGACAAACCAGACCAGCCCCGCGGAAACAAACCATTTGGACCACCCCAGCACCCGCTTCCACATCGGCTTTGGCGCTACGGGTTCTGAGGGCTGCTCGCTCGCGTGATACGGATCGAGAACGACGGGCGAATCCTGCACAGCGGGCTCGGGTTGGGGAGTCTCGTCGTGCATTATGAGGTGTGGCCCTCTGGCTTGCGGGTGCCGATGACCTTGGCGGGGATGCCGCCGACGATCGCGAACTCGGGGACGTCCTTGGTCACGACCGCGCCGCCGGCGACGATCGCGCCTCGGCCGATGGTGACGCCGTCGAGGATGGTCGCGCGGGCGTAGATCAGTGACCAGTCGCCGATGGTGACGCCGCCCTTGTGGTGGTGGCCCTGCTCAGAGATCGGCATCTCGAGGTCGTCGGAGATGTAGGTGCTGCCGCCGATATAGCAGTACGGCGCGACCGCGACGGCCTCGCCGATCGAGACCGTGCCGCCCGGGGTGGACATGATCGTGACGTGCATGCCGAGCTGGGCGCGGTCCTTGAGGACGATGCGGCCGCCCTTGCAGATCATCGATACGTCACGCGAGCAGAGCACGTCGTCACCGATCTCGATGCCCACGCCCTCCTCGGACCGGGCGTCGAGCACGCTGTGCTCGTCGATCGCGAAGCGGTCACCGATGCGGATCCGGTTGGGGTGGCGCAGGGCCAGTCCCTCGCCGATGACGGCTCCCGAGCCGCAGGCCCCGAAGAGGCGGGCCATGAGCTTCTTTCGGGCGAGCAAGCCAAACGCGCCGGGCCGATTTTTGACCAGCGCGTTGACGAATTCGAACTTGGCGAGGCTCGTCAGACCGGGCCGGCCGACCACGATGTCGCTGTACCGCTTCATCGCGGAGGTGGACTGATCTTGGACTCTATCACGGACCTCAGCCATGCTGCGTCTCCTCCACCCGGTCGGGCACGTCCGACCTCACAAACTGCTCTGCCCAGAGCCTACTGAGAACCGCCGTCCAGAGTCGCATCGCCGCCTCGTAGACGTAGGGCTTTCCTCTGGTTCTGAGTATCATTCGGTCTAGCGAGTCCAGTTCGAACAGGTCGTCTCCGCCGCGGGGGGGCGTCGTCTTGAACATGAGCCGATCGAGCGCATCGGCCAGGTCCCGCCCCGCGTCGATTCGCTGGGGGAACTTGGGGATGTCGAGGAACTCGGCGGGCACCCACGCCGACAGGGCCCGGCGGAAGATCCATTTCTCTTGCCCGTTCTTGAGCTTGAGCTCGTCGTCGATCGAGTAGGCATCGTGCACGAACTGGGGGTCGTAGAACGGCGAGCGGTATTCGACGCCGTGGGCCGCGAAGCCGCGCTCGAACTTCTGGATGTCCTGGCAGACGCCGGCCTGGAAACCGCGGCTCATCGACCGATTGATGAACTGAGGCCCGGGGGGCGGGAAGGTGGCCTGCGGCGGGGTGTAGTCTGAACCGCGGACTCTGGGGACCGGCGGGACCGCGCCACGGAACTTGGCGAGAACGCCGAGCCGGGCCACCGGGGACCGAGGCTCGGTCCCGAGCTGCGTGTAGGACCAGAACTCCGCGAGCGAGCCGCGCAGCGGGGCGTACCGCTCCATCAGACGCAGGAGCTTGTACTTGGGCATCCCGGCGAAGAGCCCGTCGGCGCCCTGGGCGCTGAGCACCACCGTGCATCCGGCCAGCGCGGCCTGCCGACCGACCTCGGCCAGCTGCAGCGCCTCCGAACGCGAGTACGGGTCCTCGAGGTGCCACGCGAGCTCGCGCATCCGCTCGACGCTCAGATCGCCCGGGGGCGTGATGACCTCGTGGTGCTCCGAGCCGACCGCCTCAGCGACCGCCCGGGCCGTGACGCACTCCTGGTCCTCGGGCGAGGACCCCGCGCAGACGGTGACGAGCCGCTTGTCGGGCCAGAGCTCGTGGATCATGAACGCCAGGGCGATCGAGTCGATGCCGCCCGAGAGCGCCAGCCCGATGGTGCTCAGGTCCGCCGTGCGTCGGGTGAGGGCCCGCACCAGCGAGACACGGATCAGCTCGGACGCGGCGTTCTCATCGCCGAGCTCGCCCGTGGCGATGAGAGCCGGCATGCGGTGCACGGCCCGTGAGCCGTCGGGGGCGATCGTGAGCACCGTGCCCGGGAGGACGGCCTCGACACCCCGGAGGAGGGTCTTGCCCAGGGGGAGCCGCTTGCCGTGCTGCAAGTGCTGCAGCATGTCCGGGTCGGCGGTCGGGGCGAAGCCGGGGACCTCGAGCAGTGCCTTGTACTCCGTTGCGAAGGCGAGCCCCCCCGGGGTCTGAGCGAAGTAGAGCGGGGCGCAGCCGAAAAAGTCCCGGGCGAGCGTCACGGTGCCGTCATCATGCACCGCAATCAACGCGAAGTCCGCGTCGAGGCGATCAAACGACTGCGGGCCGGCCTGGACGAGCGCCGCGAGCCGGGCTGTGTACTCGCTCGGCGGGCCCGGTGCGTCGTACATCGTGGCGTGGGTCGCGAGGGTGATCGAGCCGACTCGCCTCACTCGATCTCCGGGCGTGGTGCCGCGTGCGCCGACAAACCCTCCGCCGGGAAGGTCGAGGGCGGCGTGCTCCGAACCGCGATGCGCGAGCACATCGCCCATGCCCCGGGGCACCGAGCCGTCGTGAACACCGAGATACCCAAAGATGGCGGTCATGTAGCGCCGCTTTCAAGAATTGGTGGGGCCTGTCTCGCCGCGTCAGATCGTCCCACGGCGGGGGCTTCGGATCCGACGAACCGTCGTACCCAGAGGTGCGTCAACGCGGCGGTCCAGATCCGCATCGCCGCCTCGTCCGGGTACGCCGCGTTCGGGTCTGTCCGTCTGAGCCGGGCGATATCAGCCGGCGCAAACACGCCGAGCGACTCGACCGCCTCGGGATTGAGAACCTCGTCAAAGACCCGATCGATCTGCTCGGCGAACCGCGCGTTGTACGCCATCCGCTGAGGGAACTTGGGGATGCGGATGTACCGCTCGGGCACCCAGCGCCCGAGGGTCTCGCGGAGAATGTGCTTCTGCTCGGTTCGGGTGACCTTGAGCTTCTCGTCGATGGAGTAGGCCACCCGCGCGAGGGCGCGGTCGTGGAAGGGCGAGCGGTACTGGATGCCGAACGAGGCGAAGACCCGCTCCATCTTCTTGGCGCTCTTGTGCGTCGAGCCCTGGAACTGCTCGGCGAGCGTCGTGTTGATCATGTCGGGCCCGACCCCGGGCATCGCCATGTGCTCAGGCGCGAAGCCGGCGCCCAGAACCGCGGGCGGCACCGGGACCCTGCCCTTGTACCTGATCCGGTTCATGGCCCGGGCCAGCATCGTCCGGGGCGGGGCGTTGGTCTGCGTGAAGGAGTAGAACTCCCAGAGGCCGCGGGCCGCGGGCGGGAACTTCTTCATCATCCAGAGCAGCCGACACTTGGGCATGCCGGCGAACAGGTCGTCGGCGCCCTGCGCGACCAGCAGCGTGTCGAGCCCCGCGTCCTTGGCGTGGCGGGCGCACTCGCGCAGCTGCAGCGTCTCGGATCGGGCGTACGGGTCTTCCAGGTGCCACGCGAGCGGCTCGAGATGCGTCGCGAGCATCTCGGGCGGCGTGAGCACCTCGTGGTGCACCGACCTGATGTCCTGGGCGACCTGCCGAGCCGTCACGCACTCGCGGTCATCGACCGACGAGCCCGAGCAGAAGGTGTGGATGGTGCGGTCGGGGAAGATGTCTCGCAGCAGAAAGGCAACGGCAATGGAATCGATGCCGCCCGAGAGACACAGCCCGACGGGGTCGAGGTCCGCGGCCCGCCGCTGGACCGCGCCGCGCAGCGCGTCGGCGATCAGCTCGGTGGCCTCGTCCATGTTGCGGACGGTTGTCTTGGCGCTGACCGAGCCGAAGGACTGCTCGCCGATCGTCTTGCCCTTCGGGTCGAGCTTGAGCAGCAGCCCCGGCCCGAAGCCGTGAACCCCCTTGGCCATCGTTCGGCCCATCGGGAGCGATTTGTTGTGCTGGAGGTAGGCCGCCATGTCCGGGTCGAGCGTGGCCGTGACGCCGGGAAGGGTGAGCAGCGCCTTGTACTCGCTGGCAAAGGCGAGGCCCCCACCGCCGCCGTCGAATTCAGTACCGGGCAGCGAGATCCAGTAGAGCGGCACCGTGCCCATCGAATCCGTCGCGACGACGAGAGAGTCTCCCTCCCACCGGACCGCGGCGAACTGGGCGTCGAGCGGCTCGAGGGACTCGGGGCCCGCGTCCATGGCGGAGCCGATCGTCTCCCGGGTCTCGCGGCCTTGCTGGTCCTCGGCGTAGATCTCGCCGTGACACGCGATCAGTCGGCCCTTCGAATCCAGGCCGATCTGGTCGTCCGGGTTCTTGGCAGTCACGCCGAACCAGCCCGCGTTACTTGGGAGTGCCTCGATCCTCGTTGTCGAGCCGATCTGGGCACGGTGGGCCAGCGCATCGGCCATGCCCTGCGCGAGCTCGCGAGGAGAGTTGCCCAAGATTCCAAAGAGTGAGGCCATGCGGTCAAGCTCCGTTGAGCACTCGTCAGGCGACCCGGTCGTTCGGCTCGGCGGTGGTTGAGGGGCGGGCTGATGAGCCGGATGGGCTGCGCGACTGCGAGCCCCCCCCGCCCGCGGTCTTCTGACCCGAGAGCGAGCCGCCCAGCCGATCGGCGATCCAGGCACGAACGGTCTCGCGGTCGTGGTTCTCGATAAACAGTCGCCGCCAGATCTCGAGGTTGATGAGGTACCAGATCTGCAGCCCCGCGTCTCGGGTGCCGGCCTTGTGCGTCTCGAGCAGCTCGTCCACGTAGTCCGCCTCAAACGTTCCGCCGGTGACCAGCCCGCCGTCCATGATGACGTCGCGTGCGAACTGGGCGAGCGGGCCCTTGAACCAGCGGGCGGTCGGGAAGCTGAAGCCGTACTTGGGGCGGTCGGTGAACTCGGGCGGGAACATGGTGCGGTTGAGCTCGCGCAGGATGACCTTGAGCTTCTTGCCCTTGATTTTGTACTGGAACGGCAGCCCCGCAGCGAACGCGGTGACCTCACGGTCCACGATCGGGCTGCGGGTTTCCAGGGAGTGGGCCATGCTCATGCGGTCCGCGGTGCGCAGATCAGAGTTGGCCATGCGGAGCATCATCTCGGTGTGCATCATGCGGTCCGGTTCGGTGTCGGCCAACCCCGAGTGATGCCAGCGCTCGACGAAGCGGTTGGTGCTGTGGTCCTCGATGCTGTTAAAGACCTCACGAGAGAACAGCTGGGTCCGCTCGGCCTCGGGGAACCGCCAGAAGGTGAGGATATGCGTGTGCCGCTCGGCCCCCTGTCGGAGGGTGACCTCATGGAGCCACCGGGCCTGCATCGCCGCCGAGTAGTAGCTGTAGCTCTCGGGCATCAGTCGCATGATGGGGCCAAAGAGGGCCTGCCGCAGCGGCCTTGGGATCTTCTCGTAGGTCTTGAGAATCGGCGAGCGGGTGTAGCGGGTGTACCCGCCGAAGTGCTCGTCGCCGCCCTCGCCGCCGAGGCAGACCTTCACCGACTTGCGTGCGAACTGGCTGAGCAGGTACATGCCCACCGCGGGCTGATCCGCGGGCTCTTCCAGGTGCCAGATCACGTCGGGGAGGATCAGAAAGAGATCGGGGTTGATCTCCAGCTCGTGGTGGTCGGATTTGATGGTTTCGCTCGCGAGCCGAGCGGCCGGGAGCTCATTAAAATCCTCATCGCCCGTGCCGACTCCGATCGAGAACGTCGGCCAGCCCTCGCCGGAGTGGCGTGTCGCAAGTGCAGAGATCAGCGACGAATCGATCCCGCCAGATAGAAAACTCCCGGTCGGCACGTCGCTGAGCAGGTGGGCATGCACCGAGTCACTCAGCACGTCCTCGAGCTGCTCAAGGGCCTCGTCGAACGAGACGTCCTTCTTCTGTGTCCAGTCGGTCTGCCAGTAGCGTTCGCTGGTGAGCGTGCCTTTTTCGGGGTCGTACTCGCCGCGAGAGGCGTTGTCGAGCTTGGTGACCCCCTTGATCAGCGTGCCGACATCGGGACAGAACCGCAGCCCGGCGTGGTGCCAGAGCGTCTCAGAATCGATCTCACGCTCAACAAACCCCGCGGCCAGCAGGGCCTTGATCTCGCTGGCAAACGCGAAGAGCCCCCGGGCCTTGTCGTGCACATAGAACAACGGTTTTTGGCCGTGGTGATCTCGGGCGACAAAGAGCTTGCCGGTCGTGTTGTCCCAGATCGCGAAGGCGAACATGCCTCGGAGGTCTTCGGTCATCGCGGGGCCGCGGTCCTCGTAGAGCCTCAGCAGCACCTCGGTGTCGCAGGTGGTCTCGAAGGCGTAGCCCTTTTCCTTGAGCTTGTCGCGGAGCTGGGGCGAGTTGTAGATCTCGCCGTTGTAGGTGATGACGTGCGCCCCGTCCGTGCCGTGCATGGGCTGGTGCCCGTGCTCCAGATCGAGGATGGATAGCCGACGGTGGATGAGGCAGACGTGGTGTTGGCCTTGGGTGGTGCGCCAGACGCCCGAGTCATCGGGCCCGCGGTGCGCGATCGAGTCACTGATCGCGCTGGCGATCGTGTCGCTGATCGGGGACGTGCTGATGATGCCGGCGATTCCACACACGGAGAACAAGTCCTATCTGCTCAGGGGCGTGCACCTAGGAACGAGTGGCTCTTTACAGAAATCCCTTTTCCTTGTACCACTCGCCGGTCCGCTTGAGCCCCTCGTGGATATCGATCTTGGGCTCGTACCCAAGCTCATTGCGGGCCTTGTCGATCTTGAACGCCCGGACCTGGCGGAACCAGTCCACCCGCCGACGGAACAGCGGCGGCGTGATCTTCAACGGCTTGCAGATCATCTCACAACACACCGCGGCACAATACAGCGGCCAGAACGGGAGGTGACGGATCTTGACGTCCACGTCGATCGCACGCCCGACGTGCTTGACCAGGTCGTTGAGGGTGTAGTACTCGGCATCCGCGCCCAGGTAGGCCTCGCCCGCGTTGCCTTCCTTCTCCACCGCAAGGATAAAACAGTCCACGAGGTTGTCGATGTAGACCGGGTGGTAGGTCGCCTTGCCCGAGCCGAACATGTTGAAGGTCCCCTTGCGGGAGAGCTTGAACAGGTGCAAGAATCGGGCGGGGTCGCCGGGGCCGTAGATCGCTGTCGGGCGAACCGTCACCGCGTTGAGCCCCTTGTCCTTGACGAACTCGTTGACGACCTTCTCGCCCTCGTGCTTGGTGTACTGGTAGTGGTCCGCGGGCTCGATGGGTGAGCTCTCGTCGCCGGGCGGGTTGGAGATGTGCCCGTGCACGCCCTGGGTGGAGCAGTACATGAGCTTGCGGACGCCGCACGCCAGGCAGGCCTCGCAGACGACCCGCGTGCCCTCGACGTTGATGTCGTTGTAGACCGAGTCGGGCACGTTGAGCTTGCGGAACGCCGCCGCGAGATGGTGCACCACCTCGCAGCCCTCGGTGGCCTTCATCACCGTGTCTTTGTCCGTGACCGACCCGAGACGCAGGTCCGCGCCCAGCTCGGTGAGCTCGTCCCAGAACAGGCCCTTCTGGTTGTCGAGCCCGACAACCTCATGGCCGTCGGCGAGGAGGCGGCGGACGAGCCCGTTGCCGGTGAACCCGGTCGCTCCAGTAACAAGAATCTTCATGCGGTGGTCTCCGCCAAGTCGGACTTGGGGTTGGGTGTGGGATCGGGATCAGAGGCTCTCGCTGGGCCCGCCGCGGGCGAGGGCCGCCCCGGCAACCGGGATTCAACATAGTCGTACAGTCGATCGACCCGCCGACGGTGGGCGGCGAACACGTGGTCCTTCTCAACAAACGCCCGCCCCGCAGCCCCGAGACGGGCACGCAGATCCGCGTCGGTCGCGAGCGTGTCGATCGCGTCGGCGAACCCGGCGGGCGTGGGCTCGCCGAGCATGCAGACCTCGGCGTCCACGATCTGCGTGTGCGTGGGCAGGTCGGTCAGCAGCACCGCCTTGCCCGAGTGCATGTACGGAAAAATCTTCTGGGGCGTGTTGATGCCGCGTGTCCGCGGCGCGACCAGCACGTCCGCCTGGGCGAGAAGATCACCGAGCTCGTCAACCGGCCATCGTCCGATGAAGTGCGCGTGCCCGTCAAGCCCGAGGCCCGACGCCTTGAGGCGGTACTCCGCCAGGTGCTCGTCCGAGCCGCCCGCGATCACAAGGTCAGCCTTGGTGCCACGCTTCATCGACTCGGCGAACCCCCGCAGCAGCAACTCCACGCCCTGATAGGGCTCAAAGTTGCCGACGTACATGAAGACCGGGCCGGTCAGCCCGCGCTCGGCCCGCAGCGCCCCGTCCGAGGTGAGCGAGTCCGGATCGATCTGGCTGATGTCGTGCAGGACCTCGTAGTGCCTCGCGCCGCGGGCCTTGGCCAGGTCGCCCAGCGCGTGGCAGACGGGCGCACAAGCCACCGCCTTTCGGATCGCGCGGCCCTCGAACCAGTTGAACCCGAACGCGACGGGCTTGAGCCAAGGCATCTTCTCGACCATCTGCTGCGCGATCGAGGAGTCCATGTCGTAGACATACGGCACGCCGAGCTTTCTCTGGATCCGCATCGCCATGAAGACCGCCTCTTCACCCGCGTGAACCACGTCGTAGTCGTTCTCGCAGACGAGCTTCTTTGCCAGCCTGTAGAGCAACCGGTCGGCCTTGAGCTTCTTGCCCGAGAACCCCGGGCCGATGTTGGCCAGGTTCCCTTCGCCCGGCTCGATCCGGTGAATCGTCAGCCCCGGATAGTCTCGCCCCTGACCGTCGTGATAACAGGCCAGGTCCACGGTGCAGCCCCGCTCGGCCAGCGCCCGCAGCAGGATGTCCACGTCGATCGGGGTGCCCCGGTCGATGTAGAACGAGTGCGGGGCGATCACCAGCACTCGCAGCGGCGTGTTGTCTCGGTCAGCCGAGCTCATGGCGCAGAGTCTTCCCCTAAAGTGGTCAGTTCTTCCCCTATTTTCGGCAAAGAACCGGGGAGGGCGTGAGCCAGGGATTCGAGTTCGAGCCGCTTTCTGGCGGCATCCCAATCGTATTGCGACCCGAGCAACTCGGCGAGGGGCTCGGCCAGGCCCAAGGCGTGTGAGGGAATCTCGCCCCACTCGGTCCGCCCGAGAACCAGATCCGTGAGACTTGACACCCCTTCGGCCTCGCACAACGCCAGGATCGATCTCGATTGGGCCACAAGATCGTCCGCTGAAGGCTCGGGATTCAGCAGCAACTCGAGGGGAATCTCGGTCTGGACTTCGGGGAACGAGCGATTCGAGCCGGGGCTTGGTGAGCCCTGGCTCCGTGAGCCCTGGCTCCGCGAGCCGAGAAGCGTGTCGAGCCCGCGGGCCGCGGTGTGCCGTGCGGTGGTGTACTTCACCGTGACCGCGGTGGCCAGGCCGATCGGCCCGCCGAGTTTGCCATGATCCCGGACGATCGGGCGATCGCTCGGCTCGTCCCGGCCGGGCTCGTCGGCCGGCACTAGGCCCGCGTCCACCCGCATCACGTCCCGGTGTGTGACATCCAGCCCCGGGACCGCGGCGTTCAGGTCGTCCAGCATCCGCTGAATCAGCCCATTGGTCACGCCCAGCCCATCGCCGCTCAGGCCCTGAGAATCTGGCTCGACGGGCCGATGCGTCGTGCCCGCAGCGATGCGCCCCGAACGGGGCACAAGAAAGTACGTCCGAGTCTCGCCGTCCCTCTCGGGCGTGGGAGGATCGACCGCCACGCCGTGCGTGGAGACCGGGGGACGATCGAGCATCAGGTTGAACGCCATCGCGGGGTTGACGAGCCGCCCATCGCCGTCCTCGAGTTCGGGCGCCCACCGGCCCGCGTCCGTGCCGGCGGTGTTCAGCACTCTCGGCGCCCGGATCTCACGCGGCAGGCCGGCGTGCTCGACACGGACCCCCGCGACGCGGCCTCCCTCGGTCAGCAACGCCGTCGCCGGGGTGTGATTCAGACCGATCGCGCCCAACGCCGCAGCCCGGCGCAGAATGGTCATGGTGACGCGGGCGTGGCTGCGCATCAGCCCGTCGTGCCACACGCCGGACCCGAGCAGGCCGTCTGAACGCACCTTCTCGAACAGCTCCCGCGTGCGCGCAGGCGAGACCACTCCCCCGCGCGGCAGCCGGAGCGCCGCGCCCACCCCCGAGTTCTGATCCGCGGCGAGCGAGGCGTATGTCCACGCCGCGGCCCGCATCGCGCCCGGCCGCTTGAGACCCTTCCCGTACAGCGGCATGAGACAGTGAAGCGGCCTAACAAGCTCAGGGAACTCGCGGAAGTAGTGACGACGCTCAACGACCGACTCACGCAACCGCGGCAGATCCAGCGATTGCAAGTAGCGGAACCCGCCGTGCAGGATGCGGTGGCTGACGCGGCTGGCGCCCGAGCCGAAGTCGTCCGCCTCGACGAGGCAGACCCTGAGCCCGCGCTGGGCCGCGAGCAGCGTGGCCCAGCACCCGGTGATGCCGCCGCCGACGACGATGAGATCGAACTCGATGGTCGCGGCGGGCTCCATGAACCGTGCGCCCAATCCGCCCGACTGCGTGGTGCCGCCTGTGGTTGTCGGGCCGGTCGTGCTCACGCGACACCCCCGGTGTTCGTGGCTTTGCGGACTCGGATGGAAACCTGATCGAGCGCGAACGAGACCGGGTTGGTTCGGCGGCCGAAGGTCTCGGGGGATTGTCGGATACCGCGGACGTGCTCGAGGATGCTGGCTGCGGGGGCGAGCGGATCGAACCGCATCGTGACACGGCTGCCGAACGTCGCGGGGCGATTGACGTGGCCCGGGATGGCCAGCGGGTCGGTGCCGGGCAGGACGGGGATGCCCCGGTTCTCGGCGAGCCCGAACAGCCTCGGCGTCGGCCACCCGATCGAGCGGCCCGCGTTGTCACCCAGCGCGAGCGACCCCTCGACCGAGGCCTCGATCACCCGCTCAACCCGCGTTCCCCGGCTCCCCCACCACTTGCCAAAGCCCCACGGCAGGACCGGGAGCCCACCGGCGGCGCGCACCGATTCGAGTGTTTCTTCGAGTGTCAGCCCGTCCTGCGGTGCCGTCGCGGTCGCGAGCGAGAGAACCTCGATCCGCTCGCGGGTGACGATCTGGTGCCCGGTGATGAGCGTGAGTTCACCGTGCTCGGCGTGGCGGGCCACGCCGCTGAGCCCGGGCTCGACGGGCGTAAACGACCAGCCCGCGGGCTCGTCGGCAAGGTCGGTGATCTGCGCGCGCGCCCGGGTCGTGTGCGTCAGCATCAGCACACCCAGAGCAGCCGAATCGGCGCGCCCGAACCGTCGCGCAGCGTGCTGATACACCCGCGCCAGCGAGTGCTCGGGGTGCAGGTGCACGTGCGCATCGATGAGCACCGTGCGTTGCTCTTGGGCGGTTGCTGCGACATTGCTCATGAGCCCACCCCGATCTCATCCACGAGCCCCGCAACCGGACGGCGACGACGAACGACCATGAAGACAAGCGCGGCGAAGAGCAATTCGGTGCTCAGCGTGAGCAGGTGCGAGCCGTAGGCACCCGGCTCCGACCACCGCAGCCCGACGAACGCGTGGACCGGCGAGAGGAAGCGGTCGGTCGAGAGCGGCCAGAGGAGCTGGATCCCGCGGGCATTGCCGAAGCCCCAGTTCGTCCAGTCCATGAGGACGTGCGAGGCGTAGGCCGCCGCCCCGACAAGCCCGAGGCGAATAAACCCCGGGCGGGCCCCGGCGGGGAAGACGAACCGGGCACAACCCGCGAACAAGATCCCGGCGGGGATCGCGATGATGAGGCTGTGCGTCCAGGTACCGTGCGCGGCTTTGGCGTCCGCGAGGTTCAGCAGCGAGACCGCGAAGTCCAGGTCCGGCGCCACGAGCAGGACCGCGAGCATCGCGGCCAGCGCCACGCGGCGGGGTAGCGTCAGGGTGGCGGCCCCCTGCGCCGCGGGGAGTGCGAGAAAGAGCAGCGAGGTATGGGCGATGGGCGAGGGCATGGATCGCTAGGCAGCGTCTTCGGTGGAAGGCTGGTCCGGGGCTTCGGTGTCAGTGTGGGGGTCGGTATCGGGGTTCGACGGCCCGGCGGACTCTCCCTGGCGGAAGGTCGCGCGGACTCGGTACGGGCGGAGGTCCTGCGACTCGTGATAGATGCGGACGAGCAGCTCGGAGAGCACGCCGACGAGCAGGATCATGACGGTGGTCATGAACATCGTGAGCGAGACCGAGACCAGGAAGTTTCTGTTCAGGTTGAGGAAGTCCGGGCCGCCCTCGGGTGGGGTGTAGAGAACGCCGAACTTCTGGAGCACCGCGACGAACGCGATGAGTGCCGACATCGCAAAGAAGACCGCCCCGACCTTGGCGAAGAAGTACATGGGCTTGGTGAGGTAGTCGCCCAGGAACTTGACGGTGGTGAGATCGAGCAGGACCTTGAGCGTGCGGATGATGCCGTACTTGGAGGTCCCGGCGGTGCGGGCCCGGTGGTTGACGACGCGCTCGGTGATGCGGGCACCCTGCCATTGGCAGAGGGCGGGGAGGAAGCGGTGCATCTCGCCGTAGAGGTGCAGGCCGTCGAGGATCTCGGCACGGTAGGCCTTGAGGGTGCAGCCGAAGTCGTTGATCTTGGTGCGGGTGAGCCGCGCGATGAGGCGGTTGGCCAACCGCGAGGGGAGCTTGCGGAGGACCAACGCGTCCTTGCGGTTCTTTCGCCACCCGCTGACGACGTCGTACCCGCCGTCCTCGTCGAGGGTGGCGACGAGCATGGGGATGTCGGCCGGGTCGTTCTGTAAGTCGGCGTCCATCGGGACGATGACGCGGCCGCACGCGTGACGGAAGCCGGCGCCCAGCGCCGCGGTCTGCCCGAATCGGCGCGAGAACTGGATGATGGTGACGCGGTCATCGCCCGCGGTGATTCGGCGGAGGATCTCAAGGGTCATGTCGTAGGAGCCGTCGTCGATGAAGATGAACTCGACGGGGAAGTCCCAGTCGGCGGCGAGGGTCGAGAGCTCGTCCCATAACCGCTCAACGCTCTCGCACTCGTTGAGCATCGGGACGACGATGCTGACCTCGGGAGCGGTGGCTGAGCGGGTGGTCAAGGGCGTCTCCTGGGGTCTGGGAACGGGTGGTGCGGGTCGGATCTCAAAGGACGGGGTATCTTTGGTCTCAGATCGGGTGGATCGGGGGAAATCTCCATCATTATGGCCCGTTGGGGCGCGAAGTTCCTACTGGATCGGTGCTTTGGAGGGCTGTTGAGGGGGATGGCGTGGGCCGCCGAGATCGGTGGGAATGAAAAAACGCCGACGCGTTTCCACGTCGGCGTTTGAATTTGAAGGGTTTCCTTCGTCCGGTGGATTAGCAGCCGGCGAGGAAAGCAGCGACGAAGGTGCCGATGTCACCGTTGTCGAGGATGCCGTCGCCGTTCATGTCGGCGGCGAGGTCGCCGGCGAGGAACAGGGTGACGAAGGTGCCGATGTCACCGTTGTCGAGGATGCCGTCGCCGTTCAGGTCGGCGATGCACGGCGGGGTGCAGGTCGCCGCGTCGGTCATCAGGTTGACGTACTGGTTACCGGCGATGCCCGAGAAGTCAAACGGGATCGCGCCCAGGTTGTTGACGATGGCGGAGGTGTCACCGGCGACCTGGTTGGACAAGAAGGTGAAGTTCTCGTTGACAACCGCAGCAACCAACAGGATGTCCTGCACGCCGTCCCAGCCGAGCTCGTCGAGGTCGATGCACAGCTCGTAACCCGAGGCAACCGCTTCGGCCAGAGCACAGTCGGCGGCGAGGTCGGTGACGCCGCCCACGTTGGAGTTATCGCCGAAGGCCGAGATCACACTGCCCACGGGAGCGCCGAAGGCATCGGTGGTGAGGCGGGGGCCGCCGTCGGTCCCGAGGAAGTCACGCCCGTCTGCGGGGTCGGCGTAGGTGCCGGGGAACGTTTGGGCGAACGGGGTCAGGTCGCCGTTGTAGGCGGCCCAGTCGGCGGGGACCGCAAAGAAGTCGTCGATCAGCATCCCGTTGGTGCGGACGATGCCGACGTCGGTGTAGTTTTCGGTCGGGTCGAGGTTGGAGCCGGCACCCGTGATGGACCAGGAGAAGTTCATGAAGTAGTCGGCGTTGAAGCCCGCGTCAAAGGTCGAGCCCTCGAGCTTCCCGGCCCGCATGGCGCCGAACGTGATGTCCTGGTTGGTCACCGCGGCCAGGGTGTCCGGGTTGATCCCGAGGGTGTTCTGGCCGCCCGCTTGGACGTCGAAGAACATCATGAAGCGGTTGCGGTCGATGGTGCCGAGGTTGCCGCCGAGGAAGAGGTACAGCTTGTTGTTGAGCACGTCGATGTACGACCGCACGTTGTCGAGCTCCGAGCCATAGGACCAGACCGCGTCAGGCGAAGTCGGGGAATCGGGCTCGTTGGGGAGCACGGTGCCGATCTCAGCACCGGGAACACCATCAACGTTGGAGTTGTCATGGGTCAGCAGGAAGCCAGCGACCTCGGCGTTGGCGACCGCGCCACCGACGGTGGTGTCGGCGGGCAGGCCCTCGCCGGCGAGCTGGACGCTGCCGGCGGCGACGTCGGCGTAGAGCGCACGCAGGACGCCGAAGGAGTAATCCACGGAGATCATGTGGGTCGCGTTGAACCCGGCCTCCATGGTGTCACCGGCCTGGTTGTTGAGCACGAAGGAAACGCCGTTGCCCGAGTCGATGGCACCACCGACGATGGTGTTCTGCCCGCCGGCCGCGCCGGTGCTGAACCAGAAGTCCATGCCGTTGCCGTTGTTCTCGAGGTTGCCAGCCACCAGCATGTAGATGTTGTTGGTGTCCTGGGCGAAGGCGACGTTGTCGATCTCGCCGCCACCGCAGGCCGGAGCGATATTGCCGCAGTCAGCGTCACCAAACCCGGTGTAGTTGTTCTGGACGAAATACTGGCTATACCCCGCGTCGGCCTGCCCGTCCATCACGACGGTGCCGTCACCAACGACCGGGATGCCGGCGATGTTGATGCTCTGGGTGCCGGGCACGTCGATGCCGTAGTCGATGAGCACGTCGTACCCGAGCGTGGCGCCCAGGTTGGCGATGTTCTGCGGCTGATCACCGGCGTGGCTCATCTGGTTGGAGGGGTACTTGCGGTCGCCGTTCTGGTAGATGGCGAAGAAGTCGAAGGTGCTCGCCCCGCCCAAAGCGGACTTGGGGATGCAGATTTCGATGCCGGTAGTCACCAGATTGGGATCACCGAGCACGATGGTGCCGCCCGAGCCGCCGGCGCGGAACGTGCCGGCGGGGCTCTCACCGAACTGGGTGGGCACGTCCTGGATGAAGTTGGTGGTATACAAGGCCTGCTCGCCGGCATCAATCACGCCGTCGACAGTGGGCTGCGCCATCGCAAGCCCGGCATTAGCGGCAAGGACAGCCGCAGTGGTCAACACATAGTTCTTCATTTCTGGGTCTCCCTCGAACCAGGTCAGTCTTTCACACGCTCGCGGTGCATACCCCGAGCAGGCCGCGACGCGTATCCACTTTCGTGGGGCGCGTTAAAAAAGGGCCTTACTGAAAATCGTACCGGGAAACCGGCTTGAAATCGAGTAAAATCCCCTCGAAACAGGGCTGGAAACCATATTCATTTCGTAACCCGATCCCCCTTATCGGGCAGTGGCTCGCCCGCCTCACTAATCAATGGGTATGGGATCGCCGAGTCAACTCGGACCGAGGGACAGATTCAACACCAATCCCTGTAACTGTTACAGATACTTTTGCAGCCAAACCACGGCTATTCCACAGTCAACGCCGTCTCATTCGCGGTCAAAGCGAAAGTGCGTTCGGTTGCTTCCGCCATCGATTTCCCCTAAGATTGGCTGACGAGACCCGTGCAGCTGAGGGAGCGGCGGGCCTTGCCGAGGGAGTTATTCATGAGTCATCACCGGACACGGCTTGGCCGCGCTTTCACCCTGATCGAACTGCTCGTGGTGATCGCCATCATCGCGCTGCTCATCGGGATCTTGCTGCCCGCGCTGGGCAAGGCCAGGCAGAGTGCCCAAGACATGAAGTGCCAATCGGACGCGCGGAACACCGGGATGGGGATGCAGTTCTACGCCGAGGATCACAACGAGTGGTTCCCGGTGCTCCCTGCGAGCCCCTCGCCCTATCGCATGTGGGCCGGCCGGCAGGTCCTCGATCTTCAGTACAACACCGGAGGGGTCTCGGGGTTGTTCAGCCTGATCCAGGCCGGGGACGGGAAGATCGATCTGGCTGCACGAAAAACCGAGGGCGATGTGGGGTACTTTGGGTCCCCCACCGTGGGCTTCGGGAAGTACGCCGACGGGAACGACGTCCCGCTGATGCGGAATTACATGGACAGCCTGGAAAGCCTCACCTGTGCCCGTGACAAAGAGGATCTGTACTGGGACACCTCGCCGAGGTGGCCCACACCGAGACGCAAGATCGCGAACGGCGTCTCCAAGACGCCACAGGCACCGGGCGGCGAGAAGGATGTCATCCACTACAACGTCAGCTACCTGTACTTCGCGGGGCTCAAGCGGGACGACCCCGCGCTGATCTTCGCCGCGGTCATGTGGGGCGACGAGACCCTGAGCACCGACGCGAGCACGAGCGCTTTCTACGGCTACGACTGGGTCCGGGGGCGTGCCGGCGGGGACGGCGAGTCGCAATCGACGCTCGATGCGATCGGGTATAACCCGGAGTCGGGGTACTCCAAGCGTGACAACCACGGTGCCAGGGGCGGCAACTTCGCGTTCTCGGATGGGCACGTCGAGTTCGTCACCGAGAACCCGCAGCAGAAGTTCTACGGGTCGCCCCAGAACTACAAGGACGCGGGAATTCCGCAGAGCGGCGACTCAATCAACCTCGTGGACCCGTTCCGCTCGTGGACGACCCAGGTCATCGACTGATAACCACAGCCGGGACCGAGAAACCGGGCGCGGCGTGTTTCTCACGGGGTTGGTGGCCCCCGCCGATTTTTGGGGACATGTTCCAACGGCTGTGTGTTTCAAGCTGCGAGAGGACCGACACGTGAAGAATACGTTCAAGACCCTTTCCCGATCGGGCGGGCCCAGTGTTCGCCAGCCCCGTGCCCATCGATCCAGCCTTCGTCGGTCCGCGACGTTGGGGCTGTGCGCCCTGGCCGGGCTCGGCGGCGTGGCCCAGGCTCAGCCGCTCAACCTCTCGCTGCTGCAGTGGTTCGAGCAGGAGTGGGACGACATGGAGCGGCGGGTGCCGGACTTCTTCATGGCCGGGTACGGCGGGCTCTGGGTGCCCCCGCCCTCCAAGGCCAGCTTTGCCAGCCCGGGGTACGACCCGTTCGATCGGTTCGACCTGGGCCAGCCCCCGCTCGCGGCGTTCACCTCGGGCCGAGCCCGCACGACCTACGGCACCGAGGCGACCTTCAAGGCGATGGTCGATGAGATCCACCGGGCCAACGGGCTCGTCTACATCGACGGCATCTTCAACCACAACGACGGGCGGACCGAGAGCGACGCCTTCCTCGCCGACGGCGGGTACCCGGGGTTCTGGATCCCGCGCGAGAGCCCGCCACGCAACAAGCGGCCGACCGACGACTGGGGCGACTTCCACAGCGGCAACGGCTCGGGCTACCTCCAGAGCGAGAACCCCGGCGGCTCGAACTTCGACCTGCACGTGGGCGATCTCGTTGCGCTCGTGGACATCGCCCAAGAGACCAACAACCAGTTCATCCGACAGCCGGTGGCCGCGGGCAACCCGGCGAATATCCCCGCCGGGACCTCCCGCAACCGGCCCGACCCCAACAACGCGCGGCTCTATCCCGATAGGCAGCTCACCCCCAAGGCGTTCACCAACCCGGGCACCAGCCGAAACCCCGGCGCGCAGGGCTTCGTGCGCTACCCGTTCAACACCGCCTCCCCGCTGGCTGGCGACGCGGTGAGCGACAACGCGACCGGCATGCTGATGCGCTGGGCGCAGTGGATGATGCAGGTGCAGGGGATCGACGGCTTCCGGCTCGACGCGCTCAAGCACACGCCCAGCTTCTTCTGGGACACCTTCTTCGACGCGTCGGTCTACAAGACCTGGATCCGCCCCGACGGCACCGAGCTCAACCCGCTGACGTTCGGCGAGAACATCAGCGGCAACGGCGAGATCCTCGCCAACTATGTCCGCAAAGACTCGTTCGCCAACCGCGACGCGCTGGACATCCAGGGCGCCGCCCGGCTGCGCGACCTGCTCAACGCCGGCGGCTTTGGCAGCTGGCAGAGCCTCACCTCCAGCAGCGACAGCGGGCTCCTCGACTTCGCCGACGACGGGTTCATCAACGGATCGATGGGCATGAACCACGTGTTCAGCCACGACAACGGCACCGCCGGCAACGGCGGCTCGGTGCCCCCCATCCCAACCGCCCGCCAGCACGGCTTGGCGATGAACGCGTACATGCTGATGACCCCGGGCCGCGGGATCGTCTACCACAACGGGCGGCAGGTCTCACGCACCAGCGGGTTCTACCCCCGGGCCGGGCTCGAGAACGCGCTGGGCTACGACCCCACCGGCAGCGGCATCGACGACGCGATCACCACACTCCTCAACATCCGCAACGAGGTCGGGTACGGGTTCTACTACCAGCTCGGCGGCGTGCCCACCGACGTCCTCGTGTTCGAACGGGCCAACAGCACCCGCACCAACTGCCTCGTCGCGGTCAACGACCGCTGGGACGCGGGGGCCACCAGCCTGACCGTCTCGACGAGATGGCCCCAGGGCACGCGGATCCACGAGCTGACCGGCAACGCCGCAAACCCGACCGTGGACCCGGGCAGCACCATCCCCGAGCTGATCACCGTTGGCGCGGGCGGGCAGGTGACGCTGAGCGTCCCCCGCAACAGCTCGATCGCGGGCGAGCACGGGCGGGGCTACGTCGTCTACGCCGAAGCGCTGCCCGCGGGCACGCTGACGTTCGAGGGCCAGACCGGGCTCATCCCGGCGGACCCGCCCAACTTCCCCGTCCCGTTCCGACGCCTCAACGACATCCCCGTTGTCAGCGGCGACTCCTTCACCATCCGGCTCGACACGACCCGGGCCGATCCGGGCGACGCGGCGACCGACGACAACGCGCTCTTCCGCATCGACCAGGGCACCGACGACTGGAACAGCTCGGGCGGCGTGGACTTCCCGCTCGCACAGCCCGTCATCGGCGGGTACGAGCAGTTCGTGACGACCAACCAGCCGCTGTTCGGCTCGGGCGGATCGGCCGGGCTCTACCGCCAGACGATCGACGCGACCCGGCTCGATGAGGGCACGCACTACCTCTCCGTGATCGCGTTCAAGGAGCGCCCCAGCGGCAGCTCGCCGATCTTCAGCGAGTTCCGCGAGGTGATCTACGTGGACCGCGAGCCGCCACTCATCGCGTTCGTCGAGGACGGGCAGACCGTGGAGACGGCGTACCCGATCCTGACGGTGCTGCCGCTGGACCGGACGACGGAGCGAATCTACGCGTTTATCAACCTGCCGCCCGAGGCCGACCCGGTGACCCTGATCAACAACGGCGACGGGCTCTCTCGCTACGACCGGTTCGAGTGGCGTGGCAACGCCGCCGACCCGCTCTTGCCGGGTACCAACCGCGTGACGATCGTCGCGACCGAGCAGTCGGGCAACGCCCGCGTGCTCGAGGGCACGCTGTTCCTCGGGGCCGACTGCCCGGCGGACGTGAACGGCGACGGCGTGGTGGACAACGGCGACATCGGCGTGTTCATCTCGCTCTTCCTGAGCGGGGATCCCGCCGCGGACTTCACCGGCGACAGCGTCATCGACAACGGGGATATCGGGGCGTTCATCACGGCGTTCCTCGCCGGGTGCTGAACCGCTTTCGAGATTGGTAGTCAAAGAACAACGCCCCGGCTCTGGTGAGTCGGGGCGTCTTCGTTGGCGGAGTTCATTGTTGCTCGCCGCGGGCGGCGGGCTCTGGCTCAGGCCGCCATGGGGTCGTGCTCTTCTTCGGGCTGCCCGGTCATGTGGCGCAGCTTGGTCTTGACGAGCCCGAACCAGATGATGCAGAAGAGCGGCCAGGCCAGACTCAGCAAAATCACGAGCAACAAGATCACCGTGCCGATAGTCGCTGAGATGTCTCCAGCGGCCGTCATCTGTTTCGCAAAGTCATTGCTGGGGTACAGCTTCGCCCAGTCCTGTTGGGCGGCCATGACCTTCATGCCGTTCAATCCACTTAGCACGGTCAAGGGAATCAGGAGCAGCGCATAAACCAGATGGGCCAAGCGTGCGGCAGCCCTTCGATTGACAAGCAAAATACCCGCAACCAAGAGCAACACGTTGACGGCGCCCCCCCCGATCGCCAAGCCAATCATTACCGCGTCGAAGCTGTATCCCGGTGGCATGGGGTCACCGTTGAGCATGGGTTCGACCATGGACCCCTGGAAAGGTGCCGCAACAGCCTGAATGCCGCCGCAGAAAACGGAGAGTGAGCCGAAGATAATCGACATGATCCCGATGACCTTGGGCCAGCCCGGCGGCTCGATAAAGAGTTGCTCGGCGTTGGGATCGAAATCGCTGCTCTCAAACTGCGTCATGGCTTTCCTCTCGGATACGCGGATTGTTGGCTTCCGCAATTCTCAACGCCAAAGCCCTGCACGGGTCGGGTCAGATCGGGTCGGGTCAGATCCGCTGGCCTCGCCCCACCGCGGACTCCGGGTAATCTATGTGAAACGGGAACTTTACCGCGTGGCTGGCGGGATCGAGCACCCGCCCGCGCTCGCCGGCGCGATAGGCCGGGCCGCTGACTGTCGGGCCTGACTCAAGCCCGTCGAGCTTCAGCGTCTCATCACAGAGGTCCAGCTCGTGCATGCGCGTCATCAACGGCGAACGCTCGGAGACCGCCTCCGGGGCCACCGCACGCCCGATGACCGCCAGCCGTGGTGGATCGAGCAGCCGGGAGTCGTCGAGCACGTCGAACGCCGCGAGTTGCATCATGCCCTCCACGCCCGAGGCCGACGGCCTCCAGTAGGTGTAGGGCTCGGGGTCGGGCCGATCGGCCGAGGCATTAAACAGCATGCCCGGCTCGGTCATCTGCGGCGCAAACGCGGTCTCGAGGATCAGCAGCCCGCCGGGGTTGAGCATTTTGCGGCACTCGGCGATCGCGCTGAACGGGTTGAGCATGTGGTAGAGCACGCCAGCGCACACGATGAGGTCGAACCGCTCGCCCTCGAGCGTCGCCCGCAGCGTGTCGAACTGGGTGCGGGGGTGATACTCGACGTCGAGCCCGAGCACGTCCCGCGCCAGCCGGAACGAGGCGACATCGAGCGCGTCGGTCGCGACGACCCGCGAGGCCCCCAGGCGGGAGAGCCCGAACGAGACGAGCCCGCTCATCGCGCCGATGTCCAGGCAGGAGCACCCCGCGACGTCGGTCCGCGACAGCGCGTCGAAGACGGGGAGCAGGGTCCGGTTCTGTCGCTCGCCGACCGGGAATCGGCCGGGCGTCTCAAACGCCCCCAGATCCATCGCGTGGAACCACTGCAGTTCGCTCGCTCGTTGACGAACCGCGTCTGTACTTTGCTGTGTTGGCACACTCATGATTGGGATTATACAGCGAAAAATTTCGCGGAGCACCTCTGCACACGCGGAGCCCGCGCACCACCCGAGGCGATGACCATTGGACCCGGCTGATGCGGCGCCGGAATTAGAGCTGGTCGAGGAAGCGGGCGTCGTTCTCGAAGAGCATTCGGATGTCGGGGATGCCGTACTTGCCCATCGCGAGCCGCTCGATGCCCATGCCCCAGGCGTAGCCGGTCCAGACCTCAGGGTCGAGCCCGCAGGCCTGCAGCACGTTGGGATCCACCATGCCGCACCCGCCCAGCTCGATCCAGCTCGGCTCGTCGCCTGGCTTGAGCGCGATCTTCATGTCAAACTCAAAGCTCGGCTCGGTGAACGGGAAGAAGCTGGGGCGAAGGCGGATCTGGGCGTCGTCGCCGAAGTAGGCCCGCGCGAACTGCAGCAGCGTGGACTTGAGGTCCACCACGCTGACGCCCTTGTCGACGTACAGCCCCTCGAGCTGATGGAACATGAAGCTGTGCGTCGCGTCCACGGTGTCCGGGCGGTAGACCCGCCCCGGGCTGACGACCTTGAGCGGCGGGCCCCACCCCTTCGCGATCGCGTCCTCCATCACCCGGATCTGCACCGTGCTCGTCTGGCTGCGGAGCATGCGGGGGAGGTCGGTCGTCGCGGGGTCGTCCACGTAGAAGTTGTCGATCGGCTCGCGAGCCGGGTGGTCGCCGGGGATGTTGAGCTTGACGAAGTTGTGCTCGTCGTCCTCGAGCTCGGGGCCCTCAGCCACGTCGAACCCGAGACGCCCGCAGACCTCGACGAGCTCCTCACGCACGCGGCTGATGATGTGGCGCCGGGCCACGTGCCGCGAGTCGATCAGGCCCGGCTCGGTGACGTCGAGCGTCAGGCCGCCACCCTTGGGCGACGCCGCCTTGCCGTTCGATCCCTGGCGAGACTTGAAGGCCGCCTCGAGCGCCGATTTCACCTCGTTGAGCCGCTTGCCGACCGCCGCCTTCTGGTCGCCCGGCACGCCCTTCATCATCGGCATCACCGACTTGAGCCGCCCTTTGGAGCCGAGGAACTCGACGCGCCACTTCTCAGCCGCGTCGGTGTCCGCCGCGGCCTGGAGCTGCGAGAGCCCCTCGGTTTCGATCTGGTTCAGTGTGTCGAGCATCTCAGGCATAGGAAGCAATGCTAGCGGCCCACCCCGCCGCGGGCACGCGTGACTCACGGGACATCCGCGGACAGCCCCCGAGCGGCCCCCGCGCCGAGCGATTATTTGGTCAGATCCGCCTTCATCACCTGCGGCCGCACCAGCACCAGCAGCTCGCGGCTCGAGTCCTCGCCCACCACCTTGCGGACGAAGAAGAACGTCTGCTGGTCGCCCACGGTGACGGTGCCGGCGCCCGAGGCCCGTGGGCCCAGGTTGAGCCCCAGGTCCTGCGCGTCGACCTGGAACGCCGAATCCGCCTGGGCAAACTTAAGCTCGTAGCTCATGTCCACGCTCGCGGTCTCGTCATCGTCGCCAGATCGGCGGACGGTCGGGGCTGTAGAAAAGAGCAATGAACTGCGGGCCGTGGGCACGCCGTTGACCTGCCCGCCGCCGAGCTGGGTGATCTCGATCGTCGCCCGCAGGCCCGAGGCCACGAGCACGCGGGGGCTGGAGATAACATCGATGACGCCGGTCGGCCCCAGCGCCCCGACGAGCTCCATAAACGCGCCCGCTTCATCGGGGCTCAACGACCCCACATCGCCACCAAGGAACTGCTCGATCGGGGCCAGATCCTCAGCGGCCTTGGGCGTCAGCTCAAACACCGACACCTGCACCAAAACCTGGTCGGTGCCCGCGTTCGCCGCCAGGGCCGCCGCGGAGGGCGGCGTGTTGGACGCGGGAGAGAAGCCGGGCAGCGACGTCACCGGATTTGCCGTGGATTGCTCGGGCTCGCCGCCCTCGCTCGTGCCTGCCTCCGAATCGTCTGCCGCATCAACTCCAGAATCCTCGGCCTTGTCGATCAGCGGGTTGTCGATCGGGCTGACCTGCTCGCCCCCAGCCTGGTCGATGATCTCGGGTCCCGCGGGCTGAGCCGGGGTCTCTGGCTCCTGCTGGGGCGTAGCCGTCTCGGGCTGCTCGGGCTCAGACGAGCCGCACCCGACGGCGAACAACGCGGAGCACAGAGCGAGAGCGACGGCGGTTCGGGTGGCAAGGTTCAAGGCTGTTCCCCCGTCAGGAGACTGGTTGGAGTTCGGATCGTCGATGAAAAATGCCCGCCGACCGGAGCCGACGGGCATGGATTGTACAGTACGGACCGCCCGGGAGGCCGGGTGAGAGCAACCGGTTAGGACTCGGTGGACTCGTCGGCCTCGGGCTCGGCGGCGGGTGCCTCAGCCGCGGCGGCGGCGGGCTGAGCCATGCCCTTGCGGATCTTGGCCCAATACGCGGTCCGCTTGTCGGCCTGACGGCGACGCCCGGAGGGCTGCCCACCGATCTCGGGGCCTTCCTCGGCTCCGCAGAACTGGATCAGGCACAGCTCGGTGCCATCGCCCAGGCGGTTGACGCCGAGCTTGATGATGCGGGTGTAGCCGCCCGTGCGGTCCTCGAAGCGTGGGGCCACGTTCTCGAAGATGTGCCGGACCAGCTTGGGCGACTTGCGGATCTCGCCGTAGCGGTTGCGCTCGATCTGGTCGGCGGGCGGGATGTCGAAGTACTGCTGGGCCCGCTCGCGCAGAGCCTCAACCGACGCCTTCTCGTCCTCGGTCGCGTTAGACGGCACGTGGCTCCAGTCGAACCCGTTGCGGTCGGCGCCGAGCATCGAGATCACCTGGCGGCGAGAGTGAAGATCACCCTTCTTGGCCTTGGTGACAATCTTCTCGACGAAGGGCTTGAGCGCCTTGGCCTTGGGAATGGTCGTGGTGATCTGACCGTGCTCGAAGAGGCTCGCAGCCATGTTGCGGAGCATCGCGGTGCGATGGCTCCGGGTCCGGCCGAGCTTGAATCCTGCTTTGCGGTGCCGCATGGCGGAACTCCCGTGAAAAAAGTGCGGGGGGCGGTTTAGACCGCTCCCTCCGGCTGGTTCAACTGATAGCCCTCGGGCAGCTCGGTGCCAAGGTCGAGACCGATGTCCAACAGCTTGCGCTTGACCTCGCGGAGCGAGGTGCGACCGAACGAACGGAGCTTGAGAAGCTCGCCCTCGTTCTGCACCACGAGCTGCGCGACCGTGTCGATCCGTGCCGACTCGAGGCAGTTGCTCGCCCGGACCGAGAGCTCCAGATCGCCGATCGGCATGTCGAGCTTGCGGATGAGCTCCTCGTCCACCCCGGCGGCCGCGGCGGCCTCGTCGGACACCCGCTGGTCGCCCAGCTCGGGGACCTGGACAAACGGGTTGAGGTGCTTGCGGAGAATCTTGCCAGACTCGACCAGCGCCATCTCCGGGGTGACGGTGCCGTCCGTCCAGATCTCGAGGACCAGCTTGTCGTAGTTGGTCTTCTGACCCACCCGCGTGTCCTCGACCTTGTACCGGACCCGCTGCACCGGGGAGTAGAGCGCATCGACCGGGATGATCCCGATCTCCTGCTCGTCCTGGTTCTGGATCTGCTCGCTTGCGGGCACATACCCGCGGCCCTTCTCGACGGTGAACTCCATCTCGAAGGGGACCTCGGCGGTCAGCGTGCACAGCACCAGCTCGGGGTTGTGGATCGTGATGGCGGTGTCGGCCTCGATGAGGTCGGCGGTCACCTCGCCCGGGCCCTGGGCCGCGAGCTTCATGGTCTTGGGCTCGTCGCTCTCGAGCGAGACCACCATGTCCTTGACGTTGAGCACGATGTCGGTGATGTCCTCGAGGACACCCTGGATCGACTGGAACTCGTGCTCGGCGCCCTTGATCTTGATCGACGTGACCGCGGCACCCTCGATAGAGCTGAGCAGCACACGACGCAGGCTGTTGCCAACGGTCGTACCAAAGCCACGCTCGAAGGGTTCAACGGTGAAACGACCAAAGGTCGTCTCGTTGACGTACTTCGGGTCCGGGCTCACTCGGGACGGAAGCTCAAGGCCTCTCCAACGTACACGCATAGTCAAGATCCTCTCGGCGGCTGGGGATGGGCTGACTTCCCGGGTCCGGCTCACGGGTCCGCCGTCCCGCCGATATCCGGCGGCGGCCCTACTTTCCGGGTGGGAACTGGGGACGAATAATGCTGACAACCACCCCGCGACAGGTCGCCGGGCGGGTGAGATTCGGTTTAGCCTCGACGCTGCTTGCGCGGGCGGCAGCCGTTGTGCGGGACCGGGGTGTGGTCCTCGATCGCGGTGACGCGGAGCCCGGTGGAGACGAGCCCCTGGACGGCGGACTCACGCCCGGCGCCGGTGCCCTTGATCCGGACCTCGATCTCGACCATGCCCATCTTGCGGACCTTCTGGCCGCACTGCTCGCCGGCTCGGGTCGCGGCGAAGGGCGTCGCCTTGCGGGCGCCCTTGAAGCCGATGGTGCCGGCCGAGTCCCACGCGAGCGCCTCGCCGTTCACATCCGTGATCGTAACGAGGGTGTTGTTGTGGGTGGACTTGACGTGCGCGATGCCGCGGACGATGTTCTTACGAATTTTCTTCTGCTTCTTAGCCATGGGTCTCTCGCTTCATGCGGCTCCACTTCGGGTTCCCGCCGGTCGTGCCGTCGGGCTGGAGCCTCGCGAACGGGGTTGTCGAACACGGAACAAACGGAACGGGCCCGGACCGGCGCCAGAGGCGTCGGCCCGAACCCGAAAATAAATCAGCCCTTGACGCCCTTCTTGCCGGCGACGGTCTTCTTGCGGCCCTTGCGGGTGCGGGCGTTGCAGCGGGTGCGCTGCCCGCGGGTCGGCAGCCCGTTGCGGTGACGGTCGCCCCGGTAGGAGCGGATGTCACGCAGACGCTGGATGTTCTGCGCGGTCTGTCGGCGGAGCACGCCCTCGACCAGGTAGTTGCTGTCGATGATGGTGTTGATCGCCGAGATCTCAGACTCAGTGACTTCACTGGTCTTCGTCTCGGGGTTGATCTTCGCCTCGGCCAAAATATCGGCCGCGAACTTGGGACCCAACCCGTGGACGTACTGCAACGCGTAGTAAATCTTTTTGCGGTCGGGGATATCAACACCGGAGATACGTGCCATGTGTGGCTCCTCGTGAGACTACTGCGTGGAACAGCTCAGCCCTGGACCTGCTTGTGCTTCGGATCGGCCTTGCAGATGACCCGGACTTTGCCCTTGCGCCGGACGACCTGGCACTGGTTGCAGATTCGTTTGACACTTGCCTTGACCTTCATGCGTTCCGCCTTGTGTCAGGATCATCCGAGACCGATGCCGCCGCGTGACCACTCCCGGGTCAACCGCGCAAACGGGCGAGAGGAAGCCTAGGCCCGTTCCTCATCAGAGTCATCAAAAACTTACCCACAACCCCGTTTGACCGCAAAATACTAGCTTTTTTAAACCCATTATCCCCGACACCCGCTCCAGATTCCTCGCACACCAAGCCGCCCAGTCGCCCTCACCATGCGTCGGCCCCCGTCAGGACCCGGGCCCCACCTGGGCTCATCGCCACCATCCGCTCCTCGCTCGCTGCGGGCCCGCCAGACCGCGTCCGCAGCGTCCAGCCGTCCGGATCCCCCTCATCCATCTCATCGCGTGTGAGCGTTACCACGGGCTCCACCGTGAGCACGGTGCCCGGGACGAGTCTGAAATTGTGCCCCGAGTTCTGGCCAGATTCGGGAGCCGCATCGAAGCGGGCCGCCGGCGATTCGTGCAACGCCCGCCCGATCCCGTGCCCGCCGAGCCCGGGGAGGATGAAGACCCCGAGCCGATCCGCAGCCTCGCGAGCGGCGCAAACCGCGTCAGACCACGGCCCGCCGGGCGTCATCGATTCCACCGCGGCCCGGGTGACCTCGATCGCCGCCTGGGCGAGGCGAGACTTGGCCGGGTCGAGCAGATCCCTCGAGCCGAGGCACAGCGTGGTCACCGCAGCATCGGCGTGCCAGCCATCAAGCGAGGCCGCCAGATCAATCGTCACCAGATCATTGGCCGCAAGTACACGCTCACCCGGCGGGGCGTGGGCCGCCTCGTCGTTGATGCTGATCGAACAGACGCCCGGGAATCGCTCGCCCGTCTGCGGGTGACAAACCTCGGGCATCGAGGGCGAGAGACCCTCGGCCTCGCAGCACTCCCGGATCAGGGCCTCGATCTGACGGGTGGTCACCCCCGGGGCCGCCGCCTCGCGGGCACGGCAAAGCACGCGCCAGAGGACGTCACCGGCATGGCCGAGTGCCTGGATCTCTTCGGGTGATCTGAGCCGATAGGCCACGGGTGCCCCGCGTCGGCGCCGGGGCCCCGGATCAGCGGCCCGACCGCGTCCGCGAGCCCTTGCCGTCTTCGCTGCCGCCGAGGAAGCCGGCGTAGTTGCGCATCAGCAGGCTGGCCTCGACACGCTGCAGGAAGTCGAGCGCGACCGAGACCACGATGAGCAGACCGGTACCACCGAGGAACTGGCTGACCGTGAACTCGATGCCCAGGCTCCGGTTCACGACCATGGGCAGCACCGCGATGATCGCTAGGAAGCCGGCGCCCACGTAGGTCACACGCTCCATGACGGTCTCGAGGTATTCCGCGGTCCGGGGGCCCGGGCGCAGGCCCGGGATGAACGAGCCGTGGTCTCGGAGCTGCTTGGACATCTCTTCGGGGTTGAACTGGACGGTGATCCAGAAGTAGCTGAAGAAGAAGACCATACCGATGTAGAGCACCAGGTAGGGGTAAGCGCCCATCTGCATGTTATCGCTGAGCCACCGCATGGTGTCCACGTAGAACCCGGTGTCGTCCTTCACGCCGTCGTAGAGGGCGCCAAAGAGCACGGAGGGGAAGACCATGAGCGAGCTGGCGAAGATGATGGGCATCACGCCGCCGTGGTTCACACGCAGCGGCAGGTAGGACCGCTGCCCGCCGACGACCTTCTGGCCGCGGGTGTGCTTGGCTTGCTGCACAGGGATGCGCCGTTGCGCCACCGTCATGATGACCGACCCGCCGACGACGAGGATAAACCCGCCTAGCAACAGGAAGAGCCCCATCCAGTTCATCATGTTGGGGTCACGCGGATCGAACCCCTCGTACACGCTCCGGATGGCCCTGGGCATGCCGGCGAGGATGCCCGCCATGATGATCAGCGAGACGCCGTTGCCGATGCCGAACCGGTCAATCTGCTCGCCGAGCCACATCAGGAAGACGGTGCCCGCGGTGAGCGCGCCGATCGCCATGACCCACCAGAGCGGGTTGCTGGACCACTCGGGGTAGACCAGGTTCGAACGGGTGATGTAGGTGAGCCAGCCGATCGCCTGCACGAGGCAGAGCCCGACCGTGACGTAGCGGGTGTACTCCTGGATCTTCTGCTGACCCGCCGGTCCCTCTTCCTTGAGCTTCTTGAGAGCCGGCGAGACCGACCCGAAGAGCTGGAAGATAATCGAGGCGGTGATGTAGGGCATGATGCCCAGCCCGAAGATCGTGGACTGCTGGAAGGACCCGCCCGAGAAGATCGCGATGTAGTCGGCCATCCGGCCCACCGCGGACCCCTCCGCCGAGGCCTGCGCGAAGGCATCCTTCAGCGCGCTCTGGTTGACACCGGGCAGCGGGATCCAGAACCCGATCCGGTACACCGCGAGCATGCCCAGGGTGAACATGATCTTGTGCCGAAGCTCTTCGACCTTGCAGACATTGGCGATCGTTTGGAAAAGCATCCAGGTCCGTCCGTCGTCCGTGAGGGGAGTGGCACGGCCGGGGGGTTCCCCAGCCCCTTCGCCGGTTCCCGGTTACTTCTTCTTCTTGAGAACCTCGCCCTTGGCAAACGCCGCCTCACGCTGGGCGTGCCACCGCTGCTTCTTGAGCTTCTTGGTCAGGTTCTTGGGCGTCCGGTCCTCGGAGTCCCGGTCCACACCGCGAACCACGTCGCGACGGGTGCCGAGCTCCTTGACCGCGCCGCTGGCGTCGGTGATCAGCTTGCGGGCACTGTCGGTCACGCGGGCGACCTCGACCTCGAGCTTCACGCTCAGCTTGTCGGCCCCCTCGGGCAACGCACCGAGGATCTTGATGTCGCGGCTGGTGTCGCGGATCAGACCCGCCTTGATCAGCGTCTCGGCGTTCACCGGGCCACCAGACTTGAAGTCCGGGTGGGTCACGATGTCACGCAGGTTGACGATGAAAAAGTGCGTCTTGAATTGCGAGTTGGTGAACCCGAACTTGGGCATCCGTCGGAAGAACGGCATCTGCCCGCCCTCGAACTGGAACTTGCGGCTGGTGCCCGAGCGCGAGCCGGCACCCTTCTGGCCGCGGCCGGACCGCTTGCCCGTCCCCGAGCCGGGGCCTCGGCCAATACGCTTGCGGTTCTTGTACTTGCCGGCCTGGGCGGTGACCTCGTGGATCATCATGGCACGTCACTCCGTCGGAAATCGTGTGTCTGGGTTCGTCGGTTCGCTGCTTGGACTCTGATCAGGACTTGGGGGCATCCCCGGATGGGGCTGCCGGAGCCGCCGGGGTGTCGCCCGCGGGGGCTGCCGCAGGGGCGGCTGCCGGGGCCGAGTCGGGTCGTCCGCGGCCCGGGCCGCCGCGTCCCCCACCGCCACCGCCGCGTCCGCCGCGACCGCCTCCACCGCCTCCACCGCCGCGACCGCCGCGTCCGCCGCGCGAGTCCTGGCCGACGGTGTTGACCGGGCCCTTCATCCGCTCGGAGTCCTCGGCCATCTTGGGCGCGAAGCGTTGGCCTCGTTTGATCCGCTCCTCGATGTCGGTCGTCTCGATGTCAACGCCACGCAGGGTCGCGATCTGCTCGCGGGTCTGCATCTGGCCGATGGCATCGAAGACCGCCTTGACCACGTTGAGCTTGTTGGTCGAGCCGTAGCACTTGGTCAGGCAGTCGGTGATGCCGGCCATCTCAAGCACCGCCCGAACGGTGCCGCCCGCGACCACACCCGTACCCGGCGAGGCCGGAACGAGCCGAACGCGGCAGGCGGCGAAGCGCCCCTCGACCTCGTGGGGGAAGGTGCTCCCCGCCATCGGGACCGAGATCATCGATTTGCGAGCGTACTTCTGGCTCTTCTCGATGGCGTTGGGGACCTCGTTGCTCTTGCCGTAGCCGAAGCCGACCTTGCCCTTGCGGTCACCGATCACCACGAGCGCACCGAAGCTGAAGCGGCGGCCGCCCTTGACGGTGGCCGCGGTGCGGTAGATGTTGACCGTGTGGGACTCGATGCCTTGTGAATCGTCTAGGAACTCAGCCATGGGGCTTGTCCTTCAAAGAGGGCCGGCCGTCGGGCCGGGGAGGGGTGCGTGAAAAATCAGAACGTCAGGCCGCCTTCGCGGGCGGCGTCGGCCATCGCCTTGACCCGGCCGTGATACTTGAACCCGCCGCGGTCGAACACGATCGCGGTGATGCCCGCCTCGGTCGCTCGCTTGGCGATGAGCTTGCCGACCTCGGCGGCTGCCGCGGCGTTGCCCGTCCCCGACTTGCCCGAAAAGGCCTTGTCGCGGGTCGAAGCACTCGCCAACGTCACGCCCGCCAGGTCGTCGATGACCTGCACGTACATGTGGTTGAGCGACCGGTAGATCGACAGCCGGGGACGCGTTGGCGTGCCCATGACCCGCTTGCGGATCCCGATGCGGCGGCGCGTCCGGCGGATGACTTTGTCTCGTTGCTTGTCCATGATCCGAATACCTCTGCCGGTTTAGTTGCCGAACGCCTTGCCCTGCTTGCGCTTGATGACTTCTTCAACGTACTTGATGCCCTTGCCGTTATAAGGCTCCGGCTTCCGCTTGGCCCGCATCGAGGCGGCGAACTCGCCGACCGCCTGCTTGTCCGAGCCCTCGACCGTCACGATCTGCTTCTCCACAGACACGTTCACGCCCGTGGGGATCGGCATCTCGATCACGTTCGCGTACCCGACCTTCAGGTTCAGGTTCGTCCCCGAGATGGTGCCGCTCCAGCCCACGCCGACGATCTCAAGCTTCCGCTTGTAGCCCTCGCTCACGCCCACGACCATGTTCTGGATCAGGGCGCGGGTCGTGCCCCAGTGGGCACTCGTCGCGCGGTTGTTCTCGAACCCGACGCTGGCGGCAACCAAAACCTCAGCCGCCCCCTCGTCGAACGAGACCGCAACCTCGGGACGGTGCTCGTAGCTCAGCGAGCCCTTGGCACCCTCGACCGTGACCGTGCGGTCGTTGATCGAGACCTTGACCCCCTTGGGGACCGAAACTGTTTTTTTACCGATACGGCTCATAGTCGTTCCTTTAACTGTCGTCGTCGTCCGGGCCTGTCACCCGGGGAGTCCAGCCTTCGTAAGTCTTAGTAAAGCGTGCACAGCAGCTCGCCGCCCACGTTCTTCTCTCTGCACTGCCGGTCACTGAAGACGCCGTGGCTGGTGGAGACCACCGAGATGCCCATGCCCTGCAGGGGCTGGGGGATCGCGCCGACCTTGGTGTACAACCGTCGCCCGGGCTTGGAGGCCCGCTTGATCTCGTTGATGATCACCTCGCCCCGCGGGCCGTACTTGAGGTCGATCTGGATCGTCCCCTGTCCGGTGCGGTCTTCGGCAACCTCGTAGTCGCTGATATAGCCCTCGGTCTTGAGAACCTCGGCAACGCCGAGGCAAACCTTGGTCTTCTTGATCTCGACACGCTTGGCCTTGTTCCGCGTTGCGTTGCGGATTCGGGTCAGCATGTCGGCAGTGGGATCGCTCATCGTCATAGTAGTTTGGCCCAGCCTTTCCTTACCAGCTCGCCTTGCGCATGCCCGGGATCTTGCCCTCGAGGGCCAGCTTTCGGAGCATGATCCGGCTGATCCGGAACTTGCGGTACACACTTCGTGAACGCCCGGTCAGCTCGCAACGACGGACAAGCCGCGTCGGATACTTCGGGGTCTTCTTGCTTCGGGCGATTTGCGCCTTGGTGGTCATTGATCAGCCTCTCCGTCGTCAGTTATTCTCGGGCTTCTTGAACGGCATCCCCATCTCGGCGAGCACGAAACGGCTCAGCTCCGGGGTGGAACCAGCGAAGCCGATGTTGATGTTCATCCCGTGGGTGAACGACTGCTCTGCCATATTGATCTCGGGGAACACACCCTGCTCGGTCAGCCCCATCGAGTAGTTGCCCTGCTTGTCGAACGCCGAGTCGCTCAGACCCCGGAAGTCCTTGATGCGAGGGGTCGTCAGGTTGATCAGCCGATCCAGGAAGTGCCACATCTGGTCACGCCGAAGCGTCACCTTGTACGCCGACTCGTAGCCCTCGCGGGTCTTGAAGTTCGACACACTCTTCTTGGCACGGATCATCACCGGCTTCTGGCCCGAGATGAGCGTCAGCGTATTGATCACCGACTCGCGAACGTTGTTCGGGATCTTCATCCCGTCCAGGTGGCGGCCGACGTTCACGTTAATGACGATCTTGTCAAGCGTCGGCTGAGCCATCGGGTTACTGATCCCGAACTCGCTCGTCAGCTTGGGGCGGATGTCCTGGTCGAACTGCGCCTTGAGCCGCGAGGGATTCGCCTGCTTCGCCGCTTCGATCGTGGCCTCGTCGTATTTGTTCTTCTTTGCCATGGTGCTCTTCCTTAGCCCTTCGCCTTGGCGCTGCGGACCTCGCCCAGCTCCGAGCCGTCGATCGCGGCGATCCGGACCTTGGACCCGTCGGGCTTGGTCACGAAGCGGACGCGGGTGGGCTTGCCGCCAACCACGGGGCTGACATTCGACTTATGGATCGGGGCTTCCTTGACAACCTTGCCGCCCTCGGGGTTCAGCTGGCTCGGCTTCATGTGCCGGGTGACCATGTTGAGCCCCTTGACGATCACCTTCTGGTCACTCGGGTTGACGCTGAGGATCTCGCCGGTCTGCCCCTTGAGCTTGCCGGAGGTCACCATGACGTTATCACCTGTACGAACATGTGCGGGCATCTCAGACCACCTCCGGAGCCAGGGAAACAATCTTCATGTACTTCCGCTCACGCAGCTCGCGGGCCACGGGCCCGAAGATGCGGGTGCCCTTGGGCTGCCCGTCGTCGTTGATCAGCACGACCGCCGACGAATCGAACTTGACGTACGACCCATCCTTGCGACGGGTCGACTTGGCCGTCCTGACCACGACCGCCTTCGACAGATCGCCGGACTTGATGTCCGAGCCGGGCAGCGACTTCTTCACGCTGACCATCACGCGGTCACCCACGTGAGCGACCTTGCGCGAGAACCCACCCGACCGGGTGGACCCGCCGTACACACGGATGACGTAGGCGATCTTGGCGCCCGAGTTATCCGCGACTTCACATCTTGATTCTTGCTGGAGCATCGCTCAGCCCGTCCCTTCGATCAGACGCCGTTCAGGCGCCCGCACGCTTCTCAACTACTCGGAGCAGACGCCAGCACTTGGTCTTGCTGATCGGGCGGCACTCGGCCACCTCAACAATGTCCCCCGTGTGGCTCTCGTTGTTCTCGTCATGGACATGCAGCACGGTCCGGCGGTTGATGTACTTGCCGTACTTGGGGTGCTTGGCCACGGACTTGATCACGACGCGGCGCGTCTGATCGCGTTGGTCCGTTTCGACCACTCCGATCTTGGTTCCGTGCACAGTCTCAGCGGTCTGTTCGCTCATCGTGATTCCTTCTTACGCCTTCGCCGCGGCGGCCTGGGTCCGCCGGACAGTCTGCTCGGTCTTGAGCCTCGCAATATCCTTGCGGAGCTTCTCAAACTTCATCACGTCCTCGACCTTCTCACTCACGCTCTGGTTCTTGAGCGCAAACAACTCGTCTCGGAATTTTCGGACCAGCGTGACGATCTCGTCGTCCGCCATCGCCCGCACTCGTTGCCCGTTCAGGCTCTCGTATGCCATCCTCGGAGCCTCCTTTAAGCCTCGACCCGTCGCCCGATCATCCGGCACTTGACAGGCATCTTCATCGCAACCCGGTGGAACGCGCCCTTAGCGCGGATCTCACTCACGCCCGCGAGCTCGTACAGGATCGTCCCCGCCTTCACCCGAGCCGCCCAATAGTCCACGTCCGCCTTGCCCTTGCCCATCCGCGTCTCGAGCGGCTTCTTGGACACCGGCTTGTCCGGGAACACCCGGATAAAGAGCTTGCCCTCACGCTTGAGGTAGTGCTGGCACGCGATGCGCCCCGCCTCGATGTGGTTGCTCTTGAGCCAGCACTGCTCGAGCGACTGGAGCCCGAACTCGCCAAACGCAACGTAGTTGCCCTTGGTCGCCTTCCGGTCGCGGACGCGCCGGAACTCCTTGCGGTGCTTCACTCGCTTGGGGATCTTATAGGGAGGCATGTCTCAGATACTCCTTCACAACGCCCACGGCGTCGATTGTTCCTGCGTTTACCTGCGGCCTCGTGCACGGGCCCGGCCACCGGCAGCGTCGGACGCGGTGTCGTCCTCCATGCCCTCGGAGTACAGACCCTTGAAGATCCACACCTTCACGCCGATCACGCCGTACTGCGTGAAGCTCTCAGCGAACCCGTAGTTGATCTCGGCCTGCAGCGTCGAGAGCGGCAGCGAACCCAGACGCGTGTCCATCGTCCGGCACATCTCTGCACCGCCAAGACGACCCGCGATCTGAATCTTCACGCCCTTGGCCCCGGCCTGCATCACGCCCTCGGCACGCATCTTCACCAGGCGACGGAAGCCCATCCGCTTCTTGAGGCCCTCGGCCACGTTGTCCGCCGTCAGCTGCGCGTCCATGTCCGGACGCTTGATCTCCAGGATCGAGATCGAGACCTTGCGGCCCGTCATGTACTGCAGCTCCTCGGTCATCCGATCGACCTCCGCACCCTTGGGTCCGATCACCAGGCCCGGACGCGCAGTCCGGACGATGATCTTGAGCTGCTCGCGGGTGCGCTCGATGAGGATCTCAGAGACCGCTGCGTTGGGCGGGGTCTTGTTGAGTCGCTTGTCCAGGTACCGACGGATCTTCTCGTCCTCGACGAGCAACTCCCCGTACAACGCCTTGGGGGCGTACCACCGCGAGCGGTGGGTCTCGGTGATGCCGAGCCGGAACCCGAATGGATGTGTCTTCTGTCCCATTAGCTCCGCTCCTCGACGCCCACGGTGATGTGGCTTGTCCGCTTCAGAATCTGGTGGGCTCGGCCCCGGTCCTTGGGCTGAAACCGCTTGATCGTCTGGCCCTTGTCAACCCGGCTCTCGGTCACGACCAACGAGCCCTCGTCGGCATCGTTGAACTCGGCCTCGGCCTTGGCAGCCTCGAGCGCCTTCTTCACGTCAACCGCAGCACGCTTGGTCGTGAAGTTCAGCTGGTTCAGGGCGTCGTAGTACGTCTTGCCACGGATCAGATCCATGAGAAGCTTCGCCTTCTTCGCGCTCCCGCGATGCCCGCGGACCTCGCTCGTGAACCGCACAAAGTCCTTGTGCTCGCACTTGATCGCATCGGCCATCGCGACCAGGTCGTTGCGACTGGCCCGGGGGTGGTCCCGCCCGGCGATCCAGTTGCGGACCGCCGACAGAGCCTTGTCGCCCTCGAGCCCCTTCCGGGAAACGGCCTCGGCCAGCTGCTCAATGGTGAGCCCGGCCTCCGTCGCCCGCCGCATCAGTTCTTCGCCTCGAAGCTTCATCCGCAGTCCTCTCACTCAAGCCCGCATCAGCGGTTCTTGAGCCCTTCCTTCTTGTTGGTGTGACCCCGGAACGTCCGGGTGTTCGAGAACTCGCCGAGCTTGTGCCCAACCATGTCCTCGGTCACGAACACGTCGTTGAAAATGCGGCCGTTGTGCACCTGAAACGTGTGCCCGACAAACTCGGGAACAATGGTACAGGCCCGTGCCCAGGTCTTGATCGGCATCCGCCGAGTACCCTGAGACATCTTCTCCACCTTCAGGTAGAGCTTCTCATCGACATTCGGGCCCTTCTTAAGGCTCCTGCTCATCGGCCGACTCCCTTACTTCTTCTGCCCGTACCGCTTCGACTTGCGGCGACGGATGATCAGATCCTGAGAATGCTGCTTGCGGTTACGCGTGTTGCCGCCCTTGGACAACGTTCCGCTCGCGCTCATCGGGGCACGACCGCCCTTGCTTCGGCCCTCGCCGCCACCCATCGGGTGAGCGTGATGACTCATCGCCATACCGCGGACCTTGGGGCGACGCCCCAGGTGGCGGCTGATACCAGCCTTGCCCAACCGACGAAGCTGGTGGTCCGTGTTCCCGACCTGCCCGATCGTCGCCCGGCAGTCGATCGGCACTCGCCGAGTCTCGCCAGAAGGCATCACCAGCGTGGCATACTGCCCCTCGCGGTTGGTCAGTCGGGCGTAGCTGCCCGCCGAGCGGCAGACCTTGCCGCCCGCCTTCGGGCTCAGTTCCACACAGTGCACGTTCATGCCCGTGGGGATGAACCGCAGCGGCATCGTGTTGCCCGGGGTCGGCTCGACCGCCGAGTCGTTGGACGTCTCGATGACGTCGCCGTCCGTCAGCCCCACCGGGGCCAGGATGTATCGGCGAACGCCGTCGGCGTAATCGATCAGCGCGATGTGACACGTCCGGTTGGGGTCGTACTCGATCCCGACCACGGTGCCCTTGATGCCCGACCGGTCACGCCGCTTGAAGTCCACCACGCGGTAGCGACGCTTGGCCCCGCCACCACGCCCCTGCACGGTAATCTTGCCGTGATGGTTCCGGCCGCCCTTCTTGGGCAGCGGACGCAGCAGGCTCTTCTCGGGCTTGCTCTTGGTCACCTCGGAATTGAGGTTGACCGACGCGTTGCGTCGTCCCGGGCTCGTTGGTTTGTAGACTCGAATGGCCATAGTTAGGTCCTATCTCCGAACCGGACGGGTGCCCGGCAAATCTCAACTCAGAACAGCTCGATGACTTCGCCCTCTTTGACGCGGACAGTAGCCTTCTTGGTCTTCGAGTCCGCGACCCAGCCCTTGCGGACCCGGCGGGTCTTGCCCTTGCGGACCTGCGTCGTCACCTTCTCGACCGTGACGCCGTACGCCCGCTCGATCGCTTCTTTGATGTCCATCTTGTTGCAGGTCCGGTCAACCTCGAAGGTGTACACGTTCGCGTCGTTCATCGCGGACGTCGATTTCTCGGTGACCATCGGCTTCTTGATGACGTAGATCGGGTCCATCAGGCGGCTCCCTCACTGGACGACGCGTGCGTCTTCTTGGTGTACCCACGGGCGCGACGGGCCTTCTTCTCGCTGGCGCCCTTGGGAGCCAGCTTCGCGTCCTTGCCCGTCTGCGAGGTCGGGCCGCTCAGCCAGGCCTCGAGGTCCGCCTTGTCGATCACCATGTGACGACTGTTGAGCATCTCGAACGCGTTGAGCGAGTCGGCACGGCACATCGAGATCCCCTCGATGTTGCGGGCGCTCTTGCGCGCATTCGAACTCTTCTCAGCGACCGGGGACAACGCCAGCAGCGCCGACTTGGTGATCCCCAGCGAGCCGAGGAACTCAATCATCGCCTTGGTGCGAGGGGCCTCAAACATCAGCCCGTCGATGACCTTGACCTCGTTGTCCACGAGCTTGGCCAGCAACGCGTTGCGGTTGGCCCGGCGACGCATCTTCTTGGGCATCGTCAGGCGGAAGTCCTCGCGGGTCCGCTTCTTCGAGTGCCCGTGGCCACCCTTGCGCATGTGGCTGACTTTCTTGTCGCCATGCCGAGCGCGGCCGGTGCCCTTCTGCTTGTAGATTTTCTTGGTGGAGAACGCGATCGCGCCACGGTTCTTCGTCCGGGCTGAGCCCTGACGCATGTTCGCGTGGTACATCACGTAGGCCTGTTTGATGAGCACCGCGTTAACGGTTTCACCGAGGGCGACCTCGTCGATCGGCATAGTGCCGGTCTCTTGGCCCTGCATATTAAAGACGGGGACATCCATCTGTCTTACCTCGTCTGACGCCTCATGAGATCGGACTCGGAAGCCCGACCCGCTCTGCCTCGCCCGGCCCCCGTCTGTTGCCCCTCACTGTTTCCAGTTCGGGACCCCCACGCCCTGGTGAGGGTCGCGGGTGACGGTCGGCTCAAGCTCGACTCGGCTGTCTAACCCGGAGCCAAAGGCCCCGGAACGCTTGTTTGTCGTGCCCGATGGTTTCGAACCGGCCCCTTGACCCGCCCGACCTGTCGAACCCGCTGGTTGGAACACCCATCCAGCGGTCTTGATCAAAGTCTCCTTCGATCGGCCAAGTGGCCCTCACACGAGGGTGATCACTTGGCCATCTCGGCCTGCTTCACGCCCTTGCTCTTATACAAACGAACAGAGGGACGAATCTCAACAATCGACTTGTTGCAACCCGGCACCGGCCCCTTGACCAGCATCAGGTTCTGCTCGGGAACGATACGCATCACTTCGAGGCTACGCATCGTAACCCGAGTGTTGCCCATCTGGCCCGCCATCTTCTTGCCCTTTTTGATCCGGCCGGCCTTGCCCGCGTTGTTCGCGTGCCCGCCGATCGAACCGGGCGAACGGTGCTTCCGCTCCACGCCGTGCGTCGCCTGCTGGCCCTTAAAGCCGTGCCGCTTCACGCCGCCCTGAAAACCCTTGCCCTTGCTCGTGCCAGAGACATCCACAAAGGCACACGCCTCAAACGAGGTCACGCCAAGCTCCTGCCCCAGCTCAAACGCGGACGTGTCGTCCATGCGGAACTCGCAGTGGTCTCGCTTGGGAGAGGTCCCGGCCTTGGCGTCGTGCCCGATCATCGGGATCGTGGTGTTGCGGGCCTTGACCTCGCCAGCACCGACCTGCACCGCCGTGTACCCGTCAGCCTCTTGCGTCCGGATCTGGGTCACCACGTTGGGCTTGACCTCGATCACGGTCACCGGGTGGCTCCGCCCGTCTTCGGTGAAGATGCGCGTCATCCCGAGCTTGATGCCCAGGAGCTGCGGGCCATCGAATTTAACTGCCTTCTTTGCCATCGTCGGCTTCCATCCATTCCCGGGTCTCGGCCGGTTCCGCGTCGTGCAAGCCCGGGTGAGCCGCAGAGGACGTTTGGTGTTGCTCGGCCCTTGCCGATTCTCGAAAAAACAAGGCCCGCCCTGTCGGACGAACCCGGGTTCGTTACGCCTTGATCTTCACAAACACGCCGGCCGGCACGACGAGACGGTTGAGCGCCTCCACGGTGCGAGCGTTGGGCTCGTGGATATCGATGATCCGTTTGTGCGTCCGGATCTCAAACTGCTCGCGGCTCTTCTTGTCCACGAACGGGCCACGCAGAACCGTGTACCGCTCGATGCGGGTCGGCAAGGGCACCGGGCCCTTCACCTTGGCGTTGGTCCGCTTCGCGTGATCGACAATCTCTTTCGCCGACGCATCGAGGGCGATGTGATCGTACGCTTCCATTCGAATTCGGATTCGTCCGCCGTTCATGGCCGCTCCGTGCCTGAAGGCCCCGCGAAGGTTCGCTGTGGCCTTGTCTACTTGGCCCCGAGCACTCCTCGGGAACCTCTAAACTGCCCACCTCACCGTTCCCGGTAGGGCGACACAACCTCCAAACCGGCGTGCTCCATCCGTTGAGCGGAAGCCGGCTGCCGATTCAGGACCTGGTCCGATCGGGCGTCTGTAAGGCCCGCGATCGTAAGATCCAGACCAACCCCGCCCCGGTTTGTACGCTCCAAGAGCGACAACCGACCAGCGGTGAGTCGGGAAGCGTAGACACCACCCTGTCCGAGTCAACCAACAGCACGCACGCGATTGTCGATTCTCACGATTCCCTCGCCCCGAGTCCGTTCCCCACCCCACCCACAACACCCGCACCGCGCCCTTGCGCCCCGACTCTGCACCCCGAACCGATCCCGATCCCGGCTCCCCGCGTCGATGTTGTAGAATCTGGCAGACCCGAATAGCTCACCAACCCCGAAGAATTCGGTGAGCCCAACCCCCACCGGCCGATGATCTCAGACCTGCAACACCAACCGCCCTGCATTGCCCCGATCCGAGCTCCCCCAGCACCCCGCGAGAACCACCATGCGCTCAGCCCTCGCCTCTCACCGAGCCGTCCTCTGGACCGTGGCCCTGCTCTCGCTGCCCGCCCACGCCTGGGCCCAGCCGACAACCCCGGGACTGGCAACCCCAGAGCCCGCAGCCCCGGCCGTGCGGCTCTCCTCCACTCCCTATCAAGTCGAATCGCTCGGGCTGCGCCTCTACCTCCCCCAGGGCGCCACCGCCACGACCGACCCGTACGGCTCGGCCACCGTCACCACCATCATCCCCGAGAACAACCCGGGCACCATCACCGTCCAGTCACGAACCTCGAGCAACGAGACGCTCACGGTCCAGGACGTCGCTGACGGGATCATCTCCTCGATGCGAGGCACCAACCTGCTCACCCGGAACCAGGGCCTCTCGATCCACGGCAACCAGGCCGACCGGTTCTACCTCAAGGCCCCCGCGTCCCGCGGCGCCCAGGCCGTCATGCGCGGCATCACCGTGTTCAAGGTCGCCGACGGGCACTTCGCGATCCTGGAGCTGATCTGCGACGAGTCGAACTTCCAGACCGCCCGCCCGATCTACGAGGCAACCGTCGCGTCGGCGGAGTTCGTGAACTCCGAGGCTTACGCCGAGCGGCTGGCCGCCTCGCTCGAAGCCAGCTCCAAGCTGCTCCGCTCCCTGAGCGTCGAGAACTACGCCGAGGCGCTCAAGGGCACCAACAACCGGTGGGAGCGGCTCTACACCCCCGCGCCCAGCGGCGACGAGATGGACGCCCAGGAGCACGGGTACCGCCGCATCAAGGCCTGGGATGGCCACCGGGGCGAGCTGACCCCCAACCGCTCAAAGAACCTCTGGTCCACCGTCGAGAAGCAGAGCGGGCACATCGTCCAGATCGACGCCAAGCTGATCGACGACGCGTTCGAGGTCCACACCGAGGCGATCTACTTCCTGTCCGACGACCGACGCGAGGAGGCCTGGACCCTCCGCATGGCACTCAAGCAGGGTGAGCGGCCGACCGTCTGGACCGAGACCGGCGCCCGCTCGGGCTCGACCCTCACCGTCAGCGTCCGCCAGGACGAGGGCACCGCGACGACGGTCGAGCCGACCCTCGAGGGCCAGGGCTACCTGTCGGTGCTTGAGACCCAGATCCTCGGCCCGCTGCTCATCGCCTCGGGCAAGACCGGCGAGTACTCCTTCCACACCTACCAGTCCTCCTCGGGCCAGGTGCGGCTGCGCACCGACACGCTGACCCGCGAAGAGAACGACGGCGAGTTCCGCATGGTCAGCAGCTACGAGGACGGCACCGGGCCCCAGACCTCGCTGTTCGACAAGTCGGGCCGCCTCCTCCGCGTCGAGCAGCCGGACGGCCGAGTCTGGGAACCGATCGAACAGAACCGGCTCGTCCGCCTCTGGGACGCCAAGGGCCTGCTCGACGAGTAATCACACACTCGGAGAGTGAACCGGGACCGACAAGTGAGATCAGATCCTCGCAGGATCGTGGCACACCGAAACTCGAGCGACCGAATCGGGTACGCTCTCGGAAACCACGCATTTCTCAGGAGGATCGCCCCGATGTCTCACGCCCCCCACCGCTCCCACACACGACTCCGCAACACCGCCGCCCTCGGCTCAGCAGCGGTCATCGCCCTGCTCGGTGCCTGCGCCGGCTCGCCCACCCCGGTCGATCAGGCCGCCGCCCCGGTCTCGCCCTTCGTCCGCCCCGCCGCCGATCAGCCCTACGCGATGATCGGCGGCGAACGGGTCCCCGTCCCCAGCATCAAAATGGGCGACCCCGCGATGGTCCAGAAGATCATCACCGAGGGGCAAGCCTCGCACGTCATGGACCACCTCACGCACCTGACCAAGGTCATCGGCCCGCGCCTCACCGGCTCGCAGGCCCAGGAGGACGCGGCGTACTGGGCCAAGGGGCAGTTCGAGTCCTTCGGGCTCTCCAACGTCCATCTCTTCGAGTGGGGCACCATCGCCACGCGGTTTGATCGCGGGCCCTCGACCGGGCAGGTCTTCGTCGGCGACGCCGAAGACGCCGCCCGCGACATGAACTTCACCACCCTCGCCTGGACCAACGGCACCGACGGTCCGGTCCGCGGGTCCGTCGTCCGCATGCCCTCCTCACCCGAGGAGTTCGAGGCGGTCAAGGACCAGCTCGACGGCGCCTGGGTGCTGATCCCCAACGACTACTCGGGCCGCCGCGGCATCCGCAACATCGGCGGGCAGATGCGCAACCGCGAGACCGAGCGTGTCGCGGTGCGGGGCAAGCTCGCCGCGGGCGAGATCGACTTTGACGTGCTCACCGAGGTCGTGAGCCCGCTGGCCGAGGGCCTGACCCGGTGGAACGGCAACTTCGATTACAGCGGCTCGCCCATCCCCGTCGTGCTCGACCTGGCCGACCTGGCCGACCTGGCCGACCTGGCCGGCGACGCGATCACCGGGACCATGTCGCTCGAGGGCTTCCACGAGGGGCCCATCGCCGACGCGACCTACGACGCGAGCACCGGCGAGCTCGCCTTCAACTGGACCAACCCGGTCGGCGACTCACACATCACCATGACGATCGAGGGTGACAGCGCCGCGGGCGAGTCCACCTCGTCGAGCGGGGCGACCTACGCCCTGACCGCCACCAAGGCCTCGGGCGAGCTGGAGACCAAGCCGAGCGACGCGCTGCTGGCGATGGTCCTCGAGCAGGGCCCCGCGGGGTTCGTCGCCAGCTCGCGCGACGAACGCGTCTGGACGACCTCCAAGACCGGGTGGCGTGAATCGGAGAAGTCCAGCTACGCCGACGATCTTGAGGTCAACATCCGCGCCTCGGACTACGACTTCATCAACAGCCGCCTCGCCGACGGGGCCACCGTCGAGGTCGAGTTCGACCTGCAGCACAAGGTCGTCGCGGGCCCGATCGCGGTGCACAACGTGATCGCGGAGATCCCCGGCACCGAGCGGCCCGACGAGGTCGTCATCATGTCGGCCCACCTTGATTCCTGGAACGGGCCCGGCTCAGAAGGCTGCACCGACAACGGCACGGGCAGCTCGGTCACCCTCGAGGCCGCCCGCATCCTCGCCGCCTCGGGCGCCAAGCCCAAGCGGACCATCCGATTCATCCTCTGGACCGGCGAGGAGCAGGGGCTGCTCGGCTCACGGGCCTACGTCGAATCCCTCTCCGAAGAAGAGCGGGCCAAGATCAGTGCCGTGTTCGTCGACGACGGCGGCACCAACTACCAGGGCGGAGCCGGCGTGGCCGACCAGATGGCCGACTACATGGCCGCCGCAACAGCCCCCATGAACGGCCGCTTCTTCAGCCCCACCGATTACGAGACCGCGATGGCTGACGACAACCCCGACAACGACGCCAACGCCGGGCTGCTCATGGTCAACATCGCCACGGTCGGCAAGGCCCTGGGCGCCGGCGGCGGCTCCGACCACGCCTCCTTCAACGCGATCGGCATCCCCGGGTTCTTCTGGAACGAGACAGGCCGAGCCGCCTACCGCTACGGCTGGCACACCCAGAACGACACCCTCGATCTGGCCATCCCCGAGTATCTCGCCCAGTCCGCAGCCAACTCCGCCGTCACCATCTACAACCTCGCCTGCGCCCCCGACCTGCTCCCCCGCTCGATCGTCGAAGAGAAGACCGCCTCGGGCGAGTGACCCCCACCGCCCCCAAGCACAACGCCCACGAGCCCCGGGGCCGACCCGCCCCGGGCTCGATTCGCGAATGAGTTTGATTCTGATTCTGGAAGGACCGCACCATGGCGACGGATCGCCTGATCGCACCCACCGCAAGGCCCGAGGAAGAACGCACCAACTGGGCGCTGCGGCCGCAGACGCTCAGCGAGTATGTCGGGCAGCCCGACCTCATCGAACGCATCTCGATCGCGGTCGAGGCGGTCAAGCTCCGCAAGGGCTCGCGATCCTCAGACGATCAGTCCACCCCCACCGCCCCCGACTCCGGGCTCGAGCACGTGCTGCTGCACGGCCCGCCGGGGCTTGGCAAGACCACCCTCGCCCACGTCATCGGCGAGGAGATGGGCTGCACCGTCCACACCACCAGCGGCCCCACCCTCGCCCGAGGCACCGACCTGGTCTCGGCGCTCACCCGGCTCAACGCGGGCGACGTGCTCTTCATCGACGAGATCCATCGCCTGCCCGTGCAGGTCGAGGAGTTCATCTATCCGGCGATGGAAGACTTCCGCATCGACGTCTGCCTAGACGCGGGGCTCAACGCCCGGACGGTGCAGATCAACGTGCAGCCGTTCACGCTGATCGGTGCGACGACCCGGGCCGGGCTGCTCAGCGCCCCGATGCGGAGCCGCTTCGGGCTGGTCCACCACCTGCAGTACTACAACACCACCGACCTGACGCTGATCCTCCGCCGCTCTGCGAGGCTGCTGGGCATCCGGACCGTCGCCGACGAGGCCCTGGACACCATCGCCAGCCGAAGCCGGGGCACGCCACGCATCGCCAACAGGCTTCTCCGGCGCGTGCGAGACTACGCCGACGTCAAGGGGAACGGCGAGATCACTGTCACGACTGTCAACGACGCACTGCGACTCGAGGGCGTGGATGCGCTCGGGCTCGACGAGCTGGACCGGGCCTATCTCCGCACGATCGCCACGATCTACAAGGGCGGCCCCGTCGGGCTCGAGACCGTCGCCGCCACCATGAACGAGGACTCGGGCACGCTCGAGGACGTGGTCGAGCCGTTCCTGCTGCAGATCGGCTTCCTCGCCCGGACAAGACGCGGGCGGGCGATCTCCCGGATCGCGACGGACCACCTCGGGCTGCCCTGGGTCGAGCCCAAGCCCGCGGCGAACGGCTCGCTGTTTAGCTAGGTCTTCCAACCGAAGACCTCGGCGCACGGTCCCATCATTTTCAATGAGCGCGAGCCTGAGCGACGGCGTCTCTTTTCTTACAAGCCCTCGGCACAAGCCGGGGGTCCCAAGGGCCGCAGAGACTCACGCACCCTGGGCTCGCGCCGAGGGCTTGTAAAACACGGCCCAGAGCTGCTCTGCCTCCAGAGGCCCGCCCAAAGAAAAAGCCCGATCGCTCGGGCTCTGATCCGTTTCGTGCTGTTCTTCGGGCTTACTTCTTGCCGGTCGAAGCCAAGAGCCGCTCCTCGACCTCGGGCTCGAGGTAGAGGATGCACCCGTTGTTGGGCGAGAGGGTGAGCTTGCCCGAGAGCAGGCTGATCGCGGTCTCGACGGGGACAGCCATCATCGAGGAGCCGCAGACGTACTCGTGCCGCTTGGCGTCGAGGATTTCCAGCGGGGCCATCGCGTCCTCGCCCCGCTCGTCGAGCAGCTGCTCATAAACACCCAGCGCGTCGGTGGACACCTGCTTGGCCTGCTGCTCACGCTTGGCTTGCAGCTCGGCGAGCGTGCCGGCGATCTCCTCGGACCGCGTCGTGCGGTCCTGCTCGGCGACCGCCTTGACCTTCTCACGATCCGCGTGGGCCGTCTCGAGCTCGGTGACCTGCGCGTTGAGCGCGTCCACCTGCTCCATCTGCTTGATGACCTCTTCCTCCAGAGAAGACTTCTTCTCCTTGAAGGTGTTCACCTCGGTGAGCGTGGCCTTGTATTCCTTGTTGGTCCCCGCGGTGTTCATCCGCTCGCGGAGCTCCTCGATGTGGGCATCAAAGCCCGCGACCTCGACCTCGTTGTTTTTGATCGAGGCCTGCAGCTGTCGCTGCTGCCCGCGGGTCGAATCGCGTGTCTTCTCGATCTCACCGAGTTGATGGATCTGGGCCTTCAGGAACCGCTCGGCCTGATCGAGGCGGCTTCGGAGCCCGCGGATCTTCTTGTCGGTCATGAACAGACCGTACAGCTGCATCGTTACGGACATCCGATCCTCCGAGACGGGGCGAAATACCCCGGATCGATAGTGTAGCGACTTCTCGGCTCGCGGCTAGCCGGCGGCCGCCAATCGCAACCACCAAAACGCAAACGGCCCCACAAGCACCACCGAATCGATCAGATCCAGCATCCCCCCAAACCCAGGCAGGCTCTTGCCCGCGTCCTTCACCCCCGCGTCACGCTTGAGCAGGCTCGCCAGCAGGTCGCCCAGCTGCCCCACCGCCCCGAACAACAACCCAGCGACGATCGCCTGTTTCCAGGTCGGCAACGGCGTGCCCTCGGCGCAGAGCATCGGCAGCAGCAGCGCCCCGCCCGCCGCGACCGCCGCGGACGTGATCAGCCCCCCGATCAGCCCCTCCCACGTCTTGCCCGGGCTCAGCCACGGGATCAGCTTGTGCCGCCCGATCGTGATCCCCGTGAAAAACGCCCCGATATCGCACGACTTCGTCACCAGCAGCACCCACAGCATCACCCAGACCGGGTGCTCGCGGCGGATCATGATCAGGAACGCGAACAGAAGACCCAGATAGCAGAACGAGAGCAGCGAGCCCCCGGCCGCCGCGATCATGCCCTCGACACGCTGTTTCCTCGAATACACCACCAGCGAGACGATCAGCACCATCGCGACCGACGCGTTGATCAGCCCCGCCGACCCCACGCCGCCCCACTCCTCGGGGATCAACGCGCCCAGCAGCAGCCCGCTCACGGCCAGGATCGAGTTCATCCGCCTCGACGCCGCGACCCCCTTGCCTTTGAGGATCGCCGTCAGCTCACACGCCGCGACGACCGCCATAAACGCGACCACGAAGAAGATCACCAGCCCGGGCGGCCAGGTCTCGTTGACCCCGAACCGCCGGAGCAACTCGGGCGCCGGCTGCACATCAAGCCACCCGTCGAGCCACGACAGGCACAGCACGGCGAGAACAAAGACAGGACCCAGGGTGAGGCGGTGTTTAAGCACGCGGCGATCTTACTCGGACTCGCCCGGCGACGGGGAGAGCCCGGTCTCGTCGTCGGTGCTGATCCCGCCGAAGCGACGGTCCCGAGAGGCATACGCCCGGATCGCCTCCACAAACTCCGCCCGACCGAACTCCGGCCACAGCAAATCGGTCACGTAGATCTCCGCGTAGCTGATCTGCCAGAGCAGGTAGTTGGACAGCCTCATCTCGCCCGCCGTCCGGATCAGCAGGTCCGGATCGGGCAGCCCCGCGGTATACAGCCGCCCGCTGATCGTCTCAACATCGATCTCGCCCGGCGCAAGCTCCCCGGCCCGGACCGACTCGGCGATCGAGCGGGCCGCGTCCACGATCTCGTCGCGGCTGCCGTAGTTAATCGCCAGACACAGCGTCGTCCCGGTGCAGCTAGCCGTCTCGGCCTGCAGCAGATCCAGCGCCCTGAGCACCTCTTGGGGCAGGCCCTCGCGTCGCCCGATGACCCGCACCCGCACGTTCTGCCCGACCAGCTCCTCCCGCTCGCCCTCGCAGTACATCACGCACAGCTGCATGAGCGCCTCGATCTCGTCGCTCGGGCGCTTCCAGTTCTCGCTGCTGAACGAGTACAGCGTCACGACCTCGATGCCGATCTCGTCGGCCACCTTGAGCACCTCACGGACCGAGCGCACGCCGTTGCGGTGCCCAAAGGCCCGGGGGAAGCCCTGCTGCTCGGCCCATCGCCCGTTGCCGTCCATAATGATCGCGACGTGCCGCGGGATCCGGGCCGGGTTGATCCCGGGCAGAACGTCTTGGACGGTGGGTGTGTCACTCATGGGGCGTCGGGTACTCAGGGGAAAGGGTGATACCCGGAGTGTATGGCTCAGCGTGAACCGGCAGCCGCGGTCGCGGCCCCGGCGGTCCGGGTGATGGTCTGCTCGCGGTCCGGGCCGACCGAAACGATCGAGACCCGCACGCCCGTGTGCTTCTCGATGAACCCGACGTACCGCTTGGCCGCTGCTGGGAGCTCGTCAAAGTCTCGGATCTCGGTGATTTCCTCGCCGAACCCCTCGATCGTCTCGAGGACCGGCTCCACACCCTCGAGCGTGAACGCGTCGGCGATAAAGCGGTCGGTCACGGAGCCGTCGGGCAGGCGGTACCCGGTGCAGACCCTTAGCTCGTCGAGCCCCGAGAGCACGTCGAGCAGCGTGAGGCAGATCTCGGTCGCGCCCGAGACCATCGCCGCGTACCGGACCGCGACCAGGTCGAGCCACCCCACGCGTCGTGGGCGGCCGGTGGTGGTGCCGTACTCGTGCCCGCGTTCGCGGATGTTGTGCGCGGTGTCATCGAACAGCTCGGTGGGCATGGGCCCGCCGCCGACTCGGGTGGAATACGCCTTGACGACGCCGATGATGCGGCCGACTTTCTGGGGCGGGATGCCCGTGCCCGGCCCGATGCCCAACGCCGACGAGTTGGAGCTGGTGACGTAGGGGTAGGTGCCGTGGTCCACGTCGAGCATGGTCGCGTTGGCGCCCTCGAACAACACCGGCTTGCCCTGAGCCATCAGATCGTGCAGCAGCCAGGTGGTGTCGCGGACCATGGGGCGGATCCGCTCGCCCAGCGCAGTCATCTGCGCCACGAGCGTCGCCGGGTCGAAGTGGATCGGCTCGCCCTTGTGCAGCTTCTCGAACATCGCGTTCTTGATCGCGCAGGCCAGCTCGACCTTGGGCCCCAGGATCTCGGGCCGCAGCAGGTCGCCCACCCGGATCGCCGTCGCCCGCTGCACCTTGTCGGCGTACGCCGGCCCGATCCCGCGCCGGGTCGTGCCGATCGCCTCGACCGCGGACCGGGGCCCGCCCGTGTTGGTCTCGTCGGGCTCAACGCCGCGGGTCATGAGCTCCTCACGCAGCGCGTCCTCAGCCTTGTGATACGGCAGCACCACGTGCGCCCGATCAGAGATCACCAGGCCCGAGACGTCCACGCCGCGCCCGCTGAGCCCCTCGATCTCCTCGAGCAGCCGCTCTGGGTCCACCACCACGCCGTTGCCGATCACCGCGTGCACGCCCGGGGCCAGGATGCCCGAGGGGATCAGGTGCAGCGAGTACCGGGTGCCCTTGACGACAACCGAGTGCCCGGCGTTGGCCCCGCCGTTGTATCGAACCACCGCGCTGAAGCTCCCGGCGAGCAGGTCCACCAGCTTGCCCTTGCCCTCGTCGCCCCACTGGAGCCCGACGACCGCGGTTGCGGTCGCGGGGTTCTCGGTCCCGCCGGTTTGGATTGGTTGTGTCACGGTCTCTCCGGGGGCAAAGGGATCAGTCATGGCCCCCTAACCATATGACCCGCCCCCGAGCGGTTCCCGGCCCCTGGGGTGGGTTTGTGCGGGCGATGCCGCACGACCCTGGGCAGGAGGCGCCGTCTGTGCCGACGCGGGGCCCCCGATTGACCGCCTGAGGACCATCGGGCATGAAGCAATCGCGGGGACGGTCCGATCTGGTCCTCAAGAGGAGTGGCCACATGAGCGACGCATCCATTCGAATGATGTGCCCCAACCTGACGTGCCGGAAAGTCCTGGCGGTGCCCGGCACCGCACGGGGCAAGACGGTCCGCTGCAGAAATTGCGGCACCAATATCCGAGTCCCCGCCGAGCAGAGCAAGCCCGGCGACCAAGGTGCCCCACCGCCCGCAGCGCAGGCTGGCTGAACGGCTCCTAGGGCCCGCCCGTATTCAATGAACCAGATCGACCGGTCGAGCCGCTCTAAAGAGGCGGCTGGCTGTCGTCGTCGTCGCTGAGCTCGAACTCGAAGTCCGCGATGCTCGAGTCGTCCGGGTCCATCGCGGGCACCAGCGGCTCATGCCCGCCCCCGCCGCTGCTGGGTGCGGCCAGAGTGGACTCCTCGCCGTCGGGCATCCCGTCCTCGTACATCAGCCCCGCGTCGATGTCGCCCGGGTCCCCGTTGACCTGCACGACGAACACCAGCCCGCCGAAGCTGACCAGGTCGCCCCCAGCGACCGGGCGAGACTTGACCCTCTCCTGGTTCACGAACGTGCCGTTGCTCGAGCCCAGGTCCTCGACCGTGAGGTCCCCACCCGGCGAGAGCGTGACGGCGCAGTGCTTCCGGGAGATCTTGGAGACCGGCACGCGGACATCCGCCCCCTCGCCACGCCCGAAGACGGTGCGCTCCTGGGTGATCTTGAGTTGGCCTTTGACGCCCTTGGGGGTCACACGGATCAGCACAACGTCCACGGTGGTCTACCCTTCCCTTGGCGGGTCGTCCCCGCGTCTCAACCCAACTCGATGTCAAACGATACCGCCACAACCAGCCTTCGGCAACGCCCTTCCCACTCCGCGGGGACGTTCTTGCGTGAGTATCTCGACCCCGCCGCCCCCCAGACACCCCCCGCCGCCCTGTATCTCCACGTCCCGTTCTGCTTCCACAAGTGCCACTACTGCGATTTCTACTCCATCGTGGACAAGCGCGACCGCCAGCACGCCTTCACCGAACGACTGCTTCTCGAGCTGGCCGCCCTGGGCCCCCTGACGAGCAGCCCGCTCACCTCGATTTTCGTCGGCGGCGGCACCCCCACCCTGCTCGCACCCGAGCACTGGGAGCGACTGCTGAAGGGGTTGGCCGACCACTTTGACATGAGTGCGATCAAGGCCGGCCCCGGCGAGTTTTCCGTCGAGTGCAACCCCGAGACCGCGACGGCCGAGCTCATGGGCGTTCTGCACGCCGGCGGGGTGAACCGGGTCTCGATGGGGGCCCAGTCCTTCAACCCCGTCCACCTCAAGACCCTCGAACGCTGGCACGACCCGGACAACGTGGAGAAGGCGATCTCGCTCGCCGCCGACGCGGGGATCGCCCGCCGCTCGATCGACCTGATCTTCGCCATCCCGGGCCAGAGCCTCGCCGACTGGGACGCGGACCTGACCCGGGCCCTCGCTCTCCCGATCGATCACCTGAGCTGCTACGCGCTGACCTACGAGCCCAACACCGCGATGACCGCCCGGATGCGCAAGGGCGAGTTCACCCCCGCGGGCGACGACATCGAAGCCGAGATGTACGAGCACACCGTCGCCACGCTGGGCGCGCACGGCCTGCACCGGTACGAGGTCTCCAACTTCGCCCGCCCCGACGCCGAATGCCGGCACAACCTGGCGTACTGGCGGCAGGACTCGTGGCTCGCCGCGGGGCCCAGCGCCTCGGGGCACCTGCACGGGCACCGGTGGAAGAACATCCCACGCCTCGACGACTACCTGAATTTCAGCGACGACGGGTTCGCCCCGGTGATGGACCACGAGCCGCCCGAGCCGAGCCGAAACCTCGTCGAACGGATCATGACCGGCATCCGGCTCACCGAGGGGCTCGACGCCGACGCGATCACCCGAGCGGCCCAGGCCCTGGACGCAACGGCCCCGGCCCGGCTCGAAGCCGAGCTGCGGTCACACCGCCAGGCCGGCTGGCTCAACGACGATGCCGAGCGTTGGGTGCTGACGGACTCAGGATTCCTGTTCGCCGACCGGGTCGCCGCCGACCTCATGGGTGCCGTCGTGGGCTGAGCCCTCGTCGGGTGAGCCGTCCGCGTCGGCCAGATCCGGGCGGGCAAGCCCGACGCGGCCCAGAATCTTTTTCAGATCCTGCGGCCAGCTCGTGCGAAAATCCATCGCCTCGCCCGTCTCCGGGTGCGTAAAGCACAGCCGGTGCGAGTGCAGCGCCAGCCGATGCGACGCGTTGTTGACCGACTTGGGCCCGTAGTGCGCGTCGCCCAGAACCGCGCACCCGATCGAGGCCAGATGCACGCGGACCTGGTGCAGCCGCCCGGTCACGGGGCGGGCCTCGATCAGCGCCGCGTTGTAGTTGGAATCGAGCACGCGGTAAGCCGTGACCGCGGGCTTGCCCGACGAGACCAGCTTGGCGGTCTTCGTCGAGGTGTACCGAGAGTTCCGCTTCACGACCTCCTCGATCGGTCGTTTGATCACGCCCTCGGTGTCGCGCGGGGCCTTGTGCGAGATCGCCCAGTAGAACTTGCGAACACTCCGCTCGGCAAACTGCTCGCGCAGGTGGTCATAGGCCCGCCCGCGTTTGGCCACGACCAGCAGCCCGCTGGTCTCGCCGTCGAGCCGGTGCACGAGCCCGAAGTCTCGGGCCGCGCCCAGGTTCTGCAGCATCTCGCCGCAGTGCGCAAACAGCCCGTTGAGCAGCGTGTCGTGCTGGTGCCCGATCCCGGGCTGGGTCACAAGCCCGGACCGCTTCTGCACCACAATCAGCGAGTCGTCCTCGTGGCGGATGCGGAAGGTCACCCGCTCGTTGGGCTGGATCGATAACGTACCGCTCATTTGGTGTCCTCCCGCGGGTCTGTCTCGGGCTCGGGGCAGGCCGCGTGGTCGAGGTACCAACGCAGCTCCCCGCCCAGCGGCTCAAGCCCGCTCGCGGGCACCGACCGGTCTGATTCAGCGATCCGGGCAACCGGGGCGGCGCGGTCCTCGCCCGAGGCGATCACGCCGACGAACCGGCACGCGTTAAGCATCGAGAGCGTCATCGTGACACGCCCGCGCTCGCCCAACGACCGGACCGCGATCCGATCCGGGCTGGAGATCTCGATGTCTTGGGCCGCGACCCCCGCGACGCCGCCGCCGGCATCCAGGCTCAGCAGCGCAAAGTCCGGGCGGTCTTGCCCCTTCTCCCGCCAGCCCAATGTCTCACGCAGCAACGCCTCGTACCGATCCTCAGCGGGCTGATCCGGGGCACCCGCAGCGTGAAACCCGTGGAGCTGCTCGGCGGGCAGCCCCGCGTGCACCAGCAGGTCGGCCACCGACTTCAGGTCCGCGCTGACCCCGCCCTCGCCCGCCTCGGTCGCGTCGTCAGCGAGCCAGACCCGGGTCCGGGCCCAGGGCAGGTCGCGGTAGTGCGGATCGATCATCAGCCGCGTCAGCACCCGCTCGGCGAAATCGGTCGGCGAGACGACGAGCTGAAAGTCTCCAAACTCGCGGACACACCCGTTGGCCTGCAGATGGATATCAGCGCACAGGGAGTCGAGCAGGTCGTCAAAGGTCTCGCGCAGCACAACGCTGCCGGGCAGACGTGGCTGCTCGGGACCGAGATCGACTTTGTACGGCGAGGCCATCGCCCCTATTGTGCCCCGGCCAACCCATGAAAACCAATCCACAAGACAATCCGACCCCCGATCGCCCTGGAACGTGCCCGGCGAGCAGCCCAGCCGACGGCCCGATCCGAATGCTCGACGCGAACGCGAACCGGGCTGCCGAGGGGCTGCGGACGATGGAGGATCTCGCCCGGTTTGCCCTGAGCGACCGGGATCTCTCGGGGTTCTTGAAGTATCTTCGCCACGAGCTTCGGGCGACGCTCGACGCCCTGCCGCTCGGGCCCAGCGCCCGGCTCGACGCCCGGGACACGCCCGGCGACGTCGGCACCACCATCACAACCCCCGCCGAGACGACCCGCGCGGGGCTGGGCGAGGTCGCCGCGAGCGCCGCGGGGCGGGCCACCGAGTCTCTGCGAGTGCTCGAGGAGGTCTCCAAGACCCTCCCCAGCGACGGCCAAGCCGAGCCGGGCAACCCGGCCGCCCGGTTCGAGGCGCTCCGGTACCGGGTCTACGACGCGGAGAAGCGGCTGAGGCTCGGGCTGGCCGCCCAAGCCCCGCAGTGGCGGCTGTGCGTGCTGCTCACGACCGAGTTGTGCGGCCAACGGAACCCGGTCGAGATCGCCGGGGCAGCGATCGAGGGCGGGGCCGACTGCGTGCAGATCCGCGAGAAGACGATGGACTCGGGCCCGCTGCTCGAGCTGACCCGGCGGGTGGTCGCCGTCGCACGCCCCGCGGGCGTGGCGGTAATCGTGAACGACCGGGCCGACATCGCGAGGCTCGCTGGGGCGGACGGCGTGCACGTCGGGCAGGGCGATCTCTCGATCGCTGACGCCCGACGAATCGCGGGGGCCGGGGCGATCGTGGGCGTCTCAACGGCGAACCCCGAGCAGGCCCGGCGAGCGATCGCGGACGGCGCGAGCTACTGCGGGTGCGGGCCGATGTTTGCGAGCACGACCAAGGCCAAGCCGACGCTCTCGGGGCCCGAGTACCTCGCGGGGTACCTCGCCGACGCCCAAACCCGCGGCACGCCGCACCTGGCGATCAGCGGGATCACGCCCGACAACATCGGGCGGCTCGTCGAGGCGGGCTGCCGGGGGATTGCGGTCAGTTCCGTGGTCTGCGGGGCGGCGGACCCGGCCCAGGTGTGCCGAGCACTGCTCGCGGGGATGGGCCCCGGTGCGGGGATGGGCCCTGGCGCCGGGGTGGGCGCGAAGACGGAGCCGGCTGAGGCCTGAGCCTCGCGCCTGCTCGGCGGCCCCACTACACTCGGGCCATGAGTGTGACGTACCAAGAAGCAACGCTCGGCAACGGGCTCACGATCATCGCCGAGACCAGCCCCGAGGCGCAGTCCGCAGCCGCCGGGTTCTTTGTGCGCACCGGCGCCCGCGACGAGGCCGCGAAGATCATGGGGGTGAGCCACTACCTCGAGCACATGATGTTCAAGGGGACCGAGTCGCTCACCGCCGAGCAGATCAACCTCGGGTTCGACGACATGGGCGCGCGAAACAACGCCTACACCACCGGCGAGATGACCGCGTTCCATGCGCACGTCATCCCCGAACGGCTCACCGAAGCGGTCGATCTGCTGGCCCAGATGATGCGGCCCGCGCTCCGCCAGGACGACTTCGACACCGAGAAGCAGGTGATCCTCGAAGAGATCGCGATGTACGCCGACAACCCGTTCTGGGTCTTGTACGAAGAGACCGTGGACCGCCACTTCGCCCCCCACGGGCTCGGGCACCGCGTGCTGGGCACCAAGGAAACAGTCGCGGCGATGCAGTGCGACGAGATGATGGACTACTTCACGCAACGATACTCGGCGGACAACACCGTCGTCAGCCTCGCCGGGGTACTCGATTTCGACGAAACCGTCAAACAGATCGACGCGCTGTGCGGCTGGTGGCAGACCACCGGGGCCACCCGCGACGAGAGCCGCCCGCCCGTCTCCAATGAGCGGTTCGAGATGCGAGACCCCAAGGTCAACCGCGGGTACCTGATCGCGGTGAGCGAGGCGCCCGCGGTCGGCGACGACGACCGGTACGCGGCCTCGGCCCTGGCGTTCATCCTCGGCGGCAGCGAGAACTCACGCCTGCACTGGTCGTTGATCGAGACCGGGCTCGCTGAGGAGGCCCAGAGCGCGTACGACGGGCACGCGGGGACGGGGGACTACTTCGTGTACGCCTCGGGCGACCCGGACAAGCTCGACGAGATCGAGGGCGTGATCAACGCCCAGGTCGCGGGGCTGGTGGAATCGCTGCACGAAGACGATCTGGAACGGCTTCGCAACAAGCTGGCGACCGGGGCCACGCTGGCGGGCGAGCGCCCGGACGGCCGCATGCAGCGGCTCGGGCGGCAGTGGGCCAACATCGGGCAGTACTTGTCGCTCGAAGAAGAGCTGGCCAGGATCGGTCAGCTCACCATCGCGGACCTTCAGCAGGTGAGCGAGAAATACCCGTTCGTGCCGGCCACGGTCGGGCGGATGCTCCCGGCAGAGGATTGATCTGGTTTGGGCTGCGGGCTCAGCCCGCAGTGAGGCTCAGCTCGAAGTGCGGCTCAGCTCGAAGTGCGGGCTTAGGCTGCGGCGCGGGGCGTGAAAACCCGGACGCTGCTGGTCTGGTTGCGCCGGGCGGTTTGGACAGACCGGGTCGCAGCCACGATGAGCTGATCGGGCGAGATGAATTCAGCCCGCGACTCGTCGTCGATGGTTGCCACGCCGACGCTGGCCTTGAATGGGATCGCGGGCACCGCGCCTGCGGGCAGCCAGTGGCTCAGCGACTTATCGATCTGGTTTGCAAACTCCTCGGCGGCCTTGCTCGCGGCGAGCCGCGAGGTGTCGGGCAGGACCACCGCGAAGACCTGATCAGCCAGGCGGCACACGATCCCGCCGAGCGGCTCGAAGAACCGCTGCAGCAGAACAACGATGCCGATCGCGACCTCGTCCTGGACCAGCTCGCCAAACTCGGTGCCGATACCGGTGAGGCCCTCGGCAAGAACCTGCACGAGCGAGAGCTGGATCTTGCCGGATCGGGCCGACTCGAACGAGAGCCTCACGGAGGAATCGAACCCGGGTTTTTCGATGGCGCCGGTGAGCGGGTCGGTCATCGCCCCGCCCAAGATCAGCCCGTCGAGCCCCGTGGCGGCGAAGCTCTCGCGGGGCTTCTGCTTGGCCATCTCGACGAGACGGGCCTCGGCCTTGGCCAGCACCTCGTCGGCGTCGGCGGTCTCTCCCGCATCGACATCGAACAGATCGGCGATCTCGGCGAAGGCCGCGGTGCTCCGCCGAAGGATTTCGTCCACGTCCTCGGCAGCCATGTCCCACCACTGCTTGGTGCGGTTGTACAGAGCCCGGATCGCGACGGCGCCGTTCTCCTCGGTCATCGCGTTGTGAACCTGGTTGCCCATCGCGACACACTGCACCAGCCGGCTCACGCTCTGCGGGGACGCCGTCGGTCGCTCGTGATACTTCACGGGCAGAATGAGTTCTTGGGGCAGCTTCCAGCTCTCGCAGAGCATCGCGCCGACGTCGGCGTGCTGGTACTCGAACGCGAGGATCTCTTCGCGGGCCAGATCTGCGTGCCCGCCCTCGTTCCGGTTCACCACGTGCATGTACTTCACGCCCAGGCCTCGGAACATCGCGATCATACCAACGTCCTGCAGCAGCCCGGCCAAGAAGGCCTCGTCGGCCTTGTTCGGCAGCACGCTCTGGGCAAACAGCTTGGCGGCGATCGCCGTGTACAGCCCGCGACGCCAGTACGAGATGTAATCGAACGAGTCTTCTTCCTGGCCCTTGAGGCTGCTCACGAGGCTGAAGCCGAGCACCAGGCTCTTGACCGGGCTCAGACCGAGCAGCACCAGGGCCTTCTCGATCGAGCTGCACGGCTTGCTGAGGCTGAAGAAGCTGGAGTTGACCGTCCGCAGGATCTTGGCCGACATCGCCTGGTCCTGCTGGATCACCCCGGCCAGCTCCGACATCTTCACGTCGGGATCGCTGGTCAACTCAAGCACCCGACCTGCGACCGCGGGCAGCGACGGCAGAGTCGGGGCGTTCAGAATCTCATCGAGTATGTCATGACGCATAGTGGTTGAGAGTCCGGCTTTGATCCCTTCGGCCGCTCCTGATCCTCGGCGAGCGACGCGATTGCTGGAAAACACCCATGTCCCGGGTGATCCGTTGCTCGCACCATCGGCATGAAAAGCACCCGTCTTCACGCTCAACCCGCATTCGGGCTACCGATCGAGGCAATCGAGCAGGGGTTGCATCGAATGGGGCTCCACCTCAAGCCGCTCACGGAGATACGCCGCGAGCAGGCTGTTGGCCCGGAGAACCGCCGGAGACTGGGAAGGCGCTATCCCCTGAGCCCCGCCGAGCGATCCGAGCAGCTCAATCGTCTCCGCACGCACCCGCCACACGCTCGCGATCCCGGGCCCCGGATCGGCGGTTACTCCCCCTGTCTGGGGGTTGAACCCGAAGACGTCCACCCGGGCCAACGGCTTGCCCGTCTGCGAGTCCTGGGTCAGTTGGGGAGCTTGCCCGATCTCGGTGAGCACGCTCCACTGGAACCGGAGCGTCTGCACCGCCGGGTCGGCCGCGGACTCGGGCTCGCCAAGCCCGCGGAGGCAGCTCACCAGGTCGTCGTACAGATTCGGGTGCGGGTCGCCCTCGAGGATCGCGTGGTGCACCAGGTCGATCGCGTACACCCCGGCGTAGTGGCGAACCAGATCCGACCGGCACTGCGGGAAGGTCTCGCGGAGTTCCCACGCGGTGAGGGTCGCCAGGGCCCGGGTCGGCTTGGTGAGCGCCAGGACCTCGCCCCGGGTCAGGATCTCGAGCCCGCCTGAGAAATCGGTTTTCTCACGCTTGGAGCCCTTGGCGAGCCCCCGCAGCACGCCGTGCTCGCGGGTAAACAGCGACACCGTCTGGCTGGTCTCAGACCAGTCCCAGTGTCGGATACAGACAGCCTCATCTCGGATCGTTCCCACCGGGGCCACTCTATCGCCCTCTGGTGGGACGGGCTCGACTACTGTGATGCCATGCACTTTGACCTGGTTGACCGTGTTCTGGAGCGAGAGCCTGATCGGATCGTCACGATCAAGACGGTCTCGAACGCTGAGGAGTACCTGCGGGATCACTTCCCGAGCTTCCCGGTGCTGCCCGGCGTGCTGATGCTCGAGTCGATGGTGCAGGCGGCCCGCGAGCATCTGGACCCGCAGAACACCGCGGAGATGCCCTGGGTGCTCGGTTCGGTGAGGGCGCTCAAGTACGGGCGGTTCGTGAAGCCGGGCGACCGGCTGCAGATCGAGGCGGTGGTGCACAAGCGAAACGAAGACGGCTCGGTGGAATACAAGGGCAAAGCCGAGGTCTTTGAGCCGGGTGCCTCAGAGCCCGCGGGCACGGCGTGCTCGGGGCGGATGCTGCTTCGACCCGCGATTCTGAGTGCCCCTGGGGCATCCTGACCCCCAACTGCCCCCCAGTCGGTGTCCCACCTGAAACATGGGGTATTCTCTTTCGTGGCCCGAACGCCACCCGTCGCGTACCATGGCGGTCTGGGATTACTCCCGAGATCCGCACCCCCTAGTCCCCCCCGGCCGCACGGACCAAGCCCGTCGCGAGCCGAGACCCGAGGAAGCACACGCATGGGCCGAGACGAAATCTTCGAAACCGTTCGCGAGGTCCTGGTTGACGCCCTGGCGGTGGACGAGGACGAGGTGACCGCGGACGCCAAGATCATGGGCGACCTGGGGGCCGAGTCGATCGACATCCTGGACATCCAGTTCAAGCTCGAGCAGGCGTTCGGGTTCAAGATCGCCCAGGGCGAGATGTTCCCAGAGGGCGTGATGCAGGACCCTGAGTACGTGAAGGACGGGCAGATCACGGACAAGGGGCTCGACGAGCTCAAGGCCAAGATGCCCCACTTCGACTTCTCGAAGCTCGCCGGCGACCGCTCGGTCACCGGGATCGGCGGGATCTTCACCGTGGACACGCTGGTGAGCTTCTGTGCTCAGAAGCTTCAGGCCGCGTAACTCGAGCTGACTGGAGACCACGCCGATGCGGTGGATGTGGATCGATCGCGTGGTGGAGCTGGTGCCGCGCGAGCGGCTGGTCGCGATCAAGAACGTCAGCCTCGCTGAGGAGCACCTGCACGACCACTTCGAGGGTTGCGAGGCCAGGCCGGCGATGCCGATCATGCCCGCCTCGCTGATCCTCGAGGGGATGGCGCAGACCGCGGGGATCCTGGTGGGGCACGCCGAGGGGTTCCGCGAGAAGGTGATTTTGGCCAAGGTGAGCAAGGCCGAGCTGAGCCGAGAGGTCGGGCCGGGCGACCAGCTGTGGTACACCGCGACGATCCGGACGCTGTCTGAGGCCGGGGCGAGCACCGAGGGGGTTGTGGAACTGGTGGAACCTGGAGGGTCGGGAAGGTCCGAAATCGGACGAATCGACCTGATGTTCAGTCATCTGGACCAGAACATGGCCGGGGAGTCATTCCCGGAGCATAATTTCGTGTTCAGCGAAGGGTTCCGTACACTGTTGCGGACGAGCGGGGTCGCGGCGGATTTCTGATCTGCCCGTGGTCCAGAGACACGGCAGGCGGGACGCCTGTCCCACAAGACAGATTCGACAGGCGAGACGCCTGTCCCACAAGACAACGGATTCAAGCCAGGAGCTTCAGACATGACCCCACGCATCGCACGCCGATCTCACCTGCAACGGGCCTCGATGATCTGCCTTGCCCTGGCCGCTGTTGTTGTGCTGAGCGGGTGCCAGGTGGGCGGGACGCACTGGGGCCGCATGGCGCTGCGTGGACCGGCGTACAAGCGACTGATCCCGACCTATACCGAAGCCGTGGGGCTGCAGGCCGACGTTGAGGCGAAGTATGAAGCCGAGGCCGCCGCGGGCGCAACCGGCGACCGGCTCGCCGCGATCACCGGGCTCCGCGACGACGCGAGGCAGCTCCGTGAGGACGCTGCGAAGGGGCTCGAGCTCCGCCGCCGCATGCTGTTTAATCGCCAACGGATCAATCGGCTGTGGGCCCGCTACGAGAGGCTGTTCCCCGACCGCGAGGTGGACCTGCGCTACGCCTACAAGAAGGAGCGGCTGGTCGATCGAGACGAGATCCGCATGCGTCGCACGCCGCTGACGCACGAGCAGCGGTTCAGCGTGCTCGGGTTCAGGTCGTGGGACATCCCGCCCGAGGAGATGGGGATCTTCGACGTGCTGGGCCGGCCGACGATCTCCAAGGCCCCGCTCAAGGGCAAGTGGACCCAGTGGGACCACGTCATCCGCGACGAGGACTGAGCCGCAAGCCCGGGTCCCGCTGAGCCCCAAGCATCAGCGCGGGGACCGGATCTCACGTCATCATCAGGTTGCCCACGCCGACGACGCCGAGCTACAGCAGTGTCAGCACGACGGGGATCGCGGAGATCGCGACCGCCCACTCAGCAAGACGCAGCCCCGTGTCTCGCGGGTGCCGCTTGCGAGCACAAGCCTCGCCGATCAGCTCGCACGCGAGCAGGACCACGATCATCGTGCTGACCTTGAACCCGATGAGCCCCCAGAACCCGGCGACCTCGATGGCCCGGGCCGCGATGCCGTTGGCCTCGATCGCGCCGGCGTAGTGGATCACGGTGTTGGTCAGCATCAGATCCAGCGCACAGACGAGCACGTACCAGCAGTAGGCGTTGGGGTAGCGCACCGGGCGGCTGAGCATGGGCTGGGCTTGGAATGGGGCTTGGAGTGGGGCTTGGAGTGGGTCGAGTGGCTCGGCACCAACGCCGCGAGCACTTGTGTGCCCCGATTGATCAACCGGAATGGTCCGGTGCAGGGTCATCAGGAGCTTGTACGCGGGACCAGGCCGAGGCGTTGCGGCGGCGAGCACGAAATCTTACTTGTCCAGCGCGGGTTGCTACTCGCTCAGCTGCTCGCGGCAGAGACGATCAAACAACCGTTCCGGGGCGGGTTTGCCGGTCCAGAGCTCGAACTGCTGGGCGGCCTGCTTGACGAACATCTGCACGCCATCGATCGTGGTGTAGCCCGCAGCCTTGGCGGCCTTGAGCATCGGCGTCTCGACCGGGTTGTACACCGTGTCAAAGAAGACCGTCTCGGGCGGTAGCGGCGGGAGCTTGTCGATCGGGATCGAGAGGCTGTCCGGGTCCGGGCCGCCGGCCATGCCGACGGGGGTGCAGTTGATGTAGAGGTCGAAGGGCTTGTGATTGAGTTGTTCTATTTCACCGGCGGTCGCGTGATCGAAGTCGGCTGCCAGAGCTTCGGCCCGATCGCGAGTACGGTTAAAGATGACAGAAGCTGGTAAGGCTGCGGCCGCCGCACGGGCCACGCCCCCGGCGCCGACAATCGCAACGGCCCCACCCACTCGCCCGCTCAGGTGCCCACGCAACAGCGCACCGATCGCGCCCGCGTCTGAGTTGGAGACTTCGACCGTGTCCCCGGTCACCCGAACCGTGTTGGCTGCGCCGCACTCCTCGACGATCGGGTCGATCGTCCAGCCCTGCGCTCGAGCGACCCGAACCAGCGTCTGCTTTTGCGGGATCGTGATGCTCGCGCCCGCGAGGTGAAACCCGTCGGCGTGCATCAGCGAGAGAAGTGTCCCCTTGAGGCTCGCGTCGCTCGTCTCGTCATCGTCGCCCCCGGGAATCGGCATCGGCAAATAAACCCCGTCGTGCCCGACGGCTTCGAACCCCGCGTTGTGGATCAGCGGGCTTAGCGAATGACCCACGGGCCAACCGATGATGCCATAGACGAGCGTTTTGGGGTTGATGTTGCGGAATCGGTAGAGCTCGAACAGGTCCTCGAGCGTTGGCTGACCCGGGGCGGTGGTGGATTCTTCGCGCAGGGCGGCGAAGGTGAGGAAGCCGTTGAACTTGGGGGCTAGTACGCGAGACATCAAGCCGAACTCGCCCATGCCCAGCGCGATGGTGGGCTTGGGCGCGCCTTTGGTCAACTCGAACAGGTCCAGGTTGTCGCGGATCGAGCGAGCGCGGTAGGCCACCTTCACGATCGCGCACGCGGGCTCGTCGTACGCAGCGAGCAGGCGGCGGTCCAAGTCAGCCGGGCGCTTCTCAAAGTCGTGGATCGAGAGGATCAACCGCGTGGAAACGTCCCGCTTCTGTTTCGGGTGGGTGACGCACAGGTTGATCTTCTGCCTGATGTTGGCGGACTTCTGGTACGCCGCGAGCTCGAAGTCGAGGTACGCCGGCGGGGTATCGCACCCGGCGGTGAGCTTCTCCAAGAGCGAGACCCGGTCCACCTCGTCGCCGTCGTAGTCGCCGCCCTCGGAGTTGCTCCGGCAGGTCAGCACGACGGGCAGCGGGGATTCGGCGAGCAACCGTTGAAGCTCAGCGACAACCACGCCGTCCTCAGCGTCCGAGCCGCTGGAGCCATGAAAATAGGGGTCGATGCGGAACTCGACCAGGTCCGCCCCCTTGATCTTGGCCAAGGCGGCGTCCTTCAAGGACGCGTCGATCGATTCCACCATGATGGGCACGCACACAAGAGTTGGCATGCGGCGATGGTATCCGCACGCGCGGCGTACGGTTGGCAGACTCAGAGTTCCGCGAGCCTTCGTGCGGTCTCTTGCTCGATCAACGCCTCGAACATCGGTTTCAGCTCAGCCTCGTCGATGATCTTCGTCTTCTGGAACTTCTCCGTGAGCCGTTGGTCCGCGACGATGTTGTCCTGGTAGCGATAGACCCGGATCTTCTCGCTCCGCCCGCCGGTGCCGATCTGGCTCTTGCGGTCCGCGGCTCGCTCGGCGTCCACCTTGGCCCGCTCGATCTCGTAGACCCGGGCTGTCAGCAGGCGGCGGGCCTTCTCGCGGTTCTGGGCCTGGCTCTTGGTCTCCTGCATGCGGACCTCGACGCCCGTCGGCTTGTGCAGCAGGTGGACCGCGGTCGCGACCTTGTTGACGTTCTGCCCGCCGGGGCCCTGAGCGGTGGTGATGTGCTCGTCCACGTCGCCGGCCCAGTCGATCGTGATGTCCAGCTCCTCGGGCTCGGGCAGGACCGCGACGGTGCAGGTGCTCGTATGAATGCGGCCTTGGGTCTCGGTCGCGGGGACCCGCTTGACCGAATGCACCCCGGCCTCGAAGCTCAGCTCGCTCCAGGCGCCCTCGCCCCTGATGTTGACGACGGCGTGGCGGACGCCGCCGAAGCCCGGGTCGGCGGTCAGGTCCATCTCCTCGAGCTTCCAGCCCTGTGTCGCGGCGTAGCGGGTGTAGACATCCAGGAGGTCTCGGGCCCAGAGGGCGGCCTCGTCGCCGCCCGTGCCGGCGCGGATCTCGAGGATGATGCTCCCGATGCGGCGGTCGTCGGACTGGACGAGACTGGCCTTCACCCGTTCGATCGTGTCGGCTGCACGCTGCTCGACCTCGGGGAGCTCGGCCCGGGCCATCTCGGCGAGCTCGGCATCGTCACCGCTGGCCGCGTCTCGGAGCTCGTCGGCCTCGGCGCACAACCCCCGGAACTCGCGGTACCCCCCGACCACGGGGTCGAGTGCGGCCTTCTTGATCGAGAGCGCGGTGACGGCCTTGTGGTCTGAGACCACCGCGGGGTCTTGCAGCTGTGAATCGGTCTCCCGCCACGCGGCCTCGAGCTCGTCGAGCTTGGCCAGCAGTGAATCGGGGATGGAAGAAGCCGGGGGCATTCTCCAACACTATGCCGTGCGAGGGCGATATCCTTACGCCAACTGTTCAGATCCCCGCCCGAGACCCGTCCGCCGCCACGAGAGGACTCCGTTTGCCTAACGCTGTCGAGATGTCGCAGGTCCGCAAGACCTTTGGTAAAAAAGTCGCGGTCGAGGGGATTGACCTGGTGGTGCCCGAGGGCTCGCTCTACGGGTTCATCGGCCCAAACGGCGCGGGCAAGACGACCACGATCCGCATGATCATGGCGATCCTGTTCCCAGACTCGGGCGAGCTGAGCGTGCTGGGGAGGAAGTCCGCCGTCGAGAGCAAGGACCAGATCGGGTACCTGCCCGAAGAACGCGGCGTGTACAAAAAAATGAAGGTGGCCAGCTTTCTCAAGCACATGGCCAAGCTCAAGGGCGTGAGCAACGACGGGCTGCACCAGAAGGTGATGGTCTGGCTCGACCGGGTCGGGCTGGCCGAGGTCGCGAAGAAGAAGTGCGAGGAGCTCTCCAAGGGCATGCAGCAGAAGGTGCAGTTCATCTGCTGCGTGCTGCACGAGCCAGACCTGCTGATCTTGGACGAGCCGTTTTCCGGGCTCGACCCGGTCAACATGCGGCTGCTGCGCGACCTGATCGACGAGCAGCACCAGGCGGGCAAGACGGTGCTGTTCTCGACGCACGTGATGCCGCAGGCCGAGAGCTTGTGTGACCACATCGTGATGATCCATAACGGGCAGAAGGTGCTCGACGATTCACTCGACGCGATCCGGAGCCGGTTCGATCCGCGGGCGGTGCTGTTCGAGGCGAGCGACGGGACCGTGAACGAGGCCCTGGCTGCGGTGGGTCAGCTGGCGGGGGTCGCCTCGGTGCGGGAATCTCGCGAGGGGCATGAGGCTGTGCTGGCCGACGGGGCGAATCCGCAAGAGATCTTGCGTGCGATTGTGGGCGTGGGCCCGATGAACCGGGTCGAGCTGCACCGCCCGACACTCGAGGACGTGTTCATCGAGATGGTGAGCGGATCGTCGGGCGAGAGCGCTGAAAAGGTGAGGCGGGCGCTGCACGCCGAGCACGACGGGGACGACGAGGGCGCGGGCGGGAATTCTGGAACGCTCAAGCGGGACGTGGCACTGGATACCGCGTTCGTGGCCGGCCAATCGCTCGGGGAGGCCCTGTCATGAGCCGAGTACTACAGGTCGCCAAGCGAGAGTTCGTGTCCACAGCCCTCACCAAGGGGTTCATCATCGGTGCGTTCGTGGTGCCGGCGCTCTTCGCGGCGCTGATCCCGGCGGTTGTCGTCCTGATGCTCAACACTAAGGCCCCGCCGATCGTCGGCGAGATCGCGATCATCGACAAGTCCGAGCAGGTCGGGGGCGACTTTGAGGAGCGGTTCTTCCAGACGCTTGAGAACGACCGGGCCGAGCAGCAGGAGATGATCGACAAGGCGACGGACATGGCCGGGGGCCTCGCCGGCGGCGCCGGGGGAGCCGATGGGATGGCCCAGGGCGTGGTCGAGAACCTGCTCGCCGACATCCAGGTCTCGGTGCGGGTCCTGGAGCCCGACGCGGACCGGGACGAAGCCACGGCCCCGCTGATGGACGCCTCGGAGAAGAATGATCCGAGCCGGCTGCTCGCCGTCGCGGTGATCGATTCAAACGCGGTGATCCGGGCCACCAACGACGCGGGCGAAGAAGAGTTCGGCGCGTTCGAGCTGTTCGTGCGCCCCAAGACCGACGACCGGACCGCGGGCGCGATCCGGGCCACCATTCGCGAATCGATCAAGGACCGGCGCTACGAGCACTACGGGTTCGACCGCGCGGAGATCGACGAGCTCGGGTGGGTCGGCGGCTCGACGCGTGAGATCACGGCGAGCGGCGAGGAGCGGGGCTCGACCGAGAACCTTCAACAGATGCTGCCGATGGTGTTCATGTTCCTGATGCTCATGTCGATCATGATCGGGGGGACGTACCTGCTGACCACGACGGTGGAGGAGAAATCCAGCCGCGTGGTCGAGCTGCTGCTCAGCGCAACCTCGCCGATGCAGCTGATGACGGGCAAGATCCTGGGGCAGATGGCCGTGGGGATGTCGATGATGGTGATCTACTCGAGCGTGGGCATCGCGGCGCTGTTCACGTTCGCGTTGCAGGACATGATCGAGGTGAGCTCGATCGTGTACATGCTGGTCTTCTTCGTGCTGGGGTACTTCATGATCGCGTCGCTGATGGCCGCGATCGGGAGCGCGGTGAACGACATGCGCGAGGCCCAGGCGCTGCAGACGCCGGTGATCATCACGATCATGGTGCCCTACATGCTCTGGTTCCCGATCAGCCGCGACCCGGACTCGACGCTGGCGACGGTGCTCAGCTTCACCCCGCCGGTGAGCCCGTTCATCATGATGATGCGGGTGGTGAGCAGCGACCCGCCGCCGACGTGGGAGGTCCTGGCGTCGATCGGCGTGATGTGCCTCGGCGTGCTGGTCTGCCTCAAGATCGCGGCCAAAGTCTTCCGGATCGGGCTGCTGATGTACGGCAAGCCGCCGAACCTGCGGACGCTGATCAAGTGGGTCCGGATGGCGTGAGGACTCCAACCGCACGCCCGCAACGACATCAAACCGACGATAGACTCTTGCCATGACGATGGACGATCACCCGCCGAGGACCCCGACGCCACAGATCATCCCGTGTATCGGGTGCGGCTACAACATGTTCGGTCTCTCGGTCGGGCAGCACTGCCCGGAGTGCGGCCGGCCTGTCATGCTGGGCGCCTCAAACTATGCCACCAGCGGCAAGGCGATCGCCTCGATGGTGCTCGGGATCCTCTCAATCATCGGGTGCGTCGCGTATGGCTTGCCGGGGGTGATCCTGGGCGGGCTGGCGGTGATCTTCGCGAGATTGGCCCGGAAGGACATCGTCGCGGGCAGGGTCTCGCCGACCTCCCAGGGGTTCGCGACCGCGGGGTTCGTGTGCGGCCTGATCGGACTGATCCTCGGCGGGATCTTTCTCGCAGCCATGGGGCTCGTGGTCTTTTCCATGATGCAGCCCTGAGTGAATCCCATGCCAGACCCCGACATGCCCGACCTCGACAAGCACGATCTCTACGAGGCCTGCGTCCAGAGCCCGGCCCACCTGGTGCCGCTGCTGCGCGCGATCGGGCGCGACGGCATCGTCCATGGCGGCGATCCCCCCAGAGTGCTCGGTGAGGACTTCGCCGGCACCGCCGCACTCAGCCACGAATGGATCGCGACCGACCCCGAGGCCCGCGCCATCGCGGTGGACCTCGACGCCGACGCCCTGACCAAGCACGGCGACCACGAGCGGATCACCAGAGTCATCGGCGACGTACTCCACTGCACCACCCCAGCCGACCTGATCTTCGTGGGCAACTTCTCGATCGGATACCTGCACACGCGGGCTGAACTCGTGAAGTACCTCAGGCACGCACGGTCACGGATCGATGGCTCGGGCTGCTTCGTCTGCGACACCTACGGCGGAGAGTCCGCCTTCGTCCTCGGCGGCGTCCACCGCCCCCACCCCTTGGGCGACGGGCGGGTCTGCCGATACACCTGGGAGCAGCACGAGGCTGACCCAATCACCGGCATGGTGACCAACCTGATCCACTTCCGCGTCGAGCGGGCTGGCGTGATCGAGGAAGAGTTTACCGACGCGTTCATCTACCGGTGGCGGCTGTGGAGCGTGCCCGAGCTGCGTGACGCGATGGCTGAGGCCGGGTTCAAGACGACGCAGGTGTATGCGAAGCTCGCTGAGGCGATGGACGAAGACGGCAACGCCTTCACCACGCCGGTTGAAGACGGGCAGGAAGAGCTGGACGACAACTTTATTGTGCTGGTGGTTGGACGCACCTGATGCGAACCCCCCACGGCCCCACATGCTGGCGATGCGGGTACTCGCGGGTCGGGATCGATCCAGAGCAGAACTGCCCCGAGTGCGACGCCGAACCAGACAACCGCCCGGACGAACCGCTCGCACGGATCCTCACTCCAGTTGCGATAGCTTTCGCGATCCTCGGCATGCTGCTGTGCTTCACGACACTCCTGATGCCGGGCCTGATCGTGCTCCTTATTGCGAGCAGCCTCGGGTGGCGCATCCGCCATCCTTCGAGCAGGTTTCGAGTCACCCATCGCCGGAATCGTGTGGCACTCGTCGCTGAGCGGTCGGTGTGGGCATGGCCCATCTGGTTCGCAATCATGTTCATCACGGGCGCGATCTGGCCCGGCATCTGGAACTGGTGGTGATCCATGGCCGCGAGCCTCGGGGTATTTTTCGAGGGCTCGCGATCGGCGGCCGGGTGCGGCGGATATGCCATCAAAGAGGCGATGATTGAAACTGTGAGCCCAAAACACCGATGAACACGCTGTGAACGAATCCCCCGAACCGTCCCCGTTCCCCGAGCCACCCGATCAGGCTCGGTTTGTGCAGCCTGATGGGGGCACGGCCCCGACTGGACCAGCGGTGCACGCACCGGCGATGAGTACAACCCCCCACTGCTGGAAGTGCAACTACGAGCTGAGCGGGCTCGGCGTGGACGACAACTGCCCCGAGTGCGGCACGCCGGTCTGGTCCAAGCCGCCGATGCGGACCGAGCTGCAGAACGCGATGCGGATGGGCTCGCGGGCGCAGATGTGGGGCATCCTGTCGCTGGTCTTCTTCTTCGCGTGCATCGGCCCGCTCGCCGCGTTCCTGACGATCCCGGCGTTCATCTACGCGAGCAAGGCCGACCGCATCGTCCGCCAGGGCCTCGCGGCCCGCAGCGAGGTCGGCGGCATCACCGCGGCCCGGGTCTGCTCGTGGATCACCATCTCGGTCTCGGTCCTGAGCATTCTCGCCTACGCGGCGGTGCTGCTGCTGGTGCTCTACCGGTAAGCCGACGAACAAAAAGGCCGCGAGCCCCCGGGGGTTCCCGAGGGCTCGCGTCTAGCGGCCGTGTGCGGCGGATAAGCCGAGTTCTGTCCAGTCCGTGGTTTCCCGCCCTGTCCTATGACGGGGGCTCGGGCGAGACCTTCGGGCCTGGGCGACCATTTCTCTGCCCGCGCCGTTGCCGACGCGGTGAGGAGCAAGCTTGCGCCAACTCCCAGCACCCTACCCGGATCAAATGGGCGGACAACCCTGATCCTGTTTGGGCTTGCACGCGGTGGGGTTTACCATGCCTCGATTGTCACCAACCGAGCGGTGCGCTCTTACCGCACCCTTTCACCCTTACCTGTACTCCGCAAGCGGAGCCATCGGCGGTTTACTTTCTGTGGCACTGTCCCTCGCCCCCGGCCGCGACTGTTTCCAGCCTCGTTGGGGCGGGTGGGCGTTACCCACCACCGTGTCCTGCCGTGCTCGGACTTTCCTCACATCAAGAGAACCTGATGTGCAGCCGCCTTCGCCGCACCTTTCATGACTAGTCTAGCCCAGATACGCCCTGGACCGTTCGCGAGTTCGGGCTTCCGTGCCACGGTCTGAGCGGAGCGAAGGCCGTGCTCTGCTCGTCCATTCGCCGGGCCTTCGCAGAGCCTCAGACCCGGGCACGGGATCGACTGGCCCGGACTCGCCCCGACCCGCGCGGTACCATGCCCGCATGAGCACGGACGCCTCACCCCCCTCCACCCCCGTTACCCCCACCACCGTCTGGTGCCGACCGGACCAGACCGATCTGGTGCGGGAGGTCGCTGCGGCCCTCGGGCTGGCCGTCACCCACGCGGGGTGCCCGACCCGCGGCCGAGCAACGGATGTCGCGGGGGCGTTGGACGCCCAGCCGCTGACCGATCTCCGGGCCGCGATCGCGTCGGCCGAGCGGGGCCTGGTCTGGATGCTCGACCCCGGGCCGTTCGGCTCAGCCGACGACGACGCGGCGGCCATCCTCGCGGCCCACCGGCGCGGCGTTCGGCTCGCCTCGCTCGAGCCCATCCCCGCCAGCGCGCTGCAGCTCACCGAGCCCTGGACCCAGAGCCACCACGGCGTGCGCGCCGTTGACGTGATTCACCTAGGCCCGCTGCTGAGCCGAATGCCGACGCTTGGCGAGGCGATGGAGCACCGCGAGGCGATGGGCCGAATCCGGAGCGTCGGGATCGAGTCGTGCGGCCGCCCCGAGCAGGGCTCGCTGGGCGCCCACCTCACCGGCTCGCTCGAGTTTCTGATCGCGCTGTTCGAGACACCCGAGCTGGTGGACGCCGCGTTCGTCAGCGCCCGCACCGAGAACGGCCTACACGAGATGGCCGGCGAGACCCTCCGCGGGCTTCGCGGCGACATGACGCTCTCGATGCGGTTCCCCAGCGGGCAAGCCGCGACCGTGCTGTGCTCGGATCACGCCGGGTCGTGGACGCGGTCGATCACGCTGCTGGGCGAGGGGGGGCGGATGCACGTCACCGATCTCGGGTTCGACTGGTTCGCGCCCGATGGCTCGGTCGCGGATCATCACCGGGCCGAGCCGAGGCCGGAGGGGCCGAGCGGCCCGCGCGGCGGGGCCGTCCATGCGATCGTGCAGGATTTGGCTTCGTTCTTGGAGCCGGATCAGCCGGGGCGGGTGCCGATCGATCCCAGACCGGTGCTCGCCGCGGCCCAGACGGCGCTGCTGAGCTGCCGAACCGGGCAGGCCGAGAGCCCCGCGACGATCACGCGCCTGATGATGGGGTGAGAACCCCAAATCCATCGCTCGGGTGCCACGGGTTGACCCGAAGGGCAACCCGTGTTTCTCGTCTCGCAAAGGCACACGGCTTGCAAATCAAGCCGTGGCACCCCGCGCAAGAAAACACGGCCGGGGTGAAAGACCGAACCGCCCCGCGGGTGCGGGACGGCGGTTGAGGGGGATTCTCAAGGGGTTTGCTAGAACGACCCGCCGTGCATGTAGACCTCCATGTGGTGGATGGTCTGCTCAAGCAACTCGCTCTTGGCCATGTTCAGATCACCGATCGAGACCATGCCGACGAGGCGGGCGTTGTCCACCACGGGCAGGTGGCGGATGCGTTTGTCGCGCATCACCTGCCGCACCTCGTCGAGCGGCGTGTCGGGTCGGCACGTCAACGGCTCGGGTGTCATCACCTCGCCAACAGACGTGGCCTTTGGGTCGCGCGCCGAAGCGACGACACGAGTAAGGATGTCTCGCTCGGTGAGGATGCCGCGGACAGCGTCACCCTCGACCACGACCAGCGAGCCGATCTTTCTCGAGTTCATGAGTTCGGCGGCGTCGAGCACGGTCGCGGCGGCCGAGATGGTCTCGACGCTCGAACCCTTGCCCTCGATAAGACTGCTGACTTTCGGCATCGCAAGCCCTCCGGAACTAGAGCGTCGAACAGCCAACGCGGCGTCCTGCCGCTCATCCTTCGTCATTGCATTATCCAAAGTTTGGACACCGACTCCAAGGGAAATCTGGGAAAAGAAGTGGTTTGCGGGTGCCAACCTCCCCAATTAGGTGGATCGATGAATGCCAAACTTGTGTTGAGAACCGGAATGGTTGCTGTCTGGCCCGAATGACACAGTTGCAGCCCATCGACGCCTGACGGTTTCGGGTGCCACGGGTTGACCCGAAGGGCAACCCGTGCTGAGCAGCCATCAAAGGCACACGGCTTGCAAGTCAAGCCGTGGCACCCTGCATCAATGGGGTCAATCAGATTCGAGCAGATCCGCGTTCACGCCCACCGCGTCAGGTACCACTTCTTCTTGCCGCGTCGGATCGCGATGAGTGAGCCGTGCAGCAGATTGGCCTCGGTCAGCCGATCGTCGGGGCCGATCTTGACGCCGTTGACACTGACCGAGCCGTTGGCCAGGAACTCGCGCCCCTCGCGGTTGCTCTTGATCGCGCCGATCGCGGTGAGCAACACGAGCGGGTCCACCCCTCCACCACCCTCGCCCGCCAACTCGCTCTTGGCGTGGTCACTGCTCGGCACCGACGCGAAGACCTCGTTGAGGGTTGTCTCGTCGAGCCCCGAGATCTCGCCGCTGAACAGCGCCTTGCCCGCAGCCTCAGCCTGGAGCATCGCGGCCTCGCCGTGGAGGATCGTCGTCGCTTCCTGGGCGAGGCGTCGCTGAGCCTCACGCCGACCGGGCTCGGCAACGTGGGCCGCCTCGATCGACTCGACCTCGTCACGCGACAAGAACGTGAACGTGCGCAGGAAGCCGGGGATGTCCTCGTCCGAGGCGTTGAGCCAGAACTGGTAGTAGGCGTACGGCGAGGTGCGCTCAGCGGTGAGCCAGACCGCGCCGGTCTCGGTCTTGCCGAATTTGCCGCCGTCGGCTTTCTGGACGAGGGGGGCGGTGAGGCCGAAGCACAATTCGATTTGTGATCGAATTGACCCCACCATGCTTCTCAATGACAAGATGGGCTTTGTAGGCTTTGATTCTGCTAGCAATTGCTCGATGTCAGAGATCATCCTGTGGACCTCTGCTGCGGCCCACTCAAGCCCTTCAGTATTACTTCCATCGACCAGATTCTGCAAGATCTCGATGATTGTGTACTTGGCCCCATCAATTTCGTGAATGGGAATTTCGGAATCAACTGCGAACTCTTTTAACGCATCGATAGCTGTATTTAACGCTGAGCTCCGTCGTCTGCGGATGAGGTCCGTCCCCGCCACAATATTCCCGTACTGATCGCTCCCGCCGAGCTGGATGGTGATCCCCGCGTCCTGGTACAAGTGAGCGAAGTCGTACGCCTGCAGGATCATGTAGGAAAACTCGGTGTAGCTGATGCCCTGCTCGCGGGTGTTGAGCCGTTCGCGGACCGACTCCTTCTGCATCATCATGTTGACCGAAAAGTGCTTGCCGATGTCGCGGAGCGCATCGAGGTAGCTCAGCTCGCACAGCCAGTCCGCGTTGTTGACGAGGGTGAAGTCCTTGCCCTCCTCGCCGAGGACCGCGGCGTAGATCGGGCGCTGCTTGTTGATGTAGCCCTCGATCTCGTCGCGGGTGCGCAGCTGCCGCTCGGCGGACTTGCCCGAGGGGTCGCCGATGAGGCCGGTGCCGCCGCCCATGAGCGCGACGGGGTGGTGCCCGGCCCGCTGGAAGTGGGCGAGGCACATGATGGGGACGAGGTTGCCGATGGTGAGCGAGTCGGCGGTGGGGTCAAACCCGGCGTAGGCCTTGCGGGGGTTATTCTCGTGGTCGGCCAGATGGGCGCGCAGCCCGTCGGTGTCGGTGCAGTCCTTGAGCAGGCCGCGCCACTCGAGCTCAGCGATGAAATCGGGGATGGTGTTCTGGGGCATGTGGCCCAAGCCTAGCACGAATCAGGCTCGGGGTCGGGGCTGGCTCACTTGCCCTTGGGCTTGATGGTCCAGTCCTTTGAGTCGGCGTCGTTGGCCCAGCGTCGCATGTCGAGCAGTTCGTCCCACTCGAGCTGCTCGGCGTGGCCGTCCGCCATGCCGACCGCCGCCCGGGCCGCGTGTCGCAGGTCCACCCCGCCCGAGTTCTGCCCCGGGTCGGCCCGCTCGTCGAACTCGTCTTCCCACATCCGTCCGCTGTTGCCCGCGGTCGAGAAGCCGTAGGGCGCCCGGACCTCGAAGAAGCCGGAGACGGGCAGCGTGTCGCCCTGCCCGAGCAGGTTCGCGGTGTCGCGGGCCCGGGCGGAGGTGAAGGCGATCAGCTTGGTGGGCTGCCTGACCTGGGTCAGGCGGTCCACCCAGAACTGCCCGAAGACGCGGCGGTAGCCGGCGTTGTCCACGAGGTTTTTGGGGTCACGACTCGAGCCGCCCAGGAAGAACCCGTTGAGGCCAAAGCTCGGGTACAGGCTGGCGACGTAGGTGTTGTGGCCGACCACCTCACGAACGCTCGAGTCCTTGTAGAGCGCGTCCAGGTCGCGGCCCAGGTGGTCCATCAGCCGCCACGGGTACCGCTTGAGCGGCTCGCCCGTGACCGGGTTGCCCTCCATATCCTCGATGCGGGGCCACTCAGCGGCCTGACGGTCTGACAGGTAGCCGGGCAGCACCCGCTCCTGGTTGTCCAGCGAGAAACTGGTGTAGGCCACCATCAGCGAACGGACCGCGGCTGTATCCCGCACGCCGCGCACGCACTCCTGGGCACGACCCAACGCGGGCAGCAGAATACTGATCAGCAGCGCGATGATCGCGATAACGACCAAGAGCTCGATCAGGGTGAACGCGGGCTTGAATTGCCGGATTCGGTGCGGCGTGGCGGTGTTCATGGCCATCCTCCGAGTTCCCCTGTTTAGGGGAGAGTTTTTCAGAAAAAAGGCTGTCTTCACTGTACGGGGCCTACTTCAGGGGTATTATTATAGAGTTCCTGATCCGTTTGTCAATTGCATGAACTACTCTTTGTTCATCGGGCCTTTGGATCGGAGGGATAAATGATCCACGCGAGTCAACGAGCTGAACAGACGGCTTTGAGAAACGGCACGGCGACGGTCATTCTTCGGTCAAACTTCATTTCTGAGCCTCAATTATTGACATTGCTGAGACTCAGTCTCAATACTCCAGAGGACATTCTAGCCGCTCTTTGCGACTCCTCACCCGAGGTGTTTACCCCCGCCCGTGATCGGGGATGAGAATGCGTCTAATTAGCACCATACCCGAGACACGAGAACGCAGCATGGCACACACCACCCCGATCTCGCTCCTTCTCGCCGCAGCGATGACACCGGCCGCCCTGGCCCAGCCGATCTCGGCGAGCTTTGACGCGCCAAGCGGCGATCGGTGGAACTACCCCTTCAACGCGACGCCGGGGTATCGGTCTGTCGCAACCATCTTCGGGGCCCCGGACGTCGGGCCCGGTTTCGATGACCGCGACGCGCAGTTTATTATCAGCTTTGACACGGGGGCCCAGATCCCCGCGGGCGAGTTGTCCGAGAATTACCAGGTCTCCTCGATCCGTCTGACGGCGTACATCGCCGCGGGTGATCAGGCCGCGTACGACACGAGCTACGACAGCTACCGCTCGCACCTGCTCGAGGGCGACCCGGACCTGCAGATCGACGCCGACGCGGGGCGACCCGTCGAGCTGTTCGGCACCGGGTACCGCAACGGGTGGGACCTGGCGACGTGGACCGAGTTCACCGTGTTCGGCGGCCCTCCCGCGGTCGAGCCCGTCCAGGGCGCTCGCAACATCTTCCCCGCGGGCTTCGCGCCCGACGGCAGCGCCAGCGACCAGTCCAACCAGGTGAAAGAGCGACGAGAGGTCCTCCCGGTCGCGATCGGCACGGTAGCGGGCCTGACGCCGGGCTTGTTCATCCCGCAAGACGCCGCGATGGTGTTCGACGTGACGCTGACGGACCCCGGGTTCGTGACCTATGTGCAGCAGAGCCTCGCGGCGGGCCGGATCAACATGGCCATCTCCGGGATGGCCTTCGCGATCGGCGGGCCCGACGGCGGCTCGGGCGACCCGCAGTACCCCGCGTTCTACACCAACGACGACGCGCTGGCGAACGTGCTGGGGCTCGTGCCCACGCTGGAGATCACCGTCGAGATCGGCTCGCCGATCGACTTCAACGGCGACGGGATCCTCGACAACGGGGACATCGGCGCGTTCATCGGGCTGTTCCTCGCCGGCGACCTGACCGCCGACGTCAACGGCGACGGGATCCTCGACAACGGGGACATCGGCAGCTTCATCGAGTTGTTCCTCGCGGCCGCCGGCTGAGTGCCGGCCCCACCGTGTTTTCGGAGAGTTTCACCAGTTACAGGAGAGAATCATGAAACGCACCCTGATCGTTTCCGCCCTCGGGCTGACCACCGCGGCCGCCACGGCCCAGACCCCGTACCTCGAAGACTTCAACAACGGGGCCGCCGGGTGGACCGACGTGTCGAGCAACCCGATCGGCTGGGTCGGCTCGGGCGCGCTCGACGGCTCGGCCTACGTCCAGGCCGAGTTCGACATCAACAACGCCGACCCGACCTTCGGCGCGCTGCTGTTCCGCATCGAGAACGGCGCCAGTGGTGGGAACTTCGCGGGCGACTTCCTCGCCGGCGGCATCACCGGCTTCCGGTTCGATGTCTACCAGGACTCGGGTGTTGATCTCAATTATTCGGTCCGTGTTTCCACCAACCCATTCCCCGCGTTCGTGATGGTCAACCCGAACCCGGTCGCCTCGGGGCAGTGGACCACGATCGAGATCCTGCTCGACCCCAACAGCCCGTGGTACTTCTCGGAGAACCCGGTCGATCCCAACGTGTACAACACCGTGATGTCGAGCGTGGCCAAGATGCAGATCGCGATCCTGCGGCCCGGCGGCATCACCGAGGCCACCCCCACGACCTTCTCGGTGGACAATTTCGCGACGATCCCCACCCCGGCCTCGGCTGCCCTGCTCGGGCTCGGTGGTCTGGTCGCGACCCGCCGCCGCCGCTAAGCGTCGGGGTTGCTCTTTGATCTCACCACGGCACCGCTCAGCGGTGCCGTTTTTTCATGGAGTAAAAGAGATGGTGCGGCCAAGGACTGAACCGTGAACGGGCCCGATTCACAAGCACTCCGAACAGATGCGGCTAGGCGGCGGCCCTGTGCGGGGCGGGCTCGTCCTCGTGGGTGTCGCTCTTGCCGGGGTTGAGCTGGTCGATGGTCGCGCGGAGCGTGCCCACCTGCTCGGAGGTCTCCTTGGCGTAGGCGGCGAGCTCCTGGGCGTTCCCGGCGTTCTGCTGCGTCACCGTGTCCACCTCGCTGACCCCCTGGCTGATCTGGGCGAGCCCCTCGGCGTGCTCCTTGGAGCCCGTCGCGATCTGCGAGAGAAGCGAGTTGACCTGGGAGGTGCTCGTGCTGATGTCCTCGAGCACAGTGCTGACCCCGCCGGTGATCGCGACCCCCTTCTCGGCCCGCTCCATCGAGACCTCGATGATCTCGGAGGTGCTCTTGGCCGCCTCGGCGCTGCGCCGGGCCAGGCTGCGAACCTCCTCGGCTACCACCGCAAAGCCCTTGCCCGAGTCGCCGGCCCGGGCGGCCTCGACCGCGGCGTTGAGCGCGAGCATGTTGGTCTGAAACGCGATCCCGTCGATGACCTTGATGATCTTGGCGATCTCGTCGCTGGAGCTGCGGATCTCGTTCATCGCCTCGCTGAGCTGGGTCATCTCACGCTGCCCTCGGGTCGCCAGCTCCTGAGATTCCTTGGACAGCTCCGAGGCCGTCCCCGAGCTCTCCGCGTTCTGTTTGGTCATCTCGGTCAGCTCCATGAGCGAGGCGGTGATCTGCTCGAGGCTCGCGGCCTGCTTGAACGCCCCCTCGGCGACCTGCTGGCTGGCCGAGGCGATCTGCTTGGTGCCGCTGTCGATATCGCCCGAGGTCTCGCTGACCGATCGATGCGTCTCGATCTTGGCCTCGTGCTCCACACTCATCTGGTGGGTCGCGTCGTTGAGCGTATTCGAGGCGGTCTTGAACGAGCCCAGAAGCCCCGCGGGCAGCACCCGGCGGAAGAACTTCTTCTCGCACGCGTACGACAGCGACGCGGACGCCTCGCGGACGAAGGCGTCGGTCATGTCCAGCAGGTGGTTGATGGCGTGGAGCGTGGGCGCCAGCTCGCTGGCGGGGTCGATGTTGAGGATGCGGGCCTCGAGATCGCCCGAGGCCGCGGCCTCGCACACCCGGTGGGCCTCGCTGATCCAGTGCTCCATCCCCACGCCCGTCTCGTTCGGTTCGGTTGTGCCTTGCATCGCGGGCTCCTTACGAGCAGGTCTCAAAGATGAACTCTTCGTACGTCAGCCCCAGGCCTTCGAGCTTGGCCTGCAGGATCGGCAGCGAGGCCCGCCACTGCTCCTTGGGCGTGCGGTGCAGCTTCTCCTCAGCAAGCAGCGCGTCGTAGATCGGCTTGATCATCGCGATCGCCTCGCGGCTCGGCAGGCGGCGGTTGGAGTGGTACCCCACGGTGTTCCCGCCCGCGTCAAACGTCGGCGTCACGTGCGCCAGCACCCAGTAGTGGTCGCCGTTCCCGCACCGGTTCACGACGTAGGCGAATATCTCACGCCCGGCCTTGAGCGTCTGCCAGAGCAGCTCGAACACGCACCGCGGCATGTCCGGGTGACGGATGATGTTGTGCGGCTTGCCCAGCAGCTCGGCCTCGGTGTACCCCGAGACCCGGAGGAACACGTCGTTGGCGTACGTGATCTTCCCCTTCAGGTCCGTCTTGGAGACGATGATCTCCTCGGCCCCAAAGGTCTGCTCCTTGCCCGTCAGAAATTTCTTGCTGCTCATGGTCGGCCCTCGCGTGCACATCGCGTGCTGAGGGTTGGTATCGAGCGACAACGTGCAACACTGAAGCCTGACCGACCGTGAAACAGGATATTTCACTCTCCAATTGCGCCGGCTCATAGCCAATTTGGGTGAGACCACAAGCCTAAAAGACTGTGCTCAAGCCTCTTTCGCTCGGCGATAGCCCTTAGAACGCGCGATCGACGACCGCGTCGGCCATCATCGACAGCAGGTCGCGGGCCGGGCTCGGAGGCAGCACCTCCAGCGACCGCTTGGCCTGGGCGACCAGCTCGCGGGCCTTGGCCTTGGAGGCCTCAAGCGACCCGGTCTCGCCGACCGCGGCAATAAGCTCGCCGACCGCGTCCTCCCCGCCGTCCCTGCCCGCTGCGGCCTCGATGAGCGCCAGCGAACGCCCCCGCACCTCGGGGCTCGCGGCGCCGAGGTGGTGGATGAGCGGGAGGGTGAGCTTGCCCTTCTCCAGGTCCTTGCGGACGCTCTTGCCGACGACGCCCTCGTCGCCGGTGAGGTCGAGCAGGTCGTCCTGGATCTGGAAGGCGACGCCGAGCGTGAGCCCGAAGCGGGCGAGCGCCTTGGAGCGTGCGGAATCGTCGGTCGAGAGCTGGGCCCCGAGCTCGCAGGCGGTCGCGATGAGCGCGCCGGTCTTGCCCTCGAGGATCTCGAGATAGGTCGCCTCGTCGAGCGACCAGTTGTTGCGGTGGTGCAGCTGCAGCAGCTCGCCGGCGCACATCACCTGGCTGGTGCGCCCGATCGCTCGGGCCGGGCCGGTGGTGGGCATCTGCGAGCACAGGTGGTAGGCCGAGGCGATGAGGTAGTCCCCGAGGATGACCGCCTCCTCGTTGCCCCGCAGCGTGTTGAGCGTGCTGCCGCGTCGGCGGATCTCGGCCTCGTCGAGCACGTCGTCGTGCACCAGCGTCGCCATGTGCACCATCTCGCAGACCGCGGCGACCGTGACGTGGGCCGGGGTGATCAGGCCCTTCGCTTCGGCGTCGAGCGACGCGGCCGCGTTATCGCTCGCCGCGAGCCCGGCGACAAACACCAGCGTCGGGCGGAGCATCTTGCCGCGGTACCGCTCGACGTGCACGCACATCTCGGCGACCGGGGGCAGCTCGCTGTCCAGCTCTCGCTCGAAGACCGTGGAGACCCGCTCGAGCGAGCCGAGCACGAGGGTCTGCAGAGGCACGAGATTATCGGGGAGTTCGAGTACGCCTTGCATGGTTAGGGCAGTCTAGGGAGGCCCGGGAACCACGGCGCGTCGGCTGGGGGTGCAGATCGGGCGGTCGGGGGCCGATGCAGGGGCAGACACACGATTAAAGGAGCACCCCCAATGATCAATTCACGGACTATTCGGATCTCGACCATGACCCTGAGCCTGGCGGTATGCAGCGGGGCCTCGATGCTCGGCGGCTGCGGCGGCACCACCACCGCCCAGCTCCCCGACGCGGGTGTCCGCACCATCGCGAGCGGCTCGTTTACGGGCTTCGCGGGGCACGCCGTGACCGGCGAGGCCTCCCTCACCGAGTCCTACGGCAATATCTACCTCGTGCTCGGCGACGACTTCTCCCTCGGCAACGACGAAAAAGCCCGGCTCGGGTTCGGCCGCGACGGCGAGTTCGACACCTCGACCCGGTTCACCAGCCTCGCCGACACCTCGGGGCGGCAGGTCTACTCCGTCCCCGCGTCGATCAACCCGTACGACTTCGACGAGGTCTACGTCTGGGGCAACACGTCCCGCGAGGTGCTCGGCAAGGCCACGCTCTCGCGTGCCCCCGAGACGCTGACCGGGATGTTCGCGCCGTCAGAGCAAACCCAGACCGCGACCAACTCCACGACCATGACCAGCACGACGGGCACGACGCCCATGACCGACACGACGGACACGCAGGCCTCAGTCCAGACCGCGGACTGATCACGCGCCATGGATGGGTCACTTCAGAGCGGCGATGTAGCAGATGTAGGCGGGGTCGGCCTCGCCCTCGAGGGTGGCGGTGAAGACACCGTTGCCCTCGCCGGTCTCGTCGCCGTCGTCGTCGAGCTCGTCGCCCTCCCAGTAGACGTTGACGGAGGCGAACCCGGCCTCGACGAGGATCTCGCGGATCTCGGGCAGGGTCCACAGCCGCCAGTCGTAGGTGAACGCCCGCTTGAGCTTGGTCTTGTCGGGGAAGCGGAACGAGATGTGGCAGCGCATGTCGCCCGTGATGGGGTTGTACTTGGCCTGGTCCCAGACGTAGGTGAACGGGCCGTGGTCGCCTTCGGCGTCGATCGGGCGGTCCTCGGTCATCTCGCTGGTCGCCTCGGAGCCGCCGTAGAAATCCATGAACAGCACGCCGTCGTCGGCGAGCGACTCGCGGACCGCCCGGAAGTAGTCCCGCAGGGCGTCGCGGGTCTTGAAGAGCCAGTAGCTGAAGTTCATGCCCAGCACGCAGTCCACACCGACCGCGTCGCCGGGGTGCATGACGTCCTGCTCGAGGAGCTGAACCCGCGAGGCCTGCTCCTCGGTGAGGTGGGCGATGTTGTGCTCGAGCCCCCAGTCCAGGGTCGGGCGGTCGATATCAAGCCCCAGAGCCCGGTTGCCCTCGCGGCGGCGGACCCACTCGCACGAGGTGTTGCCGGTGCCGCAGAAGTCCTCGCGGATCAGCACGGCCTTGCGGCCTCGGAGGACCTGGAACTCGGCGTCCACGAAGTCGATCTCAGCCTCCACGTTCTGGACGCTGAGCTGGTAGAGCACGTGTTTGTCCGCGGTGGCCGCGGTGAACTGGGGTCCCTTGAGCTTCTGGCCCTTGGGCTGGCGGCGCTTGGATTTCGTGGCTGTTCCCATCCCTGGTGCTCCTCGATCGCGGCTGGTAATCTCTCTCGGCGGCGGGCCAACGCACTCGGCTCGACCCAACCAAGGCGAAGTGTAGCGGACCACCGACGAGGCGTCCGATCGGGATTGCGGGCATATACTCTCTTCTCAACTTTCCCCGCCCGATCCGGGCTGTCCAACGCCAGTCAAGAGCCAAGGAAACCACGATGAAACTCACCATGGTCGGAACCGGATACGTCGGGCTTGTCACCGGCGTCTGCCTCGCCAACACCGGCAACGATGTGGTCTGCCTGGACGTGGACCAGTCCAAAATCGACAAGCTCAACAAGGGGATCTGCCCGATCTATGAGCCGGGACTGACCGAGCTGATGGAGAAGAACACCACCGCCGGCCGCCTGGTCTATACGCTCGACAAGAAGATGGCGTACCGAGGCGCCGAGATGATCTTCATCTGCGTGGGCACCCCCTCCGACGAACGGGGCCACACCAACCTGAGCTACGTGGACGGGGCCGCCGACGACATCGCCGACGTGATCCTCGAGCTGGGTTCGTCGGCCAAGCCCAAGGTGGTGGTCGTCAAGTCCACCGTGCCCGTGGGCACGACCTTCCGCGTGCGTGACCGGATCCGGGCCAAGGTCGGCGACCTGCCGTTCCACGTGGCCGACAACCCCGAGTTCCTCAAAGAAGGGGCTGCGATCACGGACTTCAACAAGCCCGACCGCATCGTGGTTGGCATCGAGTCCGAGGAGGTCGGCAGCATCTTCCGCGACTTGTACGACCCGTTTGTCCGCAACGGGCACCCGGTCTTTCTGATGGACGTGCTGTCCGCCGAGATGGTCAAGTACGCCGCCAACAACTTCCTGGCCACCAAGATCAGCTTCATCAACGAGATGGCCAACCTCTGCGAGGCCTACGGCGCCGACATCAACCGTGTCCGCGAGGGCATGTGCTCAGACTCGCGCATCGGGCACTCCTTCTTGCACCCGGGACTGGGCTACGGCGGCAGCTGCTTCCCCAAAGACACCCTCGCGTGCATCATGATGGGCGAGACCTCGGGCGTGAAAACCGAGGTCAGCACCGCCGTCCACAACACCAACCAGCGACAGCGTGAGCTCTTCTTCAAGAAGATCCTCGGGCACTTCGGCGGCGAGGCCGGCATCACCTCAAAAACACTCGCCTTCTGGGGCCTGGCCTTTAAGCCCCAGACCGACGACATCCGCGAAGCGCCCGCCCTCACCCTGGCCCGCAAGGCCCTGGGCTACGGATGCTCCGTTCGCGCGTTTGACCCCGTCGCGATGGAGAACGTCAAGAAGGAAGCCCCCACGATCGACCTGTTCGAGGACATGTACGAGGCGGCTAAGGGTGCCGACGCGCTCGTCATCTCGACCGACTGGGACGAGTTTAAGAGCCCGGACTTTGATCGCCTCGCCGAGGTCATGAACGGCAAGGTGATCTTCGACGGCCGCAACCTCTACCGCCGCCAGCAGCTCGGCGAGATGGGGTGGCACTACTACTCGATCGGTCGCGAGGCTGTGAAGCCGGGGTAACTCCGTGTCACGGACACCCGTGTCACCGACACCTCGTGTCACCGACACCCCGTCCAACCGGTACAGTGCTCCCGTGATCGAGTCGCAACTGATCGAGGGTGACTGGCTGACCGAGGCCCCGGGCCTGGCCCCGTGCTCGGCGGATCTGCTCTACGCCGACCCGCCGTTCAACACGGGCAAGGCCCAGACCGCCCAGGCCGGGTCCTACGCCGACGCGTGGCCAACGACCGAGGCGTGGGTCACCTGGCTCGAACAACGCCTCACCGCGACGCTGCCCGCCCTCAAGCCGACCGCGAGCATCCTGCTGCACGTCGATTGGCGGACCAGCCACCACGCCCGGCTGCTGCTCGACCGCCTGCTCGGCCCGGACCACTTCGTGAACCACCTGGTGTGGAGCTACGGGCTCGGGGGCTCGAGCCCCCGCCGGTTTGCGCGCAAGCACGACGATATTTTGTTCTACGCGATCGATCCGGCCCGGTACTACTTCGAGCCGCCCATGGTCCCCGCGACGAGCAACCGGATGAAGGGGCAGCTCAAGAAGGCGACCGACGTGATTGATATCCCCACGGACGTGATCAAGGTCCCCTCTCTCAACAACATGGCCGGCGAGAGAGCGGGGTACCCGACCCAGAAACCCCTGGCGCTGCTGGAGATGCTCGTCGGAGCCTGCTGCCCACCCGGCGGCGCCGTGCTCGACCCCTGCTGCGGCTCGGGCACCACGCTCGTCGCGGCGGCGACCTCGGGAAGACACGCCACCGGGATCGATCGAAACCCAGAAGCCATCGCGGTCGCGCAGGCTCGGCTGGCCGGGCCGGCCCCCTGAGTCGCTCGCCGCGGTCCCGGCCCCAAGACACGGCCCCGAGACCCGGGCTGAATCTGGGGCGATGTGAATCCCTATGATGACCCCGATGCCCACGTTCACCGGCCGCATATTCCGTCTGTATCAGCGCAAGCGGCTGATCAACATCAACGTGAACGTCGTGGTGGCGGGTCTGATCGCGATCGCGCTGGCCAAGTTCCCCGTCCACTTCGTCAGCGAGTGGATCGGCGACGACCGCAAGGTCCTGATCTCGATCATCGCGTACGGCATCGACTTTGTGTTCGATATCGCGGTCTACTTCGGGCTGCACTGGATCGCGAACCACTGGCTTCCCACCAAGCCCAAGTCGGAGGCCGAGTTGCGGCATCACCAGGCCCCCAAGCCCCACTTCTTCCGGGACGTCTTCAAGGTTCAGGCCGAGCGGATGGCGCTGGTGCCCGTCTTCGCGATCGTCTCGATGGGCGGCATGTGGGCCCTGCAGCACTTCCTGGAGTGGCAGGCCTCGTGGGCGTTTGTCGCCGCCTTCGTCGCCGCGATCTTCACCACCCGCGTGCTGCACACGCTGCTCGGGCTCTACACCGGGACCTTTCTGGATCACCACGAACGGGCCAAACGACCCAACACCACACCGGACGAGGCCGTTGCCCCCGACGAACGCCCGCGGGCCTCCTAACGGCATGTGCGGGCTCGCGTGCATCCTGAGGCTCACCAACCCACCCGCCGATGGCTGGAGCGCCGACTCCACGCCGCCCGCGCCGACCGAGAGCATCCCCGACGAGTGGCTCGACGAGCTTGAGGCCTCGATCGCCTGGCGTGGCCACGACGGGCAAGGCCGCTTCCGAGACCGCACCACCCGACCCGACGGCACCATCGTCGATGTCGCGATGGTCCACCGACGCCTCTCGATCATCGACCACGAGACCGGGCATCAGCCGATGGTCTCGCCCGAGCCGAGCCCCGCGATCGCGAGCGGGTGCAAGCACGGCCGGGGCCTGGTCGCCGTCGCGTTTAACGGGTGCGTCTACAACCACGCCGAGCTGCGCCATGAGCTCGAGGCGCTCGGGCACGTGTTCGCGAGCGATCACTCGGACACCGAGGTCTGGGTGCACGGGTGGCGGGCGTGGGGCCCCGAGGTTCAGCGGCGGGTCGAGGGGATGTTCGCCGTCACGATCTGGGACGGGCAGGCCGGAGAGCTCGTGCTGATGCGCGACCGGTTTGGCGAGAAGCCGCTGTTCGTCTCGGGCGAGCCCGAGCACCGGATCTGGCTGGCCGGGTCGCACGGGGCGGGGCTCCGGCGGCTGGTCGGCGAGCTGGGCGGGCCGACCAACCTCGCCGCGGACAACACCAGCGAGTGGCTCAGCCTGGGGTACCACGCCGAGCGGCTGCCCTTCCCCGGCGTCGCCCAGCTCCCGCCCGGCTCGTTCGTCACGGCCCCCTCGAGCACCTCCATCGACCACGACAAGCTCTACAAAAAAGGCATCGCCGGCAAGCTCCCCAAGGAGTGGGCAAGGGCACGGCCCAAGATCGAACGCAAGGGGGCGATGCTCGCCCGGATGGACGGGCTCATCTCCCGGTCCGTCCGCCAGCGGCTCAGCGCCGACGTGCCCGTCGGGTGCTTCCTCTCAGGCGGGATCGACTCCTCGCTCATCGCCCACCACGCGGCCCACCACCTCCGTGAGCAGGGGCGGGTGCTGACCACCGTCTGCGTGCGGATGCCAGACGCCGGGTACGACGAGTCTGAGCGGGCCGAGCGGACCGCGCAGGCGCTGGGCACCGAGCACCTGACGATCGACGCGGAGCCCGAGCCCGCCGACGACCTGGTGTTCCTGATCCAGACGCTCGGGCTCCCGTTCGCCGACAGCTCTCTTCTCCCGACCTTCTGGGCCTGCCGGGCCGCGGCCTGCGAGGTCGGGGTCGCGCTCTCGGGCGACGGCGGCGACGAGCTCTTCCTCGGGTACGAGCGGTACCGGGGGGCCGGGTGGCTGAGCTTCGCCAAGTCGATGCGGGCGATCGAGTGGGCCTTGCCCCGCAAGGACCCCAAGTCGCGGTGGAGCAAGCTCGCCCGCCTGATCGAGGCCGGGCACGGGCGGGGGTACCGAGACCTGCTGGCGATCTTCCCGATCGCCGAGCTGCGGCCGCTCCTGGGCCTGACCCGGATCGCCAAATCGGGGCTCGAGAAGGAGACGCCTCAGACCATCGCCAAGGCCCGCGAGTACGACCTGCGGCACCACCTGCCCGGCGACCTGCTCACCAAGGTAGACACCGCCTCGATGGTCACCGGGCTCGAGGTCCGCGCCCCGTTCCTCGACGGCGAGCTCTCCGCGGCGGCCCTCGCCCTGCCCGTCTCCAAGGCCCGGCTCAACTCCAGGCCCAAGGGGCTGCTGCGAGCCCTGGCCCGAACGCACCTGGGCGACGACCTCGCCACGCGGCCCAAGTCGGGCTTCGCCATCCCCATCGGCGAGTGGTTCCGCACCGACTTCGGCGGCCTGCGCAGCCTCCTGCACGACCACCTGCGAGCCGCGGTGCCCTTCCCCGGCGTCCCGCTGGACATCCAGCTCAAACGCGTCGCGTGGCTGCTCGACGAGCACGACTCGGGGCACCGCGACCACGGGCAACGCCTCTACGCCCTGCTGGTGCTCTCGATCTGGGCCCATGCACAAAGCCCGCCCCCGAGGTTGGCCGGGGACGGGCTCTGAGATTGAACGGTTGGGTTGTCGCTCCGGCGGTCAGGCGTTCTTGACCGTGACCTCGATGCCCTTGGGGATGTGCACGTCCCGCTGCGGGAAGGGGATGCCGATGCCCGCGGCGTCGAGCGCGTACTTGGTGTTGCGGGTGACCCGCTCCTTGACAGCCCAGTAGTCGTCGCGGGCCGCCCAGACACGGATCATGTAGTTCACCGAGGAAGCACCCAACTCGACGAGGTAGACCACCGGCGCGGGGTC
>JBLHKT010000004.1:0-129532 GCA_047620485.1 Phycisphaerales bacterium | reverse complement strand
CGATCACACTTTTCGATCACCAGGTTGCCGAGCTCAGCCGCCGTGGATCGGCCCCCACCCCGTCCTCCACACCCCCCCTACCCGCACCGAGGCACGCTCTAGATGACCCCCGACACGACCCCCGACACGACCCCCGACTCCTCGCCCGTTCAGACACCCTCTCCTCAGGCGCACGAGGCCCCGGACTACAAGAACGCGTACTCCTCGGACCAGATCAAGGTGCTCGAAGGGCTCGAGGCGGTCCGCAAGCGCCCGGGGATGTACATCGGGGGCACGAACCTCACGGCGCTGCACCACCTGGTGTACGAGGTCGTGGACAACTCGATCGATGAGGTGATGGCGGACTTCGCCACGTCGGTGCAGGTGATCATCATGGCCGACGGGTCGGTCTCGGTGACCGACGACGGGCGAGGCATCCCGGTGGACGCGGTCCGCCACGAGGACCCCACGCTGAACGGGAAGTCCGCCGTCGAGGTCGTGATGACCAAGCTGCACGCGGGCGGCAAGTTCAACGAGGAGGGCTCGGCGTACAAGGTCTCGGGCGGGCTCCACGGCGTGGGCGTGTCGTGCGTCAACGCGCTCTCCGAATACTGCGAGGTCGAGGTCTACCGCGACGGCGAGATCCACAGCATCGCGTTCGAACGCGGCGTGGTCTCCAAGCCGATCGAGCGGGTCGGCTCGATCCCCTCGTCCAGCGAGCGGTCCAGCGGCACGACCGTGATCTTCAAGCCCGACTCCACGATCTTCGCCGACACCACGTTCAGCTACCAGACGCTGGCCTCGCGGATGCGCGAGCTGGCCTACCTGAACCCCGGGGTCACCATCAAGCTCTCCGACGAGCGGGTGGGCGCCGACGGCGAGCTGAAGAAGGACACGTTCAAGGCGACCAACGGGCTGCTCGAGTACATCGACCACCTGATGACCGGGAAGACCCCCGTCTCGAGCCCGGTGTACCTGCGCCGGGAGGTCGCCCAGGACGACTTCGTCTGCGAGGTCGCGATGCAGTACCACGACGGGTACAACGAGAGCGTGCTGACGTTCGCCAACAACATCAACAACGTCGATGGGGGCACGCACGGCTCGGGGTTCAAGGTCTCGCTGACGCGGACGCTCAACTCGTACGCCCGCAAGCTGAACATCATCCGCGAGAAGGACCCGGTGCCGACGGGCGAGGACCTGCGCGAGGGGCTGATCGCGATCGTGTCGGTGAAGCTGCCCGAGCCGGCGTTCAACAACCAGCCCAAGGAGAAGCTGCTCAACCCGGAGGTGGAGGGGTACGTCTCAAGCGCGGTGTCCGACGCGTTGGAGAACTGGCTGCAGGAGCACCCGGCCGAGGCCAAGAGGCTGTGCCTCAAGGGGATCACCGCGGCGCAGGCCCGCGAGGCGGCCCGGCGGGCCCGCGAGCTGACGCGGCGCAAGAGCGCGCTCGACTCGGGCTCGATGCCCCACAAGCTGCGTGACTGCAAGACCAAGGACCTAGAGCGGTCCGAGCTGTTCATCGTCGAGGGTGACTCGGCCGGCGGCAGCGCGACCCAGGGCCGCAACGTCGAGACCCAGGCCATCCTCCCGCTGCGGGGCAAGCTGCTCAACGTCGAGCGGGCCCGGCTCGACAAGGTGCTCGGGTTCGAGGAGCTGCGGACACTGATCAGCGCGCTCAAGTGCGGGATCGGGGCCGAGTTTGACATCACCAAGCTGCGGTACGGCAAGGTCATCATCATGACCGACGCCGATGTTGATGGCAGCCACATCCGCACGCTGCTGCTGACGTTCTTCTTCCGGTTCATGCCCGAGCTGATCCGTCGCGGGCACGTCTACATCGCCCAGCCGCCGCTCTACCAGGCGACGCGGAACAAGAAATCGACGTACGTGCTCAACGACAAAGAGCTCAACATGTCGCTGACCGAGCTGGGGCTCGACGCCTCGGTGCTCGTCGTCCGCGACATCGACAACGCGATCACCGGGCGCGAGCCGGCGGTGCTGAGCACGATCGAGGGACAGCCGCTGCGGGACCTGGTCCGGCTGCTCACGCGGCTCGACGAGCTGGTGGGCATCGCCGAGATGCGGGGCGTGAAGTTCGGCGACCTGCTCGGGGCCCGGCGCGACGGCGTGCTCCCGACGCACAAGATCTCGATCGGCGCGACCAACGTCTGGGCGTGGACCGAGCGTGAGGCCCACGAGCTGGTAGAGACCCACGGGTGGCGGCTGGCCCAGGACGAGAACCCGGACCCGAGCACCGAGCACGACGCCAAGCCGCTGGCCACGCTCCGCGAGCTGCACGAGAACCGCGAGCTGGCGAGCATCTTTGCGAGGCTGACCGTGCTGGGCCTGTCGATCGAGGACCACCTGCTGGTGCAGGAAGAATCGGTGACGGGCGAGAAGATGCCGTCCAAGTACGCGTGGGTCACGGAGAAGACCTCCAAGGGCAAGCCCGCCGCAGCGACCCGGGACGACCAGGACGGGGCGGTCTCGGTCGATTCGAACACGCGGGTGGTCGAGTGCCCGAGCCTGCCGTCGATCCTGGTGGGGCTCAACGACATCGGCCGCCGCGGGATGGAGATCAAGCGGTTCAAGGGTCTGGGCGAGATGGACGCGATCCAGCTGTGGGACACCACGATGGACGAGGACCGTCGCACGCTGCTGCGGGTGCAGATGGAGCAGGCCGGCGACGCGGACACGCTCTTTTCCGTGCTGATGGGCGAGCAGGTCGAGCCGCGTCGCAAATATATCGAGGACCACGCGCTCGAGGTCAAGAACCTGGACGTGTGACCCGAGAACCTCGCGATCCCGGGCGGCAACTCGCCCTGAGACCGACCAGCCTTCCCTGACCCTCCCCACCCCCCCCTACGGGCCGCCCCGAGAGCCCGCGCGGACTGGCGGGCTTATCTCGCGCGTCGGACGGACCGATCGCAGCGGTTGATTCAGACCCATGCCCCGCGTGGTGCGGTGCCGGTCGGAGCGTTGCAAGCATGAGTGGCCCGGACCCCAAGCACGATCGGCTCAACACCCTTAAGCTTGATCAGCGTGAGCTCGAGGCCCTGGACGCCCGGTTCGCCGAGTCGTTCCCGGACCCGGGCACCCGGGCGGTGCGGGCGCACACGCGGTTCGAGTTCCGCAAGACGCTGATCCTGCTCGAGATCATCCACCCGGACGGGAACGTGGTCCGGCTGCCGGTGGTCTCTCGGAATCTCTCGCGTCAGGGGATCGCGTTGATGCACTCCTCGTACGTGCACGTCGGGTCCGAGTGCAGCGTGTGCATCGCGGTCCCGCCGGAGAAGTGGATCCGGGTGCCGAAGTGGATCCGGGTGCCCGGGCGCATCGCGCGGTGCGAGCACCGGGGCGGCACCACGCACGAGCTTGGCATCCGGTTCGACGAGGAGATCAACCCCCGCGAGATCCTGAACCTGAACCCGATGAGCGGCGAGTGGACCCGCGAGCACGTGACCCCGTCCGGGCTGCGCGGGCGGGTGCTGGTGCTGGACACCGACGACCTGGCGCACCGGCTGATCGACGGGCTGCTGAAGACGACCGAGATCGAGGTCGTGCACACCCGTGAGGCCGGCGAGGCGTTGGAGCTGGCCTCGGGCTGCGGCCTGATCCTGTGCGAGTATCACCTCGAGGGCCAGACCGGGGCGGCGTTCACGACGGCGCTGCGCGACACCGGGCTTCCGATCCCGGTGCTGCTAATGACCGGGGACAAGACCGACGGGGTCCGGGACGAGATGCAGGACGCCGGCGCGGACGGGTTTCTGCCCAAGCCGCTGAGCTCGCGATCGTTGCTCCGGGCGCTGGCCGAGTTCATGTTCAGCGACGCGACCTCGACGCACACCACGTCGCTCCCGGACGGGGACCCCCGGTCCGATCTCGTCGAGCCGTTCGTGGCGTCGCTGAGTGCGACGGCGGGGCGGATCGAGGCGGCCGTCGAGGGCGGGGATCACGGGGCGTGCGTGAAGGCGTGCCGCGATCTGGCGAGCCAGGCCCCGAGCCTGGGCTTTGAGGATTTGGGCGCAGTAGCCGACGGCGCGCTCAACAAGCTGATGGCGTCAAAGAATCTGCAAGAATCGGCCCGCGAACTGGCCCACCTGGTGGGAGCGTGCCGCATGGCCAAGGTCGCGCCCCCGGTCGAGCAGGCGGTGGCGGAGGCCGATGAGAACGGCGAGAACCCGGACGCGCCACCCGGCGTGGCCCAGCCTGCGGACACCCCGGCCGAGCCGGCCCCCGACCAGAGGGACCGTGCCGCGTGATGCGCAAAGACGCCATCCCGAGCCGGTCCACGGGCCGCCCCAACACGCTGGGGCTGCGTGACCGCGAGCTCACGCAGCTGCTGGGATCGCTGGAGACCGCGTCCAAGTCTGCACCGAGCAACCCGATCGACCGCGAGTTCTCGCGTTGGCCGTTCCCCAGCACCTCGGTGCCGGTGACGCTGATCCATCCGGGGGGCAACGAGGTGGGCCTGCGGCTGGCGTGCCGAAACCTGTCGCGAGGCGGGGTGGGGCTGCTGCACGCCGCGTTCGTGCATCCCGGATCACGCCTGGCGATCGACCTGCCCCGGCGGACGGGCGGCGAGCAACGCATCGAGGGCACCGTCGCCCGGTGCCTGCACCGCGAGGGAATCATCCACGAGGTCGGGGTGCAGTTCGACGAGCCGATCGCGATCCGTGATTTCATCCGCCCCGACCTGTTCGAGGGCTGGCTGAGCTACGAGCGGATCGACCCGTCCCAGATTGAGGGCTCGCTGATCCACGTCGAGCCCGAGCCGATGGACCAGAAGATCGTTCGCCACTTCCTCCGCGAGACCCGCGTCCGGATCCGGTCCTTCGCGACCGGGGCTGAGGCGCTGGCCAGCGCCCGCTCGGGGACGGACCTGATCCTGTGCGAGCAGACGCTAAACGACATGAGCGGCCCCGAGTTCATCCGGGCGCTGCGGGAGCAGCAGAACCAGTCGCCGGTGGTGCTGACCGCGTCCTCGCCCACGCCCGAGGCGACACCCGAGATCCGCTTCAGCGGGGCCAACGCGTTCCTCACCAAGCCGTTCGACAGCGCGCACCTTCTGCTGGCGGTCGCGGAGTTCCTGGTGGGGCCCGCGTCCACCTCGTCGGACCCGGGGTGCCTGCAGTCCACGCCGGGGCCGCAGCTCTCGGGGGCCTACGCGAGCAAGCTGCGCGAGTACGCCGACGAGCTGGACACGCTGGTGGCGGACGATCGGCAGATCGACGCGTACGTCATCTGCGTGCAGATCAAGGGGACCGCGCCGACGCTCGGGTTCCGGGCGATCGGCGACCGGGCCGGGTGGCTGGCCACGCAGATCTCAACGGGCGTGAAGCTGGGGCAGATCAAGGCCCAGGTCAGCGAGCTGACCGAGGCCTGCCGCAAGCTCCGGGCGGCGTAGGGTCCAAAGAACTCCGTTCCCCCTGCGCAAGCCCGCAACGAAACGCCAAGACGCAAAGAAGGCCATCCGAGCCTTCGCTTCGCTCAGACTCGGCGTCCAGAAACCCGCCCGACGCTTCGACGAACACTTGCAACCGCACACGGGATCAATCATGATGGGGCGATGCCTTCCGCGATCGAACAGACGCTGCGTGACCTGATCGAGCACGCCCTCGGCGAGCGACCGACCGCGCTGACCCCGCTGCACGGCGGGTGCGTGGCCCAGGTGTTCAAGGCCCAGTTCGAGAAGCACCCCGCGGTCGCCGTCAAGCACGAGCCGGGCGGCGCGGCGGGTGGCTCGGCGGCGGGCCCGCCCGCGCTCGACGTCGAGGGGTACATGCTGGACCACCTCGCCCAGAACACGGCGCTGCCGCTGCCTCGGGTGCTGCACGCCGAGCCGAAACTGCTGGTGCTCGAGTTCATCGAGCACGACGGGCGACGAACCGAAGAGGGCGAGGCGGCTCTGGCGGACCTGATGGCGGACCTGCACACCACACCGACGAGCGAGCCGACCTTCGGGCTCGAGCGTGAGACCCGGATCGGGCCGCTGGTGCAGCCCAACACGCCCGCGGAGCCTTGGGCGGCGTTCTACCGAGACCAACGGCTGAGGCACTTTGGCGACCTGGCCCTCCAAGCCGGCGTGATCTCAGCTCCGACCCACGACGACCTGCGGCGGCTGAGCGACCGCCTCGACGGGTTTCTCGCCCCAACGGCCCCGGGACCCGCCGGCCCTGCTGCACGGCGACCTGTGGGCGGGGAACATCCTCTGGGACGCGGGCTACCCCCGAGCCCTGATCGACCCGGCCTGCCACCGCGGGCACCCGGAAGTCGAGCTGGCGTTCATGGATCTGATGGGGGGGCTCGGGCCGGCGTTCTGGAATCAATACAGGAAACATCGCCCGGCCCGCGACGCGGGCTGGCCCACGCGGCGGGCGATCTACCAGCTCTACCCGCTGCTGGTACACGCGATCCTGTTCGACGGCGGGCGGGTCGATGGGTATGGCGACGCGGTGCGGGCAACCCTGGCCGGGGTGCTCGCGGCGCGTTGAGCCCTGATTTTAAGGGGAAAAAGAAGGGTGATCGACGGGAATCGAACCCGCGACCTCCGGGATCACAACCCGGTGCTCTAACCAACTGAGCTACGATCACCATCTGCGGCCGGGGGCCCCGGCGGGGGCTTCCCGCTCCGGGGCGCGAGCCTCGGACGGGCTGTAATGGTACGAACGCTCGGGGGCCGGGGTCAACGACCGGAAACGAGAGTCTGCGAACGAAAAATCTGCTCTGAGAAACAGCCTTCGTGCAGGCGATTCGGTCAGAAGGCCCAGATTCAGGGAAAACCGGTCTACCCTTCTTCCCACTTCAGCTTTCTTGGCTGTCGCGTCGATGTCTCCGTAGACCCTTCCGTTGTACGTGAACAGACAGGACGGACCCGTGACCACCGCCCCCACCCAAAGCGTCGATCTCTCGCCCAGCCATGTGCGGGCCAACCTCTCCACCGCCCAGCTCGTCGAGCACGTTCTCGCCGCTGGCGAGGGCAAGCTGGCCTCCAACGGGGCCGTGGTCGTCTTCACCGGCGACCGGACGGGCCGCAGCCCGAAGGACAAGTTCCTTGAGGACACCGCGGGCATCCACGAGAACATCTGGTGGGGCCCGGTCAATCAGCCGTGCACGACCGAGCAGTTCGAGAGTGCCCGCGCGATCGCGATCGAGCACCTCAACGAACAGGACCACGTGTTCGCGTTCGAGGGGTTCGCCGGGGCGGATATCACCCGGCGCGTCGGCGTGCAGGTGGTCTCGAGCCTCGCGTGGCACGCGCTGTTCGCCGAGACCCTGTTCATCAAGCCCGGCTCGGCTTCGGACGCCGGCGACGGCACCTGGACCAAGGACTGGACCGTGCTCGCTGCGGGCACCCGCAAGCTGACGCAGGCCGACCGCGACGAGCTGGGGCTCGAGGGCACTTCCGAGGTCTGCGTCATGCAGTCGCTCGAGAAGAAAACGGTCGTGATCCTGGGCACCGAGTACGCCGGTGAGATCAAGAAGAGCATCTTCTACGCGCTCAACTACGATCAGCCCGACCACGAGACGCTCCCGATGCACTGCTCGTCGAACGTCGCGACCGACGACGACGGCAACGTCGCCCTCTTCTTCGGGCTCAGCGGCACCGGCAAGACGACGCTGAGCGCCGACCCGGACCGAGACCTGATCGGCGACGACGAGCACGGCTGGGGTCCCGACGGGGTCTTCAACTTCGAGGGCGGGTGCTACGCCAAGTGCATCGGGCTCACCCGCGAAAAAGAGCCGCAGATCTGGGACGCGATCCGCTTCGGATCGGTCCTCGAGAACATGCACTTTGTCGAGGGATCCCGCGACCCCGATTACAACGATATCTCGGTGACCGAGAACACCCGCGTGACCTACCCCGTGGACCACATCCCGCACGCACGGATCCCGTCGATCGGGAGCCACCCCAAGCACGTGATCTTCCTGACCGCGGACGCCTTTGGCGTGCTGCCCCCGATCTCGCACCTGTCCCCCGAGCAGGCGATGTACTACTTCATCAACGGGTACACGTCCAAGCTGGCGGGGACCGAGGAGGGCGTGAAGGAGCCGCAGCCGAACTTCAGCCCGTGCTTCGGCGGGCCGTTCATGCCCAGAAGGCCAACGCACTACGCCGAGATGCTCGCCGAGCGGATCAAGAAGCACGACGCGAAGGTCTGGCTGCTCAACACCGGGTGGACCGGCGGGCCCTACGGCACCGGCAAACGTTTCGACCTCCCCTACACCCGCGCGATGGTCACCGCGATCCTCAACGGCTCACTCAACGACGCCCAGTTCGTGAGCGAGGAGATCTTCGGGCTCGCGATCCCGGCCTCGGTCCACGGCGTGCCGTCCGAGGTGCTCCGCCCGCGTGACACGTGGGCGGACAAGGCGACGTACGACACCTCGGCTAGGAAGCTGGCGGGGATGTTCCGGGCGAACGACCAGAAGTTCCGGATGCCCGACGCGGTGCGGGCCGCCGGGCCCAAGGGGTAGAAGAAGATCCGATTCACTCACAAGGCACGCTCTCGGGCGTGTCTTTTTTTGCGATGAATCCGTTGCCTTGTCGCATAGACAAGCCCTCGGCGCGAGCCGAGGGTGCGTGAGACGGTTGCGGTGGTTGGGACCCTCGGCTTGCGCCGAGGGCTTGTCAACGCACCCTCTCCAGCCTCGAATCGTGCGATTCCACTCCAAGCAGGCTCGGAGATACGCCTGCGTACGGGCTGATCGAGCTAGAATCCGAGTGAACACAACATCCCCTCGCTTTCCCCTCGCTCGGAGGTTCTCAAGATGACCCGCACCCACTTTGTCGGCGGCAACTGGAAGATGAACACCAACCTCGGCTCGGCCACAGCGCTCGCCAAGGGCGTAGCCGCGTCGCTCGCAGGGACCGACGGCGTGGATGTCGCCGTCTTCCCGCCCTTCCCCTATCTCGCGGCGGTCGGTAAGGCTCTGGCAAGTTCTGGGGGTGGCGTCATGCTCGGGGCTCAGGATCTGAGCGATCAGCCCGACGGCGCGCTCACCGGCGAGGTGTCGGCCGCGATGCTCATCGACTGCGGCGTCAAGGTCGTGCTGGTTGGCCACTCCGAGCGGCGACACGTCATCGGCGAGACCGACGCGATCGTCAACGCCAAGCTGCATGCAGCGCTGAACGCGGGTCTGCAGGTCATCCTGTGTGTCGGCGAGACCCTCGAGCAGCGTGAGGCCGGGCAGACCGACCAGGTCAACCAGACCCAGATCACCGCGGGGCTCAAGAGCGTGAGGGCCGAGCAGATGCCCAGGGTCACCATCGCCTACGAGCCGGTCTGGGCGATCGGCACCGGCAAGACCGCGACCCCCGAAGACGCGCAGAACGCGCACAAGGCGATCCGCGACCTGCTGGCCGAGCTGTACTCGGGGCATATCGCCGAGGCGACCCGGATCCAGTATGGCGGGTCGATGAAGCCGGGCAACGCGGCGGAGCTGGTCGCCATGCCGGACATCGACGGCGGGCTGATCGGCGGGGCCTCGCTCAAGCCCGAGGACTTCGCCCAGATCGTCAAGGCCGCAGCCCCGGCCCACGCCTGAATCTGATCTGGGAGCCGTATCTGGTCTCGCGAGCCCTGTGGGGCCATGATTGGGCCAAACGCGGGCTTCTCGGGGCCCGTTGCTTCGGGGCCAGAGCCCGTACGCCCTGCTGTTTGCTGCAGCAATCGCCGCCTAGACTTCGGACCGGGCCCGGATGGGCCCTTCCTGCCCACTCTCGGAGCCGCTCATGATCCTCCCCTTCGCGATCGCCTATTGGGCCACCGGCCTGCTCGTTGGTGGTTTTCTCATCGTCTGCGTGATCCTGATGCTCGTGGTGCTGATCCAGCGGCCCCAGGGCGGCGGGCTCAGCGGCGCGTTCGGCGCGGGCGGTTCGAGCGGCGGGGCCGGGCAGACCGCCTTTGGCACCAAGACCGGCGACGCGCTCACCTTCGCCACCATCGGCATGTTCATCCTCTATCTCCTCTTCGCCGTCGGGCTCAACTTCGCGACCCGCCCCGAGAACATCGAGCACGCCGGAGTACCCAGCGTGACGTCCACCGACCCGGTCGAGACCAGCGGGTCTGGGCCGCTGCCCACGGACGAGAATCCGGCCGCCCCCCCCACCGACACCCCGGCCGACGCGCCCGCGGGCGAACTCCCGACGGGCGACGAACCCACGACCGACCCGATCGATGTGATCGACGCGGCTGAGCAGACCGCGACCGAGATCGTGGACGATGCACAGTCAGCCGCGGACTCGGCGACCGAACCGGCCGTTGAGCCGGAGGCCGAATCCGTTTCGCCCGAAACCGATTCGACCGAGACCCCACCGGGGCGCTGAGCCCTTCAACCTCTCCCCCCCTTTCCCCCCTCTTCCCGGAGCGCTCCCTTGATCCGAAGCATGACAGGGTTCGGCGATGCCACCGCGGTGGTTGACGGCGTGCAGTACAAGGTCGAGCTCCGCTCGGTCAACAACAAGTTCCTCAAGACCACGTTCCGCATGTCGGATCGGCTGGCGGTGCTTGAGCCCTGGATCGAGGCGCAGCTGCGTGATCGGATTCAGCGCGGCTCCGTCACGGTCTCGGTCTCCTACGCCGAGGCCGACGAGACCGCGCTGCCCAAGATCAACGCGACGGTGCTCCGGCACTACGCCAACGACATCGCCTCGGCGCTGGGGGTGCAAGCCCGCGACGTGGACGCGGCGGTTCTGGTGAACCTGCCCGGCGTGCTGAGCCAGCCCGAGCAGGCGCAGAGCCTGGTCGATTCGGCCCGCAAGGCGCTGGGCCCGCTGATCGACCAGGCGGTCGATCACCTGATCTCGATGCGGACCCGCGAGGGGCACGGGCTCCGCGAGGACCTGCTGGGGCGGCACGCGGAGATCACGCAGAACCTCAAGACGATCACGGGGCTCGCCCCGGCCGTCTCCGCGGCGTACGAGAAACGGCTCACCGAGCGGCTCACCAAGCTGCTCAGCCAGTTCGGCGTAGACGCGGAATTGCCCGACATTATCCGCGAGGTCGCGATCTTCGCTGAGAAGACGGATATCGCCGAGGAGATCGTCCGGCTGGGCGATCACCTGGTGCACTTTGTGGAGCTGGTGGACTCGGACGACCCCCGCCCGGTGGGCCGCACGCTGGATTTCCTGACCCAGGAGCTGCTGCGTGAGGCCAACACCATCGCCTCGAAGAGCCCGGACACCGAGATCTCGCGGCTGATCGTGGAGGTCAAGGGCGCGATCGACCGGATCAAAGAGCAGATCCAGAACGCCGAGTGATCTGGTAGACTGTGGCGGAGTCTACGGTTCGAGATCCGAACGATCGATCGACGATGACGCTGCCCAAAGACAAACCCCGATTGAGCGCCGACGAGGTCCGCACCGTGCTGTCGCACTACGCGCTGGGCGAGGTGAGGTCGGTGCGCGAGCTGATCGCGGGCGCGTCGCTCGCGCCCAAGGCCCTGATCGAATCCGACCGCGGGCAGTTCGTGCTCAAGCGTCGGGCCCCGGGGCGAGACGACCCGCTGCTGGTCGCGTTGTCGCACGAGGTTCAGCTGCACCTGACGATCGCGGACGTGCCGGTGACGCGGCTCATCGGGACGCGCGACGAGAACAACTCGATGCTGCAGACGGGGTACCACGTCTACGAGATGACGGCGCTGGTTCAGGGGCTGCCCTTTGCGAGCAAGCCGCGGCGGGCCGAGGCCGCGGGCGCGACGCTGGCCCGGGCCCACGCGGCGTGGGCGGGCTTCACGCCGACGTCCGCGATCCCGCCGACCCGTGAGCCGACGCGACCGATGATCGAGGCGTCGCTGGTTGGCGCCCAATCACCCACGGCCAAGCCGCTGCTGCAGACCGCCCAGGCCGCGGACGACTCGCTGGCGGCGATCCTGCAGGGCACCCCGCCGCCTGAACCGGTGCTGATCCACGGCGATATCCACCCGGGGAACTTCCTGTTCAGCGAGTCGCTGGTCGCGGCGTTCTTCGATTTCGACGGCGTGCAGCTCGGGCCCCGTGCCCACGATATCGCCCAGGGCCTGGCTCAGTTCTCGCTAACGCGCACCGGGCCGGCCCCGGACCACTGGCAGCCCCACGCGGACCTGACGCTGGCGGCGCCGTTCCTGGCGGCGTATCTGGCCGAGGCGAGCTGGCCGACCCCGCCGCTCGAGGCCTGGCCTTATCTCATGGCCGAGAGCCTGGTCTTCGAGGCCGCACGAACCACGCTTCCCGAGCCGATCCTGCGGGCCGTGGCCAAGAAGGCCGCGTGGCTGGTCGAGAATCAGGGAGCGGTCTGCGAAACCTTCGCCCGCGCCGTCTCGTAGACTCGGGTGATGCCCCGCTCACGGACCACCCTGTCGATGCCCCTGAAGTTAACGCTCGCGCTGCTGTGGCCCGCCGCCGCGCACGCCCAGCCGGCCCACCTGGACCCCCTGATCGACCAGCTCGACTCGGAGCTGCTGGAGGTTCGCGAGGCCGCGTCGCTTCGGATCCCACGGATCCCGGGGCTCTCGGTGCGTGATATCGAGGGAGCGATGGCGGCAACCGAGCTCTCGCCCGAGCAGCGGCTGCGGCTGGGCCGGATCGCTCAGCGACTCTTCGCCTCCACCCCGCGCGCCGGGCTCGGGGTTCGGTTTGCGATGGAGACCCCCAACGCCGTCACGCTCGCCGGCGTGGTCGAGGGCGGGCAGTTCCCCGCCGCGGCGATGCTCGCCGCGGGCGACGCGTTCCTCGATGTGGACGGCGTCTCCCCGGTCTCGCAGACCTGGCTCAAGGCCTGGATCATCTCCCACGCGCCCGGCGAGACCCTGCACATCACGCTCAACCGCGACGGGCAGGTGCTCGAGCTCGACGTGCCGCTCGGCTCGTTTAACGACCTGGGCAACGCCGCCTCGCTCGACGCGGCCTCGATCGCCCAGGCCTACCGGCTCCGCCGCGAGCGGATGAACGCCGACGACGACACCCCACAAGGGCTGGGCCGATCGCTCGACGCGACGGACTGGATCAACGCCGCCTACCCGCAGCGGTCGTTCACCACCGACCCCCGCCCCATCGCGGTGCTCAGCGGGCACTGGGTCGCGGGCGTGTCCGATTCGATCAACCGGGCGATGGGGTGGGGCTCGCGGTCGCTGCACCTGCTGCACCCGATGGCGCTGACGGGCGAGGGGTTCCCGGGCGTGCTGCCCGACGACCTGCGGGCCGACATGCGTAGCCGCCTGCAGCGCCAGCAAGAAACCCTGCTCCGCCGGGCCGACCAGCTCGAGGAGCTGCTCGCTCGTCGGGAGTACACCCCAAACGAGATCGAGAACATCCGCCAGCAGGTCGCCGCGGCCCGCTCGCTGGCCCAGACGACCGGCCAGACACTGGCCGAGCTCGAGGCCGTGCCCTCGCCGGGGGCTCAGCCAGAGCCGGGGACCCCGTCAGAACCGGAGCCCAATCAGGGCGAGCCCTGATCACCCGTCGTAGACAACTCTGAGCTTGCCGGGGTTGCCGCCGTGCTCGTCGAAGAGCACCAGCTCGTTGCCCTGCTGGCCCAAGTAGGCCTGGGGGAGCAGCACGCGGGTCACGGGCGGGACGGGATTGCCGTCGGGCGTGGCGAAGAAGTACCGCCCCAGGTTCATCCCGTTGAGGAAGACCTGCCCCTTGGTCATGCCGCTCAGCTCGAGATAGACCGGCGCGTCGCGGCGGATCGCGGCATCGAACCGCGACTTCCACCAGGTCGGCCCATGCACGTCGCCCAGCTTGGACTTGGCAACGTCGTCGTAGAACGCCTCTGCCGGCGGCTCCCACTTGGCGAACGACCAGTCACCCTTCTCGGTGACCGCGGTGACCAGCTCGGTCCAGACGGCGCCGTGGTTGAGCTTGGAGGCCATCTCCTTGACGACCACCTCGCTCTCTTCGGGGTCGAGGTAGGCCGAAAAGGCGAAGGCGACCTGCACGGTGTTGTTGCCGCGCTTGAGCCCCTTGTCCTCGCTGAGCACCATGTCGAGCCCGCGGCCCGCGTCGGCGAAGGCGACGGGCTGATCGTTCACGATCACGACGTACCGCTGCTCCATGCCCGGCAGCGTCAGCCGCACGTTGCTCTTCTTGCGGTGCGAGAAGGCCCACGACACTCGGTTGGGGTGGGTGGTCTCGCCGCGCCTTGTCCAGAAGAGCGGCTTGCGGAACTCGAGCAGGTTGAGCGGCTCGCCGATCTCGACCGCCATCCGCCCCGGCTTGAACGGCGTCACGTCGAACAGGTGCCCGGTGAGGCCCTTGGGGTCGCGGAGGTCTGAGCCGCCGCCAACCCGGCCCATGTTGTCGGCGAGCACCACCAGCGTCCGGTCGCCCTTCTTGAGGCTGACCGCGAGCTCGGGGCTCGCCCCGGGGCCCTTACCGATCAGCCCGGAGTACTCGCCGTCGATGTAGAGGTGCAGCCGATCGCCCGAGTCCGGGGCGGCGAGCTTGAGCTTCTTGGTCGCGCCCACACGCTGGGTCACGCGGTACCACCCGTAGCCCTGGGGCGTGCCCAGCTCGGCCAGATCGGCCGGCCCGGGGACCGAGGCGAAGCGGGGGCTGGTGCCGTCGGTCTGCGGCTGGGCCGACGCCATCTCCCAGTTCTCGAGCGACTCCTTCTTGCTCTTGGGCACCGGGTCGCCGTCCACGCGGGCGAGCCGCTTGGCCTTGGTCGTGCCGTCGATCGCGATCCAGGTCGCGGTGGTCCCGCCGCCGAAGCTCCAGGGGTTGCCCTCTCGGTCCACGCCATCGACGCCGACCCAGACGCCCGTGTCGGTGAAGTGGGTCTGATCGACCGCGTCCTCGGAGACCACGACCACGACGCAGCCCTCGTGCATCTCGATGAGCGGCTTGGATCCCTTGGGGACGTTGACGAACAGCGGCGTGCCGTTGATCACCACGTGCCCCTCGGCGCCCCCGGGCCCGAAGACCACGAGCAGGTCGTTGCGGTAGCCCAGGGGGCTCAGGCTCGTCGCGTTGAGCACGCTGCGGCTCGACAGGTTGTAGTCAAACACGAACCAGTAGGCGGACTGCTTGCCCGTCGCGACGTCCAGCGTGGTGCCGTCGGAGAGCAGCAAACGGACGCTCGACTTGCGGGGCTTGCCATCGGCGGAGAACAGGAAGGCCGCCGAGCCCTCGGTGCCGGTGGTGTGCGAGACGGACCACCCGCCGGTCGCCCCGCCCTCCGGATCAACCACCACGGGCGACCGGTCCACCTCGAGGTGCGAGAGCAGGCGACTAAAGCCCGAGGCGAACCGGGCGACGCGCGAGAGCGGGCCGTAGCTCACGGTGGCGCGGCCGGCCTCGTCCACCGGGGCGGACAGGTCCTGCACCGGGGCGATGAAGGTGTTGTCGCCCAGGCTTGCTCGCCCGGCCCAGAAGCCGGGGCTCGAGCCGCCGACGAACGGGGCGATGTTCATCTGCGCGCCCCCGGCCATCGCCTCGACGAGCCGCCGCTGCAGATCGATCGGGTCGGCCGGGGCCTCGGGCTCGACGCCGTAGACCGCGCGGGAGCTGACGCCGAACTCTCCGATGAACCGGGGCTGACGCGGCTTGACGATCGTGAGCTGACGCGAGATGCCCATCATGTGGCGGTCGCCCGCCCACCCGTCGATGTCACCCTCGACGCCGGCCCAGAGGTTGTTGGTGTTGACGCGGGGGACGTTGATGCCCGCCTCGCGCTGGTAGCGGGTCAGCTCGCCCAGGTAGGTCCGGGCGAGCTCTTCCTCGCCGCACGTCCACTTGGACTCGGTCTGCACCATCAGGACCGGGCCGCCCGAGGTGACCTGCATCTCCTTGATCTGCCTCGCGAGGGCGGTGGTCCACTTGCCCGCGGCCTCGAGGAAGACCGGGGCGTTGGAGCGAGGGATCGCCACGGTCTCTTGCATCTCGCACTTGCGGACGAGCCACGCGGGCAGGCCGCCCAGGTCCCACCCCGAGCCGATGTAGGGGCCCATCCGAACGATGACCCAGAGCCCCGCGGCTTGGGCCTCGCGGCAGAAGGCCTTGATGTCGTTCTGCTCGGTGAACTCAAGAACACCGGGCCGAGACTCGCACGCGTTCCAGAACACGGGGGTCTCGACGGCGTTCATGCCGGCGAGCTTGAGCCGCCAGAGCCGGTCGGCCCACGACTCGCGGGGGACTCGCTGAAAATGCATGGACCCGGACATCACCCAAATTCGGCGACCATCCAAGAGTAGACTTCGTCCGTCAAAAGTAATGGAAGCCATAGGTTGGGGCTCCTTGAGAGGCTCAAAATCACCCTGTTAAGGGGAGAACTGAGCCCAATTTAGGGCTTTTTAGCCCGGAAAAGTGGGGCCAGAAGCATAGGTCAGTTCATCAACAATCTCAAATCTCGCAGCAATCTCTCTTTGTCCCGGTACGATCCCCGCCCGGGCACGCAAACCGCCCATCTCCTCACTCTCGGGCGGGCTTTGGCTCGCCCCGGGTCACCCACCTCGACCTGCCAAGAACGGACCGACCCCGCATGACCCACGCTCGCCTCGCACTCGCTTGCCTGTTCGTTCTTGCCTCGGGTGGGGGTTGCCGGGGCCCGCTCGACCGCAGCCTGGACGATCTGATCGCGCAGCGGTCCGGCGAGATCGAGGCCCAGACGCCGCGGTCGATCGCCAACCTCGGGCGAGACGGCGGGCGCGAGGGCACGATGGACCGCATCCCCGCCACCACCAACCCGGGGGCCGACAGCCTGCGGTATCAGCCGGCCGCCGAGGCCGAGGACATGGCGACCAAGCTCGCGGCGTACGCCGCGGCGGACTCGGAGAGCGACTTGCCCGAGGCGATGGCGATCACGTTCGAGGGCGCGCTGGAACTGGCGCAGCAGTCCGGGCGTGATTTCCGCTCGGCCGAAGAGGCGTACCTGCTCTCGGCGATCCGCCTGCTCATCGAGCGGCACCAGTGGAGCCCGCGGCTGTTCAACGACACGGCGTTCTCGCTCGACGGGGCCGCCGACGAGGGCAACTTCGACCACACCCTCTCGATCATCAACACGCTCCGCGTGACGCAGCGGCTGCCGTTCGGCGGCTCGGTCGAGGCGCGGTGGATCACCCGCGCCACCGACCAGCTTCGCGAGAACGCAACCGAGGGGTACACCTCGTCGTCGGACCTGGTTCTGTCGGGGAACGTGCCGCTGCTGCGTGGGTTTGGGGGCGTGGCCCGGGAGTCCCGCGTGCAGGCCGAGCGGAATCTGGTGTACTCGGCCCGCACGTTCGAGCGGTTCCGTCGCTCGCTGCTGGTAGACGTCGCGGCGGACTACTTCGACCTGCTCACCACCCGCGCCCGGATCACCAACCAGGTCCGCGACCTGGAATCGCAGCAGCGGCGCAACGACGAGACGATCTCGAAGGTGACCGCCGGTCGGCTCGACCCGTTCCAGAGGGACATCACCGCCAACGCGGTGCGTCAGTCCGAGGCGAGGCTTGCCAACCTGCGCGAGAGCTACATCTTCCAGCTCCAGCGGTTCAAGATCCGCCTCGGGCTCGACCCGGTGACACCGATCCGCATCGCGGAACTTGAGTTTGATCTCGCCTCGCCCAGCGTGCACCCCGACGAGGCCGCGGCCCTCGCGCTCGACTATCGGCTCGACCTGCAGAACGAACGCGACCAGCTGCTCGACACGCAACGCCAGATCGCCAACGCCCGCAACGGCCTGCTGCCCGAGCTGGACCTGGACGCCTCACTCGGCACCGGCTCGGACCCGGACAACACGACCGGCGGGTTCACGATCGATCCCAACGAGATGGACTATGCGATCAGCCTGAACCTCGGGCTGCCGCTCGACCGCACCACCGAGCGGCTGAACCTGCGGACGGCGCTGATCCGCCGCGACCGGGCCCAGCGGGACTACGAAGAGACGCGGGACAACATCGTGATCAGCGCCCGGCAGGCGGTTCGGCAGATCGACCTGGCGCGGTTCCAGCTCGAATTGGCCGAGGAGCAGATCGAGATCAACCGGCGGGGCCTGCGGGCGCTCGAGCTCCGCGACGACGCGGACCCGCAGTCGATCCTCGACCGGCAGGACGCGCTGCTCAACGCGGAGAACTCGCGCGACCAGAACCGGACCGACCTGCGAAACTCGATCCTGGACTACCTGCTGCAAACAGGGCAGCTGCGGGTGAGCCAGGGCGGCACGTTCGAGTCGCTCCCGGGCATGAGCACGACGCCGATCGAGCCCGACGAGCCGACGGACGGCGAGCCCCAGCAGGACAACGCGGACGCCGAGGCGAATCCCTGAGCCTAATGAGTTGAGATGGGGGCGGGTCAGGACCGCGCGACGAAGCCGCGGTGGTGCTGCCACTCGCCGTTGACATACAGGCGGCTGTCGAGCTTGGGTTCGGGGGTGAACCCGGCCTTGATCGCGAGTCGCTCGCTGGCGGCGTTGTCGGGCTGGATGCCGGCGTGGACCTTGTGCAGCCCGAGCCCGTTGGGCATGTCGCCGAAGGCGTGGCGGAGCATGCCTTGGACGATCTGGTTGCCGTAGCCCCGGCCGGTGTGCTCGGCGCTGACCCACCAGTTGGTGTCGGCCTGCCAGTCGAGCCCGCGTTCGATGTGGATGAGGTTGACCCCGCCGACGACGGTGCCGCCGGGCAGCACCGCGAGCCGGCGCCAGGCCGAGCCGTTTGATTCGCCCTCGAGGGCGAGCTGGATCCAGTGGTCCGCGACCCGGGCGCTGGACACATCGGGCGCCGGACGGGGCAGCCAGCGGAACAGGTGCGACTCGTTTCGCTCGATCAGGCCGGTGAGCAGGGCCGCGTCATCGGGCGTGGTCGCCCGCAGCCGCAGGCTCCCGGCTCGAACACCCTCGCTCGGCTCGGCGTCCATGACGCGGACCCGCACGGGTCGGCCGGGCGAAAGCCAGCGTTTGATCTTCTCGAGTTGGGGCAATTGAGACATACGCAAACCTCTCGGCCGGGCAGACAGAGCCGGCGACGAGTGGCTATCGGCCCTTGAGGATGCCCTCTTGAACGATACAGCCCCGATTTGCGTCATAACCCGCACAACCGGCCCCCACGAAGCCCAAAAAAACCATCTGAGGGCCCGAAAAGCCGGTTTGAGGCCCTGATACGGCTGTCTTTGCGCGTCCTGGTTGAGCTGAGAAGCCTGCCCGGGCCGGGTTAAACCACCGTGACGCTCTTGGCCCCCGTCACTCGACCGTGACGCTCTTGGCCAGGTTCCGCGGCTTGTCCACGTCGTGCCCCCGCAGGACCGCCGCGTGGTACGCCATCATCTGCAGCGGCACCACCGCGAGCAACGGGCTCAGCTGCTCGCAGCTCGGCGGGATGTACAGCACGTCCTCGGCGTGGTTGGCAATCTCGGTGTCCCCCTCCGTCGCGACGGCGATCACGTGCCCGCCCCGCGTGCGGACCTCCTCGATGTTGTTCATCACCTTGTCGTACTGCGGGCCCTGATTGGCGATGAAGACGACGGGCATGCCGTCGTCGATCAGCGCGATCGGGCCGTGCTTCATCTCCGCGGCGGGCATGCCCTCGGCGTGGATGTAGCTGATCTCCTTGAGCTTGAGCGCCCCTTCCATCGCGGTCGGGTAGTTGTACCCGCGCCCCAAGAAGAGCCAGTTCTCACGCTCGACGTACTTCTCGGTGACCTTGCGCACGTGGTCGTCCATCTCGAGGATCCGGCGCATCTTGTCGGGGATGCCCTTGAGCTCTTCGAGGATCTTCGCGGTCTGCTCGGGGCTCATGAACCGGCGGCGGGCCATGAAGATCGCGATCATCGTCAGCACGCACACCTGCCCGGTGAAGGCCTTGGTGCTCGCGACGCCGATCTCGGGCCCGACTCGGCAGTACACGCCCGCGTCGGTGTCCCGCGCCAGCGTCGAGCCGACCACGTTGATCACGCCCAGCGAGAGCGCCCCCCGGTCCTTGGCCTCGTGCAGGGCGGCGAGTGTGTCGGCGGTCTCGCCGGACTGGCTCACCGCGACGACGACCGTGCCCTCCTCGATGATCGGGTTGCGGTACCTGAACTCGCTGGCGTACTCGCACTCGGCGGGGATGATCGCCAGGTCCTCGAGCAGGTACTCGCCGATCATCGCCGCGTGCAGCGCGGTGCCCTGGGCGGTGAGGATGACGCGGCGGGACCGGACGAGCTCCTTGGCGTAGGTCATCAGCCCGCCGAGCACGACCTTGCCCTCCTGGTTGTGGAGCCGACCCCGGATGCAGCGGGCGATCGCCTCGGGCTGCTCGAAGATCTCCTTCTGCATGTAGTGGCTGAACGAGCCCAGCTCGATCTCGCTGAGCTCCAGCTCGAGCTGCATCACCTTGGGCGTGATCTCCACGTCGTCGATGGTCGAGGTGCGGAAGCCCTCGCGCGTCAGCCGGCAGACCGAGTAGTCCTCGAGCGTGACGGCCTGGGACGTGTGGGCGATGATCGCGCTGGCGTCCGACGCCACGACGTACTCGTGGGCCCCCACCCCGACGAGCAGCGGGCTGCCCTTGCGCGCACAGACCAGCACATCGGGCTCGGCGACGCAGACCACCGCGATCGCGTACGCCCCGGTCACCTCTCGCAGCGCGCCCTGGACGGCCTTCTCCAGGTCCACGCCGTTGGCCGGGTCGTAGACCTCGCCGATGAGCACCGCGAGGACCTCGGTGTCGGTCTCGGTCTTAAAGACGTGCCCCTTGGCGGCGAGCAGCTTCCGCAGCGAGGAGTAGTTCTCGATGATCCCGTTGTGGACGATCGCGATGGTGCCCGAGGAATCGGTGTGGGGGTGGGCGTTGACCTGGCTCACCCCGCCGTGCGTGGCCCAGCGGGTGTGGGCGAGGCCCAGGGTGCCCTGGAAGCCGCCCCGGTTCTCCAGGTCGTCCTCGAGGTTGGCCACCCGCCCCATGGCCTTGGCCATGTTGAGCGTCGGCCCGCCGTCGGCCTGGTCCAGGATCGCGACCCCGGCCGAGTCGTACCCGCGGTACTCGAGCCGTTTGAGGCCCTCGACGAGCAGGGGCTGGGCCGGGCGTGAACCGATGTAGGCAATGATTCCGCACATGGGGAGGATGCTCCTAGGGGAAGACAGGCTGACCGGGAAGGGTACGACGCAGCCCGGGGGAAAGATCGGCCGATTCTGAGTCGAACGAGAGCGGCCAATCAGGTCCGAGAATGGGTGCTTGAGGGTCTTGGCGGGCTACAGTCGGGGAGTTTGCGCCGTGGGGCACCGGGCCTGAGTGCCTTGGGGCCGCCCGGAGCCCACGCCGGAGCCCTCGATGCCCAAACGCGATGACCTGCACACGATTCTGCTCATCGGATCCGGCCCGATCGTCATCGGGCAGGGGTGCGAGTTCGACTACTCGGGCGTTCAGGCGTGCAAGGCGCTCAAGGCGGAGGGCTACCGCGTCGTCTTGGTCAACTCGAACCCCGCGACGATCATGACCGACCCGTCGCTGGTGGACCGGACGTACGTCGAGCCGATCACGCCGGGCACGGTTGAGAAGATCATCGAGCTCGAGAAAGAGCGCGGCACCCCGATCGACGCGGTGCTGCCGACCCTCGGCGGGCAGACCGGGCTCAACTGCGCCTGCGCCCTGTTCGACCAGGGCGTGTTTCAGAAGCACGGCATCGAGATGATCGGGGCCGACCGGGCCGTGATCCATCGGGCTGAGGACCGCGAGGAATTTGCGCAGGTTTGCCGAGACGCGGGGCTGGCGACGGGCGAGAGCAAGACCGTCGAGAATCTTGAAGACGCTGAGGCGTACCTTGAAAAGATCGGGCTGCCCGCGATCATCCGCCCCGCGTTCACGCTCGGCGGGTGGGGCGGCGGCATCGCGTACAACCTCGAAGAGTTCCGCGAGCTCATCACCCGCGGGCTCCGCGCCAGCATGATCGGGCAGGTCCAGGTCGATAAGAGCCTGCTGGGGTGGAAGGAGTACGAGCTCGAGGTTGTCCGCGACAAGAAGGACAACTGCGTCATCGTGTGCGGCATCGAGAACATCGACGCGATGGGCGTGCACACCGGCGACTCGGTCACCGTCGCGCCGATCCTGACGCTGACCGACAAGGAGTACCAGGTGCTCCGCGACGCGTCGCTGAAGATCATGCGGGCGGTGGGCGTGGAGACGGGCGGCTCCAACGTGCAGTTCGCGGTCAACCCGAACCCCACGCCGCGGGAAGATGGCACGCTGCCGTTTGAGTACGTCGTGATCGAGATGAACCCGCGGGTGAGCCGGAGTTCTGCGCTGGCGAGCAAGGCGACGGGGTTCCCGATCGCAAAGATCGCTGCGAAATTAGCGGTCGGGTACACCCTCGACGAGCTGCGCAACGACATCACGGGCAGCACGAGCGCGTGCTTCGAGCCGAGCATTGATTACGTGGTCACCAAGATGCCGCGGTGGACGTTTGAAAAATTCCCCGAGGCCGACGAGACGCTGACGACGCAGATGAAGTCCGTCGGCGAGGCGATGGCGATCGGCCGCACGCTCAAGGAGAGCTTCCAGAAGGTCATCCGCTCGATGGACGTCAAACGCCACGGCTTCGGGCTCGACAAGCTCGACGCTTGGCTCCTCCACCAGCGCGGCGGCCCCAGCACCGAGCACCAGCACGCCGACCCCGCGCTCGAGTGGCCCGTGCCCGAGGAGAAGCTGGTCCGCAAGCTCAGCGTGCCCAGCCAGGGGCGCTTGTACTACATCCGCTACGCGATGAAAATGGGGTGGAGCGTCGACCGCATCAACCAGCTCACCCGCATCGACCCGTTCTTCCTGCACCAGATGAAGGAGCTGGCCGACTTCGAGAGCGAGCTGCTCGCGGTCAAGAGCCTGGACGCGGTCTCGCGCGAGCTCATGCAGCGGGCCAAGCAGTTGGGCTACTCCGACGCCCAACTCGCGATGGTCTGGCTCGGCGAGATCAGCTCCTCAAGCATTCTCGTGGTACGTGCTCGGCGGAAGACCCTCGGCGTCGAGGCGGTCTTCAAGCAGGTGGACACTTGCGCGGCTGAGTTCGAGGCTGTCACGCCCTACTACTACTCCACCTACCAGCCCGGGCACAAGCAGCTGACCGCAGCGGGCACGTTCGAGGACGTGATCGCCGAGGACGAGCTGACGCCGCGGCTCGCGAAGACCGACGCGGAGAAGGTTGTCATCCTCGGCGGCGGGCCCAACCGCATCGGGCAGGGCATCGAGTTCGACTACTGCTGCGTGCACGCGAGCTTCGCCGCCCGCGAGCTCGGGTACGAGTCGGTGATGATCAACTCGAACCCCGAGACCGTCTCCACTGACTACGACACGAGTGATCTGCTCTTCTTTGAGCCGCTGACGCTCGAGGACGTGCTCAACGTGGTCGAGCGTCTCAACGGGGGGAACCTCGTCGCCCAGCCGGGCAGCCCGGGGCTCGTCAAGGGCCTCATCGTGCAGTTCGGCGGGCAGACCCCCCTGAACCTGGCGCACGGGCTCGTCGAGGCGGGCGCGCCGATCCTGGGCACCAGCATCTCCGCGATCGACCGGGCTGAGGACCGCGAGGCGTTCGACGAGCTGCTCACCAAGCTGGACCTGAAGCGCCCCAACTCCGGCATCGCGCGGTCGATCCCGCAAGCCGTCGAGGTCGCCACGAAGGTCGGATACCCCGTGCTTGTGCGCCCCAGCTACGTGCTCGGCGGGCGCGGCATGGAGATCTGCCCCGACGAACCCGCCCTGCGCCAGTACATCTCCGGGGCACTCGCATCGAGCGACCTGGACGACGCGCCCGTGCTGATCGACCAGTTCCTCGACGCCGCGATGGAGCTCGACGTCGATGTCGCGGCTGATGGAGGGGGGGACGGCGATACGCAGCTCGTGTGCGCCGTGATGGAGCACATCGAGCAGGCCGGGGTGCACTCGGGCGACTCGACGTGCATGATCCCGCCGGCGCATCTGAGGCCACAGCTTGTAGAACAGGTCCGCACGATCGCGCGTTCGCTTGCCAAAGAGCTGGGCGTGTGCGGGCTGATGAACGTGCAGATGGCGATCAAGGACGACGAGGTCTACATCATCGAGGTGAACCCCCGCGCCAGCCGAACCGTGCCCTACGTCGGCAAGGCCAAGGGCGTGGCGTGGGCCCAGGTCGCGGCCAAGGCGATGATGGGCGTATCGCTGACCGAGCAGGGCGCACGCGAGATCCCAGACGCCGGGTACTTCGCGGTCAAGGCCCCGGTCTTCCCCTTCCAGAAGTTCCCGGGTGTGGACTTCGTGCTCGGCCCCGAGATGCGGTCCACCGGCGAGGTCATGGGGATCGACGTGAGCCTCGAGGTCGCCTACCTCAAGGCGATGCTCGGCGCGGGCGTTGAGCTGCCCGGCGAGGGCGGCGTGTTTGTGTCGGTCCGCGAGCAGGACAAGAAGACGATCGTGCCGGTTGTGCGCAGCCTGCTCGCGATGGGGTTCACGGTCCACACCACCGAGGGCACCGGGGCCGAGCTGGTCCGCCACGGCATGAAGCCACGGATCCTCAAGAAGATCCGCGAGGGGGCTCGGCCCAACGTGGTAGACCTGATGTCCAACGAGCAGATCCAGCTCGTGATCAACACACCGACACGCACCGGGTGGCAGACCGACGAGGGCAAGATCCGGTCAACCGCGGTTCGGCTGGGGATTCCGATGGTGACGACCGCGACGGCTGCGGAGGCTGCGGTGCGGGCGATCGAGGCCAAGCGGGCTGGGGTGTGGGGTGTGCGGGCGCTGCAGGACTACTCGGTGGAATGTGAGACGCCCGAGATCGAGGTTCAACGCGATGCCAGCGACTTTGGAAGCCGAGTCTGAGCAAGGCGAAGGCTCGGATGGATTTGACAAGCCCTCGGCGCGAGCCGAGGGTGCGTGAGACCTTGGCGGTACTTGGGACCCTCGGCTCGCGCCGAGGGCTTGTCGTTGCACGTGCCCCCGCGGGCCAGATCCCCGTGCCACCAGAGGCAGACAGGCGGGGCGCCTGTCCCACGAGGCCCAAGGCATCATCGCGAGGAGATTACTTGAGCTTCGCCGCGGTGAACGAGCTCGCGGTCTTCTTCTTCTCCCAAGTCCAGCTCTTGCCGGCCTTGATCTCGTACCACGCCCAGATCTCGAACCAGTAGCTGCGGAACTTGTGCTCGCCGAAGGGCTCGTAGTGGGCGGTCATGCGTTTGAGGATCGCCGTGTCCTTGCCGGTGAGCCCGAGCACGGCCTTGCCGTGGCGGACGGATTCTGAATCCAGCGCCAGTCGGCTAAACCTGCCGAGCAGCTGCATGATGTTCCCCGCGGCGTACGGCCCCACGCCGGGGAGCGTGAGCAGGAACTTGAACGCCTCGTCGTCGGTGGTCGAATCCGCGGTGAGCCAGGTCTCGCAGATCTCGCCCTTGTTGTAGAGCTTGGCCAGGTCGATCAGGCGTTGGTCGCGGTAGCCGACTCGGCACCGCGCTCGCAGCGTCCCCGGGCGTGTCCGGGCGAGTTTCTGAGGTGTCGGGAAGGCGTGATGCCCGTTGTCGCTCTTTGTGCCGAGCACCTCGCACAGGCGGCGGTTCATGTTGATCGTGCTGGGCCAGGCGACGTTGCAGCTGGTGACGGTCTTGACGATGTCCTCAAAGAGCGTGGGCGAGCGGCTCAGCCGCCCACGACCCGCCCCGCCCGCGGCCCGTGTCCATCGCGGGTCCACCTTGTGGAACGCCTTGATCTCGTCGTGCGTCACGTCCAGCGAGAGCATCCGGCTGATCTTCTGCCTCGCCTCGGCCTGCTCGGGGCGGGTGAGCGAGCGGTCGAACCGGGCCCGCAGCTTGGGCTCGGGCTTGATCGTCGTCTGCACGATCTCGACGTGGGCCGGGCCGCCCTCCAGGTTCAGCACGCGGCTGACGGTCTGGGTCTCGGGCTCCCAGTGGTTGGGCTCGAGGAGGAAGTAGCCATAAGAACAGAAGTCGCGCGCGAGCTGGTAGTCCTTGGGAAAGCGGATGGTGAGGGTTGTGCGCATCCGGTCATGGTAGGGTTGGGTTATGATCCGAAGAGCACCACCAACAAGCCCACCGCGCAAGCGGTGGGGCTCGGTCTGAACCCCGCTCAATCGGCACAGAACAACCGAGCCCCACGGCTTGCGCCGTGGGCTAGTTGTTGAACCACGCTCCGATCAAGGCTCAGACCGCGGTGAGCTGGCTGAACGGGAAGGCGTAGGCCGCGAGGTTCAGGCACAGCCGATCGGCGAGCCTTGCGAACATCTCGTAGTGCTCGTCGAGCTGGGCCTTGAGCACGTCCTCGCCCACGCCCGCGGCCTCAAACTCTGCGGCATACAGCGAGAACATCCGCTCGATCTGCGAACGGTCATACTCAAAGTGGTGCTGGAAGCCAAACGAGCGGTGGCCGACTCGGAACGACTGCACCGCGCAGTCGGCCGACCCCGAGAGCTTCATCGCGCCCGCGGGCAGCTCGCTCACCTCGTCGGCGTGAACCAGAAACTGCGGCGAGTCCCACGCGATGCCCGCGTTGATCGTCTCGGTCTGCGGCGGGCCGGCGGGGATGGTCACCGTCTTGAACCCGATCTCGGGCGTCTCGGCTTTGGAAGCGGTCCCGCCCAGCGCCTGGGCGAGCAGCTGGTGCCCGAAGCAGATGCCGATGACCGGCAGCTCCTTCTCGTGGGCGGCCTTGAGCAGCGCCCGCTCGGCGTCGAGCAGCGGGGTGTTCTCAAGCACCGAGCTTCTTGACCCGAGGGAGACGACGCCGTGGATCCCGTCGAGGGAATCCGGGAGGGTGTCTCGGGGGTTTGCCGGGCTCACGCTGCGGACGTCGAGCGCGAAGCCGTGGTCTCGGAGGGTGGCGCCGAGGCGGCCGGGCCCCTCGGCGTCGTCGTGCTGAAACATGAGGATTCGTGCCATACGAAGATGGTAGCGAGGCTCGGGGCCTCAGAATGTCTGGGCGGTGCACCCGGCCCCCGCACCCGCACCCCCCGCGGCCGGTAGGATGCCGTGCCGGCGGGACGAGCCCGGGGCGGAAACGGAGAGCACATGCGTCGAGTTGCGTTGCGGGTGGGTCTGGTCGTGGGCCTGTTGAGTTCGTTCGTGTTGACCGGGGCCGCGGCGGCCCAGGGCGTGCCCGAGGCGGTGCAGGAGTCGGTCGTCAAGATCTTTGCCACCTACCGCGGCCCAAGCTTTGAGAGCCCCTGGAGCAAGGAAGACCCGATGGAGTTCACGGGCACCGGCTTCATCATCGAGGGCAACCGAATCCTGACCAACGCCCACGTGGTGGAGTACGCGACGCAGATCTTCGTGCAGCCTCGAAACTCAGCCGACAAGCTCCGGGCCGAGCTCGTGAGCATCTCGCACGGGATCGATCTGGCGATCCTCGAGCTTCGCCGCGAGAGCGACGCCGAGGAGTTCTTCGAGGGCCGCACCGCGCTGACCCTCAAGGACGAGCTGCCCAGGATCGGCGTGACCGTGCAGAGCGTGGGCTACCCCGAGGGCGGCGACCAGCAGAGCATCACCGAGGGCGTCGTCAGCCGAATCGAGTACACCGGGTACAACCAGGACACCTCGGGCCTGCGCATCCAGACCGACGCCGCGATCAACCACGGCAACTCGGGCGGGCCCGTCGTGCTCAACGGCGAGGTCATCGGCGTCGCGTTCGCCGGGCTGGGCAACGCGGAAAACATCGGGTACATCATCCCCGTCGAGGAGGTGCAGACCTTCCTCACCGACGTCGAAGACGGCTCCTACGACGGCAAGCCCACGCTCCGGGTCTCGGGGCTTTGGACCTGCGAGAACCAGGCCCTGCGCGACCGGCTCGGGCTCAGCAAGGACCAGACCGGGCTGCTCTACCGCGCCCCGACCAACCCGCTCGAGGGCTCACCGTTCACCGACTGGGACGTCATCGACCGCATCGGCGAGCACGACATCGACAACGTCGGCATGGTCACCCTCTCGGGTGATCTCCGCGTGGACTGGCGATACCTGATTCCCAAGGTCGCCACCAGCGGCACCGTCGAGCTGGGCGTGATCCGCGACGGCGTCGAGACCGCCGTCACCGGCGAGGTCGCCAGCGTGCGGCCCCTGCTGCTGCCCTGGCTCGCCAACGATTACCCCGAGTACTTCATCACCGGGCCCATGGTCTTCCTGAAGGTGACCAAGGACCTGATGCAGAACTACGGCGGCTACTTCGCCTACCTGGCGCTGCAGGGCAACCCCGTCGCGGTCCGGGCTGAGAAGCTGCAGGCCTTTGAGGGCGAGGAGCTCATCGCCCTCTCCAGCGATTTCCTCCCCCACCCGATCACCAAGGGCTACGCCATCGCTGGCTTCCCGGCCCTCAAAGCCATCAACGGCGAAAAGGTCAATTCGATGGCCCACCTCGTCGAGCTCGTCCGCGACGCGGACAGCGACTTCATCGAGTTCGAGTTCTACGACAAGAGCCAGGAGACCCTGATCTTCGACCGCCAGGAGCTGATGGACGTCACCGAGGAGATCCTCGAGGACAACTCCATCCGCAAGCAGGGCTCGGATCGACTGATGGACATCTGGGAAGACTGAGAAGAAATCAGGCAACAGAGATCAGGGATCAGGGATCAGGGATCAGGAAAACCCTCGCGATGCGGGGGTTTTCTTTGCGCCCTACACCTTCTCGACCATAATCGTCGCGTCGTGCCCCTTGAGGTAGTCCTGCCGAAACCGCACCAACGGCGACCGGTCCAGCGCCCACCCCACCAGCCTCGCTGTGTCGAACCGCGTCGCGGGGCCCGTCGCCTGGCTCCGCCGATCGGCGCCGGCCCGGTCGGACAGGAAGTTGAAGATCAGCACGCCGCCGGGCTCGAGCGCGTCGAACGCCGCGTCGAGCGTCCGCTCGGCCAGGTCTTGGTCGAACGTGTTGAGCGAGCCGGAGAAGACCAGCGTGTCGGCGCGGCGCTCGCGCACCAGCTCGCGGTACAGCCCCTCGTCGGCCACGAAGTCTCGCACCAGCACGGTGCACTCGGGCACGCCCTCTTCGCTGAGCCGATCGCGGGCCGCCGTCGCGAGCTCCTCGACGCCATCGACGCCGATGTACGAGCCGTACTCGACGCCGCGCCCGTGCAGGAACGAGGCCAGGTCCGCCCGGCCGCACCCCAGATCCACGATCACGCGGCCCGTCGGGTTCTTCATCTGTGCGAGCACCGCAAACCGCGTGTGCTGGGCCTCGGCGCTCTGCCAGAGCAGCGCCTCAAACCGAGGGCCGACCTTCGCGACCGCGTCACGGTAGGGATCGAGATAGGGCGAGGGGGTCTCTGGGACATCGGGCTGGGCCATAGCAGAAGGGTAGGGGCTGGGCCGGCCCGAGGACCGGGCGTCGCTGGCCTAGGCCTCGCTCACTTCAGGTGCATCATCGCGGCGTACTCGTCGTACCGTGCGTTGATTTGCTCCATCGTCAGGGCGCTGAGCCGCTCGAGGCTGAACGTCTCGATGGTGAACGAGGCCATGACGGTGCCGTGCGCCATCGCTCGGCGGAGCGTGTCAAAGTCCGCCGGGTCCGCCGGGTTCTCTCGCGCCAGATACCCCATCATGCCGCCCGCGAATGTGTCGCCCGCGCCGGTCGGGTCGACGACCTTCTCGGCCGGGAACGCGGGGAGCGCCGCGATGCCGTCCTGATGAACCATGATGGCGCCGTGCTCGCCCTTCTTGACGATCACAAACCGCGGCCCGTGCTCGAGAAGCTTCTTGCCCGCGGTGACGGGGTTGCGGGTGCCGGTGAACTGCTCGGCCTCGTCGTAGTTGAGCACGAGCCCGTGGACCAGACCGAGGGTCTTGGTCAGGTCGTCGCGGGCCGAGTCGATCCAGAAGTCCATCGTGTCCGCCACGACGAGCTTGGCCTGCGGGAACTGGTTGCGCATGTCGGCCTGAGCCGCCGGGTGCATGTTGGCTAAGAAGAGGTACTCGGAAGCCTTGAGGGACTCGGGCACCGGGGCGGGGGCCTCGCCGAGGATGTTCAAGTCCGTAAAGATCGAGTCTCGCCGATCCATGTCCTCATGGTACTTGCCGCCCCACCGGAAGGTCTTGGAGCCCTTGCGGATCTCCAGACCCGTGGTGTCGAGCCCCTTGAAGGTCGCCAGCGTGTCGAGAAACTCCTGGGGGAAGTCGTCACCCACGGGCGCGATCAGGCTGGTCTTGGTGTACAGCGACGCGGACGCGGCGAAGTAGGACCCGGACCCGCCGAGAATGTTCTCGCGGACCGTGCCGTCAGGCGTCTCGATGGTGTCGATGCAGATGGTTCCGGTGACAGTTAGGCTCATGCGGCGAGTGTAGGAGCATGCCCCGACCCGTTCTCAGTCCGTCGGCACGAGTGTGATCTCCGGCGACCAGTCCAGCCAGCTCGAATCCGGCTCCGGGGCCAGCTCAAACTCGTGCCCCGCCTGGACCGGCTCGCCGGGCCGGTTGGGCGTCGCGAACTGCAGCGCCCCCTGCAGCATCGAGTCCAGCGTCCCCGCGTTGAGCGTCAGCCCGCGGAAGAGCCCGAAATCTACACCCACCCCTGAGGCGTTCCAGAACCGCGTGTTCTCGCGGACCAGCGCGCTGTGGGCCGGGTCGATCGAAGCCGTCACCCTCACCCGCGTCGAATCCTCCGACAGCTCCTTGTGGCGGACCACGCCCACGGGCATGCCCCGGTAGAGCACGGGGGTGCCGGGCAAAATGTCGCCCGCGGACCGGGCCATCAGCACGATCTCGAGCGACCCGTCCGGGTCGCGCGGCGGCGGGCCCTCGTCGCCCACAAAGCCCCGCGCGGGCGGGGCCCCGGCCTCGGCCGGCTGCATCGCGATGTACCGCGGGCCCAGCAGCGTCTCGAGCCCCTGAACCTTGGCCAGCGAGACCTCGGGCTTGACCACCCAGAACTTGGCTCCCTCCCGCGCGAGCCCGGCGGCGTGCGGCGCCAGGTCCGCCCGCACCACCACCGAATCGAGCGACTCGGTCAGCTCGACCGTCCGCACCACGCCGACCGTGAGCCCGCGGTGGATGATCGCGGCCCCCGACTCGATGCCCGCCGCGTCCTGAAAGGTGATCGTGATCGCCGGGCCGCGCTCCTTGGAGACCTGCACGCCCAGGTACGTCCCCAGCAGCGCCAGCGCCAGCACGGGCACGAGCCACACCCACGAGAGTCGCCGCGGGGCGCGTTCGACCGTCGCCAGCGGGGCCGCCGCGGAAGACGCGGACCGGTCATCAACATACTGGGAGGGGGCGTCGTCACTCACGGCGTGGTCTCCGGCTTGGAAGGCTTCGGGTACGGGTCCCAGATCGCGTGCGGATCGAACGAGGCCGAGGCGAGCAGGCTCAGCACCACCACCGCCCCGAACGCGATCACGCCGGGCCCGGGCGTGACGTGCACCAGGTCGCCCAGCTTCACCGCTGCGACCAGCACCGCGACGAGCAGGACATCGAGCATCCCCCACCGCCCGATGAACTCGACCATGCGGAAGGTCATCGCCCGGTGCTTGCGTTCGATGTGCCCCTGCGCGAGCGTGAGGGCGAGCATCGCGCCCAGCTTGAACAGGGGCGCGAGGATCGAGAAGAACAGGATCGTGAGCCCGACGCCGTAGTGCCCCTCAGCGAGCAGATCGATCATGCCGTGCCAGATCGACGCGGTCGAGGTCTGCCCGAGCTGCTCGAGCGTCATCACCGGCATCGTGATCGCTGGGACGTACACGATCAGCGCCGCGACGGATAACGCGGTTGTCCGCGTGACCGAGCGGGGGTGTGGCTGAACCCGGATCTGCGATCGGCACCGCGTGCACCGGGCCCGGTGCCGAGGCGGGACCACCGGCAGCCGATGCACCAGGCCGCACGTGTGGCACGCGAGCAGGGGCAAGCTCCGGGGTGTGGGGGCGGAAGCCATGGGCATTCATCAGAGTTTACGGGTTTCGGGCACGCGGCATTACACCCCAATGCCAGCAAACCCCGTTTGGGCCGCTCTGGGCTCGATAAACCCCGCAGATTGCGCTCGCGCAGCCGCGGTCGGCAAGCCACAACCCCGAGCCGGGCTTACGTGAATGAAGGCCCCGCAACCCGACCCGAAGCGAACGGGTAGGCCAAGCGGGTCGGATTCCGATGTGCCGCGAACCGGCCACGGACCCGGCTAGGGGGCGACGGGCGTCGCTGAGGCACGCCGATAAGCACCCCCGCACGAGTCGCCCGTCGCGATCAGATCATCACGACGCGCAACTCACGTTCAAGACCCGGTGCCCAACCCGTGATACGGTTGTCAAACAAAGAGCTTGTGGGGCAAACTCTTGTGGCCTAGCCGTGCTTTAACGGCAAGGCCACCTCTGAAAGGCGGTTCGGATGCGTTCAGTTCTCAGCGTTGCGGCCTTGGTTGGATTGGCGAGCGGCTCGGCCGCGATCGGGCAGGACGCTGTGTTCAGCCATGACCTGCAGACCTCAGGGCCGCTGCAGGGGTTCGGCTGGTTCAGCCACTCCGAGACACGCCCGAACAAGAACTACCTTCGTGCCGACGACTTTGAGCTCAGCGCCGACGCCTCGATCGGGTCCGTCGAGTGGTGGGGCCAGAGCACGAACGACTTTGAAACATCTCTCGCGAACTTCGACTCGTTCACCGTCGCGATGTATGAGTCTCGCGTCACCGGTGCGGGCGAGCTGCGCCCCAAGCGAGCACCCATGCTCAGCGAGACGTTCACGCTCGGTGAATTCGCTTCAGAATCAACCGGCCGGTTCGGTCAAGACGGCGGGGCCGAGCATCACTTCACCGCGAGCCTCACCACGCCGTTCGACCTGCAAGGCGGCGTGACCTACTTCTTCTCCGTCGGCGCGGGCATGGTGGACACCGGCCTCGACGCGTTCCAATGGTCCGATTCGATTTTCTACAACGGGTACGGCGGCAGCTGGAGCTACACGGACGCGACCTGGTTGATGCAGCAGGACACCGACAGCGCGTTCACGCTTTTTACTGTGCCCACGCCGAGCGGGTTTGGGGTTCTGAGCGCGGGGCTGCTGGTTGTTTCGAGAAGGCGTCGCTGAACGCTCGACGCGTGCCTTGGCGACTCCATGCTCGCGCTCCCAGAGCGTCGCGTGAGCATGCCCCCCGCCGGCAGCAGTGAACCGTCTGGGCTCCCTCGGCTCGCGCCGAGGGCTTGTTAAGAGCGTCTCGCCAGCTCCCGCTTCATCGCAGCGGGCGTGATGCCAAGCTCGGCCCGCATCGTGCGCGTCAGGTGGGCCTGGTCCGCAAAGCCCGTCGCGTGAGAAACTCTCGCGATCGATTCGTTGGTGCCCGCGAGCTGACGGGCCGCCCTGAGCACACGCAGCCGACGGTGATACCCGCCCGCGGTAACCCCGAAGTGCTGCTTGAACGTGCGGGCCAGGCGCCCCGGGTGAACGTCGCACAGCCGCGCAAGATCGGTAAGCGAGACAGCATCGGCGTGGTGCGTTCGCACGCTGTCGTGCAGCACCTCGCGGGCGACCTTCAAAAACCAGGGCACGGCGCGTTCGGCTCTGGTGTGCACGCTGACCTCAAAGAGCAGCCCGTGAGCCAGCGACTCGACCTGCAAGCCCTTCGACGAATCGAACGGCCTGTGGATCTCTCGCAGCAGCGCCACCGCCTGTTTCATCGCGGGTGCGCTGTGCATCGTCTGGTTCGTCAGGTCGTACGGCACGCCCGCGTCAAACACCACGCTCGACGGGATCACCAGGTGCATCGACCGGATGCCGCCGGGCCCGGAGGTGAACTTGTGCTTGGTCTCGTGTCGGTAGAACCCGAGCCCGCCGGCGCTGGCGGGGAGGTCTTCGCCCGAGTACGTGCCCGAGCCGCCGCCGGCGAGCACGAGATCGATCGAGGCAACGGGGTGCTCGTGCCAGATCTGATCAAACTCGCAGGAGTACGCCTTGTGGGTTACCAGGAACCGACCGGCCCGAAAGTGCGAGAGCAGCTTGGCGGTGGTGCCGTCACCGGGGTTGAGGGGGACGGGGGTGTACGGAGCGCTGGCGTGCTCGCGGGGGGCACGGGAGGCATCGCATGGCTGGTTGTTTCCCGAGTCGTTCACAGAGTGCTATACCGCTGCGGGTCGGCCTCGGATTCACGCGGAACGGGCAATCTCGAAGGCGGGGAAGAGCTCAGAACCGCTTGGTCAGCCCGGCGAAGACCTTCACGTCGTCGGTATCTCCGTTGTCGAGCCCGAATACCAGCCCGACGTCGAGCTGGGTATCACCGTCGACCGCGTAGGTGAGCCCGCCGCTGAGTGCGGGGGCGTAGTTGTCCGAGGTGCTGTTAAACTCCCCGATGTACTCGAAGTACGCCGCGAAGGTGTCGTTGATGGGGACGCCGAGCACCGCGGTGTGGGCGAGCACGGTGTCGTGCCCGGTGTTCGTGTCGTTGCGCACGAACCCGATCTCGACCTGCCCGCCGACGCTCCACCCTTCTCCCCACGAGCCGCTCAGGTCCCACGCCGCAGGCACGACGACCCCGCCCTCGACGTGGTCGGTCGAGAGATCGCCCCGCCCGGTGGGCAGCGTGATCAGGGGCATGATCGCGAGCGCAAAGTCGCCGCGGTCGTTGCCCCAGAGGTTGTGCTTGAGGCGCAGGGTGAGGTTGCCGATCCCGTCGGTGTCTGAGCCGGGCGTGTCGAGTTGTGTATACGGGTTGAACAGGATCTGCAGGTCGGCGTGCTCGGTGAGGCCCAGCTTCAGGTTGAAGGGCGCAATGTCGAGCGTGGAGGTGTCGCCGTCCGAGTCCGCGTCGAGCGCGTACTCGACGAAGCTGATCTCGATCTGGACCGCGCCCGCGTCGAGCGTGTAGGGCGACTCGGTCGCGTCGGGACGATCGGCAGACAGCGGACGCCGCTCATCCCGAGACGTGGGACTGAGCAGCCAGGAGCTGCCAGCGGGCATTGCGGACTCGCTCGGTCGGTCTGAACCGAGCGGCTTCTCGGCTTCAGTAGGATGGGCCATAGCGGGCTGGCTTGCGAGCAGGGCAATAGCAAACGGGGAGGCGTGAATCATCCGAGAGAGGATCGATCGGGCGGGGCTGGTGTGGACGGTGTGCATTGCGGGCTCCTTGGGGTGGTATGGGGGCGGCGCAAGTGTAGCCTGTGCTACGGCCAAGTGTAGCCAAGGCTACATTTCACCTTGACGCGGCATCCCCGACCGGCAAGAGCCTTTCAATCCAGTTTCTCTTGATCGAGGATGGGGAGTACGCACCTGGGCTGCCGAACCAATTCGCCAGAGCAGTTTGGGCAAACGTGATCGAATTCTCGGGCACAGGCTGCGCAGAATGTGCACTCGTGCGTGCAGATGTAGGCCTCGCCCGAAGGCGGAATGGGGGCAGAGCAGCGTTCGCAGGTTGGAGACATCGCGAGGGGCATTGCGTGCTCCATTTGCTTCGGGCTTGAAATGACGCCGAAGCTGAGTCTTCGAAGGTTCGGATCTCTTAAAGGTTCGTTCCAGTTCCAATCCGAAGCTTCGCAAAGCCTCAGCTTCGGCGTCAATGAAATCTCACTTCTTCTTCGCCCACGAATCCCGCAGCGTCGCGGTCCGGTTGAAGATCAGCTTCCCGCCGTCCGGGGCATCGCCCTCCACCGCGAAGTACCCGGTCCGCTCGAACTGGAACCTTCGGATGCCGTCCACCCACGCGGGCTCATCATCAGTGCGGCTGGCAAGTACCCGCTCCACCTTCGCGCCCGTGATGATCTCCAGGGAGTCCGGGTTCAGGTCGTCGATCGGGTCGCCGGACTCTTTGCCGGGTTTTTCTGCGGTGAAGAGTCGATCGAACTGGCGAACCTCCGCGTCCACGCAGTCATGGGCGGGCACCCAGTGGATCGTCCCCTTGACCTTGCGGACCTTGCCCTCGTCGTCCGCTGGCGGGTTGTTGCCGCCCTGGGTCTGCGGGTCATAGGTACACCGCAGCTCGACCACGTTGCCGTCGTCGTCGAGCACGTGGTCAACGCAGGTGATCCAGTACGCGTACCGCAGCCGAACCTCGCGCCCCGGGGCAAGCCGAAAGAACTTCTTGGGAGCGTCCAACATAAAATCGTCCTGCTCGACGTAGATCGTCTTGCCGAAGCTGACGGGGCGGGTGCCCATCGATTCGTCTTGCGGGTGGTTCGCCGCAATGAAGTCCTCGGTGTAATCGTCGCTGTGGTCAGCGGGGGGCCAGTTGGTGATGGTGACCTTGAGCGGCTTGAGCACCGCCATGCGCCGGGGGGCGCGGGTGTTCAGGTCGTCGCGGAGTGCGGCTTCGAGGAGGCCAAGGTCGTGCACGCCGTTGAACTTGGTCACGCCGGTCTCGGCGCAGAAGGCCTTGATCGCTGTGGAGGTGTACCCGCGCCGCCGCAGCCCCGCGACGGTCGGCATCCGCGGGTCGCCCCAGCCGTCCACGTGGCCGTCGTCCACGATCTGCCTGAGCTTCCGCTTGCTCGTGATGATGTACGACGGGTTGAGCCGGGCAAACTCGATCTGCTGCGGGTGGTGGATCTTGTCGCTGTCATCGCGCCCCCGGTTGATCGCGTCGATAAACCAGTCATAGAGCGGCCGATGGTGCTCAAACTCGAGCGTGCAGACCGAGTGCGTGATCCCCTCGATGGAGTCCTCGAGCCCGTGGGCCCAGTCGTACATGGGGTAGATGTGCCAGGTGTCGCCGGTGCGGTGGTGGGTCGCGTTAACGATGCGGTACATCACCGGGTCGCGCAGGTTGATGTTCGGGCTGGCCATGTCGATCTTCGCGCGAAGGACATTGCTGCCGTTCTCAAACTCGCCGTTCTTCATGCCCGCGAACAGCTTCAGCGACTCGGCCGGGTCGCGGTCACGATTCGGCGAGTTAGTCCCCGCGTCGGTCAGCGAGCCCCGCTGCTCGCGGATCTCTTCCGCGGTCTGGTCGTCCACATACGCCAGGCCTTTCTCAATCAGCTCGCAGGCCCAGTCGTAGAGCTGCCCGAAGTAGTCGGACGCGAACAGGGCCTCGAGCTCCTCGTGCCCGGTCAGCCACCGCGCGTCGCTGGTGATCGAGTCCACGAACTGCTGCTCTTCCGCGGCGGGGTTGGTGTCGTCGAAGCGGAGATTGAATCGGCCGCCAAACTCGTCGGCGAGCCCCGAGTTCAGGATGATCGCCTTGGCGTGCCCGACGTGCAGGTACCCGTTGGGCTCGGGCGGGAACCGCGTGCAGACCACGGAGCGATCGCCCGGCGGGCCCCACTTGCCGCTCTCGATGTCCGCGTCCACGATCTGCTGGATGAAGTTGCGGGGTGCGGGCTGGGCGTCTGGAGTCTCAGCTGGGGGCGCCGAGTTCGTCGTGGGTGGAGGTGTGCTCATTGTGCACAAAGATAGGGGCCGATCGCACGCAGCGAGGGGCTCGGGGCCCAGAACACGCCGCACACTCACCGCTCGATCCGCACCCCCATCGCCTGGATCAGATCGACCGCTTGCGTGGGCTCGATGGTGAGGCTGGGCAGGGCACCGGGCTCGAACATCGCCCCGGCAAGGTCCGAGCCGCGAAGGTTGATCTTGCTCAAGCGCGCGCGCGGGAACCGGGCCCCCGCGAGTCGGCAATCCCTGAAGATCACGCCCGCAAGCACCGCTGAATCAAAGTCCGTCTCCGCCAGATCCGTCTCGGCGAATCGGCACCGATCGAGCCTCGCACTGATCAGCGTCGCCAGCTTGAGCCCCGAACCCTGAATATCCAGGCTCGTCGCGTTCACCTGGGCCAGATCCAGCCCCACGCCGCGGCACCCCGTCAGCACCACCCGCGTCAGCGTCGCGTCGGCCAGCGAGAGGTTGGACAGGTCGCACCGATCCAGCACCACGTCGCGCAGCCGAGCACCCGCCAACGACCCACCCCGCAGATCACACCCGCGCAGAACGCACCGCGTCATCGACCGGATCGGCCCGGTGACCGCCACGCCCTCCAGCGAAGCGTCCTCCAGCGAGTCCGACTCGACGTCGCACAACGCCGCACAGTCGGACGCCTCAACGTCCGGCGGCTCGGGCACCGGCAGCTCTACAAACTCACCCCGCGGGCTCATGCACGCAGACTACCCGAGCCGGGTGTCACGAGGTCGCAACCTGCTCGAGCGTCGGATAATCGGTATACCCCGCAGCCGCCCCGACGTAGAACGTCGAGCCGTCCGGCTCGTTGAACGGCCCGCCGCGCCCGATCCGGGTCGTCAGATCCGGGTTGGCGATCATGAGCCGCCCAAACGCGATCAGGTCGGCCTCGCCCGCCGCGACGCGCGCCGCCCCGGAGTCGCCGGTGTACCCGCCGCACGCGATAAAGGCGTGCCCGCCGGCCCCCTTGAACGCCTCGCGGACCGCCGCGTACACCCGGTCGTTGGCCTCGATCCGCTCATCGGCGAGCTCCTCGTTGGCGTGCAGATAGGCCAGCCCCCGCTTGCCCAGCTCCCCCGCGAGGGCGGTAAACGTCTCCGCGGGGTTCTCGTCGTTCATCGAGTTGAACTCCCCGAGCGGGCTCACGCGATAGCCAACCCGCCCCGCGCCCCAGACGCCGATGACCGCGTCCACGACCTCGAGGCAGAACCGCATCCGGTTCTCGAGCGACCCGCCGTAGCCGTCGGTGCGGCGGTTGCTCCCGGTCCGCAGGAACTGGTCGAGCAGATACCCGTTGGCCCCGTGGATCTCCACGCCATCAAACCCGGCATCCTTCGCGTTCTGCGCCCCGATGCGGAACTGCTCGACCACGCCGGCGATCTCGTCGGCCCGCAGCGCGCGCGGCTCAGAAACCGGCACCATGCCGTCCGAGGTCGGCGTGAAGGTCTCGGCCTTGGCCGTGATCGCCGAGGGCGCGACGGGCTGCTCACCGTTGGGCTGCAGCTCGGTGTGGCTGATCCGCCCGACGTGCCAGAGCTGCAGCAGGATCCGCCCGCGCTCGGCGTGCACCGCGTCCGTAATCTTCCTCCACCCCGCGACCTGCTCGGGCGAGTGGATGCCCGGCGTGAACGCGTACCCCTGCCCCTGCTCGCTGACCTGCGTCGCCTCGGTGATGATCAACGCCGCGCCCGTCTTCGGGTTCGCACGCTGGCGGTAGTACTCGGTGTTCATCGCCTGGGGCACGTTGCCCGGCTGCGCCGCCCGCGAGCGGGTCAGCGGGGCCATGACGACGCGGGTGGCGAGGCTCAACTCGCCCGCGGCGAGGGGCTCAAAGAGGGCGGAACCGCTGATGTCGGACACAAGCATCCGGAATCTCCTTGTTGACACAAATACTCTCGGAGAGCCCGACAGTACTCGCGATAGAGCCGGATTGTTGCGGCCCGCAAAATCTAAATTGGGATCACGCCTCCGCCGGCTGACACTGCGCCACGCACCGATCGATCCGGGCCAGCGTCTGCTCACGCCCCACCACCGCGAGCGTTTCACCCAGCGGCGGCGTGACGGCTACTCCCGCGATCGCGACACGCAGCGGCTGAGCGACCTGCCCCATGCCGATGTCTTTGCTTGCCGCGAACGCCTCGATCGCGCCGTGAATCACCGCGGGCGACCAGTCCTCGATCGATTCAAACACAGCTTTCAATTCGCCGAGCACCGCCAGCCCCGCGAATTCATTTTTATGCAGGTTCTTCTTCACCGCCTTCGCGTCGTACTCGATCTGCTCGGTCTGGATCAACGCGAACGCGACGCTGGTTCGGCCGTCACGCAGCGTCTTGCACCGCTGCTTCACCGCCGGGGCGAGGGTCTGCATATCAGCCTCGCTCAGGCGCGCGCACAGCGTCGGGTCGTTCACCTCGGCCCACGCCCGCCACGTGCTCGCAAAGTCCGCGTCGCTCATCCGGTTCTGGATGCGGTCCGCGTTGAACGCCAGGAGCTTGACGCGGTCGAACTTGGACGGGGCCTTGCTGAGCCCCTCGAACCCGAAGTTACTCGCCAGATAGTCCATGTCGAAGTGTTCGAGGTCGCTCCCGTCCTCGTTCTTGGTCTTCGGGTTCCACCCGAGCAGCGCCAGATAGTTGTTCAGCGCCTCGGGCAGGTACCCGCTGGCAAAGAAATCGTCCACGTCGATCTCGGGGAGATCGGTTCCGAGATGAGCCGCGAGCGCGAGCAACTGATCGGTCGGCAACTGCTTCGACTTATCGCCCAACCAAGCGGTGAACTCATCCGCCGGAATCGCGTCGATCGGCGAGGTATCCAGCCCAGCGTCGCGGACCGCTTTCTTGAGCGCCTTGTCCTTGTCGCGCTTGCCCATCTTCGAGCCGTCGGGATTAAAAATCAGCGGCAGGTGGGCGTACACGGGGCTCTGTGCGCCCAGGGCCCGCTGCAGCGCGATGTGCCGTGGCGTGTTGATCAGGTGCTCCTGCCCGCGCAGCACGTGCGTCACGCCCATGAGCAGGTCGTCCACAACGACGGCCATGTGGTACGTCGGGAAGCCGTCCTTCTTGCGGATGATGAAGTCGTCCAGCTCATCCGCACCGACCGTCACATCACCCAGCGCCTTGTCGTGCACCGTGATCGCCTCGTCGGGCATCTTGAACCGGACCACATGAGCCTCACCCGAAGCAACCCGGGCCGCGGCATCGGCGGGCGAGAGCTTCATCGAGGCCCGGTCGTACCGGTACTGGACCTTGGCCGCCTTGGACCGGGCTCGGGCGGCGTCGAGCTCCTCGGGGGTTTCGAACGCCGGGTAGGCCTTGCCCTGGTCGATGAGCTTCTCGATCTGCTGGTTGTAGAGGTCCAGCCGCTGGGACTGGTAGAACGGCCCGACGCTGCGCGGATCGCCGCCGAGCGTAACGCCGGCCCCGTTCACCTGCGCCGCGTGCTCCGGGCCCTCGTCCCACCCCAGCCCGAGCCAGGCCATCGCGGCGAGGATGTTCGCGGTGGCGGCTTCAGACGACCGCTGCTGGTCGGTGTCCTCGATTCTCAACAGGAACCCCGAGCCCCCCGCCGCTGGGTTCTGGGCCTTGGCCCGCTGGGCGAAGGCCCAGCAGAACAGGGCGGTGCGGGCCCCGCCGACGTGCAGCCGCCCGGTGGGCGAGGGGGCGAAGCGGGTGATAACAGCGTGAGATGCTGGGGCAGGATCGGTCATGGGCAAGGGTAGGTGAACCTCAGACCCCGCGACCGGGTTCCTGATCCGCCGTCGGGTGGCGACGGGAACCGACGCTCAGCCGGACCCTGTTTCGGGCTTGTTATTCGTCGCGGCACTTCAATGTACCGCTGTGGTGTGCCGGTGGTTCTGCTATAATGCGGCGTCGCGCTGGCGGCAACGGCAGGAGGCCGACCGCACTCGCGGTGCCCCGACCTTGGGGCTTTGGGCGGGGCGGAGATCTCAGGGCTGAGGCGTGCTGACTGGTGTGCCGACTGGCGCGGCGACATCGCACCGCGACCGGGCGCCCGCTGTGTTGGCGTGCCACCCGGCCTGCGAGAAGGGAGGCTAGCCCTATGGCTGTCCGTCAACCAGAAGACATCCGCAACCTCGTCCTCACCGGCCAGTCCGGAGCCGGTAAGACACTCCTCACCGAGCGGTTGCTGATGTTAAAGGGCACGATCTCTCGCATGGGCTCCATCGAGGAGGGCACCACTCAGAGCGACTGGACCGAGGAAGAGAAGCACCACCACCACTCACTGCGGCCGTCCATGCTGCACTTCGACCACGACGGGCACATGGTCAACCTGATCGACGCCCCGGGGATGCCGGACTTCCTCGGGCACGCGATCGCCTGTTTCCCCGCCGTCGAGACGGTGTGCGTGGTCATCGACGCGATCAAGGGCATCGAGCCGGTGACGCGGCGCATGCTCAGGGTCGCCGCGGAGCGGAACCTGCCGCGGATGATCATCATCAACAAGATCGACGAGGAGACGGCGGATCTGGAGATGCTCGTCGCGCAGATCGCCGAGGAGTTTGGCGCGGTCTGCCTGCCGGTGAACCTGCCCACCCCGGACCGCGCCGGCGTGGTCAGCGTCTTCGATCACGAGGGCGACGGGCAGACGCTGTTCGGCTCGGAGACCGAGGCCCACCAGGCCATCGTCGAGCAGATCGTGGAGATGCAAGACGACCTGATGAACCAGTACCTCGAGGACGGCGACGACGCCAAGCTCGACAAGTCCAAGCTGCACGACGCCTTCGAGGCCGCGCTCCGCGAGGCCCACCTCATCCCCGTCTGCTTCGCCAGCGCCAAGACCGGCGCCGGGTGCGAGGAGCTGCTGCACGTCTTCGCGAGCCTGCTGCCCCACCCGCTCGAGGGCAACCCGCGCCCCTTCCTCAAGCGAACCACTGAGGACGGCGAGGAGACCGAGTTCCACGCCGACGAGCAGCCGGGCAGCCCGCTCATCGCCAACGTCTTCAAGATCACCACCGACCCCTTCGTCGGCAAGCTCGGCGTCTTCCGCGTCCACCAGGGCACCATCAAAGCCAAGAGCGAGGTCCTGATCGGCGGCATGAAGAAGCCCGTCCGCATCGGGCACCTCGTCAAACGCCAGGGCAAGGAGAGCCGGGAGGTCGAGGCCCTGGGGCCCGGCGACATCGGCGCCGTCTCCAAGGTCGAGGAGATCTTCTACGACGCGGTCATGCACGAGGGGCACGACCTGGACAGCCTGCACCTGGCCGCCCTGCCGCTGCCCAAGCCGATGTACGGGCTCTCGATCGAGCTCAAGAACCACGCCGACGAGGGCAAGTTCGGCACCGCGATGCAGAAGCTTGTCGCCGAGGACCCGTGCCTGCGGCTCGAGCGGATCGCCGCGACCAAGCAGACCGTCCTGCGAGGGCTCGGCGAGCTGCACGTCCGCGTCGTCATCGAGCAGCTCAAGCAGCGCTACGGCATCGAGCTGCTCACCGAGACGCCCAAGGTCGCGTACAAGGAAACCATCACCAGCACGGCCGAGGGGCACCACCGGCACAAGAAACAGACCGGCGGCGCCGGGCAGTTCGGCGAGGTCTACCTCCGCGTCGAGCCCCTGCCCACCGACCACGAAGACGGCTTCGAGTTCGTCAACGCCACCGTCGGCGGCTCCGTCCCCCGCCAGTACATGCCCGCGATCGAGAAGGGCGTCCGGTCCATCCTCAGCCACGGCGCCGTCGCTGGGTACCCGATGCACGGGATCAAGGTCGAGGTCTACGACGGCAAGTACCACGCCGTGGACTCCAAGGAGATCGCCTTCATCACCGCGGGCAAACGGGCCTTCATCGACGCGGTCGCCAAGGCCCACCCGGTGCTGCTCGAGCCGATCGTGACCGTCGAGGTCACCTGCCCGAGCAAGTACATGGGCGACATCGCCGGCGACATGTCCACCCGACGCGGGCGGGTCATGGACACCCAGATACAGGCCGGCGACACCGTGACCATCGTCGCCCAGGCCCCGTTGAGCGAGGTGCAGAACTACCCCACCGAGCTCAAGAGCATCACCGCGGGCAGCGGGTCGTTCACGATGGACTACTCGCACGACGAGAGCACCCCGCCCCAGGTGCAGCAGGCGGTCATCGCCGCGTTCGGCGGGCACGCCGACGAGGACTGACCCCCCCACACGGGCCACTCACGCAACCGACCCCGCTGGCTCAACCCGGCGGGGTTTTTCGTTGGACGTGCCCCAACATTCGAGGACTAGCCCCGAGCGCAAGCGAGGGGTCTCTCCCGGCATCACCGACCGGGGGCCATGACGCCAGAAACCCGTCGCTTGCGCTCCGGGCTAGTCGCGGTGAGCGTCCCATCCGCTCGCCTGGGCTCGTGATGCTCATCCCGAAGCCCACCCTCCCGCGCTGTTCTTGCGCCCCCAACGCCCGATCACGTTGATAAGAGAAAAAGGGACGTTGCGAATCGTGGGTTTGTGCGCGCCGCGGGGCTCGGTCGCTTGGCGCAGCCGCCCGGCGCGGATAGATTTAGGCGTCCCAGATAATGTGTCTGCCTCGGCCACCCGCGGCCGATGCACGGAGCACGCATGAGCCCCATCGACCCGACCCAGACCAACCAGGCCAACAGCCCCTTCAAGATCGCCAACGCCTACGGCGCCAAGCCGATCAGCGTGCGCCCGGTCCCGACCGATCCTCGGCTCGGGCAGACCACCGCGGCGGGTGTGCCCAAGAGCGCCATCACCCGAGGCACCGACCAGCTCCTCGCCGGCTCGGTCAACACCCAGGTCGATTTCATGGCCGGCCCGCCGACCCAGGGCACCAAGCCCGCGGCCACCCCCGCCGCCAGAGCCCCCGGCTCATCGCTCGCGTTCTACCGCCACCCGGCGGACACCAACGCCGCGGCGACGTCGATCGACCTGGGCCGCTCGCTCGACGTCGAGGGCTGAGCCCAACCCGAACAGGGATTCGTGAACGAGCCCGGAGCGCAAGCGACGGGGCTCAGTCGCGTTGAAACGCCTCACCTCACCCGCAGCCCCCCCGAAGCCCCCTCGCTGGCGCTCGGGGCTAGTCTTTGCGCATGTCCAGCCCAACACCACGTCCACTCCCCCAACCCTCCGACCTCGCGTCCCACTGGGATCTTTCGCCCGACGTGGTCTTCCTGAACCACGGCAGCTTCGGGGCCTGCCCCCGAGCGGTGCTGCAGGCCCAGAGCGAGTGGCGCCGCCGCATGGAGGCCGACCCGGTCCGGTTCTTTGTCAAAGAGATCTCCCCGGGCCTCGACGCCGCCCGAGAAGCCCTGGCCCCGATCGTCGGCGCCCACCCCGCAGACCTGGCGCTGCTGCCCAACGCCACGACCGCGGTCGCGACGGTGCTGGACAACCTGAGACTCGAGCCGGGCGACGAGATCCTGGTCAACACCCACGAGTACAACGCGTGCGTTGCGAACTGCCGACAGGCCGCCGAGAAAGCGGGGGCGAGAGTCGTCGCCGTCGATCTCCCCTGGCCCGTGCAGAGCGAGCAGCAGGTTGTGGACGCGATCATGGCTTGCGTCACCGACCGCACCCGCCTGTGCCTGTTCAGCCTTGTCACCAGCACCTCCGCGATCGTGATGCCCGCCGCGGCGATCGTCGAGCAGCTGCACGCGCGTGGCGTCGAGATCCTTCTCGACGCGGCGCACGGCCCGGGGTGCGTGCCGATGGACCTGGGGGCTCTGGGCGTCGCCTACGCCACCGGCAACGCGCACAAGTGGCTTTGTGCGCCCAAGGGCTGTGCCTTTCTTTATGTCCGCCAGGACAAGCGTGAAGGGCTGCGCCCGCTCGTGCTCTCCAACGCCGCGTTCGGCGACCTGCCCACGCTCAGCGCCACACGCGGCCAATCGGTCTACCACCTCGAGTTCGACTACTGCGGCACCACCGACGTCACACCGATGCTCACGCTGCCCGCCTCGGTGCAGACGCTCGCCGGGCTCCACCCCGAGGGCCTGGGCGGCGTCATGGCGACCAACCGAGCGCTCGCGCTGGAGGGCCGACGGATCCTGTGCGAGGCGCTGGGCACCGAGCCCCCGGTGCCCGAATCCATGATCGGCCCGTTGGCAACCGTCACGCTCCCGCCACACCCGGCGGACCTGCACGCGCGCGTCATGGCCGAGCCGACCGTGAACAACGACCCGATGTGGGAGCGGCTGCAGGCAAACTGGGGGATCCAGGTGCCGGTGCACTATGTGCTTTGTGCGCCCGGGGCCGCCGAGCCACGCGCTCGCCGCGTGGTGCGGATCTCGCCGCAGCTTTACAACAGCACAGCCCAGTACGCGTACCTGGGCGAGGCTCTCAGTGCTGAACTGGCCTGGGAACGCGATTTCTAAGCCCCGTGCAGGCCAGACTTTCGGTCTCGCGCTCGGATTTGACGCCCGCGGCTGGTAGGATGACGACCCGCCCCCCAACACTGTTTCGGAGTGACGATGAGCCAGGCCAACGACACCCAGACCCCCTCCACCCCCCCTACCACCCCCCCCGCGGACCCCGCGGCCCCCCAGGCGGCGGCCCTGCCCACCGACTGCGGCACCGCGCTGGAGAACTGCCCCAAGCTCAAGAAGCTGCTGACCTATCTGGACGGCCTGACCGGGCGGGCCCCGCTCGACGAGCTCGAGATCCTGCTCAACGAGCTGGACCTCACCGGCGAAGACCTGTGCGCCTGGAAGCGGTTCGGCGTCAACGCCTACAAGCGGAACACGATCGCCAAGACCGAGCACTTCGAGCTGCTCGCGCTGTGCTGGCGGTCCGGACACGCGACCCCGATCCACGACCACCGCGGCTCGAGCTGCGCCTTCAAGGTCATCGAGGGCGTCGGGTGCGAGATCCGTTTCGAGCAGACCGAGTGCGGCTGCGTCGCCCCCACGGGCAACATCAAGATGCAGCCGGGGTACGTGTGCGCCGCCGAGGACGACGACATCCACCAGATCGTCAACACCCAGGGCGAGGGCGACGAGCTGATCACGCTGCATCTCTACACGCCGGCGCTCAAGAAGATCGGGACGTACGACGCCCCGTACTCCGCCAAGAAGCACGCGGTCGAGGGCTCGCCGGACCTCTACGACCTGTGAGCCCACCCCCCCAGCGGCCCCCTTTCCCCCCGTCACGCTCGCCAAATCCCGCCGGCCAAAGTTTTTCTTCCCGATTCACGTCCGCGGCGGTTCTCTCGTGTTGACACCGGCGGCCCACCGACGATGATGCTCGCATGACGAGCCTTGCCACCGAACATCCCTCCTTGATCGGCCTCGAACCCCTGGTCGATCCGGCCCGCCTCGCCGAGCCCGTGCGCTATGAGACGGGCGACGGCTTGGTCCGGCTCAACCACGCCAGCTACGGGCTGTGCCCCGCGTTGGTCGGCGAGGCCCAGAACGAGCTCCGCCGCCGCGTCGAGCGAGACTCGGTCCGCTACTTCAAGGTGGACCACGAACGCTACTGCGACGCGGCCCGCGACGCCATCGGCTCGCTTGTCAATTGCCCGCCCGAGGACCTGGTGCTGGTGAACAACGGCACCGTCGCGATGGCTGCCTGCATCCGGGCGGTCCCCCTAAGCCGGGGCGACGAGGTCCTGCTCACCGACCACGAGTACATGGCGACCTTCAACGAGGTGGACCGGGCCTGCCGCCTGTCTGGCGCGACCCGGACCGTCGCCCCGGTCCCCTTCCCCGGCGCGACCCTCGACGGGATCTTCGAGTCGGTGCTCAGCCGCGTGAACGAGCGCACAAAGCTCGTGATCGTGAGCCACCTGGCCAGCGCGAGCGGGCTGATCTTCCCGGCTGAGCGGATCGTCGCTGCGATCAACGAGCGGTTCCCCCAGGTCGCGACGCTTGTTGACGGGGCGCACGGCCCCGGGCACGTGCCGATCGACCTGAACACGATGGCGCCGACGTTCTACGCCGCCTCGGGGCACAAATGGCTCGGCACGCCCAAGGGCACCGGGTTCGTCTACGCCAACCCCGAGTGGCAGAGCCGCATGGAGCCGATGGCGCTGAGCTGCCGCGTGCACGTGAAGCGGCCCGGCCGCAAGGCGTTCCTGTGCGACTTCGATTACGTCGGCACCGCGGACCACACCGCCAACCTCGTGATCCCCGTCTCGATCGCCCACCTCGCGGCCCAGCACGCCGACGGGTGGGCGTGGGTTCAGAAACAGAACCACGAACTAGTGCTCGCCGGGGCTCGGCTCGTTTGCGACGCACTCGGTAAGCATGGGGTCGATTTCCCCATCCCCGACGAGCACGTCGAGTCGCTCGTGGGCGGTATGATCGCGATCCCGATGCCGGTGCCCGCGGGCGGCGTGAAGCCGGGCGAATTCTTCGACGACAGCCTGTGGGATCGGCTCTGGAGCCGAGGGATCCAGGCCCCGGTCTGGGACCTGCCCGGCGTGCACCCACGGGTCATGCGGCTGAGCGCGCACCTGAGCAACACGATCGAGGACTTTGAGAAGCTCGCCGACGTGCTCGCCGACGAGCTGGGCAAGGAAGACTGATCGGGCTTAGCCCATGCCATACGCGGGCTTGATGCGGCGTTCCAGGTGGGCCATGAGCGGGTCGGCGCTGAGCGGCTTGCCCGTCGCCCGCTGGCACAGCTCGGCTGCGGAATAGCGCCTGCCGTGCGCGTGGATGTTGGTTCTGAGCCACCCGAGCAGCTCACCGAACTCGCCCCGGGCCATCTTCGTGTCCAGGTCGGTGATCTGCTCGTTGATCGCGTCCCAGAGCTGGGCGGCGTAGAGGTTGCCCAGCGTGTAGGTCGGGAAGTACCCGATGAGCCCGAAGGACCAGTGCACGTCCTGCAGGCAGCCGCTCGCGTCGTCGGGCACCGCAAGCCCGAAGAACTCCTTGAACTTCTCGTTCCACGCGCCGGGCAGGTCTTTCACCGCCAGGTCGCCGGCGAGCAGCGCCCGCTCAAGCTCGAACCGGAGCATGACGTGCAGGTTGTAGGTGCCCTCGTCGGCCTCGACGCGGACGAGCGAGGGCGTCGCGGTGTTCACCGCGGCGGTGAGTTGCTCGGTTGACACGCCGGCGAGCGCGTCGCCGAAGTGCTTGTCCGCGATCGGCTTGGCCCAGGTCCAGAACGCCGCGGAGCGCCCGACGAAGTTCTCCCACAGCCGCGACTGCGACTCGTGGATGCCCAGGCTGACCGCCTCGGTCGAGGGCATGCCGCACGTCGCGACGCTCTTGGGCAGGCCCTGCTCATACAACCCGTGCCCGCCCTCGTGCATGGTGCCATAAAGCGCATCGGTGAATCGGCTCTCGCGGTAGCGCGTGGTCAGCCGCGTGTCGCCCGGGGCGAGCCCCTCGCAGAACGGGTGGGTGGTGGTGTCGAGCCGACCGGCGTTGAGGTCGAACCCGATCGCGCCGAGCACCTCGAGCCCGAACGCGTGCTGGGCCGACTCGGGGATCTGCGTGTCGAGCATGGAGGTGTCGGGCCCGGTGCCGTTGTCGGCGATGGCCTTGATGAAGTCGCTCAGCCGAACCTTCAGCGGCGCGAAGACCGCAGCGATGTCCGCCGCCCGCGCGTCGGGCTCATACTCGTTGATCAGCGCGTCGTACAGCTCGCCGCCCGCGGGCACGCCGTAGGCCAGGGCCTTGGCCTGGGTCAGCTCCACCATCCGCTGCAGCAGCGGCTGGAAGGACTTGAAGTCGTTGTTCGCCCTCGCCCCGCGCCACGCCTGCTGGGCCTTGGAGCCCGTCTCGGCCAGGTCGCGCACCAGCGACTCGGGCAGTTTGGTCGCCAGCTCATAATCTCGGCGGATCTCACGCAGCTCGGCGCTCGTCAGCGAACCCTGGGCATTCAGCTCCGGGTCGGCCTCGCACTCAGCGAGCAAATCCGTGATCCGCGGGTCCGTCGCCCGCTGGTGCACGAGCGTGGCCATCAGGCCGGTCTGGGCCGACCGGGCCTCGGCCCCGGCGTCGGGCAAGTAGGTCTCCTGGTCCCAAGCCAGCAGGGCCGAGACGGACCCGAGGGTGGCGGCCTCGGCTCGCAACGCCGCGAGTCTCGCAAAGGTCTCGGTGCTGGCTGGATCGGTCGTCGTGCTGCTGGTCGTGTTCAAGCTTGGCTCCCTCGTGGGCTGGTTGGGTTCGATGACCCCATCGGGTCGTGCTTCTCGTGTTCGGTCAGTTCATCGCGGTCTGCAGCGCGATCAGGGCAAACGCGGTGATCAGCACCTCGTCGCCCTCCATCCATCGCTCGTGGAGGACTCGGAACGAGCCGTCGGGCTCTTGCAGCTCAATCAGCGTCTCGATCAGGCCCTCACGCCAGTTCTCGCCCGCGATCGTCGGCTCGCCCCAGGCGTCGAGCGCCCGGGCCAACGCCGCGTAGTAATAGTACTGCCCCTGCGGGCCCAGCCCGGGGTTCTCCGCCAGCGTGTAGTTGCGCTCGATCCACCGGCGGGCCGCGACCACCCTCGGGTCGCTCGGCGACAGGTCCGCGTAGATCAGGCTCTTGAAGCCGACATAGGTCATCGAGCCGTACGCGCGGAGACGGGTCAGCGTGCGCACGTTCTCGCCCACCCCCACGGCCTCCTCGAAGTAGCCAGCCTGCGACTGCCCGACAAACTCGTCCACGGAATCCGCGTTGGGCGTGGTCGCGTAGACGAACCCGCCCTGGGCCGAGCCGTCCGCGTAGGGCTGATCGTTGGTCTCATCGAGCATCTGCACGCGGCTCAGAAACGCGACAGCCTTCTCATACGCCGGGTCGGTGGTCGCGAGCCCGGTGTCGTGCAGGGCCTGCACGAAGAAGCCGAGGTTGGACAGGTCGGGGCGTGAGTGCTTGCCGTACCCGACGCCGCCGAAGTACGGGTGGCCCGGCGGCACCGGCTCGTTGAAATCGGGCGACTCGGGCGAGCCGTCGAACGACTCGTCGAACTGCAGGCCGATGAGGAACGGGCGGGCCCGGTCGATCGCGCGGGCCGTCTCGGGCAGCCCAGCGAGCGCGAGCATCGAGAGCGAGATCGAGGTGTTGTAGCTGGGCAGGATGCGGTCGTAGATCCCGCCGTCGGGCTGCGTGAACGAGAGCACATAATCGATGCCGCGTCGGGCCGCGGGGTCGCTGGCGTCGAGCCGTGGGTCGAGCAGCATGCCGTTGCAAACCAGAGCGGTGATCGCGGGCAGGTTGTCCGCGGGCTGGTTTTCCGCGGGCTGACGGTGGTTCCACCCGCCGGTGACGGGGTCCTGCTGGCCTCGCAGGTACTCGATCGCGCGGTCCGCCGTGTCGCGGGCCTTGGTCCGCAGCTCCGCGTCGATCGGCTGAGCCTGGGCCGAGAGCGTGAACAGCGCGAGCCCAGCGAGCAGCGGGCGGGTGATTCGTGGGGGGGTGAGCCGGTTGGGCTTCATGCGGGGCCTCCCAGGTCCGAGCGGGCGTCGTGGAGCACGGTGGTCGCGGCGACGACGGCTGCGGTCTCTACCCGGAGGATATGGGGCCCGGCCCGACGGGTTGCAACGCCAGCCTGCTTGGCCAACGCGAGCTCGTCGGCGGTCCACCCGCCCTCGGACCCGATGAGGAGGCGGACCACGCTGTCGGCGGGCTTGCCCGAGCCGGGCTCGATGGGGCCGGGCTCGCCCGAAGCATCGAACAGCACCGCGCCCTCGAGCTGAGCAGCGTCCTCGAACCAGATCGGCTCGCCGATCTGCAGCAGCCACGCTCGGCGGCACTGCTTGGCCGACTCAATCACGACGCGATCAAGCTTCTCTCGCTTGAAATCATGAACCGAGCCCTGCGTCCGGGCGGTGGCGAGCGGGATCCACGAATCGACCCCGATCTGGCTGAGCTGGTCGATCATGGGGCCCAGCCGCTCGGGCTTGGGCGGCGGGCAGAGCACCTCGACCCGTGGCGAGATCGGCGAATGCGACTGAAGATCGCCTGCGGGCGCAAGCACCATGACGGGGTTCTGCCGCGAGCCTCGCCACGAGGTGTAGACCGAGGCGAGCGTGTGCCCCTCACCATCGAAGAGCTCGATGGCGTCGCCCTCGCGCAGCCGGCGGACCCGCAGGGCGTGGTGGGCCTCGGGGCCCGTGACCCTGACGCCCATCTCACCCGCGTCGGACAGCCCGCCGGGGGCCTGATCCGCCAGGTTTGGGCAGTAGACCCGGTGGGGGTTGGCTGCGGGGGTGGGGGTAGGGCTGGGGGTGGTGTCTTGGGGGTTTGGGGGGGTTGTGCTGGTCATAATGGTCGTGCGGGACGTAACGGGAAGCCTCGGGAACGAGGGGTGGGGCTGTGCTGAATCCGCCGAATCATAAGCGGCCCTTGAGTCGGAGCCCTTAGCGTCCGATTATGAGGGGAGACGATCATGGCTGACGAACAACCCCGAAGCAAGCCGGCGGTGCTCGACCTGGACGAGCATGTAGACGAACTGCTAGAGCAGATGGACTCAGAGTGCGCGCGTTTGGAGAGCAGCAGCCCGAGCTCGATCAGCAAGGACGAGCCCGCCGCCGCCGCGCCGCCAGAGCCAGAGCCCGAGCCCGCAGTTGAAGAGCCCGAGCCCGTCGCTGGGGAGCCCGAACCGACCACGCCGTCGGAACTCGACGCGGACCTGGACGCGAAGGTGGGCGAGATGATCGCCGAGGCCGAGCGGGCCGAGACCGGGCAGGACGCGCCCGCACCCCCTCCATCCGCAGCCCCCCCACCGCTCGACTCGGGCGAGAACGACGCCGACGACGGCACCGTCGCCGCGGCTGAACCTGCGGCGGACACCGATGTCGCCGAAGCGTGTCTCGCGGATCTGACCTCGCAACTGCTCGAGGGCGATCTTGACTCGGCCGACGACGCCGTGCCCGGCTCGGCTGTGAGCCCCGAAGCCGCTGCGGCCTCCGAGTCGAGCCCCGCCGATCCGTCAGCCACCGCTCCGTCCGAATCCGCAACAGCGACCACACCCGCTGTCGAGCCCGATGTCAAGCCCGCCGCCAAGGCCCCCGGCCCGGTCAAGGTCCTCGCGGGCAAGGCCCGTCAGGCGTCGGGCGTCGCGGTGGGCCTGGCGCTGCCGGTGGGTGCCAAGGGCGTGATGATGATCGACGCGCCGCTCGAATCGCGAGACCCCACGGTCCGCCAGACCGTCGGGTGGATGGCGATCTACACGGGCTTCCTGGCGCTGTGTGTCTGGGGCTACCTGCTGCTGGTCCGTTCGCCCCCGACGCCGCCGGCTGCGGCGGTCCCCGCGGCGATGGTCGGCGAGAGCGTTCAGGGCACCGGCGAGTCGGGTGAGCCCGGTGAGCCGGCGGCATCGGTATCGGCGGAACCGGCATCGGCGGAACCGGCATCGTCATCGTCATCGGCCAACGTCGCCCGCCAGGACTGATCGATCGAATCGAAATCGGTGCCGAACGCCTCGCGCGACGCGGCGTCGATGGGCGTGCCGTTGAGCAAGAGCCTGAGCCAGACGTTGCGGGCCGCGGCTGAGTAGGTCTCGTCGAGATAGGCGATCATGTGGTGCCCCTGGATGTAGGCCCGCTCGACCCCAGCCGGCATCCGCTCGTCGTACACCGCCAGGTCGCCCCAGTCGGCCAGCCGCCCCCGCTGCGCCCAGCCGCGGACCCGGCCGTCCGTCATCGTCTGCATGAACACGCGTGTCGGGTCTTCGCCGGGCCCGGCCATCGCCGCGGCCCGCTCGGCGGAGCCCTCGAGCACCCACCACGGCGCGTCGTGCGGCTTGGGCCCCAGCGTGAACTGCGCCACGTGCGCCGCCTCGTGCACCAGGATCATCTCCGCATCACGACCCACCGCGGGCGCGCCGAGCTTGATCGACTCGCCGGGGTCGTTCCAGCCCGCGATCGGCGAGGTCAGCCCCGGCGAGATTGACGCGTTGAGCAGATCAAGCGTGGGGTAGAGCTTCACCGTCGCGACCGGGGTGTCGGCCTCGAAGCACGCGGCCGCGGAGGCCAGCGCGGCGGGCAGAATCGCCAGCAGCCGCTCGCCCTCCTCGCGGTCGGGCTCCATGCACAGCACCCGCGAGCCATCGGGCGCGGTCAGCTCGACCTCCCAGGCGACGCCCGCGAAGACCCAGCGCGAATCCAGGACCGCCGCGTGATCGGTTTGTGGCGCAAACCGTGCGGGGAACGTCACCGAGATCGGCTCGGGCTGGTTGCCGGAGTGCTCGGGGTCGGGCGCGGGGGTCCAGGCGAGGGTCACGTCGGCCGTCGCGCCGTCGTGATGGTCCTCGTCGGGCGTGACCTCGACGCCCTCAGCCAGCGTGAACGAGAACTCGGTCGGCGGCTTCTTGCGCAGGTTCGTCGCCCACGCCCGCTGCTCAGCCAGCAGCAGCGGGTCGCGGTCGCTCACAAAGGTCATGTACTTGCCGACGTCGGAGTTGCGGGCTGCCTCGGTCATGTCCTGAAGCACGGACACCACATGCGCCGTGGCCAGAGCGATCCGAAGATCTACCGGATCGGGCGTTGCGGCCACGCACGGGGCGATGCCCCCGAACATCAGCACCGAGATGATCAAGCGAATCAGAACTCGCACTGCTTAGCCGCTCTTGGGAAGGGAATCACGTCGCGGATGTTCTGCATCCCGGTGCAGTACTGGATGAGCCGCTCGAAGCCGAGCCCGAAGCCCGCGTGCGGCGTGGTGCCGTACTTCCGCAGGTCGCGGTACCACCAGTAGTCCGCCGGGTCGAGCCCCATCTTGGCGATGCGGGCGTCGAGCACGTCGAGGCGTTCCTCGCGCTGGGCGCCGCCGACGATCTCGCCGATGCCCGGCACCAGCACGTCCATCGCCGCGACGGTGTCGGCCGGGGCGCCGTCGGTGCCCGCGTCGTTGAGCCGCATGTAGAAGGCCTTGATCTTGTCGGGGTAGTTGATCAGCGTCACCGGCTGCTTGAAGTGCTGCTCGGTCAGGTACCGCTCGTGCTCGGACTGCAAATCCAGCCCCCACTCGACGGGGAACTCGAACTTGTGCCCCGACTCTTGCAGGATCTTGATCGCGTCGGTGTAGGGGAGGGTTCTGAAGGGCTTGTCGATCACGGTGCGCAGCCGCTCGAGGAGCCCCTTCTCGATCCGCAGATCGAAGAACGCCATGTCGTCGGCCCGGCGGTCGAGCAGGTCGGCCAGCACGTACTTGATCAGGTCCTCAGCGAGCTTGCAGTTGTCCGCAAGATCCGCGAACGCGATCTCGGGCTCGACCATCCAGAACTCCGCCAGGTGCCGCGAGGTATTGGAATTCTCGGCCCGGAAGGTCGGGCCAAACGTATACACACGGCTGAGCGCCTGGCAGTACGTCTCGACATTGAGCTGACCCGAGACGGTGAGGTGGGTCTCTTTGCCGAAGAAGTCCTCGTTGAAATCAACCCCGCCCTGCTCGCCCTTGGGCGGGTTCGCCGCGTCGAGCGTGCTCACCCGGAACATCTGCCCCGCGCCCTCGGCGTCGTTGGCGGTGATGATCGGCGTGTGCACCCAGTAGAAATCCTGCTCGTCGAAGAACCGGTGGATGCCCGCAGCCAGCGTGTGGCGCACGCGGGCGATCGCGCTGAACGTGTTCGTGCGCACACGCAGGTGGGCCTGCTCGCGGAGGTACTCCATCGTGTGCCGCTTCTGGGGGACGGGGTAGGTGTCCGGGTCTTCGACATCGCCGACGAGCGTGACCTCGCTGGCCTGGACCTCGACGGACTGCCCCTTGCCCTGCGATTCAACGAGTGTGCCGACGACCTCGACGGCGCACGCGGTGGTGAGGTGTGCGATCACGCTCTCGTAGTTGGGCAGGTCGTTCTTGGCGACGACCTGGATGGGGTCGAAGCAGGTGCCGTCGTGGAGCTGGATGAACGAGAGCCCGCCGCCCGCTTTAGAGTCGCGGCGGGTGCGGACCCAGCCCTTGAGGGTGACGGAATCCCCGATCTTCACCGGCTGCGTGGGCGAGGACTCGGCGGTGGCGGCGAGAGCGTGGCTGACCTTGGTGCACGGCATGCGGGGTGTCCTGGGGGGCTAAGACAGAGGGGCTAAGACAGATGAACAGGTTGGGGGACATGGTAGCGTGGCAACCCGCAGCGGCGGCCCGAGCCAACAGGCGTGAATCGCTGGGCCCGGGGATTGGGCCTGGGGGGGAGTTTGGGCCAGGAGATTGGGCGGGGGCGGTTTTCAGCGGGCCAGGTTGATCCAGCCGTGGAAGAAGTTCCCCCCGCGAGCCCGCGCCGCGTTGTGCTGCATGTAGACCCCGTTGTACCGGATCCGCCCCAGCCCGCTGCTCAGGATGTCGGGCGAGAGGACGTAGAAGTCGTTGGCGGTCAGGTCGATGCCCGCCTCCTGGGCGTTGTCGCCGTCGGGGATCTTGCCCGCGTAGGAGTTGAAGAGCTCGGCCGAGCCGTCGAGGTTGGCCACGTGCCCCTTGCCATTGTGACGTGCGGTGAACTGGTCCAGGTTGCCCCACTGCCCATCGGGGTACCGCTGGTTGTACCACTCGGTGTGCTCCTCGATGAAGACGGGCATGACGCGCAGCCGCGTCAGCTTCGTGCGGCCGCCGTCCTGGGTGTATCGCGGACGCGTCCGGGTGCCCGCGTTCGCCGAGTCCGAACGGTCGAGGTAGTACATCGTCGCCTCGAGGTAGGCCTTGGCGCCCTGAATGCCCGTGAGGAGGGTGTAGTCGAAATCAATCAGGGTGTTGCTGCCGTCGTCGTAGAGCTCGGCGGTGTCGAGCCCGTTGGCGGTCTGCCGCTTGTTGGTCGGGCACTCGAGGATCTCGTCCACCCGATCGACGTAGTCGTAGACCGGGCCGGCCCGGTACCCCGTGGGGCTGTCGGTGTCGCGGACGCGGGCCCAGCCGGAGCTGGCGGTCTGCATCGGCCAGATCGTGTCCTCGTGGTCGGCGGCGTAGAACGTGGTCGCGACGCCCAGCTGCCCCATCCGCTGCAGGCAGATCAGGTCCCGGGCCGAATCGCGGGCCTTGCCCAGCGCGGGGAGCAGGATGCCGATCAGCAGCGCGATGATCGCGATGACCACGAGCAGCTCGATGAGCGTGAACCCGCCCAGCCGAGCCAGGCCCAGACGAGTCGGGCCCGTGGGGCTAGAGCAGTGAGCGAACCGGCGATCAATCGGCATGGGCGAGACTTTCCCTGTTCCCCCGCGGCCCACAAGCCGGAGGGATAAGCAAGCGTTCACGCCCATCGTAACGCAAGGCGGGGCAGAGCGATACCCCCCAACCCGCCACCAACCAAACCAGCCAAGCCACCAGCCAGCCCCTGGGGGCGATCAGCGATCAGCACCCGAACCCGCTGCGGATCGCATGGCCATGCCGGCGCAGAACAACACCCTCCCGAGGGGGGGGTGCGTGGATGGGTAGTCGGGTCTGGGTAGTCGGGTCTGGGTAGTCGGGTCTGGGATCGGACAGGCCGAAGGGGGCTTAGAACTGCGCGGCGTCGATCCAGCCGTAGTGGTTGGGGGTGTTCACGAGGGACGTGTCCACGCCCCAGACCGTGTAGAACGCGTGGGGACCGCGTTTGGTCCGGATCATGGGCTGGCCTTTGACGTAGAAATCGGTATGGGTCGTGGTCCTGGTAATCTCCGACTTGTTCTCTTCGCCGCCCTCGGTCCGCGATTCGCCCGTCGCACCGTTGAACAAGGCGACGGAGGCGTCCTTGTAGAGCATGTGCCCTTTTTTATTGTGGCGCTGCGTGAGCTCGTCCACGTTGGCCCACATGCCGTCCGGATACTCCTGGTTATAGAACTCGGTGCTCTCCTCGACAAAGATCGGCATGGTTCGCAGACGCGAGAGGAACTCAAGCCCCTGATCGATCTGCACGCGTGCCGGGCGGGTGACGCCGTAGTTTTCCGACAGGGTCCGGTCGATGTAGTACAAGGTCTGCTCGCGGTCGAGCCGCATGCCCTGCACGCCCTGGAAAAGCGTGTAGTCGAAGTCAACCTCCGCAGAATAGCCCGCAATGGAGAGATCCGAAACAGACTCACCGGAACTCGAACGTCGCTTATTGGTCGGGCACTCGAGCACATCGCTGACGTTACCGAGGTAGTCGTACAGCAACCCGGGCCCAATCCCGGACGGCAAGTCCTCATTCTTGACGCGGGCCCAGCCGAAGATCTGGCGTGTATTGTCCGGCATGACGGTCAAGCCCTGGAACGGCCAGATGCGGTCCTCGTTGTCGCCGGCGTAGAACGTCGTGGCCACGCCGATCTCGTGCATCCGCTGCATGCAGACCACCGTCTGGGCCGAGGCCCGGGCCTTGCCCAGCGCCGGCAGTAAGATGCCGATCAGGAGCGCGATGATCGCGATCACCACCAGAAGTTCGATGAGTGTGAATCCGGCGCGAAGCCGACCCAGCCGTGTCGTTGTCATGATGCGCTCCCTCAGCGACATTACGAATAGACTTTCGGACCGATGTCCGCCCCTATTGTATCGCCAATTCTCCCCCAAAGATACCCCATATTGTAACTGTTCCAGAATATTCCTGAAATGACCCTTTTTCCTCCGGAATCCCGGCCGCCCCCCCACCCCTTGGGGCTCACCCATGCCCAGTATCGGGAGGCCTGCCGCCGAGTGGGGATCAAGCAGAACGATGCGACCCAGCTCTACACCGGGTTCTATCGGCTCGGCGACGCCTCGCCGTTCGCCACGGGGCCGGGCGAGAACCAGGGCGAGAACGGGAATTCAGATCACTCGACCCCCATCGTCGCCCCCATTGTCCGCACCCACACCGAGGAATGCGATGAGGGGCTGATGACCAAGTTCTGTCAGCGGGTCCCCCACAATGCAGCCCACCCCCGCCCCGAGAGCGCGGAGCAACAGGGCCCGCCGAGCCCACTGGGCCCACTGGGCCTGGATATCGAGAGCGTGATCATCCCGATGGAGGGCACGACGGGCCGCAAGACGACCACGCTGTGCGTGTCGAGCCAGGTCGGGTGTGCGATGGGGTGCGAGTTCTGCGAGACCGCTCAGATGGGTCTAGTCCGCAACCTGACCGCAGCCGAGATCGTCGGGCAGTGGTGGGCGGCGAGGCACGTGCAGAACGCCCGCCCCGACGGCGTCGTCTTCATGGGCATGGGTGAGCCGCTCGATAACCTGAACGAGGTGTTGCAGGCGATCGCGTGCCTGGCGGACCACCGCGGGCCGTGCGTCGCGATGAGCAACATCACGATCTCGACGGTCGGGCGGGTGGACGGGCTGCGGAGACTGATCGACGTGGTGCAGCAGCACGGGTGGAGGCGGCTGGGGCTGGCGCTGTCGGTCAACGCACCGAACGACGAGGTCCGCAGCGCGATCATGCCGCTGAACCGAAAATGGGGCATGGCGGAGCTTCAGGAGACGATGCTGGATCTGTGCGCCGCGCGGGGCGCGGGGCGAAAGCTGATGTTCGAGTACGTGCTCATCCCCGGGGTCAACGACAGCGCAGAGCACGCACAGCAGATCGCGGAGTGGATGATGCCGTTCGGGAACAAGCGTGGCGAACTGATCAACGGGCGGGTGGCGGCCGGGCGTGTGGGCATGCTCAACGTGATCCCGTACAACCCGAGGCGGAACTCGCCCTGGCCCGCTCCCAACGAGGACGCTGTGGATGAGTTTGTGAAGCGGGTCGGGTCGTACGGCGTGTTCGTCAAGCGGCGGCGGACCAAGGGACGCACCCAGATGGCTGCGTGCGGGCAGCTGGGGGCGGCTGAGATCCGGGGGAGGAAGTTTGTGGGCGTGACGACGGGGCGGACTGAAAATACGACCAACCCTGGTGAGCAAGGGTGAGCGCCCGGCTCAATGGCAAGCGCGTTGCCTTGGCGATCGTGGGGTCGCTGTACGCCCTGTTGCTGCTGGGCTCGTGGGGATACGAGCGGGCGAGGGAGCCCGATTCGTGGAACCACAAGCTCGAGAGCACCCACGAGTTGCCGGTGTTCGGGCCAGACGGCGTGCTCGACGACACGCGAACCGCGACGGTCGTGACCCGTGAGTGGACGCCGGGCTCGCCGGTTTCTGGATCGCTGCCGGTGGTCTGGCTGCACGGTTCACCGGGCGGGGGCGGCAATTTCGCCGAGCTCGCGCCGCGTCTCGCGGAACGCGGGCGGGCGAGTATCGCGCTGGACTTGCCTGGGTTCGGCGATAGCGACCGACGGCTGCCGGACCTGGGGGCGCGGGCGCACGCCCGGAACGTGCTGGCGCTGATGGACGCGGAGGGGATCGAGCGGGCGCACGTTGTGGGGTGGTCCAACGGCGGGGCGGTCGGGCTGAATATGGCGGACATCGCCCCGGACCGTGTCGCGAGCCTCGCGCTGATCGCGTCTGTCGGGCTGCAGGAGACCGAGGGCTCGGGCAGCCACGCGTTCGAGCACGCCAAGTATGACGCGGGGCTGGTGGCGCTGACCGCGCTGCAAGCACTGACACCGGACTTTGGGTTCTTCGGCTCGCCGAGCGACCTGAGTTGGCTGCAGAATTTTCAGCAGACCGACCAGGCGTCACTGGGCAAGATCATGGAGACCCTGCGCACGCCGACGCTGATCCTGCACGGGCGGCACGATTTCCTGACCCCGAGCTGGGGGGCCGAGCGGCACCGCGAGACCATGCCGACGAGCCGGTTGGTGATGCTCGACGCGAGCCACTTCATCCCGATGCTTCAGGTGGACGAGGCGACCCCAATCCTCGAGGCCCACTTCACACGGCACGACACGCCCGGCACCGACCCGCTCACGGATTATGACAACCGTGCGCCGCTCGCCGAACGCCACGGCGTGGCGGCGTGGATCGAGTCGCTGGGGGTGATGATCCGCGACACGCCGTGGTGGGTGCTGGTGGTCGTGATCGGGCTGCTCGCGCGGTGGCGGCCGATGCTCGCGGTCGTGGTCTGCGGGATGTACGTCGGGCGGGTGGATCTGGACATCGCGGTGGCGTGGGTCGGGCTGGTGGCCGGGCGGTTCTGGCGTCCGCCGAGCGTGTTTGATGCTCGCTGCACGAGGCTGGGGCGGTTCGTCCGCGGGTTGACGATCGCGGCGACCAGCTTTGTGCTCTTGGGCGCGGTCTTCATCCTCGAGCAGGACACCTTCCCGCTGCGCGTCGGGCCCGACGACCTGACGCTCCGGTTCGGGCTCGCGGGCCTGCTGGCGTGGCTTGTCTTCGGCTCGCTGGCGTTGCACGCGCTGCGGAGCCTGCCCCGCCGACGCGGGCGGCAGCTGCTGCTGGCGCAGTTCGCCCGGCTGATCAACCACGAGTGGTGGCCGGCGTGGGCGATCTATCTGGGCGTGGTGCCGATCTGGATCGGCCGCGTCTTCCACAAGAACGGCGTGCTCGCGTTCACCGCAGCCAACCCCGGCATCGAGCGCGGCGGCGGGTTCGTCGGTGAATCCAAGAACACGATCCTCGCGGCACTGCCGACCGACCCCGCGGTGCTGGCGCACGAACCGATCGACGCCGCGGGCACGCCGGGCGAACGGGCCCAGCGGGCGCTCAACGCGCTGCACACCCGCCCCGAGCTGGGCGGGCTGCCGATCATCCTCAAGCCCGAGTCGGGCGAACGCGGGGCCTCGGTCAAGCTTGCTCGAAGCGAGGCTGACGTGCACGCGTACTTTGAGCTGGTGCTCGAGCCGGCGCAGGTGCAGCGGTATCACCCGGGGCCGTGCGAGTATGGCGTGTTCTGGGTGCGCCAGAACCCCGAGCCCGACGCCGCTGAAGCTGCGGGCGTCGGGGACACTGCGGGCATGATCACGGGCATTACTCGCAAGGTTTTCTTCGAGCTGACCGGGGACGGCCGCCGCACGCTGGGGCGGCTGATCCTGGCCCACCCGCGGCTGCGCTGCCAGGCGGGCGTGTTCGCCCAGCGGCACGCGGCCCGGTGGCACGAGGTGCTCGGCGCGGATGAGACACTCCGGCTCGGTCTCGCTGGCAACCACGCCCAGGGGTGCAAGTTTGAGGACGGCACGCATCTGACCACGCCCGAGTTGCTCGCGGCGATCGATCGGCTGGCGCAGTGGTTTGCGGGCGTGGACGGCCAGGGGCTTGACTACGCCCGCTTCGACGTGCGCACCACGAGCGAGGATGCGCTGCAACGCGGCGAGATCGCGGTCATCGAGATCAACGGCGTCACCAGCGAGCCCACGCACCTGTACGACCCGGCGATGCCGATCGGCAAGGCGTGGGGCGTGCTGCGGGCGCACTGGCGGCGGCTGTACCGCGTCGCGGATGCGCGGATCGAGGCAGGGGGCAAGCCGCTGGGCGCGATTGAGGCGCTGGCGATGTGGCGGGCGGCGCGCCGGCGTGTGGTTCACCGGGCGGACTGAATCTCGGTGCCTGCCGCTCTTGGGGGACAGGCCTACGTGATCGTCACGCGTACGCCATGACGAGGCGGCCTTCGCGGTAGAGCTTGCGGTTGGTCTGCCCGGTCATGGCGGGGATGAGGAAGAGATCGACGAACTGGCCGACGCCGAAGAGCCCGAGGGTGAAGAACCAGAGGATGCCGGTGAACCACTTTCCGGCGTACATGCGGTGGAGGCCGAAGAGGCCAACGAAGCAGGTGAACCAGAGCAGGTAGGCCAGAGCCGAGTCTTTGGGCGGGTGCATGGGAGACCCCTTTCTGCCAGCTCATTCGGGCCGCGGGGGTCTCGATTTCACGCCGGGCCCGGGGCCCGAACTGGATAGGTCAACGGTGCGGGAGGGATTCGAACCCCCGGAACCCTTTCGGGTTCGCACGATTTCAAGTCGTGTGCCTTTAACCGCTCAGCCACCGCACCCGGTGAGGGGCAAGTGTATGCCCGGCGGGCCCCGCCCCGCGCCGTCCCGGATCAACCACGACGGTCAGCCGCACCCGGAGAGGTAGAGAAACACAAACGCCTCGACATCGCCCAGATCTACGACGGAGTCACGGTTCAGGTCGGCGGCAGGATAGTGCGCGACAAACAGCGCGACGAACGCCTGCAGGTCGGCCGAGTCGAGCACGCCGTCTGTATTGAAGTCCGCACGCTCGCAGCAGGACACGGGGTCCACCAAGAGCGTGGCTGGCTCGCTCACGGCCTGGGCGCACCCGTTGGAAACGACGCACCGGAGCGCCGCGTCCGTCGTTGAATCGTTCAGAAGGATCCGGTACCGGTCGGCACCGCTTACCGAACCGAGCGCCGGGTCGTCGCCGTTCTCGATCGACCGCCACCCGGCGGGACTCGCATCATCCGCGACCTGCCACTGATAGCTCAGGGGCCCGGGCCCATCGGAGTAGACCGCGAAGGCCGCCCCGCCGAGCGGGCAGCTCTCGGCTGCGGCGGGCTGCCTGAAGATCCGCGGGGGGAGGTCCACCGCCCCCCACCGGTGCAGGCCGTCTGAGCCGCCGAGCAGCAACTCACCGTCTTGGGTGGACAGGACGGCGCGGCCGTCAACACCACCCTCAAGGGTGGTCCATGTTGATCCGTCCCACCGGCGAACACTGAAACCAGCCGCGATGAGGTCGCCATCACCGAGCCTCGTAAGCGCGAAGACCACGCCGGGAGGGACGTCACCGATCGCCGACCACTCCGAGCCGTCCCAGCTCGCGACTGGGCCCGCGGGAACGCCGCCTGCCCGGGTGAATCTCCCACCCGCCAACAGACGCCCGTCCGAATCGAGGGTGAGCGTGTGGACGGTGTCATTCAACCCAGAGGCAAGGGGCGACCACACGGTGCCGTCCCATCGGGCGATGTGGTTCGCCGGGACGCCGCCGGCTGAGGTGAACTGGCCGGCCGCGATCAGGTCGCCGCTCGGGAGGACCTGCAGGGCTCGCACGGCGCTGTTGGTGCCCCCGCCGAGCGTGGTCCAGCGAAAGCCGTCCCACATCGCGACGCGTTGGGCGACCGAGCCGAGGGACTCCTTGAAGTTCCCACCGGCCACCAGCTCGCCGCCGGGCAGCACGGCTAACGCGTTGACGAACTGCCCAAGCCCGGTGCCGACCGCGGCCCAGGTCTCGCCGTTCCATCGCACGACGCTGTTGCCGCCAAAGGCGGTCGGGTCGAACTTGCCGCCCGCGATCAGGTCGCCGTTCGGCAGGAGCGTGAGCGCATGCACCGTGCCGACGATCCCCTCGCCGAGCGGGTGCCACGCGCTGCCGTCCCATCTCGCGACGCCCGGCGAGGGCTGGCCCCCGGCGTGGGTGAAGTCGCCCGCGACCACGAGGTCGCCGTTCGGCAGCGGGAGCATCGCACGGACCGTGCCGTTCACGCCCGGCCCGTTCGGCAAGGGAACGAACCGGGTCTCCACGCATTCCTCGTCTGAGCCGCTGGAGTCGAACGCCTCGGTCGGGTTCGCGGGGCCGATCAGCGACCCGTTGACACGGAATTCGACCTGGTCGGGGGTGAACGCCGTCTCGGAAAAGGCGGTCAGTGCGATCGTCAGGAACGGGCTGGGGAGTTCGCCGAGTTCGAGCCGGTAGCCGAGCACACCACCTTTCAGAGCGGTCGTGGTGAAGGTGCCGACAGTGAAGGGGTTGGAATAATCGGCCGGGCCGCCGAACCCCTCCAGGAAGAGCGAGTTGGTCCAGTTGATGAGGGCGATGCCGCCCGCGCCGTCGGACTGCCCGCCGTTGTTCCCGCCGTTCGTTGGTGTGTACTCGAAGTCGGACGACTCAAGCACGGGGCCGATGGCGACGAGGCGGAGGTTTCCGCCCGCCGCGGCGCTGCCGCCCGTGAACGAGACCGAGAGCGTCCAGGTGACGATCTGCCCGGGGTAGGCGTACCCGTCGGCGTCATCCGAATCGAGCTGGATCGTCGCGGACTGGGCGCTGGCCAGGGTGCACGCCGCGCCCAGCGCGAGCGTGGAGGCGAGCGAAACAACCATGGGCTTGGAGCGTTTCATGTTCACCGTCCTTCAGCCGCACCCGGAGAGATAGAGATAGACGAAGACCTGCAGGTCGCCCAGGTCGAGCACGAAGTCGCCGTTGAGGTCCGCGGTCGGGTCGTTGCCGAGGTAGCGGGTGACAAACTCGGCGAGGTCGGCCCCGTCGAGCACGCCGTCGGCGGTGAAATCGATGTGGTCGCAGCACCCGGCGGTGTCCACCACGAGGGCCGCGGCGTCCGAGACCGTGTCGCCGCACGGGTTGGAGACGACGCACCGGAGCGTCGCGTCCTGGGTGGGGCCGAAGACGCGGAGGCGGTAGGTTTCAGCGCCCGAGACGCTGCCGAGCCCGGGGTCAGAGCCGTTGGGGAGCGAGCGCCACCCGCCGGGTGCGCCCGCGTCGGCGATCTGCCACCGGTACGTCAGCGCGTCGGGGCCGTCGGAGTAGACCCTGAAGTCTGTTCCGCCGAACGGGCAGGCCTCGGCGGACAAGGGCTGCCTGAACACGCGGGGCGAGCGTGGGTTGGCTCCCCATTCGAACGCCCCCCGATTCGTTCCCAAGAAGAGTGTGCCGTCCGTGATCGAGAGCAATGACCGCACGCCACTGACCTCGTATATCTCGGCCCACTCGATGCCGTTCCAGCCGTAGACGACATCGCCGGCCGCAATCAACTCGCCATTCGGGAGATACGCGATCTCCTGGATGTTCGCCCGGCCCGAGCGTTTCCCGGGTCCGGTCGGACCCGAGCCGAAGGGAGCCCATGCCTGCCCGTTCCACCGTGCCACGCCATGAACGACGACTCCGCCCGCGACCTCGAACTCGCCCCCGGCCACGAGTTCACCGTCCGGTGAGAGCGTGAGCGACCTGACAACGTCACTCATGCCGGAGGAGAGTTTGTGCCAGGCCGTGCCGTCCCATCGCGCCACTCGGTTCACCTCGATCGCTCCCATCGAGGTAAAGTACCCCCCGGCAATCAGGTCGCCGTCGGGCATGACGAGCAGATCCGCCACGTAAAAAATCGAGTACGTCCCCCCGCCGAGCGCCTGCCACGAGTTTCCGTCCCACCGGGCCACGCCGTTGTACGTCCAGAGCGTACTGCCGCCGCTGGCCCCCCCGGCAATGAGGTCGCCGTTGGGAAGCACGGCCAGGTCGTTGACAACCATCCGGAAATGCTCGCCAAGACCGGTCCACGACTCACCGTCCCACCGGGCGAGGTTGGTGTCGCCGACGCCGTCCCAGGCGCGGAAGTCACCGCCCGCGACGAGATCGCCGTTGGGGAGCATCGCGAGGGCCCGGACTGAGCCGTCGATGCCGTCCCCGAAGGGGTGCCAGGCCTCGCCGTCCCAACGGGCGATGCCCGGCGAGGGCAGGCCGCCGGAACTACCAAACATGCCGCCGAAAACCATGTCGCCGTTCGGGAGTTCGAGCATGGAATGCACGGCGCCGTCCACGCCGCCGCCCAATCCTGTCGCGTTGAGTCCGAACTCCCAACACGGCTCTTCTGAGCCGCTCGGGTCAAACCCCGAATCGTCCGGAAAAGACGGGCCGACCCGAAGCGGCTCGACCACGAACTCCACCTCCTCGCGAGAAAACGACTCCGTGAATAACCCGAGAAACCTGCTTAGTGTGAGAAAGGCGGATTCCGGATCGGCCGGTTCTAACTCGTAATCGAGGATGCCGAACCAGTTTGTGGTCGTGCTGAAGGTGCCGATGACGAACGGGTTGGACGTGTCGTAGTTGTAGTAACCAAAGTCATAGAAAAGGGGGTTGTCCCACACGAGGTTCTCGAAGCCGCCCGCGCCGTCGGGCACGCCGTTGCCATCGACCGTGTTATCCTCGATCGGGCCATACCGGGCGGGCTGAAAGACAAACTCTGAGGCCTCGGCGGCATTGGGTGCGGTCGCGATCAGCCTCAGGTTCCCGCTCAACGCGGCGTCCGCCCCGGTGAACGCCACCGAGAGGGTCCACGTCACCGTGTCGCCGGGGCGGACCTCGCCGTCCGCGTCGTCGTGGGTGAGATGGATGGTCGCGGACTGGGCTGGGGCGAGGGCGCAGGCGACGCCGAGCGTGAGGATCGAGAACAGGCGTGGCGGCACAGCGACCTCCGATCGAGGGGCCCGCCAGGGGAAATGAGGCGGGGCCGAACCACAGCCTACCACACGGCGCGGGCACGACCCAGCTAAACATGAGAACCGGATGTAAGAAACTTCTCCCGACCAGCCGCGGTGGCGGCGTGCACCCCCGAACGGGGCAGGGCGGGGTGCGCCGGGGGGGTGCCGTGGGGTGCCGTGGGGATAGTGAGGCTCTGCGAGTTTTCTCCACGCCCAACGCCCGACGTCCAACGCCCGACGAAGGCTGCGCCATCATCGGGGCACCCGCTCAGATTTCCTTCGGAAGGCGTTGTGTGGCATGCTCACGCGAAGCGCGAGCATGTGAGGGATCGCAAACCATGGTCGCGCGAAGCGCGTGACCATGCCACACAAATCATTCAAGCCCTCAGTCGCCGAAGCACGTGTACACCGCTCGGGCCGCTGTGATCAGCTCGTGGTCCAGCGGCACCAGCCGCTGCTTGTCGGCGGCGGCGACGATGTCGATATCGCCCAGCTCGCGGCCGTTCATCACGACCAGGCGATTGCGTGCGCCCATTTTGAGCAGGTGCATCGCGTGGTGCCCGAACTGGGTCGCTAGAACGCGGTCGCCGGCGACGGGCGTGCCGCCGCGTTGGGTGTGCCCGAGCACGACGTGGCGGCTCTCGATCTCGGTCGCGTCCTCGATCTTCTCGCTGAGCCACTTGGCGACGCCGCCCAGGCGGATCGGGTCCGGGCTCAGCGGGTCCACGCGGTCCACGATCTGCTTGCCGCCCTTGGGCTTGGCGCCCTCGGAGACGCAGATGATCGAGTACCGCTTGCCCTTGCTCGAACGCCCCAGGCAGAACTCGCAGATCTTGTCAACGTCAAACTCGATCTCGGGGATCAGGATGACATCCGAGCCGGACGCCACGCCCGCGTTGAGCGCGATCCACCCCGCGTTACGCCCCATCACCTCGACCACGATCACGCGGTGGTGGCTTGCGGCCGTCGTGTGGACGCGGTCGAGCGCCTCGGTGGCGACGGAGACGGCGGTCTGGAAGCCGAAGGTGATGTCGGTGCCGTAGAGGTCGTTGTCGATGGTTTTGGGGACGCCGATGCAGTTGATGCCGGCGTCTGCGAAGGGCTTGGCGCCGGACATGGTGCCGTCGCCGCCGATGACGATGAGGGCCTCGATGCCGTGGATCTTGAGGTGGGTGAGGCAGACCTCGGTGAGGTCCTTGAACCGGGGGGTTCCGTCGTCGTTGACCCCGATGGGGTACTTCTGGGGGTTGGCCTTGTTGGACGAGCCCAGGATGGTGCCGCCCATGGTGAGGATGTTGGAGACGTCGTCGGTTGAGAGGGGTCGGATGCGGTCCTCGATGAGCCCGAGGAAGCCGTCCTCGATACCCAGGACCTCGACGTTGTTGAAGATGGCGTCCTTGACGACCGCCCGGATGACGGCGTTGAGCCCGGGGCAGTCGCCGCCGCCGGTGAGGACGCCGATTCGCTTGACGCCGGAGAGTGGTACACGATCGTTGATCTGTGGCATGGGGGGAGGATAGCGGGTGGGTGCGTCCCGCATCGGGGCGAAGCCTGAGTGGTCCGTCTGTGCGGCTTGGGCAGGCCGCTCGGGCTGTGCGGGTGCGGCGCGGCACAAAGCCGCCCGATGGGTGGCCCCAACGCCGCGGAGTTTGGATCCTTGTCGCACACACTCGCGGCGGGCCTCCCCGTCGCTCAGCGGCAGGGGTACCCATGCGACACGGACGGATCCAGATGTTTTCCACAGCCTGCGGGCTGGCGGTCTCGCTCGCGGCGGTCGCGGCTGAGCCGCCCAGCACGGGCGTCGAGGTCGAGTTCAATTGCAAGACGGTGATCGCGGACTGCGAGGTTGCACCGGCTGCCCAGGCGGCTGAGAAGAACTGCACGGACGCGAGCCAATGGGGGGACGCTGAATCCGCTGAGGCCCGGTGCGAGAAGGCGGGCTTCCTGCTCGGCGAGCAGGCGTTCGAAGAGCCCGAGGGATTCGCCCAGGGCTTCTTTAACGACCGCGCCGACCCGATGGCGGTCCGCCCGATGTCTTCGGACGAAGTGCTGACGCGGTTCGACGCGGACAAGGACGGGCTGCTGAGCGGGCAGGAGCGGACGACAACGGAGGTCTTCCTCGAGGCCCGGCGGGCGTCGCACCGCGCGAGCCTGACCTACCGCTTCGACTTTGACAAGAGCGACACGCTCTCGGCGGCTGAGAGGCTCGAGGCCCGCCGCCAGCTCTTCCTCGAGCAGACCGAGGCGATGAACGTGCTCGTCGAGACCTTCGACAAGGACCAGAGCGGCTCGCTGTGCGAGCAGGAGTGCGCCACAGCCCAAGAGAAGGACGCCGAGGCGTTTGCCCAGGTCGCGTTCCACGAGGGCCGCGACCACTCGTTCGCCTACCGCGAGGGCCCGGGGCTGCCAGCGGACCGGGCTGAGGCGTTCGAGGAGGCGTCCCACACGCTCAAGTCTCAGGCGAAGGCCGACCAGTTTGCGATCCTGCAGAGCCTGTTTGTCGCGGAGGAGGACTCGCCGACCACGAGCGACCAAGCGGCGCTCAACAGCGGCGAGCAGTCGGGCGACCGGGCCACGAGCCATGGCGAAACGGTCGCTGAGGCCTCGACCCAGAACGAGCCCGGCTGAGAGCCGCTACTCGTTGTGAACCACCCTTGTAAACGTGATCGTCGGCTGACCGAACCCGCGACGCCGAGAACCCCACGCGACACCCCAGACCACCTCCCGGGAACCGCCGCCGAGGCCAAACCGATCACTCCCCTCGCGGGCCCGTTCCACACGCTGGGGCGGGCCCGTGTTCTTTTACAAATCCGTGGCGTGGCGACCCGCGTCCCTCATAGAATGCGCTGACCGGGGTCGGAGCGGCGGTGTTCGGGCCAGTTGAGCGGTGCGTCCGCGACCCGCACACCGGCAACGCAGACCGGGACAGGACCTCTCGGTCTGCCGCTCGGGATCACCGAACGCTCGGGACTCCGATGGGAGATGGAATCATGAGCCTCAAGGCCGTCGCACTCACACTCGCACTCGCCCTGGCCGCTTCGGTCACCCACGCGACGGAAGGCCGACGCTTCGAGATCCTCGTCCTGCACAACAAGCTCTACGCCCGCGGCTATATCTCGACCGGCGTGGACGACGGCAACGGCGTCGTGCGCCCCTACTTCAACGCGCAGCACCACCACTTCGGATTCAACGCCAGCACCGGCGGCGGGACCTGCGTCCTGCCCGACTTTGACCTCTTCGACCCCGGCCCGCTCGTGGGCCACTCGATCTGGCTCGAGATGACCGGCTCCTTCCAGTGGAACAACCCCCCCCTGTCGCCGGAACCGGGCACCGAGGTGATCCTCGACCCGCTCGGCCCGGGCGAGTGGATCAAGGCCCGGTTCGGCGGGACCGCCATCAGCTCGTCCACTCTCGGCACGCTGCTCCTCTCCGCGAGCGTCCCGCCCGAGGGCATCGCCGATCTCGACGTGCGGTACGACTCGGCCGTGAACCCGGTCGATAGGCTGCTCGGGCTCCGCTTCGTGCTCCGGACCGACGCCCCCGGCGTGGCCGATTCCGACACGCTGTACGTGCTCTTCGCCACCGGCGGCCAGCCCACCCCCCTGGAACGGCTGCACTACTCGGTGCTCTACCTCGAAGCCCGGCTCGGGCTCTATCTGTGCACGCCGGACGTCAACGGCGACGGCTTCCTCGACAACGGGGACATCACCGCCTTCATCGCCCTCTTCCTCACGGGAGACACCGCGGCGGACATCAACGGGGATGGGATCCTCGACAACGGCGACCTCGGCGCCTTCGTCACCGCGTTCCTCGAAGGGTGCTGAGCCGAGCATCGCCGAATTCAGCCCTGATACCCCCTGATTCCGCCCACGCCTCCGCGGCGTCGCCGAGCCGAGCCGGTACCATGCTCTGATGCCGGACGGATCCGCAGAACAACCTCATGGCCCATCCAAGAGCCAGGCCCAGCCCGAAGCTCGCAAGGACACCCCTCGCCCTCGCGCGGGCACCGGGGGCGTGGGCGGGGGGATGCGCGACCCCAACTGGCCTGCCTCGACGGTCGGCGGCGGCACCGGCCGCGCCCACGTCGATCCGCACCTCTATTTGCACCCGCGGACACTCGCTCGGCTGGGCACGTTCGAGCTGCGGGCCAAAATGATTGTCGAGGGCGTGATGAGCGGGCAGCACCGCTCGCCGTATGCCGGGGTGTCGGTCGAGTTCGCCCAGCACCGCCCGTACACGCCGGGCGACGACATCCGGCACCTGGACTGGAAGGTGTACGCCCGGACGGACAAGCTGCAGGTCAAGCAGTTTCAGCAGGAGACGAACCTGGACCTGGTGGTGCTGTGCGATTCCTCGGGCTCGATGGACTTTGGCACGCGGAGCTTCGCCGACGCGAGCGGCACGGGCGAGGCGGCCTCGGTCCGCGGCACCGCGAACTGGACCAAGTTCGACCACGCGACGGCGCTCAGCGCCGCGCTGGCGTACATCACGATCAGCCAGGGTGACCGCGTGGGCATGGTGGTGTTCGCTGAGGAGATCCGGTCGATCGTGAACCGGACGAGCAGCCGATCGGCGTGGCGGCGGATCGTGGACGTGCTGAGCATGCACCCGGTGGATCAGCCGACCAACATCAGTCGGCTGATGGACCAGACAATGGGCAAGGTGACCAACCGGTGCCTGTTCGCGCTCGTGAGCGACTTCTTCGACGACCTGGAGACGCTCCGCCCGGCGCTGGCCCGCCTCAAGCACAAGGGGCACGACCTGATCTGCTTCCAGGTGCTCGACGAGGCCGAGGAGACGTTCGCGTTCGACGACGTCGCGCCGTTCGTGGGGCTCGAGGGCGAGCCGACGCTGCGGGTCGATCCGCGGGCGATCCGCAAGGACTACCTCGAGGCAATCGAGAAGCACAACAAGGAGCTGGAGAAGATGATCCTCAGCTTCGGGTTCGATTACCAGAAGGTCCGGACGCGCGACTGGCTGGGCCCGCCGATGGCCAGCTTCGTCGCGCACCGCAACGCGATCATCAAGCGGAGCAAGTTCGGCTGAGCCGACCGGGGCGACGGGCGGGCACGACAGACACGGATGAATCACACGGATCACGGATGACCATGCGAACGCAGCGACCCACAGCCGAGCCCAAGAACACGCTCCGGGGAGGGTGCGCGTGAGCTTCTTGCACCCGGGAATCCTCGTCGCCGGTCTGCTCGCGATCGCGATCCCGATCCTGATCCACCTGCTGCTTCGCCGCAAGCGTCAGCCGGTGAAGTGGGGCGCGATGCGGTTCCTGCTCGAGGCCTACCGCAAGCGGCGGCGACGCCTGACCCTCGAGCAGATGCTCCTGCTCGCGACGCGGTGCCTGCTCGTGGCCCTGCTCGGCGCGGCGCTGGCCAAGCCGATGTGGGGCGGATCGGCAACCGGCGAGGGCGGCCGCCTGCTCGTCGTGGTGATCGACGACTCGATCGCCAGCGGCGCGACCGTCGGCGGCGAGTCCGACCTGCGGGCCTCGGCGAGCCGAGCCATCGAGCTGCTCGAACAGGCCGACCCAGCCCGGGGCGACCGCGTCGCGGTGATCGGGCTTGGCTCCCCGGCCCGCGCGATCGTGAGCCCGCCGACCGCGGACCTGGTCTCGGTTCGTCGGACGCTTGAGAGCCTCGAGCCGACGGACGCGGGGCCGGACTGGGCCGGCTCGCTGACGCTCGCCTCGGCGATCGCGACGGGGCTGGGCGAGAGCAACGCGACGAGCGTGCCGCCGATGACGGTGATCCTCGCGGGCGGCTGGCGGGCCGGCTCGATCGACCCGGAGCAGAACCTGACGGGGCTGCTGCCCGAGACGGCGCGGGTCGTGATGACGAGCCCGAACCCGGACCCGGCGCCCAACGTCTCGATCACGGCGCTCACGCCTGATCGGCGTGTCGTGCTGGGCGGAGCAAGCGGCGCGGGGGGTGCCGGGGGCGGCATGGGGGGCGGTGCGGTCGGGGGCATCGGCCGCGTGATGGTGAATCTCTCCCGCGATGGCGTCGAGCCGCTGGGCGAGCAGGTCTCGGTGGTGCGGGTGCACGACGCGGTCCGCGAGGTGCCGCTCGGCTCGGTCAGCGTGCGGTGGGACGAGGGCGAGCGCGAGCGGTCGGTGCCGGTGTCGCTCGATGCCTCGCAGCTCGACTCGGTGCGCGGCCGGCTGTTGCTGCGGGCCTCGATCGAGCGAGACTCGCTCGACGCGGGCAACACTCGGCTCGCCGCGATCGAATCACGCCGAGAGCTGCGGGTCGGGCTGCTGGGCCACCGGCGGGCCGCTGAGGGCGGTGTCATCGCCTTCACCCCGACCGACTGGGCCGCCCTGGCGCTGGGCGCGGCGGACACCGACTTCGTCACCCGCGTGCTCGACCCGGAATCCGCGACCCGCGCCCGGCTCGCGGAGCTCGACGCGGTGCTGGTCCTTGAGCCGGCGAGCCTCGGCGCCGCGGGGTGGGACGCGGTCGGGTGGTTTGTGCGGCGGGGCGGGCTGGCGATCCTGACGCCCGGCGCCCGCGACGAGTCCACGCCGTGGGCGGTCGAGCTTGCGACCTGGGCACCGTTCTGGGCGTGGCCCACCGAGCCGAAGGCCTCGCGAGCGGGCGAGCGTGTCGGGCTGGTGTCCACCCTGAGCCGCGACCCGCTGCTCGCGGTGCTCTCGGGCGAGCTGGAGTTTCTGCTCGCGCCGGTGAGCGTGAGCAAGTGGGTCTCCCCGCGTTCGAGCATTCCGGGCGAGCCGGTGGGGCGTGTGCTGCTCGAAGCGCAGAGCGGCGAGCCCTGGCTGATCGCGCGAGACCTCGACGACGGCACGCTGGTCTGGATGAGCAGCGCGATCGACCTGGCCTGGACCGACCTGCCCGCGCGGCCGCTGCTGCTGCCGCTGCTGCAAGAGCTGCTCCGCCAGGGCGTCGGGCCCGCCGACGCGACGACGCGGCTTGTCGCCGGCGCCCCCCTGCCCGTGCTTGGTGACCGGCTCGAGCGATGGGACCCGACAACCGAGCCCGCATCGATCTCGATGCGCGACCGGGCAGACGCAACGGTGCGCACAGATCCCGCGATGCGGGCTGCTGGCGCGTGGCTCGTGCTCGACGAGGGCGACGCCGCGACCGGGTCGGTGATCGTGGACGCGGATGTCAGCGCCGCGAGCACCACCCCCAGCGACCCGGCCGCGGTGCTGGCGTGGGTCGGCGAGGCCGGCGACGAGATCGCGTATCTCGACGACACGGGCACGGGCGAGAGCGACACCGGCGGGCTGATCACCGCCGCGACCGCCCCCGCGTCACTCGGGTGGCTCGTGCTCGCGATCGCGCTGGCGCTGGGCGTGCTTGAGACGTGGCTCGCGCGGCGGGCCAGCCACGTGGAGGGCGCGCGATGAACACACTGCTCAACAAGTTGTTCGGGCTCGGCGATCTGGGCTTTGGCACCCCGGGCGTCCGGTTCGGGTTTGAACGCCCGATCCCGCTCTGGGGCTGGGCGATTGTCGCGCTCGCGGCGGGGCTGGCCGGGTGGTGGAGCTACCGCAGGCTGGGCGGGACCAAATTGGGGCGGGCCGGGCTCGTGCTGGTGCGGGCGTTGGTGCTGGTGCTGATCGTGGGGCTGCTTTCCGGGCCTCGGCTCGAACGCCCCAACACCCGCATCGAGAACGACCGCGTGGTGATCCTGCTCGACCGTTCGGGCTCGATGGCGGTGCGTGATGAATCGCGCGGCCGCACGCGAGACGAGGCGCTGCGCGAGGTCGCCGCGGCTCTTGACACCTCGCTCAGCGCCGCCCGCGAGCCCAAGGAACGGATCTGGCTCGGGTTCGACGCGACCGCGTACGAGCTGGGCTCGTACGAGGGCCCGTCGCTGGGCGAAGCGGACGGGCGGCGGACCTCGCTCAACGCGGCGGTCTCGGGCGCGCTGCGGGCCAGCGCGGGCCGCCCGCTCTCGGCGGTCGTGCTCGTGACGGACGGCCGCACCACGGACCCGGTCTCCGCCGAGTCTCGCGCCCGGCTGCTCGAAGAACAGGTCCCGGTGTTCGCTGTGGCGATGGGCTCGCCCACGCCGCCCACCGACCTGGCGATCACCCGGATCGACGCGCCGACCGTCGCGTTCACGGGCGACCGCGTGCCGGTGCGGGCGCGGGTGAGCGTCTCAGGCGGCGAGGACGCCGACGCGATGATCGACGCGACGCGGGTCGAGCTGATCGACCTGCAAACGGGCGAGGTGCTCGCGAGCCAGCCGCTCGAATCGGGCGAGGCCGTGATCGCCGAGTCGGGCCGGGGTGAGCCGCCCGGGGCGGGCCGCCGAGCGGTGTCGGTCGTGCTGCTGGCCAACACCACGGCCGCGGGCGACCGGCGCTGGGCGGTTCGGCTCAGCCGCGCGGGCGAGGATCTGGAACCGGGCAACGACGAGCGGGACCTGACGATCGCGCTGACCGACCGCCCGATCCGCGTGCTGCAGATCGACGGGTACCCGCGGTGGGAGTTCCGGTATGTCCGCGGGCTGCTGCTGCGTGAGGCGACGATGCAGAGCGTGAGCCTGATGCTCTCGCCGAATCGGCGGTTCATCCAGGAGGGCGAGATCCGGCTCGACTCGCTGCCGACGACGGCTGCGGAGTGGGCGGACTTCGACGTGATCATCATCGGCGACGTGCGGCCCGAGCTGTTCGGGGCCGCGTCGCTCGAGTCCTTGCGCGAGCACATCGCCGAGCGCGGCGCGGGGCTGATCTGGATGGCCGGGCCCGATGTGCCCATCGGCTCGTGGGGACGCACCGCGATCGGCGACCTGCTCCCCATCGCGACGGGCAAGCTCGGCGACGGCGGGCTCCCCGCGTGGGACCGCGAGGTCATCCTGGCCCGCACCGACGAGGCGGGGCGGCGCGGGCTGCTCGCGCTGGCCGACGACGGGCTGAGCTGGCCCAGCCAGCTGCTCGACCCCGCGACCGGGTGGTCTCGCCTGCGGTGGGCCCAGCGGATCGATCCGTCGCTGGTCAAGCCCGGGGCCGAGGTGCTCGCGAGCGTGGTGCCCATCGATCTGGCGGTGCTGGACCGTTCGGAGATGCTCGCCTCGGGCACGCCGGCGCTGCTGCTGATGCGCTACGGCGCGGGGCGAACGCTCTACACCGCGACCGAGGAGACCTGGCGCTGGCGCTACGGGCGCGGCGAGGACCTGCAAGAACGCTTCTGGCTCCCGCTCGTGCGGCAGCTCGCCCGCGGGCGGGTCGAGCGGGTCGGGCAGCTGGCGCTGCTGCGGGCCACGCCCGATGAGGCCGCGGTCGGCTCGAGCGTGCGGGTCTCACTGGAGCTGGTGGACCAATCGCTGATCGACTCGGCCCCGGGCACCGTCGAGGTCGAGATCGGGCAGCCGGGCTCGGGGGACACCCTGGACAACGCGTCGCGGCTGGTGCTCACGCCGACGGGGACGGATCGTCGGAGATACGCCGCGGTCTGGTCGCCGCCCGAGGCTGGGCGTTGGGTGGCGCGTCCGATCGGGGCGGCGCTGTCTGGGCTGGGGCTCGATGCGAAAATCGAAGCGAGGTGGCCCAGCGATGAGCGACGCGAGCCCGCGGCGGATCACGAATCGCTTGCGCAGCTCGCCGAGCAGACCGGCGGGGCCCTGCTGCGCCCCGAAGAGATCTCCACGCTCGCCGACCGGCTGCCCAACCGGCGGCTGGTGCTCGACGCGGCCCCGGACCTGCGAACACTCTGGGACCGCCCGTTCTGGTTCGGGCTGTTGCTCCTGCTGCTGACGACGGAATGGATCGGAAGAAAACTGCTGCGGCTCGTGTAGGGCTTCGCGGTACGCTCACACAGGGCCCACGCCTCGGCGGGCCCACAGAAGGGACGGATCTCTCGCTTGACCACGCTCGATTCATCACAACACCCCACGATCCGGTCGCTGCGCCACACGCTGCGGCGAGTCCGCACGCGCACCCGTCGCGTGCTGCTGTGGCGCTCGGTCGGGCGGCTGATGGTGACGCTCGGGCTCGGGCTGCTCGGGCTGATCCTGATCGACTTCGTGCTGCGGTTCCCCGCCGCGATCCGGTGGGTGCTGCTGCTGGGCGGGCTGACCGGGCTCGTGCATCTCTTGAATCGGTGGGTGCTCCCGGCGTGGCGGTTCGGGCCCAGCCCGACCGACCTGGCGCTGCGGCTCGAGCGGGCCGCGGGCGACGAGTGGCGCGGGCGGCTCGCCTCGGGGCTCGAGCTGGCCGACGCGACCGACGCGGACCCCGAGGCCGACGCGATCCGGTTGGCCGCGGTCGCCCGGGCGATGCAGGGATTCACGCCGGCGCTGGTGGCCCGCGCGGTGGACGCCGCGGTCGGGCGGCGGTGGGTGCTCGCAGCCTTAGCCACGCTGGTGCTGTGCGCCGGGCTGGCGTGGGTGCAGCCACAGTCAGCCAAGACCGGGCTGACGCGGGTGCTCGCGCCCTGGGCCCAGGCCGAGTGGCCCAGACGCCAAGTCGTCGCCCATGTGGGCAGCGCCTCGGTGCTCCCGATCGACCGGGCCGTCCCGATCCGGGCGGATGTCCGGCGCACGAACCGGGCCGCGGGCGAGACGCCGGTGTGGGCCGAGTACCGGATCGTGGTCGGCAACGACTCACGGCCCTGGGAGCGTGTGCGGCTGACCGCGCAGGGAACCGGGCTGACGCGGAACGCGGTCCAGGGCGAGCTGTATGAGCGGCTCATCGAGCCGGGCGTCACCGAGGAACAGGCCGCGAGCGGCGAGGTCACGCTCGAGTACCGCCTCAAGACCGAGGACGACCGCACCCGCCGACGCACCGTTCGGCTCGTGCAGCCGCCGCGCGTGACACGCGGCGAGATGACGATCACCCTCCCGGCGTACGCCGACTCGCTCGACGCGGCCGCCGCGTTCGGGTCGGGCGTGATCGAGCTGGGCGACGGGCACGACGGGCGCGGCGTGGTCGGACCGGTGCTCGCCGGCTCACACGTCAACCTCCGCGTCGAGTTCAACAAGCCGGTGCCGGTCGCCTCGATCACCGAGCTGGCCCGCGGCTTTGCGATCGAGGGCGAAATGAGCATCGCGCCCGACCCGGCGCGGACCGGCGCAACGCTCGCCGGCGTGATCCAGAGCCCGGTGCTGCTGCCGCTGATCCTCACCGACGAGCACGGAATCATTACACGCGGCGAGCCGTCCTACCGCGTCGAGGTCGTCGAAGACCTGCCCCCCACCGTGGCGGTGGTCGAGCCGCAGCGCGACGAGCAGGTGCTCGCGACCGCCGTGGTTGATGTACGCACGCTGGGCGAGGACGACCTCGGGCTGCGTGAGGTCTCGCTGTGGGCCCAGGTCTTCCCGGTCGCGAGTTCCGAGGGCCCCGCTGGCGACCTACAAAGCCCGAGCGGCGGGCTCGGCGAGATCCTCCTGGGCCGCACCGAGCTGGCGGGCCAGACAGCCGCCGAGGTGACCGCGACGATCGATCTGGCGCCCCTCGGGCTTGCGCCCGGCGACGAGGTCCGGCTCATCGCCGACGCGACGGATGTCTTCGCCAGCGCCGCGGGTGAGCCGCACGCGACCGCGCGGTCGCGGCCTCGCGTGCTGCGGGTGATCAGCGAGACAACGCTGATCGACCAGGTGCGGGCCGAGCTGGGCGGGGTCCGCCGCGCCGCGATGCGGCTCGACGAGGAGCAGGCCCGGATCGAGACGGGCACCCGAGCCCGCGACGACGAGCAGCGGCCCGCGGCTGAGCTGGCCGACCAGCAGGACACGCTGGCCCGACGCCTCGACCAGCAACGCGACGCGACGGCCCGGCTCTCCGAGCGGCTGCAACGGAACGCGCTCGACAGCCCCGCGCTCGAGGACCTGCTGGCTCAGAGCGAGGAGATCCTGAAGGACGCGACCGAGTCGGCCGACGAGGCCGCCGAGCGGCTCGCCCGCGACGACCGCGAGGAAGCCGAGGAACAGCAGCAGGAGGTCCGCGACGACCTGGCGCGGCTGGTCGGGCTGCTCGACCGCGGCGAGGACAGCTGGCTGGCCCGGCAGAACCTGCAACGACTCCTGGCCGACCAGCGCGAGCTGCAAGAGCAGACTGCCCAGATGCAGGAGCAGACGCTCGGCCGCGAGCTCGACGAGCTCAACGCCGACGAGCGGACCGAGCTGCAGAAGATCGCCGACCGTCAGCGGGCCGCGGCCCAGCGGGCGAGCGAAGCGATCGACGAGCTGGCCGACGCGGCCGAGCGGCTCCAGGACCGCGACGCGGCCCAGGCCGCGGCGCTCGAGCAGGCCGCGGCCTCCGCCCGGCGTGCCCGGCTGCCCGAGCGGCTCGAAGAGGCCGCGGGCCAGATCGGCGACAACCAGACGCAGCAGGCCCAGCAGCAGCAGCAGCAAGCGATCGACGATCTCGAGGACGCGCTCAAGCAGCTCGACGAGGGCGAGAAGATCCGTGACGAGACCCTGCGGCGCATGCTCGCGAGCCTCGTCGAGTCGCTCGAGATCCTCGTGGACGACCAGCTCTTCGCCCTCACCCGGCTCGAAGAGGTGGACGACGTTCGCGACCCGGCCCACGGGCTCGACGCGGGCATGGTGAGCATCTACGAGCGGACGATGTCGGCTGCGGAGCAGGCCGCCTCGGGCGGGGGCGATGTCGCGGTCATCACCGAGCGGCTGGGTCGGGCCGGCGATGCCCAGGAGCGGGCGATCACCGCGTTGCGGGCTGACGGCGCGCAGGCCGACCGGGTACGCGGGTTTGAGCGCACGAGCCTGGATCATCTCGAGGCGGCGCTAGCCGAGGCCAAGCAGGCCGAGGAGCAGACCGCCGCCCGAGCCGCCGAGCGTGAGCGGGCTGAGCTGCGGCAGGAATACACCCGGCTCGCCGAGCTGCAACGGGCCGCGATTGCGAACACGCTGCCGCTGATCGAGCGGGCGCTGGATCGGCGGGAGCGGGCTGAGGCGCGGGCGGTCGCCGACGCGCAGGACCAGATCGCCCAGGGGGTCGAGCAGCTCGCGACGGACTACGAATCGATCACCGAGTCGCCGGTCTTCGAGCTCGCGCATCGGCGGATCGCGTCGCTGAGCGAAGCGGTGAGCGAGGCGCTGCGCAACGGATCGCCGGGCGCCCGAGACACCCGCTCGCAAGAATCCGTCGCGGCGCTGCTCGAGCAGCTCGCCGCGTCGCTCACGAGCGACCCGGACTCGGGCGAGGGCTTCGAGCAGGACAGCGCCTCGAGCCAGGGCGGCGGGGGCGGAGGCTCGGGGGGAGACGACCCGCCTGCGATCCCGCCGCTCGCCGAGCTGCAGGTGCTGCGGATGCTGCAAGAGCAGGCGGCAGCGCTCACCCAGCAGGCCAGCGACACGGGCGAGGCGATCGACCTGGACGACGCGGTGACGCTGCAGCGCGAGGTCGCGCAGAACGCCCAAGGCCTGCTCGACAAGATCAACGAGAACGACAGCCCGCCCGCGGACTTGCCCGCGAGCCCCGAAGGCGCGAACCCGACGCCCACGACCGACGAACAGAATGATGGCGAACATGGCGGCGGCGATCAGGCAGACGCAGACAGGCCAGCGGAAGGGGACTCGCGATGACCATCGGAACTCAACAGCACGGTGCGCCGTTGCTCGCCCGCTTGCTGCGGCCCCACATGCTGCGGCGTGGTGCGGCCGTGGCGTGCGTGCTCGCCCTGGCGGGGTCTGCGGTTGCTCAGCCGACGAACTCTGCTGTCAGTGACCCTGAGCCGCTGCCGTCGCTCGATGAGCTGCTCGGGCTGACCGAGCCCGGCGAGATCGCCCCAAACACGAGTGCCCCCGACCTGGGCGACTCGCTGCACCGAGCGCTCACCGGCGAGGGCGAGCAGCGCGACCCGTTCAAGGCCGCGGTGGATCTGATGGACCGCAGCCGCTCGCGGCTCGAGTCGCTCGCCGACGCGGGCGTCGCGACGCAGCGGCTGCAGGCCGACGCGCTGGCGCGGCTCGATCAGGTGATCGCGCAGGCCAAGGCCCGCCAGCAGCAGAGCCAGAACTCCAGCTCCTCGTCGAGTCAGTCTTCCCAGCAGCAACAGCAGCAGCCAAGCCAGCAGCAGGCCCAGTCGTCACAGCAGAAGCCCGGGGAGGGCGACAACCAGGGCGAGGTCATGGCCCCGGGGCTTTCGGGCGTGAACTCGGGGCCCAACGTGGACTCGGCCGGGGCGGCGTGGGGCGCGTTGCCCGCTCGGCTCCGCGGCGCGCTGCTGCAGGGGGTGGCCGACCAGTACAGCTCGCTCTATGAACGGCTGACCGAGAAGTACTACCAGCGGCTCGCTGAGGAGGCCGACCAATGAACCGCCACACCGCACGCACCCTGACCATCTCGCTCGGCGTCGCTCTGCTTGCCCCGCTGACTCTGACGCCATCGGTCGCGCTGGCGCAGCCCGCGGCCTCCCCGCCGCCCGTGAGCGGCGAGCCCGAGGACGGCGGGGCGGCCAACGCGCCGCTGGTCGGCGAGATGACCGCTGAGCTCGACGCGGCCGTGTCGAGCGGGCTGGCCTACCTCGCGCAGCTGCAAGCCGACGACGGCTCGTTCGACGGCGCCCGATACGGCAAGAACGTCGCGATCACCGCGGTCGCCGGGCTGGCCTTCATGGCCGACGGGCACGTGCCCGGGCGCGGCGAGTACGGCGACCTGATCGACCGGGGCATCGACTTCGTGCTGGCCAACGCCGCTGAGAACGGGCTCATCGCCTCGGACTCGGCCAACGGGCCCATGTACGGGCACGGGTTCGCCACGCTCTTCCTGGGCGAGGTCTACGGCATGACCGGCGGGGCCTCCTCGGCCCGCGACCGCAAGATCCACGAGACGCTCGTCAAGGCCGTCCGCCTCATCGAGCGGAGCCAGAACCAGGAGGGCGGGTGGCGGTACAACCCCGTCCCCTACGACGCGGACGCCTCGGTCACGGTCTGCCAGGTGATGGCGCTGCGCAGCGCCCGCAACGCGGGCATCGAGGTCTCAGCGGACACCATCAACCGGGCCGTCGAGTACATCCGCCAGTGCCAGAACGTGGACGGCGGGTTCAAGTATCAGATCGAGGGCGGCGCCAGCGCCTGGCCCCGGACCGCCGCGGGCGTCGCGACCCTGTTCTACGCGGGCTTCTACACCGACGAGGCGATCGACCGCGGGCTGGCGTATCTCGTCCGCGAGGCGCTGCCCGCCTCGGGCAAGCCGCTGCAGGCGCACTACTTCTACGGGCAGTATTACGCCGTGCAGGCGAACTACCTGGCCGGGGGCGAGGCCTGGGCCCGGTGGTGGCCCGCGATCCGCACCGAGCTGCTCGAGAGCCAGAACGACGACGGCAGCTGGGCCGACCGCAGCGTCGGCCCGGCCTACGGCACCGCGATGAGCCTCATTGTTTTGCAGATGCCCAAGCGCTATCTGCCGATATTCCAGAAGTGAGACCTTCGCCGATGATCCATCCCCTGTCGCTGTGTGCTCGCGTGCTGTTTGGGGTGGCTGCACCGATGCTCGGGATGGCCCAACCAGCCATCGCCCAGGGCAACCCGATCGAGCTGCGGCTGCTCAGCCCCACGCTGCAGAGCGAGAGCGTCCGGGCCCGCACGCTCTCGACCGCCGGCGTGGTCGTGCTCGACGAGCTGGACATCCCGCGGCTGCGCGGGTGGGATCAGATCCTCGTCGCCCGGCGCGACGGCGTCGAGGGGCTGACCTCGCAGATCGCCCAGGTGCCCGGGCCCGACCTGGTCGGGTGGGCGGTGCTCGCCGACGGGCAGCGGCACCGGGTGTGGCCCACACCCCCGGCCAGCGCCGACCCGGACGTGCTCGACGTCACCCTCGCCGACGGCACCGAGTGGGGCATCCCGCTCGAGTCCCTCCGCGCCCTCATCTTCTGGTCCGACCCCGCCGACACGGTGAGCGACATCGACGACACCGTCCGCCTGGCCAACGGCGACGCGGTCACCGGGTTCATCGAGTCCATCGGCGATACCGTCATCGTGGACTCGACCCGGGTCCCGCTCGACCGCGTCGCGTCGATCACCTTGGCCAACCCGAGCGAGCCGGCGACCGTCATGCTCGTCGATCTGGCCGACGGCTCGGTCGTCGGGGCCCGCTCGATCTCGCCCACCGATCACGGCAGGCTCTCGATCGAGCTGCAGCTCACCGGGCACAACCCCCAGACCTCCAGCCCCAGGCTCGTCGTGGACCGCGAGGACCTGCGGGCCATCCGGCCCGTGAACCAAACCGCGAGCCTGCTGCCCATGGCGGCCTTGTCACTGCGGAGCTACGCGCCGCTCGGCGGTCGTCGCTGGACACCGCCGCCCAGCGCCTCGACTCGCCGCGCCCCCGCCGGGCTCCGCTGGATCGACTTCCCCGGGCCCATGGAGGCCGTCTACGACCTGCCCGCGGGCGCGACCTGGTTCTGTGCCGACGCGACCGTCGCGTTCGGCGAGTGGTCCGAGGTCTCCGTCGAGCTGCTCATCGAACGACCCGGCGGCGAGCGAGAGTCACTCGCGACCGTCAACCTCGACCACGGCTCGGCGACCGACACCCTCCGGGCCAGGCTCCCCGACGACGCGGTCCGCCTCGTGATCCGCATCGACGCGGGCGAGCGGGGCCCGGTGCAGGACCGGGTGCTGCTGCGGTCGGCGGCCCTGGTCATCGAGAACTGAGTCATCGAGAACTGATCCGTCGAGAACCACGGAGCCTCCCCGCCAACTCCGGGTGCCACGGGTTGACCCGAAGGGCAACCCGTGTCCGAACGGCCAGAGGCACACGGCTTGCAAGACAAGCCGTGGCACCCCGACGAAGACCTCGCGGCTCACCGCAGCTTGATCGTCGCCAGCGCAAGGATGCACGCGAAGATCGCGACGATCCACAGCCGCACCACGACCTGGCTCTCCGTCCACGCGCCCAGATGCAGGTGGTGGTGATACGGCGCAACGCGGAAGATCCGCCGCCCGGTGCCCGTCCGCTTGCGGGTCCACTTAAAGAAGCCGACCTGCAGCACGACCGAGCCGATCTCGAGCAGGAAGACGGCGCACATGATCAGCGTCACGATCTCCTGCCGCAGCGCGACGGCGAGATACCCGATCAGCCCGCCCAGCGCCAGCGAGCCCGTGTCGCCCATGAAGACCCGGGCCGGCGAGCAGTTCCACCACAAGAACCCGAGGCACGCGCCCCCCATCGCCCCGCCCAGCACGCCCAGCTCTGAGGCGAACGGCACGTGCGGCACCAGCAGCGTCTGCGACAGAGTCTCGGACCCCGCGACCAGCGCCAGGATCACCAGCCCCAGCGCGACGATCGCCGAGATCCCGCCGGCGAGCCCGTCCATGCCGTCGGTGATGTTGACCGCGTTGCTCATGCCCGCGACCATGAGGATGCTGATCGTGATGAACAGCCCCGGGCCCAGGTAGAGCAGCCCGGGCGCGATGCCGTGCCCGCCGGGCTGATAGGTCCGCTGCCCGGGCAGGTTGAGCACGTGCTGCAGGTCGTTAGCGCCGGGCGAGTCGCCGTGGTTGTAGAGGAAGAACCCGGCGAGGAGCCCGATGCCGAGCTGGAAGACGAGCTTCTCCCAGGCGTAGAGCCCCTGCCGCCCGCCGCCTCGGCGCAGCGCGGTCATCTTGAGGTAGTCGTCCGCCCCGCCGACCACGGTCAGCCAGACCACCACGACCAGCCCGAGCTGCACAACGAACTGGCGGATGTCGGCCACGAGCAGCGTCGAGACGATGATCGCGGCGCAGATCAGGATCCCGCCCATCGTGGGCACGTTGGCCTTGCTCGCCGCGTGGGTCTTGAGCGGCTCGGCGTCCGTCTCGCCCGAGTCGCCCATCTTGAGCGCCTTGAGCCGGCGGATCGTCATCGGGCCCAGCCCCACCACCATCACGAACGCCAGCCCCGCCGCCAGCAGCGCCCGGAACTGCACCTGGTCGAACACCGCGAGCACGCGGTCGATCCAGTAGTCGTAGAGCTGGTCACGCAGCCAACTGATCAGCAGGTAAAGCATCGGGAAAGAAGAACCTCCGGCGAAGATCGGGCGGTCACGAGTCTATCGGCACACCCGCCCCAGCACGTCCATCAGCCGCTCGAGCCGAAGCCCACGCGACGCCTTGAGCAACACCAGATCGCCCGGGCCAAGCAGCCCCGCGACCGCTTCAATCGATTCATCACTCGGATCGGGCAGGCTCACCAGACACCCCGCCCCCCCCCCCAACTCCGCCAACGCCCCCGAAACACCCGCGTGCGCCGCCGCGAAGCAGGGCCCGACAAGCACGACCAGATCGAGCGAGCCGCCCGCGAGATGCTCGATCAGCTCGCCCACCACCTCGGCGTGAAACTCCGCGGACCGTGCGCCCAGCTCCAGCAGATCGCCCAGCACCGCGACGCGTCGGCCGACTACGTCACCGGAAAGCGACATTGACGCGAGCGTTAGGACGCCGGCGCGGGTCGAGTCCGGGTTGGCGTTGTAGGCGTCGTTGAGGATCGTGATCTCGCCGCTGTCGATGGGCACGAGAGTCCGATCGAGCCGCATCGACGCCCCCGGTGCGCTCGCGAGCCCCGCGACGATCTGCTCGGGCTCCACGCCGCAAAGCTCCCCCACCGTCGCAGCGATCGCGGCGTTGTGCGCGTTGTGGGCGCCCAGCAACGGGACGCGGTACCGCAGGCACCGATCCAGATCCCACAGCTCGAACGAGACGCCCTGATCGTCGCACGCCACGCCCGTTATCCGCCGACTCGGCGAGCCACGCTCCCCGACCGTGGACACGGACATCCGGCTCTCATCGAGCTTCGAATCTCGCCGCATCGACTCAAGGGCTTCTGCAAGCTCGGGCACGCCCGAGGGGATGACCGCGGTCTGACCGGTGAACCGCGCGATGTCGGTCCGCAGGATCATGGCTTTTTCCTGCGCAACGCCGGCAACCGACCCCAGTTCCTCCAGGTGAGCACGCCCGATCGAGACAATCACCGAAACATCCGGCATCGCGATCTCGGTCAGGAACCCGATCTCGCCGGGCGAGCTGGTGCCCATCTCGCAGACGACGTAGTCGTCGCCGGGTCGCGCGTTGAGCAGCGTGAGCGGCAGGCCGAGGTGGTTGTTAAAACTCTTCGGCGCGTGCGTGCCGACCTTGTGGCCGCCCTTCATCACCGCGTCGATCAGGCGCACCGTGGTCGTCTTGCCGTTCGATCCGGTGACGCCGATGACCGTGGTCTGCCCGCTCATCGCCCTCCGGTACCGCTCCGCGATCGACGCGAGCGAGACCGCGGGGTCCTCCACCGCGAGGACCGCCAGCCCCGCGGGAATCTCGAACTGCTCAAGCCCCTTCGCCGAGACGACCGCCATCGCCGCGCCGTTCTGTGCCGCCTGGGCAAGGAACGATCGCCCGTCCACCCGCTCGCCGGGCAACGCGAAGAAGACCTGACCGGGCTTGATCTCGCGTGCGTCGATCGCCGCACCGCACCGCAGCGCCGTCTCGTCGATCGGCGGGCTGGCCCACGTCGCGGTCGCCCCATCGCGCGCGCACGCCGCGAGGTTCTCGAAGGTCCAAAACCCCTGCATGCTGTTCTCGCCGATGGGCTCGCTCATCGCGCGGCCCCTGCGGTGCCTGAGCCCGCCGGGCTTGCTCCCGGGTCCGCCCGCCGGAGCCTCGCCTCGCGCAGGATCTCCTTGGCGATCAGCCGATCGTCGAACGAGCGGTGCACCACGCCGCCCTGCCCGTCGGGGAGTTCCTGCACGGTCTCGTGCCCCTTGCCGGCGATGAGGATCACGTCGCGCGGGTCCGCGTTGAGAATCGCCTCGCGGATCGCTGGCTCGCGGTCCACGTGGGTGGTCGTTCGCGCCCGGTCCATCGGGTCGATCCCCTCGATCACCTGCGAGATGATGTGGCTGGGCGACTCGGTGCGTGGGTTGTCGCTCGTGACGATCACGACGTCGGCCAGCCCCGCTGCGACCTTGCCCATTCGGGGTCGTTTGGTGGTGTCCTTGAGCCCGCCGCACCCGAAGACGACGCGCAACTTGCCGCCGGCTGGGACCAGCCGCTTGAGGGCCGCGAGCGAACTGGCGAGCGCGTCGTCGGTGTGCGCAAAGTCCACGAAGACCGCCGGGTCGCTCGGCTGCGAGACGTTCTGCAATCGGCCGGCCGGGGCCTGAACCCGCGGCAACGCGTGCTCGATCGCCGCCCGGCGCGCGCCCGGCTCGTGCCCCAATCGCTGAAGCACCGCGTCGGCCGCCGCGACCGCCTGCAGCGTGTTCATCGCGTTGAACGACCCGATCAGTGGCACCCTGGCGCGCAGTTCGTACTCGGGCCCACGGAGGCTCAGCGTCAGCCCGTCGAGCGACTCGCGCTCGAGGCTCGCGAACCAGTCCGCATCGGGGTCGGCCAGGCTGCAGCGCGATGGGTTGGGCCCCGCCATCTGCTCGCCGCGGGCGTCGTCGGTGTTGACCACGCTGACGCCGTCGGGCCCGAGCCGGTCAAAGAGCCGCTTCTTGGCGCGGGCGTAGGTCTCCAGGTCGCCGTGGTAGTCGAGGTGGTCGCCCGTCAGGTTGGTGAAGACGCCGATATCGAACGCGAGCGCCCCGGCCCGCTGCTGATCGAGCGCGTGGCTCGAGGTCTCCATCACGCACGCGACACACCCGGCCTCGATCATCGTCGCCAGGGATCGGCTCAGCTCGACGGCGGGGGGCGTGGTGAGCACCGCGGCTGCGGTCTCGCGTCCGTCGTCGATCTCGACGGTGCCGATGAGCCCGCACCGCTCGCCCAGGTCGTTGAGGATCTGGTGGACCAGGTGGGCGACGGTGGTCTTGCCGTTGGTGCCGGTGACGCCGACGAGCGTGAGCCGGGTTGATGGCTCGCCATAGAACCGCTCGGCGAGCCGGCCGGTCACGCCGGGCACGTCCTGGGTGAACAGGACGATCGCGCGACTCCGCTCGGGCATCTCGAGCTCGCGGTCATCGGTCAGGACCGCGACGGCGCCGCACTCGATCGCCGCCTCGACATACTGCCGACCGTCCTGGTCGTGCCCCCGCCGGGCGATGAAGAGGCTGCCGGGCACGGCGGTGCGAGAGTCATCGGTCAGATCGCACACGCGCAGGGTTGCTGCCTCGCCACGGATCACCGTGACTGGAAGCCCATCGATCAGCGTGTGAAGCTCCATGCGACCCTGACTCCGTTCCGTCGGTCAGCCCTGTTGTGCTCAACTCGGGCCACTTCATCGGCGGGCCGGGCGCTCTCCGAACAGATTGTCACGGGCCCACGCACCGCACGCAACCGCGCGCCGAATCCGTCCATTCTGTGCACGGGCTGTCCCGAGGCGGCCCCGAGGTCGGCCAGATCGCTTGCCCGCTCAGGGCAGGATCAGCATCGCGTCCCCATAACTGTAAAACCGGTACTGGTGCTCGACAGCCTGGGCGTACAGCGCCCGCAGCCGCTCCACGCCCGACTCATCGGGCCCGAGCAGCGAGGCGACCATCGCCAGCAGCGTGGACCGGGGCAGATGGAAGTTCGTCAGCAAGCCGTCGGCGACCTGCCACTCGTACCCCGGCGTGATCAGCAGACGCGTGCTCATCCAGTCGGCCTGATCTGCACCGTCGGCGCGGGCGCGTGAAAAACTCTCGAGCGTTCGGGCGCTGGTCGAGCCGACCGGGATCACCCGTCCCGGCCTGCCCGCGTCCGCCGCGTGTGCCAGGGCCTCGCCCCCGCTGGGCGCCAGCGAGCAGAGCTCGGCGTGCATCGGGTGGGCCTCGATCTCGTCGGTCTCGATCGTCTTGAACGTCCCGGCCCCGACGTGCAGCGTCACCTCGGAGCGGTGGATCCCGCCCTCGTCGAGCCGCTTGAGCAGCTTGGTGGTGAAGTGCAGCCCGGCGGTCGGCGCGGCGACCGAGCCATCGACATGTGATCCAGATTCGCCCTCGCCCACCGCGTCGCGGGCCATTTCGGTCTGATACCAGTCCCGGTCCTCGGCGTCGGTGTGCTCGATGCCGCGGTCCTTGCGCGCGCCGAGGATATAGGGCGGCAGCGGCGTCAGCCCGCACCGCTCCAGGATGCCGTGCGTGTCGAACAGCTCGCCCGCCCAGTCCACCACCTCGACGTGCCACCCGCCCGGCTCGTCGGCCATCGGCTCAAGCAGTTCGATCTCGATGCGGGTCTGCGTGTCGTCGCGGGCGGTGAGCCCGTACCGACGCCCGACCTTGGCCCTTCTCGCCTTGAGCAGCACCCGCCAGCGGAGCTTGCCCTCGACCGGGGCGTCCTCCTGCAGGAACAGGCCCTCGGCCTTGCCGCCCGTCTCTCGGTTCACGCCGCGCAGCCGAGCCGGGAGCACGCGGGTGGAGTTGAAGACGAGGCGGTCGCCGGATTCGAGCAGCGTGGGCAGCTCGGTGATGCGGCGGTGCTCGATGCGGGCGGGGTCTGAGCGGGAGCAGACGAGCAGCTTGGCCGCGACCCGCGGCAGGGCGGGCTCGACCGCGATGAGCTCACGGGGCAGTTCGAAATCGAGGAGTTTGGTTTGCAAGCGTCGAGTCTACGCCGCACACCGCGTGGTTCCCAAGCGACACACCCACATAACCGGAACCCCGCGGGGGCCCCGCGAGGGGAATACCCCCGCTGCGTGGGCTGGTCGGGGGTTGTTCTCGGGCGGCCCAGAGTGGCACCCGGCTCGCCAGGTGTTGTGTGATGGATCTCGAAGTCAGCCAATCCATGCCTCTTGAGCCCCGCCCGGTGCCAGCCGAGGTGTGCGACCGCCGCGTCGAGCCGACGCGTGCTCAGGACGCGGGGAGTGGGTTTCACCCGCTGCCGGGGACCGTGCCGTTTGATGTTTATCTCGAGGGCTCCAACCGGATCGCCCGCGAGACCGACACGTTCAGCCTCAGTCAGGCCGCCCGAGACGCGAGCGACGCCGACTCGGATTCCGCCAAGACCAAGCCCGGTTCAGAGGCTGCATCCGCGGCCCCGAAGAACGGGTGGGCCAAGCTGGGCGAGGTGCTGACCGCGTGGCACCCCGGCTCCAACGCCCCGCCCCCGCCGGCCAAGGTCTCCAAGGCCCCCGAGCCCAAGACCGCCGCCGTCCGCCACACCGGCACGGGCCGCCTGATCGACGTCATCACCTGAGCCCGCTCGAAGGGCCCCACTCGTGCTGCCGCTTACTCGTACCACCGGACGATCTGTGCGCCCGGGTAGTAGCGGTGCAGGATGGCGGTGTAGGGCTCGCCCCGCCGGGCGAGCTCGGCTGCGGAGTGCTGGCACATCCCCACGCCGTGCCCGTAGCCGCGCCCCAGGATCCTGACCGTGTCGCCCAGGATCGTAAACCCGATGTCGCTCGAGAGCACGCGGTCGGCAAAGGCGAGCTCGGCAAACTCGTCGCCGGTGTAGTTGCACGCGACGCGGAGCTGCTCGGCGGTGATCGTCGCGGTGTTGCGGCGGGAGTCCTCGAGCGTGTACACGGTCGGCCGACCAACCGCGTTGTGCGCCGACTCGCTCAGATGCAGCAGACGGACGAGGTCCTTCGCCGGGTGGTCGCGGCCCCGGCCCCACGCGCGGATGCGGTTTGAGAGATCGATCACGTTGCGTTCTCGCTGCCAGCGGTGCGTGGGTGAGCTTTGGTCGAAGTACTCCCGCTCGGTCGCCTGGATCGGGTCGGCGTGGTGAAACTCGTACCCCTCGTCGGATCGGAAGACGTCGGCCGCAGAGGCCGCCCGCCCGCCGATGCTTGAGGAGTAGTACGCGCGGAGGATCTCGCCCTCGAACGTGAGCACCTGCCCACGAGTCCGCTCGACGGCATCGACCGCGACCTGCAGCGAGGTCTCGCCGACGAAGGACTGCGAGCGTGTGCCGCGCTGCACGTCCCAGTTTCGCCCCGAGCGCTGGGCGAGCTCGCGGTCGTGCAGCGCGTAGCTCCGGGCGGCGACCGCCTGGGCCTTGAACGCCCCGAGGGGCCAGTGCGAGTAGAGCTCGCCGGCCAAGACGCCGGGGAGGTAGGACTCGATCGGGAGCCGGGCGACGACGTCGAACCGGTCGGGGGCGTTGATCGCGGGATAGACCCGCAGCGGGGCGTGCAGGGTGATCGAGCCGGGGGCGCCGGGGTTGAGCGCGAAGCGGGCGGCCTCGAACTCGAGCGGCTCGGCGATGGGGAACCGGAGGATGGCGTCGGGCGAGGTGAGCGTGAACTCGCCGCCCTCGATGGTGAGCGTGACGGGGGACGCCACCGTGTGTGTTTCGCCGTGCCGATCCACGAGAACAAGGCTCTGGTCACTGGCGAGGCTCGCTTCTGTGACGCGGCGCAGGATTCGCACCCGGATCTGTGGCTCGGCGTCGAGCAGCACCGGGGCTGCGGGGATCGGCGCGGGCCCGCTTGGGGGCAAAATCAGCATCAACGCGAGCAGCAACGCCAGGCCGGTCAGCCCGACAAACGCCCGGGTCGAGGGCGGCCAATCGCGGGCCGCGGTCGCGACCGCCCGCCACCGAGCCAGGAACCCGAGCGGCGAGGTCGTGTCGATGGAGCCCGAGCCGGGCTCGCGTTCGGGTGGTTCATGGGGTAGGCTCGTCGGTGGACCAGGCACGGAGGAGCGTATGAGGGCAGCGAGTCTGAGACGATTGATTCGAGACACGCACCTGACCAGAAGGTCGGTTGCGGGGTTGCTGCTGCTCGCGTGCGTGGGCGGCGGCCTGGGCGGGTGCTTCGGGACGCCCCGCGTGTACGCACCCAACCGTGTGGTGCAGACCCCGCCGCTGAGCCTGGACGGGGCGAGCGGTGTGATCGAGATCACGATGCAAGCCCCAAACCCGGGGTGGCGGCTTGAGTTTGACACGACCAAGGCGAGCCGGGACGGGCCCCGGTTGCTGTTCACGGTGCGTCGGCCCGACCCGGGGATGATCTTCGTGCAGCAGGTGGTGGACAAAGCCGTGCGCACAGACCAGCCCCCCACGCCGGGCACGCGGGTCTGGGTGCGGGCGTTGGACCATGGCGAGAAGGGTGGGCGATACTCGCCGACGGATGTGGCGGTGCCCGAGCCGGCGGAGCCAAACACCACAGAACCAGACACCGGCGAGCCGGGGCCCTGACCCCACTGGGGCTTTGACCGCCAAACGGGGCCGGCCCAACCCAAGCGGACGGGACTCTGATGGACGCACGCACCGCTGAGCTTCTGAGGCTGACGCTGATCCCGGGGCTTGGGCCCGTGCGGATCTCGCGGCTGATGCGGGTGATGGGGAGCGCTGACCGGGTGCTCGGGGCGAGCGCCGCGGCGCTGTCGAGGGTGCCAGGCATCGGGCCCAAGACGGCGGGGTTGATCGCCGGCGGGCGAGAGAAGCACGAGGCTGAGTTTGAGGCCGAGCTGGAGCGGGTCGAGGCGGCTGGGGCCCGGGTCGTCTCGGTCGGGGGGCCGGGGTACCCGAGCCTGCTGAGCGCTCTGCCCGGGGCACCGCCCGTGCTGTACGTCTGTGGCGAGATCCAGAGCGACGAGGCCGACCGGTTCCCGGTCTCGATTGTTGGCAGTCGATCGTGCACGGCGTACGGGATCGAGCAGGCCGAGCTGTTTGGCGGATCGCTGGCGCGGGCGGGGATGACGGTGATCTCGGGCGGGGCGCGGGGGATCGATACGGCGGCGCACCGCGGGGCGCTGCGGGCTGGGGGTCGGACGGTCGCGGTGCTCGGGTGCGGGCTGGGTCGGTGCTACCCGCCGGAGAACCGGGAGCTGTTTGACGCGATCGCGGACGGGCAGGGCGCGGTGGTGAGCGAGCTGCCGATGGCCACGGAGCCGGACTATAAGAACTTCCCGGCGCGGAATCGGCTGATCTCGGGGATGTCGCTGGGCGTGGTGGTGATCGAGGCGGCCAAGGGGAGCGGGGCGCTGATCACGGCCAGGCACGCGGCTGAGGACCACGGTCGCGAGGTGATGGCGGTGCCGGGGCGGGTGGATTCGCCCGCAAGCGAGGGGAGCCTGGGCTTGTTGAGGCAGGGCGGGGCGCACCTGGTGACGTCGCCGAGTGATGTGATCGCGGTGCTCGAGCAATCGGGGTGGCACGCGGACCGAGGAACACTCGGCGCCTTCACGCCGACGACGAGCGGCGAGGACTCTTTGGGTGCCGATCCGGCGGGGACTGGGACGGGCCCGTCGGGGATGCGAATGCCTCCCAAGGGTGAAAAGGCACATAAGAAAACAACCCTTATCCAACCCGAATCGGCAGAGGGCCGGGTGCTTGAAACGCTGACCGGGGCCCGGACGATGGACCAGGTGATCAGCGAGACGGGGCTGAGCGCGGCCGAGTGCGGGGCGGCGGTGACACACCTCGAACTGCTGGGTGTTGTTCGGCGTACTGGATCCGGTTTAGAGCGTCAGTGCTAAACATTCACATTTGGGTTTTTTTTGGTTTCTCTTGCCCACTCATGGTGCCTTGAGGCCTGTTTTTTGCCTCTTTTTGGGGTGAATACTCTATCCGTATGAATATTTACCGTATCTTGTTCGTGCATTTCCTGATTCTGATCGGTATACTACACCGATGGAACAGAAACCGAGCGGGAGCTGCCCGGTCTCTGAGACAGGTTGAACACTTGAGGTCGATTGAGTGTTCATCTCAGACTTATGTAAGCCTTTACATGGCCCATGTTCTTCGCGACTTGAGGATCAGTCACGCAGCGGGCCAGACCAGGGATGGTCCTTGATGACCGGCACACAGACAGCGCTTGTTCAGCTCGGCCCCGGTGGGTCGTTCGAGACACAGTTCCGAGCGGGGCACGCGTGGCGATTGATGGACAGAATCCGACGGCGTCGGGCCAAGGCTGGCCCAGACTCGGTGGAGTGTGAAAAGGCGACCGGGTCGCCGATCGGGGTGGAGCGGCTCGGGCTGCTCACTCTAGTGGAGCGTCTGTTCTGCGAACAGGGCGAGGCGCTGTGTGAGATTCGAGGGCAGTTGGACCGACTCGAATCGAGCGGGCTGACGATGGGGCCTAGAGCGGTCGAGCGTGAGCGATCAACGGGATCGTGCACGGGGATCGACCTGCTGTTCAGTGCGTTGACAACCGGAAAGGGGACACGAGATCATGAACCTGACACCCAAGCAACTGAGAATCCTGAAGCTGATCCGAGACTCGCGTGTGCGGCGGGGGTACTCGCCGACGATGCAGGAGCTCGCCGACGAGATCGGCGTCAGCAAGGTCACCGTGTTCGAGCACGTGGAGGCGCTGATCAAAAAAGGCGCCTTGATCCGCGAGCCCAACAAGGCACGCTCTTTATCGATCGCTGAGGGGATCTCGGTCCCCGACGAGGATCGGCCGCTCCGGTTCCCGCTGGTGGGCAAGATCGCGGCGGGGTACCCGATCGAGAAGGTCGCCGAGGCCGACGAGATCGATCTGGCTGAATTCCTCGGCGGGATCGACACGGAGAGCTCGATGTTCGCGCTGCAGGTCGAGGGCGAATCCATGATGGACGAGGGCATCCTCGAGGGTGATATCGTGCTGCTCGAGCGGGCCCAGGTGGCCCGCAACGGCGACCGCGTCGTCGCGCTGCTCGAGGACGGGAACACCACCCTCAAGACGTTCTACAAGGAAGCGGACCACATTCGGCTTCAGCCGGCGAACCCCAAGTTCGACGCGATCCGGGTGAAGTTCTGCCAGATCCAGGGGATCGTCAAGGGCGTGGTTCGGCGGTACTGAGGCCAACGGGCGGCTGAGTTGTCGGCGAGTCCCGGTTTGAGAAACCGGGGCGGCGGTCGGCTGTAGACCGTCTGAGGGAGCCCGTGGTGGGGTTCCTTCAGGAGGCCCCGCTATGACCCGTCGCAACCCTGTCGTCTTCCAGATCTCACAAGCCCGGAGCCGATTGGCGCTGCCCGGGCGGCTTGTCACAGCCGCCCTCGCCCTCGGGCTGATCGCGGGCGCCGGGCCAACCCTGGCGAACGGGCTGGGACGCGAGGCCGAGGCGCAGACCGAGATCGCCGCGGCGACCTCCTCGCCCGGCGGCACACTCATCGTCCTCAACAAGAGCGACGCGACCGCGTCGGTGATCGACCGCGCGAGCGGGTCGGTGCTGGCAACGCTGCCGACGGGGGCCGGGCCGCACGAGGCGGCGGTCTCGCCGGACGGGAAGACCGCGGTGGTGTGCGACTACGGCGAGCGGACCCCGGGAAGCACGCTGACCGTGATCGACCTGCCGAGCATGACGGTTTCCAAGACGATCGATCTGGGGCAGCCCTGCCGGCCGCACGGGATCCAGTTCGAGCCCGATGGCGAGCACCTGGTGGTGACGGCCGAGGTGCTCAGCGAGGTGCTGCGGGTGAACGTGTTGAGCGGCGAGGTGGTCGGCCGAGCGCCGACGCGGCAGCGGGCGAGCCACATGGTGGTGCTGTCGCCGAGCGGGGAGCGGGGGTACGTCGCCAACATCGCACCGGGCACGGTGAGCGTGGTCGACGTGGCTAGGGGCGACCTGGTGAAGGTGATCGAGACCGGGGCCGGGGCAGAGGGAATCGACATCTCGCCCGACGGGCGTGAGGTCTGGGTGACGAACCGGGCGGCTGACACGGTCAGCGTGATCGACACCCAGACGCTCGAGGTCGTGAAGCAGATCGAGTGTGGGGCGTTCCCGATCCGGGTGAAGTTCACCCCCGACGGGACGCGGGTGCTGGTGAGCTGCGCCGAGAGTGGCGAGGTGGTGGTGTTCGACGCGAAGACCCGCGAGACGGTCGCTCGGATCGCGATGGCCGACGAGCCGGGGCAAGGCCAAGAGGACGGCGACGCGCCCGATCAGGGGCCGGTGCCGATCGGGATTCTGATCCCTGCGGACGGCGGGCACGCCTATATCGCGAACACCAACGTTGACCGAGTCACGGTGGTCGATCTTGAGACGCTCAAGGTCACGGGCCGGCTCGCGGCGGGCAAGACCCCCGACGGGATGGCGTGGAGCGTAATCGAACCCCAGACGGACTGAATGCTCGCGGTTGATCAGAACTTGTGGTTGCTGGATCGTTCCTTGGGGCCCTTGAGGTTGAGCATGAGGCGGAGCAGCTGGAAGTCTTGGTGGGTGGTGATCTTCATGCCGCGCAGGTCGCCTTGCACGAGGAAGACCGGTTCGTCGATCTGCTCGACGAGGCCCGCGTCGTCGGTGCTGGCCAGGCGCGGATGCGTGTAGGCGACGGTGATGAGCCCGCGGGTGAAGACCTGCGGCGTCTGGGCGAGCACCAGCCCGGTGCGGTCCACGGTGTTCTGAACCCGGCGGGCCCTCACGGACTTGGCCTTGCCGGCTTTGGGGTCGAGGATCGCGGCGAGTGGATCGGCGGGCTGCTCGACCTCGAATGCCTCGGCCCTCTTCACGGTATCGGCGATCTCCAGCACGGGCACCACCGCGGCGTGCCGCTCTGCGGCGGCGAAGACCCGGTCGAGCATCTCGTCGGGCGTGCCCGGTCTGGCGGCGTCGTGGATCGCGACGTGCGTGGCGTCGTCGCTGATATGGGCGAGTGCGGCCTGGACGCTTTGGTAGCGGTGCGTGGGCCCGCCGCGAACGATGGTGACGCCGAGGATGGCCAGCTTGTCGGCGTGGCGAGAGCAGAAGGCCTCGAAGGCCTCTTTCTCGTGCGGGCCGGCGACGAGGATCTGCCCGACCTCGGGGCGCTTGTTGAACAGCTCGACGGTTCGCTGCAGCACGGGGCGGCCGGCGAGGTCCTCGTCGAGCTTGGAGCGGGGCTCCTCACCCTCCCGGCTCGGATCGTTGTTGTAGCGGGACGAGGAGCCGGCGGCGGGGATGATGATGCTGATGTTCATGGGAGAAGCCTAGCCGATGCGGGGCAATTCGGAATAACCCGCGGGCGGGATCGGCCAAGGCCTCAGCACCCGTCGTGGAACTGGGTGATGAACTCGCCGATGTCGCCGTTGTCGAGGACGCCGTCGTTGTTGAAGTCGGCTCGCAACGAGCCGTCGAGGAAGAGGGTGATCCACGCGCCGATGTCGCCGTTGTCGATGATGTCGTCGCGGTTGACGTCGGCGGGGCAGATCGTTGCGACCGCGACTTGTGTCGATCCGTCTTCGAACACGAGCTCGGCGACAAAGTGGTCCCGGTCAGAAATCCGATGTGGCTTCATGCTAACCGATTGGGCCGTTGCGCAGGTAACGAACTTAAGCGTCCGACCAAAGAGCGTGTCACCCTGAAGCGCAATGGCGTCGTTGAACGCGTCGGGCCCGACAAAGAGTCCGATGCGATCATCCGACCGGATCGCGTTGAAGAGGACTCTTCCCCGATCGTTTGCGGCGGGCTCCCAATCGCGGCTCAATGCGGTGAGCCGGTTGAACCCATGCCCGTCGCCCACGGGCACGCTGAAGGCGGGCGTGCCCTCGCCGGTCACGGGCTGCCAACGAATGGAGTTTCCTGCCCCACCCAAGGAGATCACTTCATTCATGGAGAGCAGCCCACCCTGGGCGGTGCTCGCCCAGTCGAACCCGCCGTAGTAGTAATCCATGTCGTCGACCGTGAATCCGCCAACGACGTTCGCGGTGCTCTCATCCCATCCCCAGGCGGTATACCACAACATTGCATAATCCCATGACGAGATGACCATCACGTGATCGGGCCCGATGAGGCCAGCAAATCCCCCATCCCCGCTGTTGGTGTAACTCGGAATCTGCGACAGCGTTGCCGCCATGGTTGTCAGGGTCTCTGGGCCGGTGTCCCCCTGTCGCATCAGCCGCTTGGGTTCGATTGGGGTTCCGGAGTAATCACGCTCAGTCCAGTAGTACGCTCCGCCACATTTGTCAATCCATTCGATCGTGGCTGTGGTCCCTGAGAGATCTAAGATTTCTGTCTCGACCCACCCCGCTTTGGTTCGCTCGAACTCGCGGATCGTCTTGGCTTCAGGGCCGGCGCCCACCGCGTATGCCGCGACCCTGTCAACCCCGACAACCCGAATGGATCTGGCACCCCAACCGCCAAAGTCGAGGAGGTCTTGCCACTTCTCGGGGGCTTTGACCACGACCCAGGAATCGTTCTCTCTGACGTAGATCCCGCGGCTCACCGACTCGCCCGATTGCCATTTCGGAGCGGCAAACACGTACAGACGGCCGGCGGCATCCATCGCGTAGTTGGCACGCTCAATCAGGACCCCTTCGACCGACTGGCCAACAAGGTCGATCCGCTCGTATTGCACAGGCGGGCCGGCTTGTACGGGCGACGACACGAGTGCGGCCATGAGAACGCCAACGAGCGCTGCGAGAAACGCTGGGCGATTGGTGTGAGTTGGGCATTTCATTTGTGAACTCTTTTTGCTGGACTCAGCACCCGTCGTGGAACTGGGTGATGAACTCGCCGATATCGCCGTTGTCGACGACGCCGTCGTTGTTGAAGTCGGCTCGGAGCGAGCCGTCGAGGTAGAGGGTGACCCACGCGCCGATGTCGCCGTTATCGATGATCCCGTCACGATTGACGTCCGCGGGGCAGATGGTGGCGACCGCGTACCACCACGGTTCGTCTTGCAATTGCATACGTGCGATGAATTGATCTCGTTCTGACAGATTGCTCACAAATACCATGGACGGGATCTTGCCGAGAAGACTATCCCCTTCGAGCCAGATCGAATCGGATTCAGGATCGGGCCCAATAAATAAGCCCGCGACCCCGTCGGCCCGCACCGCATGAAAAAGCACTCGTCCCGCCTCATTGATAGACGGGACCGCAGCGTAGGACACTCCCTGAATCGACCTGAACCCCTCGCCCGGACCCGTTGCGACGTCGAACCCGGGCGTCAGGCTGGCACCCAGTGGAGTCCACTGTATCTTGCCCGTCGATCGTTCCCGAAGCAGGAGCAAGCCACCCGCTTGATTGATCGCGGCTTCGAATCTGCCATTTGGCGCCTGGTCACCTGTGTCATGCCCCGCGAGAAAATCAGGAGGCTCCGTCTCATCCAGCGGCCAGAGGTACAAGCTCGCTTCACCAAAAGCAACGTTGCGGTCTGAAATATAGACAAGCACTCGCTCCTGGTTGTCCGTGTCGACGAAGGAGCCAACGACCGTTCCATAATACGAATCAATCTGCGCGACAACGTCGTCCATGCGCAGCAAGGGCACGGGCTCGCCGCCTTCGGCCTGGTAAATCACGTGATCGTTGCTCGTGCAGCACCCGGGTGTCGCAGACTCCGTCCAACGATACGCCGAGCCGATGCGATGAAGGCTGTGCATCCATTTCGAGGCGGTTCTGAGGATGACCTCCGTCTCGATCCAATCTCCCTCCGGGGTTTCCATCAGTTCCCGAACCGAGTACTCGGGGGTGTCCAGCCCGCGTTTTGCGACCACGGCCACCCGGTCGTCGAGAATTAACGGCCTTCCAATCGCGCCCCATTCGTCCCCTGTGTCATACCTCCTTGAGGGAAGAACCTCGCGCCATACGCCATCGTCTCGGACGTACAACCCGTACCCGTGCCCGATTCCCGGCACGTAATCCGGTTCCACCGTGGCGAAGAGACGCCCGTGATCACCCAAATAAAACCCCTCTCTATCGACGACCTGCCCGCCGATTGTCTGGCCGATAAATGAAACACGCTCGTACTGGACCGGGGGACCGGCATGAGCAAGCGGCAGGGCAAGCACGGAAGTTGCGGCGGGTGCGAGCCTTGATGAAATCATTCTCAAACGATGTGCGGATCGGTGGTGGGTGGTCATGGCTCAGCAGCCTTTCAAGAATTGGGTGATGAACTCGCCGATGTCGCCGTTGTCGAGGACGCCGTCGTTGTTAAAGTCTGTGCGCATCGAGCCGTCGAGGTAGCGGGTGATGAACTCTCCGATGTCGCCGTTGTCGAAGTAGCCGTCGCGGTTCATGTCTGCTGGGCACGGCGTGACCACGTGCCAGTCGACCATGGTGGGGTCGGCTAGGCCTGGGTAGACTCCGACGAGGTATCGCTCGCGTTCTAGGGTCAGGACCGAGGCGATGAGTTGGAGTGGTCGCCCGAAGAAGGACTCTGCATCGGCGATGAGTGCGTCAGCGTCGGGATCGGGATCGGGCCCACGAAAAAGGCCTAAGGTGCCATTGTCAAGTGTGGCGCCGAAGGCAATCTCGCCGTCACGCGTGACCATCGCATTCGTGAAATTAACTCGGACGAATGTGGAGTGCGATTCGACGAACGAGAAGGGCGGGGTTACAGAGGGGCCCGATGGCTGCCATATCACTTGGTCGGACTCAATGTAGCCCAACCAGTCGCCAAGGTCGTTGGTCTTGAACTCGTGGACTGACTCATAGCAGCACCACCCCTTTGGCCCGGTTCTTTCGTAGGAATCAAGCTCGTACCCTTGCACAAAAATAAGCAATGAACCGTCGTCAAAGAGATCGTGCAGCAGGATTTGGTCGATGAATGGGTCGTCTAAGTAGGAGAGGTCAACCTCGCTGACACTGCCGTGATCATCGAGATAGATCGGTGCGTTGACAAATGGCTCGTTGGATTGCCAGACCGTTTGCCCGAGTGCGCTGGCGTGCCAGCCGCCGTTGCCTTTGAACGCTATCCAATCATCGACGGCTAGCGTCACGATCTCGCGGGCGCTGTAGCCGGATTCGATGGGCGTGTTCTCGGTTATAGTGACCTCGTCGTCACCGACTCGCTCGTAGCGCCGGCCGATCACAAGGCGCCCGTCGTAGGGTTGCTCATTGCCATCGAACGTCCAAACGTCGTCGGGCGAGGTCTGGATCTGCGGCTCAAAGATCCACTGCCATCCTGTGGCCGAGCGAAAGGCGATTCCGGGCGTCCCGAGCGGATCGGCGAGATACACGAATCGGAACTCGTCGCCGAGATCGTTAATCCCGAAGCCGAGCGAATCGATTTCGCCCGGCGTCGGAAGATCGAAGTCGATCACGTATTCCATCACTTGCACCGGCGGGGCGGCGAGAGAAAAAGAATTGCAGATCGCAAGAACACCGATCGCTGCGAGCGTGTGAGACCTCAACATCCGCAGAGCCTCCGGGTTTTTTAGCCATCGCGCTGGCTGTTGAGCGAGCCACGATCAGAACCGAGCGTGGATTGACCCAGAATGAGCAAGAATGAGCAAGAGAGAGGGTGCCGAAAGAAACTGGCAGCCCGGCTGAGGGTCAGGCATACCATTCGTTGGCCCGGTTCGTGCGGTTTCACTAAAAGCCGTACGTTGTGTGAGTATCCGGGTCGTGACAAGTTGGGGCCGAAATGGCATTCGACCGGTCGGGGGAAAGTTCCCAGTGGCGTGTCGAGGGGCGTGCTGGCCTCGTTAAAAGCACGCACTTTATTAACTGCCGAACCGCAGTACGCAATGGCCGCGTAAATTTACGCAGTCGGCTCCCTGCCTGACGCCCGATGGGGCGGGGAGTCTATGACATCGGGCTGGGTTGTGTGTGGCGCTTCTTGGCGCACAACCGAGGAGGTTTCAAGTGGCTGGGCCGAAGGAGAGACTGTCGCTAGTCGCTCCAAGGCTGAGATTAAAGTAGCGACTACACACGTAGAAGCTGTGTCCTGACCGACCGGGACGGGGGTTCGAGTCCCCCCGGCTCCATTGATATTCCAACCAAGTGTTGGTTGAACCCGCTGAGCGATCAGCGGGTTTTTTCGTGCGCCGGGTGCCACGGCTTGTCTTGTAAGCCGTGTTCTGGCTTGAAAGGCGCACGGGTTGCCCTTCGGGTCAACCCGTGGCACCGGCGATAGCAATTGGCCGAGCCCCACCGCTTGTGCGGTGGGCTTGTTGTGGGACAAGGATCGACGCTCGCTGTTCTTTGCGTCACCTTTTCTTCGGCCTTGCCTTGCGTCGCCTTGCAAGCTCCTCGAGCTGCCCCGCGGCGTCCTCGTCCTTCATGATCCCGGTCAGCGTCTTGGCGAGCTTGGGTCGCCAGTTGGGGTGCTGCGTGCTCGTGCCGGGCACGTTCTGCAGGTGCGTCTCGCCCCACAGGTCCTCGATGTTCACCAGCATCAGCTCGGCCTCGCTCGACGCGATGTACCGGTTTAGCCCCTGCCCGATCGCTTGCGGCGTGGCCTTCTCTCGCGCGGGCATCATGCGGTTGGTGCGCAGGAACTTGGTCACCGGCCGCTGAACGACCTTTCGCCCCCGGAGCTCGCCGGGCGCGTTCTTGGCGTCAAACACATCGAGGGCCACGCGCGTCGGGACGTCCGAGCCCTCGAGGCACGCGACCACGGGCGGCATGTCGTGCGTGTTCAGGCTCGCGACGCAGTTGCCCTCGATCGGGCTCACCGCCCGCTTGGGGTTGGTGTTCATCGAGAACTGCCCGATCCACATCTTGCCCACGCGGTGTCGGGTCATGGCCCGCTCGATGGCGTGGGGCACGGTGCCCAGGTTCTCGCCGAACACGCGGCACCGGTTGCGGTGTGATTCGAGGCTCAGGATCGCGAAGAGCTCGTCCTCGCGGTACTGGACGTACACGCCGTCGCTGGCGCCGTGCCCGGCGGGCACGACGAAGAGCCGGTGCAGCGCCATCACGTGGTCGAGCCGGAGCGTGCTGGCGACTCGCATCTGCGTGCGGAGCGAATCGATGAAGTATCGGTAGCCCTGCTGGCGCGCTCGCTCGGGGTGCATGGGGGGGAAGCCCCAGTCCTGGCCGCGTGTGTAGGTGGGGTCGGCGGGGGCTCCGACGCTTGAGCCGTGCATGAACAGGTCCGGGTTGGCCCAGACGTCGTAGCCGTCGGGGTGGGCGCCCACCGCGAGGTCGAGGTAGAGCCCGCCGCCGCGGGCGCGGAGCGACCGGGCCACGCCGTGCAGCTGTTCGTGCAACGCGAACTGTGCGTACAGGTGCGTCTGCCGGTCGGTGCGGCCGTAGTCTCGGGCCACCAGGTCGCCCCGCTGCATCCGCTCGGGCCATTGGTCCCAGGGCGTGCCCCGCCGGTCGCACACCGCGCGGAAGGCGGCGTACCGCTCGGCCTGCGGGTTCTGGGCGAGAAACGCCTGATACTCGGGCGACCCCTTGCCGCCGGCTGCGAAGAAGCTCTCGGCCAGGTCGTCGAGCACCGGGCGGATGAGCCGATACGACTTGCGGTAGTCCACCAGCTTGCGGTCGGCGCGGAGGGCTGCGGCTCGGCGTTTGAACGCAGCCGAACCCATGCGGCGCTGGGCCGCGGCGCACGAGCCCAGGCCGGGTGCCTCGGCGGGGTCGATGAACAGCTCGTTGAAGAAGAGGCGGCTGACCGGGGAATAGGGGCTCGCCGCGTGCAGCGCGTCCGGCTTGAGAAAGCACGCGAGCAGCGGGAGGGTGCCGAGCACCGGGGCGCCGTGGTCGGCGGCCCACTCACCCACCCGGCGCAGGTCTGTCAGGTTGCCGATGCCGAGGTTCTTGGGCGATCGGATCGCGTAGGTCGGGCAGAAGAGGCCCAGCCCGCGCCCCCCCACGCCCCCCGCACCCCCCGCACCCTCGGGAGTCTGATAGCTCACCCGGGGCGCGATCACCAGCATCGCTGTAAACGAGTCGCCCGCGTGCGAGACGGTCAGGGTGTGGTACCCCGCGTCGAGCTTTGCGCCCGCCCTGGTCAGGGGCACCGTCGCGAGCCACGCGACACGCCCGTCCGCCTCGCGCCGCCGACTCACTCTCAGCTCATTCACCGGGACCGCGTGTCGCAACGCCTCGCCGGCCTCGGTCTCGAGCTCGACCCGGACCCGCCCCGAGGCGATCGGCGTGCCTCGGCGGGTCGTCGTGAGCCGCATCGACGCGGTCGGCTTGCCCCCAACCCACCCGATGACGACGGGCTCGAGCCGGCGCCTTGCCCGCTCGTCCATCGCGCGGGCCATCGCCTCGCCCGCGTCGCTCGGGCCCGACAGGGCGACGCCGAGTGACCGGAGGGTCAGGGTGATCGACTCGTCGGACGCCTCGGTGTGGCCGGTGAGCCCGGAGTGGTACGCCGTCTGCACGCCGAAGGCCCGGGCGAGCCGATGAAGATCGGCTCGCTCGGGCCTTGTGGGCTTGGGGAAGCGGTTGGGCGCGGCGTCGGGTCTCACGGGTTGGGTCTCACGGGTTGGTCATTCCGATCGCCGGGAACGAATGGCGCGCGGCATGATACCCGACACCCGCCCGGGCGTGGCTCAGGCCTCGGGGACGCACAGACAGCTGGTCTTGTGCATCGCGTCCGCCTTCTCGAACGCGGCCTCGTACTGCTTCATGATCTCGGCGGCTTCGGAGTCTCGGCCTTGCCCTTCAAGGGCACGGGCCAGCCCGTAGAGCGACCACCCGTTGTGACGCCAGTGGCTCAGGTCGTCGCGGTAGACTCGCTCGGCGTCCTCGAACTTCTCGGCCTTGAGATAGACAACCCCCAGGGTGTGGCGGATGGGCTGGAGCCACTGCGGCGGCTCGCCATACCCCAGCACGTCCTCGATCGCGGCACCCGCCTCGAGCCACTCGGCGGCCTCGTCCCAGTTGTCCTGCTGCAACGCGATCTCGCCGGCGATGAAGTTGCGGCTCACGTCCAGGATCTTGTACGTCGGGTCGGCGCCCCAGACCGAGTCCTCGGGCATCGCGGCGCACGACTCTTCGAACAGGGCCTGCTCGATCTTCGCGTTCTTGAGGTCCTTCTTTGCCGCGTAGGCGATCGCGCGGTGCGCGTGCCACACGGCGGTGGTGATGGGCAGATACTCGGGCGGCCCGGGCTCGGCGAGCAGCGCATCCCACCGGCCGAACCGCTTGTGCACGTCGTAGACCGACGTCATCCAGAGATCGACCCACGGGGCCACACCGAGCAGCACCTCTTCGGGGATGGTCTCCCACATGGCACGGGCGGCGTCCATGGCCTCTTTTTCGCGGCCGGCCATCATCGCGGAAAACGCGAGCATGTGCGCGTTGTGCACCTGGTACATGTACTGGATGCCCTGCTCGGGCGACCGCTCGATGTACTCGCCGTCGCTGACCATCGCCAGCGCGTTCATCTCGATCGACTTGTCCCACAGGCCGGTCTGGATGTAGATGTGCGAGGGCATGTGGTTGAGGTGCCCGGCCTTGGGGATCTGCAGGCCGAGCCGGTCGGCCGCGGGGAGCGCGCGGTCCGGGTTGGTGCTCGGCTCCACCGCGTGGATGTAGAGGTGGTTCGCGCCCGCGTTGCCCGGGTCGATCGCCATGACCCGCTCAAGGGTGGCGACGATCTCGGGGGTGTCTTGCTCGGGCTGACGGTCGGAGGTGTAGAGCTTCCATGGCCGCTGCACCATCAGCGACTCGGCGTAGAGCGCCCCGACCAGCGTGTCGTCCGGGTTCTGCTCCCACAGCTCGCCCATCGCGGCGGCGAAGGCTTCCTCCAGATGAGTCCGGCTCTCGGGGAAGGGCTTGTCGTACCGCTCGGCGATCGCTCCGATCAACGCGCGCTCGAGGTCGGACGCGCCGTCGAGCCGGGCGAGCGCCTCCTGCAGCGCCCCCCACGACGCGGCGTTGCGATCGTCGGTCATCATCGGGTCGTTGTAGTTGGGCCCCTCGCAGACCGAGATCCCCCACCACGGCATCGCGGCGTTGGGGTCAAGCTCCGCGGCCTTGGCGAACGAGCGGATCGCCTCGTCGTGGTTGAACGCGTACATCCACGCCATGCCCTGGTCGAAGAAGACCTGCGCCTCGGGGGAGGTCGTCGTGATCGGGCGGGTCCGGTCGCCCATGCCGTCGAAGAGCTGCGCATTGGGCGCGTCCACCGCGAGGTGGTCGGTCTTGGGAGACTGGCAGCCGGCGAGGAGAACCACGCTGGAGATCGTGAACGCGGCGAGCGTCGTCGTTTGAGATTTTTTCATCGGTGTGCCCCGGAGGAGTGGTGGTGGACCGCCGCGGGAGCGGCTGCCTAGGATGAGATCATCCCTTCAGCATACCGAAGCGCAGCCGGGTGTGACAGGGTGCCATCCGGACCTCTCCACCTCCCCCCACAGCTCCTCCCCCACGGCTCGCCCAGAGCCTTTCCAGGGCTTGTCGTCTCCTACGGGGCCGATTCAGCGGTACTGCGAGACCATGTTCTGGGTCCAGGTCACCGAGCTGATCTTCCAGCCCTCGGCCGTCTTGACCAGCGCCCAGTACTCGCGTCCCCAGTTGTAGATCACCCCGCCGTCGTACCCCTGAAAATCGAACGAGAGGTACGCGAACATCCCATCGTCAACCCGGATCTCGATGCCCCGCATCACCTCGGCGAACACCTCCGGGCTCGATGAGATCATCCCGTAGAACCGCTGGGCTGTCAGCGTAAAGGTGGTGTTCCTTGCGGGGATCGGGCTCACAAAGGGAACCTCTGGCGAGACGAACAGCGAGGTGTACAGCTCCTCGTCTCGACCCGCCAGAGCTCTGGCGAAGCCTTCGGCGACCTCCAGGACCTCGAGCTGCTCGGGGTCGATCAGGTCCAGGCTCCTTGGGATCGCCCCCCAGCTGCCCGGGAGTTCCTCGTCGATGAGTCCCCGGTGCGCGAGCCAGGCCTTGGCGGTGACGGGGATGCTGTAGTACCCGCCGTTGACGCGGTTCGCGGTGTTGTGATCCGAGTAGGCCCACACCACGACGTCGTGGTTGCCCTGCCGCTCCTTGTTCAGGCCCGCCAGCACACCGGGGTGGGGTTGGTGGGCACGACGGGGTCGAGCCCGCCGAGCACCCAGAGCATGGGTGTCTCGAGCGTTCGCAGCATGTCGCGCGGATCGAATGCGCGTTCGCCATCAAAGTCTTTGAGGCCGGCGTCGGCCTTTCGGTTGAGCTCTTTAAAGGTCTCGGGTGTGAGTTCCTGAGTTCCGCCTTCATTCATAAACTCGCCGTGCGCACCCTCTTCGCCGGCCGAAACCGCAGCGCCGCAGAGGCTCACGATGAAATCGACGCGGCCATCGAGCTTTGACGCCGCGAGTGGCATGATCCACCCGGCCTAGGAGCCGCCCATGAAGCCGATAAGATCGTTGTTGATGTCTTCGATTGATTTGACAGCTTCGAAGGCGCTCGCCATGTCGTTGGCGAGCAGTTCGAAGTTCTCTTCGCTGGTTCCAACGGAGAAGGAGACGAACTCGCCGCCCGATTCGCCGCAGCCTCGTTTGTCGTATGAAAACGCTGCGAAGCCGAGTTCGAGGGCCTTGGTGAGATAGAACTGTCCAGACTCGCGTGTTGAAGGATCTGACCCGTGCCCCAGCACGAGCACGCCTAGCGGATCCTGGTCACCCTCTGGGAAGTACAGCGTGCCGACAAGTGATTCACCCTCGCTTTCGAATGTGATGTCTTGTTGTTCGGGTTGCCCCACCGCGACGGTGGCAAGCAAGGCGAAGGGCATGAGTGTGGATGAAACTCGAAGCATTGGTATCTCCAGTAATGGTGCATCAAACCGCCACGGCATATCCCGGCTTTGAGCTTGGGCGCAGCATATCCCCCCACCCCCGAGGTGTGGGCGTGAACAGGGATGCGCAAGGATTAATCTTCTGGCAATGCTCGAAAGAAAAAATACGTCCCTCTGTAACCCACCGACAAGCAGCGGGCCACGCAGAGACGAGGATCATCCATTCAGAAATTGAACCACAATTGCGCTACCGCCTTCGTCTCATGGCCAACGCAGAGAGTCCGAAGATCGACAGCGTGCCAGGAGACGGCACATTGAAAAAGCTCATCTGTGTTTCGCCCGAGGCGCTTGCGTATGACATCGCGTGTGAGGTGATGCCATCAAACCCCGGCACGAACGGGCTGGCGGACCCATCCATGCCTGTGGTGCCCCAAGCAAATGGGTTGACCAGGTCCATCGAGACCGACTCGGTCCAGATTGCACCGCCGCCTGCACCACCGCCATGCGAGTGCTGAACATCGAACCGGAGTTCCATTTCGAAGAAGCTGTCGATGACAGTTTGATCCGATCCGGTAGAGAGGGTCATCTGACCGGTGCCGTTGGCGGTGATCCACACGTCAAAGAATGAATCCACGCCGAGCGAGTCTTGCACGACGATCTGATTCAGAGACCGAAGCTGCAGAGCCACGATCTCAAAGTCGACGGTGCCCGAACCAGGGAACCACCATAGGTCCATCTTTGCATCAGAAACCGCAACGACGTCGATCTCGCCGTTGAATCCTGTAGAACCCGTGAACAGATCTCCCGGCTGAATCGAACCGAAGTCTGTCCCCCCCAGCGTCGCGCGGGGATTCGGTGGCCGCTTGAGCAGGATGTCAATCCCGGGCACAGGGTCTCCGATTTGGCCTGACGCCGGTGTGCAGAAGCCAGCAAAGAGCACTCCCATGAAAATCGTGCGCAACGCGAGCGAGCGGTTTGGCTTGTTCATTCTCTTCTCTCTCCGCCGCAAGAACTGCATATGCATTCACAGATCAGTGCGGTTCTGCCCGTGCGAGTGTGGGCATCGAACTCATTATTGATGCAGGTCTCTCCTCCTGCGACAGGTCACCCAGCGTATCAGAGTTGAGGCATGATGCAATACAAATCCGCGGTTTGAGAGCAACCGTACTTCGATTGATGCGGGTTTTTTGGGATTGGAATCAGACTTCTGCACGCCAATGAGCCGTCTGCCGTGCTTGTCGTAGGCGAAGGCCGCGAAGCCGAGCTCGAGCGCGTTGTGGATATAGAACTGGTTTGATTCTCGGGTGGTCGGGGCCGAACCGTGCCCGAGCACGATCGCCCCGATGGGCTCGGTGAGGCCCTCGGGCAGGTAGAGCGTGCCGGCGAGGGAGACCCCCTCGCTCTGGAACGTGACGTCGCGTTGCACGGGTTCGGCGGCACCGATCGAAGCGGATAGGGCGAGGCTCAAGAGCGGGGCGAGGGTCCGTGGCATGGGCTTGTTTTTTTCAAGGGCGTGGGATCCGCGCGGACGGCCCCTCAGAGCGGCCCGGGGCCGCCGGGTATACCGGGCCGATTGATTTTTGTTTCTGCAGTTCTTTGCAAATATTCAAAGACCGACACCCCGCCGCCGCTGAGGGGCACGGGCGGTCCCGACCAGCCGGGGTAGCCGCCCTCGCGGGCCTACTTGTCCAGCTTCGCCTTGGCGACCTTGGTGAGCTCGGTCCCGGCCTCGTTGTACATCTTGTCGAACGACGCGAGCTGCTTCTGGAGGGTCGGGTTGCCCTTGATCTTGGGCTTGAGGAACGAGTCCTTCGCCGCCTCGCGGTACGGGTCCACCATCTCCTGGAGGACCTTGAACTCCTTGACCGCGAGCACCTTGTTCTCCATCAAGGCCTTGCTCTGGCGGGCCTCGATCGCTTCTTCGGCCGCTGTGCAATACCCGAGGACGAGCTTGCAGGACTTGGCCACCCTGGTGAGGTTGGTCTTGATGTGCCGCTCGTCGAGCCCCTGGGTCATCATCTGTTCCTGGAACTTGTTGAGCTTCTGCTCTTTCGTCTGGGTGACCGCGTCCTTGAGATGCCCAGCCAGCTCCTTGTCGCTCTGCTTGATGTCCTCGGGCTCGAACCCGTCGATGCCCATGAACACCTTGTTGTCCTGGAACTTGGACATCTCGGTGAGCAGCTTCTTCATGTCGGGCAGCGAGGCCGAATCGATTGCCGCGACCTTCCGGTTCTTCTTGGCGTCGCGCTTGTCGATCTCGTCCTTCAGCTTCTGCTTGAGCGCCCAGAACGACTTGATCGCGGGCAGGATCGACTTGGTCCTCACCGCGGCGATCCGCTCGATCTCCTTGCCGATCTGGGTCTGGTAGTTGTCGATCTCCTTGAGGCAGGCCTTGACGTCCTTGTCGGAGTCAAAGTCGTAGGCCGTCTTGCCCGTCATGCCGTCGTCCTTGCACCGCTGGATCTCGAGCCCGAGCTGCAGGCACCCCTCGTTGCGGACCCCGGTGGTCTGCCCGACCTTCTGCTCGTACTTCCAGACCTCCTGCCTGCAGTCCGTCAGGTCCTTCTCGACTTTCGACCATTCCTTCTTGAGCTTGTCGAATTCCTTGGCCATGAGTCGGTACTCCCTCGGGGTGCTGGGGTGTGTCGGCGGGCCTGCTAAAAACGCCGGCTCGGGGCGGCCAGCCTACCACGATCCGCCCGCGCGGGCCACGCCTTCGTGTGAAACGGGGCAAGCCGTGCGGGCTGTCCCGACCGCGGGGCGCACATAACCCGTGAATCCCAGTGCGAGTTCTGGGTCCGGTGGTGAACCGGGCGTGATGTGGTATCCCTTGGGGTGATAGATCGTGCGCACCGCCCCGAGGGGTTACGCCACACGAACAACTACAGACGGGACCCGCCGATGCACATGCCAACCGCCACCATGCTCGCCTTCGCCATGCCCATGCTTGTGGGCGTGCTCGCCCAGGCCACCGAGCGATCGGCCCCCACGGCGTCAGCCCTTGCGCAGCCGGCCAAGGTCGCCCAACCGACCAAGCTAACCGACACCGAGCCCCAGCGCCGGGCTGTTCAGGGTTCGGCGCTCAAAGCGGCGGCTCCGGTGGAAAAGCCCGGCAATGGCCGCAAGCGGATCTCTCCGCTGCAGGCGCTGCAAGCCCCGGCCCTTCAGCCGCGGATCTCGCTCCGCGAGCCGATGGCTAACGCGTTGCTCGCCGGCGACACCTACACCTGCGAGGCGCTCGCCCAGGACGCGACCGCGGCGTACTTCATCGACGACACCGGCGGCTCGATCTTCCAGTTCGACGGGGCCGTTGAGATCGGCGGCTCAAGCTCGCTGGACCCGAGCGTCACGTTCATCATTTACGAGGGGCGGACCGAGCTTGGATCCACCACGCTGATCCAGATCGAGATGGGCGCGTACAACACGGCCGGCGAGTCTCAGCCGTGGGTCGATGCCAGCGCCGCGGGTGCCGGGCTCGAGAGCTGGCGGCTGGACATCGGCACCAACGAGATCAACGACCCGGACCCGATCACGCTCGAGGGCCCGTTCACGGTGGTCGGCTCGGGCATGGCCGTGTTCGGGACCGACGGCAGCCTGCTGGGCGAATCCCCGCTGCTGCGGGACGACTCGACGAGCACGGGGCTGGCCGGCGTCGCGACCGTTGGGCTGGGCGGCGAGGACATCGCGGGCTTCGGGCTCGGGGCGATGCAGATGTGGTGGGAGATCAAGTTTGACAACACCACCGGGCCCGGGCCGTGCGTCGCCGACATCAACGGGGACGGGTACGTGGACATCTCCGACATCCAGGCGTTTGTGAATTCGTTCCTGGCTGGCTGTCCCTGATCCCGCCGAACGGGTTTAACCGATCGCCTTGCGCAGCTCTTTGAGTGTTTTAGCCGCGTCCTCGACATCACCGTCGGCCAAGGCCTTCTTCACCTGCGAGGCCAGCTTCTTGGTCTCGGGCGAACCGACGATCGCGGGGCCCGACTCCTTGAGCAACGCCTTGAAATCGCCCGTGGTGGTCTTCTCGAGCTTCTTGAGCCGAGCGGCCTCCTTGGGGTCGTCGTCGTCTTCATCGACAACATCGTATGAGGCCACGATCTTGATCACGGGCTTCATCGAGAGCCCCGCCTCTTCCTTGATCAGGGCCTTGAGGAGCTTGGCCGCCTTGTCGGGCAGCGCATCGGTGGTGCGGAACACCATCGTCGAGCCCTCGCCCTGACAGATGCCAACGGCACACTTGCTCGCCCCGACCTTGGCCTTAAGCTCTTTGATCTGCGCCGATTTGATCGCCTTCTTGGAGACCGCCAGCGCGATATCGCTGCCCTTCATGGCGGCCGCGAAGTTGCGAGGTTTTTTGCGAGCCTGCTTGAGCATGGTCTCGAGTTCGGGATCGTTGCCGGGCATGATGGGCTCCTTGGCTCGGGGAAGGCTCAGCAGCGTACCAGATCCGCGGGCCCTTGAACCCTGGACCCATTCCATGGCAGGCCCCAAGCCTCCACCCACGAGCTGATCGGCGTATCCTTGATCAGACGCTCACGATCCGAGTCCATGTGGAGACACGCCATGCCGATCACCATCGAAGCCCTCGGCCACTCCGGGTTCCTGCTCAGCAATGGCACGCACACGCTCGCGATCGACCCGTTCTGCACCGGCAACCCCGCAGCCACGAAGACCGCCGACCAGATCGACTGCACGCACATCGCCGTCACCCACGGGCACGCCGACCACTACGCCGACGTGCCCGCGATCGCCAAACGCACCGGCGCGACGGTCTACGCGAACTTCGAGATCTGCAGCCACCTGAGCGAGCAGGGGCACGACAAGTGCGAGCCGATGAACCCGGGGGGCAAGGTCATCACACCCTTCGGGTGGGTCGCGCTCACCCAGGCGTTCCACTCCTCGAGCTTCGAGGGGCGGTACATGGGTCAGCCGTGCGGCGTGGTCGTGAACCTGGGCGGCGTGACCGTCTACCACCTGGGCGACACCGCGCTCTTCGGCGACCTCAAGCTCCTAGGCGAGATCTACAACCCCCACGTCGCGATCATCCCGGTGGGCGACCGCTTCACGATGGGGCCCGAGCTCGGGGCCCGGGCCGCGGAGATGATCGGGGCCCCGGTGGTCATCCCGTGCCACTACGGCACGTGGCCGGCGCTGGCCCAGGACATCGGCGCGTTCAAGCCCTGCGGCACCGAGGTGCGGGCACTTGCGAGTGGTGAGAAGACTCGCGTTGACTAAGCGTTCTGCGTTGGCATCGGCGGGGGCGGGGGAGCGGTGTCAACCCGATCGTTGCGCGGCGGCGCGAGCAGCTTGCCCCGGCGGCGGATAAGAAACACGACACCCACGCCGTAGACCAGCACCCCAAAGACGATGATCGATCCAAAGACAACGTACTCGGTGGGCGAGGTCCCAAACCCGGTCATGCCCATCGGGCCCCCGCCGTAGTTCATGATGCTCGCGGTGCTGCTGAGCCCGCCGGCGGACGTCGTGGTGTTGAACAGGCCCGTGGACTCAAAGTTCATGGGGTTGTCGATGGCGCCCTGGAAGAGCTCACCCGCCTGGATGGTCTCCTCAGCGATGCCGGGATCGGTCAGATCGAGCCCGGCCTGACCGAGCAGGCCCTCGGCGTCCTTGGAGGTGAACCCGGTGCCCGATTCGATCTCGGTGCCGTCGGTCCCGGTTATGGTGTACCCCTGGGTCTCAATGTCGTACTCGAAGATCAACGGCGTGGTGACGTCGTCGCCCTCGATCTCGATCGAAACCACGCCGGACTGAGCCCCGCCAGCGCCCCAGTTTGAATCACCGTCGAAGATGTAGGTCAGCTCGTAGTCCGCGGAGCGTTCGCGTCGCCCGTCGCCGTCCCGGTCCACGCGGACGGGCTGGAACGACTGGGTGTTTGTGACGGTCTGCACCCCACCGCCGGTGTTCATGGTGTTCATCGCCACAACCGAGGCCCCGATGGCGAAAACGATCCCCCAGGCCATGACCATGATGACCGTCCACCCCATCAGAGCCGCCGGCAGAGAGCCCGCTGCACGCACCGCGTTGCGCCGGGTGGTCACGCCGCTCTTGATCAGATCCGCCCCGCACTCGGAGCACCGACCCGCCGTGAGCGTTGTTAGCTCATACCCGCACGACCCGCACCCGGCCCCGCGCGGCAGCCCGGAAGGCGGCATCACCGCCCGCCAGATCGCGTTGACCGAGAGCCCGAGGGTCATGAGGGCCGCACCGATCATGAGCAGCCACGACAGCATCATTCCTAAGATCATGCCTCGAAGATACCAGATGCCGGGTACGGGCGGGCCTCGAAGCCGACCGGGCGTGCCCCCCCCACCTCGCGATCAGGGCTGAACGATGTCGACCGCGAAGGAGTAGTCCTCGCCCAGACGCTCGTCGGTCAGCGTGGTCAGCGTGGTCAGCTCATACCCACAAGACCCACACCCCGCGCCCTCACACGCCCATCGCAGCGATGATCGCCTCGAGTTCGTTCGCCACCCGCACCGGTGCGTTCGAGAGCGACCCGCCGCTCGCTTTTTCGCCCTGACCCGCGTGATACCCCACCGTCACGTCCGGGTCCTTGAGCTGGTGCCCGGTGAGCACGCACGCGACGGTTTCATCAGGCGAGATCACGCCTTCCTCGATCAGCAGCCTCGTGCCCGCGACGCTCGCCCCGCTCGCCGGCTCGCACCCGAAGCCGAACCGCCCGACCATCGCCTTGTGCTCGCGGATCTGGTCGTCATTGACCACCCGCACCACGCCGTCCATGATCGCGAGCGCCCGCAGCGCCTTGGGCAGGTTCACGGGGCGGTTGATCTCGATCGCGCTGGCGACAGTGCTGGCCCGCTCGCCGGCTGCGTCCATCCGGGCGAACTCGTCGGCCACCGCGCCGCGGTCGTACCGCCCGCCGTTCCACGTGATCTTGAGATCGTTCACGATGCGGTCGAGCGTGCGCGCGCCCTTCGCGTTGATCACCGCGAGCCGGGGCACCTTCTCGATCAGCCCGAGCAGCCGCAGCTCCTTGAAACACTTGGCGAACGCGGAGCAGTTGCCCAGGTTGCCGCCGGGCACGACGATCCAGTCGGGCACCTGCCAGTCGAGCCCCTCGAGGATCCGCAGCATGATCGTCTTCTGCCCCTCGAGCCGGAACGGGTTGACCGAGTTCATGAGGTACACCCCAAGCTCGGGGCGCTCGGTCACGATCTGGCGGACGCGTTTGAGGCAGTCGTCAAAGTCGCCGGCGATCTGCAGGGTTTGTGCGCCGTAATCGAGCGCTTGGCTGAGCTTGCCCATCGCGATCTTGCCCTCGCCGATGAAGACGAGCGCCCGCATCCCGGTCATCGCGGCGTACATCGCCAGGCTCGCCGACGTGTTCCCCGTCGAGGCGCACGCGACCCGCGTCGCTCCGACCATGCGGGCGTGGGTGAACGCGGCCGTCATGCCGTTGTCCTTAAAACTGCCCGAGGGGTTGAAGCCCTCGTACTGCAGGTAGACCCGCCCGCCGCTGGCTGTGTCCATGCCGATCTGGTCGGCGAGCCGGTCGGCCCGCTGCAGGTTGGTGCGCCCCTCGCCGACCGTGACGATGTCGGCCATGCCGTGGGTCGCGTGCTTCCAGAACGGGAGCAGCTCGCGGAACCGCCAGACGCCTGAGAAATCAAGCATGGACTCGGTCGCCCCCCCACCACTCGCCCCGCCGCCGTTCTCACCATCACCCTCGCCGGCCCCGGCCCCAGCCCCAGCCCCAGCCGGGTTCCGCGGCCCGAAGCTCGCTCCACGTCTCTCGAAGAGCTTGAAACTCCGCTCAGCCTCGGGCCAGGCCCGGTCCCAGTCGTAGACCACATCGAGCATCTCGCCACAGGTCTCGCAGGCGACGAGGACCCGGTCGATGGGGTACTCGGCGGCGCAGTCCGGGTTGATGCAGCGTTGCTTGGCGATCGACGGGTTGTCCGGGTTCGTGCTCACAGCCTCATGGTATCGGCGTCGAGCACGCCCCACTCCACGTCCATCTCCACCGCCTCGGCGAGTCTCCGCTGGTACTGGGCCCTTGGGATCTCGACCCCGCCGAACCGGGCGATGTGCTCGGTCGTCATCTGCGTGTCCAGCAGCGTGTACCCGCGCCGGCGGAGGTGCTCGACGAGGTGCACCAGACAGACCTTGCTCGCGTCAGTGCCGCCGAGGTCCGGGCGGCTGAACATGCTCTCGCCGGCGAACAGCCCGCCCACGCTCACGCCGTAGAGCCCGCCGACGAGCCTTGGTTCTGATCCGGTCTTCGGGTCTGGCCTGGTCCACGCTTCCACGCTGTGCGCGTGCCCGGCTGCGTGCAGCTGCTCGTAGGCCCCGATGATCCGACCATCGATCCAGGTCGAGTCTTCCCCCTGGGCCGGGCGAGGTTGGCCGCACGCCCGGATCACGTGGCTAAACGCCTGGTCGCTTGTGATCGTGAATCTCGCGGATCGCACCCGCTGGGCGAGGTTCTTGGAGACCCGGAATTCACCCGCTGGGTCGCCGGGCACGATCGGGATGATGCCACGCGGGTCCGGGTCATACCAGCCGATGGCCCCCCCGTCCCCCCCATGTCCGTCCTCGGGGTCCGCCATGGGGAAGTAGCCCTGGGAGTAGGCCCCGATGAGGGCCTCGATCAGAGCCGCGTCTGGGGCGTTAGCGGGGACGTGGGGAGGGACGGACTCGGGCTCCACCCCCTGAGACCGGGCATTCTGAGCCGGGTCGGGCTCCCGATCCGAATCCGGCCCGCTTGTGGAGAAGTCGTTGGGTGCCATGCGCTTGCATGATAGAATGGATACGGAACCGGGGGTTTGTGGCGGCGTGGTCTCGAATCTGCCCGGGCTGTGAAATCTTGGTTTAGCGTTTCCGAATCAGACCCTGCTGGGTGTCCTTGCCGGGCCCAGCCCGGGCCCGCTGAGGCCCCAATGGAGACTCGTCATGGCGTTCGAAGACATCGTGCAAGAGATCATCTCGGACGAAGAGAAATTCATCCCGCTTCTGATCTTCGCCGGGCTCACGATCCTGTTTGTCGTCAAGAGCACGGCCCGGGTAATCATGTCGATGGGCCGCGAGCGGACCCGCCGCGAGATCGCGGCGTTTATCGCCGAGGGCTCGATGTCGCCCGAGCAGGGCGAGCGGCTGATGGCTGCGGGCAACCCGAAGATGCCCGGGTGCGGCTGAACACCATTCCGATAGGGGATTCACATGCTTGACCAGCTCCTTGCCAACACCGTCCCGATGCTCGCCGCCTTCGAGGGACCCGACATCGCGGTGCTCGCGATCGGCGGCGGGCTGACCGTCGGGGTCATCGGCATTCTCTTCGGCACCATCGGTGGCATCGCCAACAAACGCCAAGAAGAACAGACCAAACGCGAGATCGCGGCCTACGTTGCTGAGGGCTCGATCTCACCGGCGGACGCCGAGAGCATCATCCGGTCCAACCCCAAGGGCTGATCGGCCCGCACCGAGGAGTCTCACCCGTGCTCGACACGCTGCACCAGCTCTCCGTCACCCCGCTCGCGATAACCGATGACGACACCGCGCAGATTCTCGCGCTGGCCATCGGTGGCGGCATCGCGGTCATCGCGATCGTCTTCGGCTCGATCGGCAAGATGGTGAAACACCAGGCCAACGAGAAGACCCGGCGAGAGATCGCGGCGTACGTCGCTGAGGGCTCGATCTCGCCCGAGGACGCCAAGAAACTGCTCGAGTCCAAGGTCAAGGGCAGCTGCTCGATATGACACGCCTCCTGCCGGTCATCGCCAGCGATGCGTATACCGGTTCCACATTCGATCTCATCATCTTCGCCCTGCTCGGAATCGTCGCGGTTCTTGCGGGGCTTTGTTGGCTCGTCCCAAAGACCGGCAAGCGTGACAAATGAACGCCTACGCCCGGGCATGACCCGACACCGATTCAGGAATACGTCAGCATCAGCGCCCGCAGCGGCTCGGCGACACTCCACGCCTGAGCCATGCACCCATCGGGCCGACGCGGCGCGTCCGCGTCGTAGATCTCCGGGATCGAGCCGACCGAGTCCGTCCCAAGCCGATCGATGACCGGTCGCAGCGCCGCCCGCGCTGTCTCGCGAGACTCGGGTGAGAACTCCCCGGCCCGCAGCACCGCCTCGGCGTAGTGCCCGATGAGCCAGGGCCAGACCGTGCCGTTGTGGTACGCGGCGTCACGCTCGAACAGATCACCCTCGAACCGTGGGCGGTAGTGCGCGTCGCCGTGCGCCAGGGTCCGCAGCCCGGCGTCGGTCAGCAGGTGCTCGCCGACCGCCTCGACCACACCGCTCTTGAGCTCGGGTGAGAGCGGCGAGTGGGCCAGGCTCGCGGCGAAGATCTGGTTCGGGCGCAGCTCGTTGGGCATGGCCCACCCCTCGTGCGAGGGCTCAGCCCGATCGAACAGCCCGTCGCCCGGCCCGCCCGCAAACAAGGCTTTAAAGGACGCGGCGACCCGCGTCGCCCGGGCCCGCAGCTCGTCGGCCTCGTGCTCGCTGGGCACCATCGAGGCGAGGGTCAGCAGCGCGTGGTGCCAGAGCGCGTTGATCTCGACGGGCTTGCCGAAGCGCGGTGTGAAGGTCACGCCGTCCCGCCGCGCGTCCATCCAGGTCAGCTGCGTGTGCACGTCGCCGGCCACGATCAGCCCGTCGTCGGGGTCGGTGCCGATCGCGTAGTCCGTGCCGTGGGCGTAGGCCGCGACGATCTCCTCGCACGCGGGGAGCAGGTCTTGCGCAAACCGCTCGCGGTCGCCGGAACTCTCGAGGTACTCGCCGCACGCGTGGATAAACCAGAGCGAGGCGTCCACGGTGTTGAAGTGGGCGGCGCCGCCGCGGTCGTCGAAGTGGTTGGGGATCAGCCCGCGGCGGCGGGCGCGGGCAAACGTGGTCAGCGTGCGGCCGGCCTCCTCGAACCGCCCCGTGCCCAGCAGCAGCCCGGGCATGCTGATCATCGTGTCGCGGCCCCAGTCGGTGAACCAGGGGTAGCCCGCGATGACGCTGCACCCGGCGCCGCCCCCGTTTCCATTCCCTCGCTGCACGACGAACAGGTCGCTCGCCGCGGCGAGCCGGGCCAGTCGCGTCCGGTCCTCGGGCTCGGCGTCCGGGCAGGCCGCCTGCACATGATCCACCAGCGACGCGATCCGCGTCGGCCGCGAGTCGTGAACCGCGGGCGCTTCCAGCTCGGCGTGCACGCTGGCGAAGAGGGTGACCGACCCGCCGCGTGCGCCCGAGGCGACAAACCGCCCGGGGCTGAACAGCGACTCGTTGCTATCAAGCCCGCGGCGTCGTTCCCACAGATACTCGACCCCGCGCCACCGCTGAGCGTGGGCCTCGTATCGCCCGTGGTCGGTGGTGAGATAGGCCCCGAGCCCGCGGGAGGTGACGAGCACGCCGGGGCGGCCCTCAGAGGTGGTCATCTCGCGGTGCATCACGCGTGACTCAGCCGCGTCGTCGGAGCCGAGCTGGTGCGCGTCGCGCAAGCCGACCATGGGGCACAGCTCAAGCGACCACGCCCGGGGCGACTCGATGTCGTACCGGAGCGTGCACGCGTTGGCCCCGTCGGTCAGCCGCAACGTCTTGACGACCCGCACCTCGCCCGCGGGCGTCGCGAACCGGTAGGTCCAGCAGACCTCGCCGGTCGCGGCGTCGTGCTCGAACGATTCCAGGCTCGGGTTGTTGATCGCGGCTGAGGGCGAGGCGAGGAAGTGGAACATCGTGCAACGCAGCTCGATCGGGGCCTCCCCCTTGGCGAAGGTCTCACCACGCTCGGGCCCGAGGCGGAGCACGTCGGCCACCTGCGAGAGCACCACGGCCCGCTCGACCGGGGGCTTGATCGCCGCGACGAGCAAGCCGTGATATCGGCGGGTGTTGACCCCCAGGGCGGTGCCCATGGCGAAGCCGCCGAGCCCGTTGGCGAGAGTCCACTCGGGCCACAGCGGGCCCACGCGGCTCGGCGGTGGGTCGGCTGGGCAGCCCCGGAGAAGGACGGTTCGGGTCGGGCTTGAAGCGGTTGGTTCCATGAGCCCGGAGCGTAGTCGGTTTGCAGCCCGATCGCGACGCGGAGCATTCCATCAGTTTCGGACACTGAACCGTTCCGATCTGGTCAAATTCCGGCTGTTTCACACGCCCGGGGGCCCTGGGGATTGACCGCCCGGATCGCCGGGGCATAAATGACCATGGGAACTCTCACCGATCCAACCGCTGCGTCTGCTGCCCCCGCCCGGTCCGTCTCAACGCCCGAGGGCAAAATCGTCGCTGAGGGCATCACCTTCGACGACGTGCTGCTGATCCCCCAGCGGTCCACGGTGATGCCAAACACCGCGGACACCTCGACCCAGCTGACCGCGAAGATCCGGCTGCGCATCCCGCTGATCTCCGCGCCGATGGACACCGTGACCGAGAGCCGGCTGGCGATCGCGCTGGCCCAGCAGGGCGGCATCGGGATCATCCACAAGAACATGCCCGCCGAGGCCCAGGCACGCGAGGTCGTCAAGGTCAAGCGGTCCGCCAACGGCATCATCGAGGACCCCATCACCCTCGGGCCCGACGATTCGGTCAGCAAGGCCCGCAAGATGATGCGGTCCCACGGCGTCTCGGGCTTCCCCATCACCCAGGACGGAGGCACCACGCTCCGATCCAAGGGCAAGCTCGTCGGCATCCTCACCTCGCGCGACCTCAAGTTCGTGGAAGACGAATCCACCCTCATCCGCGACATCATGACCTCGGGCAACCTCATCACCGCCAAGCCGGGCACGACGCTGGCCCAGGCCGCGGTCGTGCTCAACGAGAACAAGGTCGAGAAGCTGCTGCTGACCGATGACGCGGGAAACCTCGCCGGGCTCGTCACGATGCGAGACATCGAGCGGCTCAGCCGATTCCCCGATGCCTGCGTGGATGATCGCGGCAGGCTCCGGTGCGGGGCCGCCGTCGGGCCGGGTCAGCCCGAGCGGGTGGCCGCCCTGATCGAAGCCGGCGTGGACGTACTGATCGTGGACACCGCCCACGGGCACTCGCAGAACGTGCTCGACGCGGTGAAGCAGATCAAGAAGGATCACGACATCGAGGTCATCGCGGGCAACATCGCGACCGCCGAAGCAGCCGCCGATCTCGTCGCCGCCGGGGCAGACGCCGTCAAGGTCGGCATCGGGCCCGGGTCGATCTGCACGACCCGCGTGGTGACCGGCGTGGGCATGCCGCAGATCACCGCGGTGATGAACGCGGTGCGGGGCATGGAGATCGCCGGCAAGCGCATCCCGATCATCGCCGACGGCGGGATCCGCCTCTCTGGCGATATCGCCAAGGCGATCGCGGCGGGTGCGGACTGCGTGATGATGGGCTCGCTCTTCGCGGGCCTCGACGAGTCGCCCGGCGAGCTCGTCATCTCGGGCGGCCGCCGCTTCAAGGCCTACCGGGGCATGGGCTCGGAGGGCGCGATGTCGCAGGGCTCGGCCGACCGCTATCGGCAATCCGAAAAACTCGACGAGGACGGCACGCAGACCCACAAGTTCGTCCCCGAGGGCGTCGAGGGCCTCGTGCCCTACCGCGGCCCGCTCAGCGAGTATGCCTACCAGCTCGTCGGCGGGCTCCGCAGCGCCATGGGCTACTGCGGGTGCCCCACCATCGCCAGCCTGCGCGACGACGCGCGGTTCGTCCGCGTCTCGGGCGCGACCGTCGTCGAGAACCACCCGCACGACATCCGGATCACGCGCGAATCGCCCAACTACATGGTCGCCCAGCACCTGAGCGAGTGAGTCCGGCCGCCGAGATCGGGCTGTGGCCTAGGACGACCAGCTTCGGGTAGGCTGCGCCCATGACCAGACCTCTCGCCGCCGTTGTGCTGACACTGCTCGCTCTGGCCCGCCCGGCAGCCGCGCAGGCCCAGGCGGGCCTCGCACCCGCAGACTCTCGCGCGCCCAACATCGTCTTCGTGTTCGCCGACGACCTGGGGTACGCCGAGCTTGGTGCGTATGGGCAGGAGAAGATCAAGACGCCCAACATCGACAGGCTCGCTTCCCAGGGCATGCTCTTCACCCAGTTCTACTCGGCAAGCACCGTCTGCGCCCCGTCACGCGGCTCGCTCATGACCGGCCTGCACACCGGGCACGGCTACATCCGCGGCAACTCCGAGTTCGGCGGCTGGGGACCCGAGGACCCCGAGGGCCAACGACCCATCCCGGACCAAACCGTCACCATGCCAGAGCACCTCAAAGGGCTCGGCTACACCACCGGCGCGTTCGGAAAATGGGGCCTGGGCGGCCCGGGATCCGAGGGGCACCCGTCATACCAGGGCTTCGACCACTTCTATGGCTACCTCTGCCAACGCGTCGCGCACAACTACTACCCGACCCATCTCTGGCGCAACCACGATGTCGACGTGCAGACCAACGACTATTTCCGCCCGCACCAACGCATCGCCGAACCGCTTGAGACCGAGCAGGACTACTACGAGAAGTTCGGCGGCAAGGCGGGCGACATGTACGCTGCCGAGGAGATCACCGCCGAGGCGGAGCGATGGATCGCCGACGTCACCGAGGGTGATGACAACAAGCCCTTCTTCCTCTACTTCCCAAGCCCAATCCCGCACGCGGCGCTGCAGGCCCCGCAAGAGTGGGTCGAGAAGTACCCGGCGGACTGGGACCACGAGCCCTATCTCGGCGACCGCGGCTACACCCCCCACCCTCGCCCGCACGCGGCGTACGCCGCGATGATCAGCTTCTTTGATGACTCCGTCGGCAGGCTCATCGCCGCGATCGAGAAGGCCGGCCAGCTCGACAACACCATCATCATCGTGACCAGCGACAACGGCACCACCTTCAACGGCGGCGTGGACCGCGAGTTCTTCGGCTCGCTGGCAAACCTCCGCGGCTTCAAGACCAACCTCTACGAGGGCGGCATCCGGGTCCCCTGCATCGTGTGGCGGCCCGGCCTCGTCCCCCAGGGCGTCACGATCGATTCGGTGGGGCACATGACCGACTGGCTCCCCACACTCCTCTCGCTCGCCGGCGAAACACCCAGCGCGGACCTTCTCGACTCCATCGACGGCATCGACCTCTCGCCCGTCCTCACAGGCGAGGTCGAGAGCCTGCCCCGATCCGTGCTCTACTGGGAGTTCCCCGAGGGCAAGCAGCAGCAGGCGGTCCTGCTCGACGGGCGGTGGAAGGCGATCCGCCCGAACCTCAAGAAGGGCCTGGATCTTGAGCTGTATGACCTCAAGGCCGACCCGAGTGAATCGAGCAACGTGGCGGACACGCACCCCGAGATCGTGCAAAGAGCGATCGCTGCGATGGTTTCCGAGCGAACCGTCAGCCCCGAGTTCCCGATCCCCGCGCTCGATCGCGAGTGAAAACACCGGGGCAGGCTCCCCAACAAGCCCCCTGAGCCTCATTCAGGGCGATCGGTGGGCTGTTCGTGTCCCCGACGGTCTTTGGTCGATATGGTTGCGGGTCAGAAATACGCAACAAAGGAATGTGCACATGCGATCCGGAAACCCAGTCCTTAAGAACACGCCCTTCGCCCAGCCCGGTGCCCAGAGTGTTGGGGGGGGCAACGTCATCCACGGGGCCAACCCGAACGCGATGGCCGACGCGCGCGAGCAGGCGGGGGCGGACCTGATGACCGTCCGCGGCACCGCGATGAAGACCGTCTACATGGTCCTGATCGCGGTGGTCAGCGCGGCGGCGAGCTGGAACTACTTCAGCGCCAACCCCGGCGCGATCATGATCACCTGCATCGGCTCGCTAATCGCGTCGCTCATCACGGGCTTCATCATCTACCGTTCGCCGAAGATCGCGCACTTTGTGGTGCCGCTCTTCGCGTTCGCCGAGGGCATGTTCCTCGCGGCGTTCTCGGTCGCCGTGATCGAGTACTCCAGCCTGGGCCAGAACCTCGTGCCCGCGGGCGTGACCGACCCGGATGTGATCCGAAAAGCGGGATTCGCGGTCGTCGGCCAGGCCGCGGGCCTGACGTTCGCCATCGCTGGGGCCGTGCTGCTGGGCTACGCGAGCGGGCTGCTGCGGCTGGGCTCGATGGCCAAGAAGATGATCATGGTCATGACCGCCGGCGTGATGATGTACTACCTCATCTCGTTCGTCGCGAACATGGCTCTAGGGAGCGGCACCATCCCCAACCTGGGCATGAGCGCCTCACCCATCGGCATCGGGTTCAGCGTGCTCGTCGTCATCCTGGCGAGCTTCAACCTGCTCATGGACTTCCAGACCATCGACGAGGGCGCCAAGCGAGGCATGCCCAAGCACTACGAGTGGGTCGGCGCCTTCGCCATCCTCACCACCCTGGTCTGGCTCTACATCGAGCTGCTGCGGCTGCTGATGAAGCTCAACTCGAAGCGCTGAGCCACGCCACACAACCAACCGCAACAACCCCCGGAGCAATCCGGGGGTTTTTCATTGAGCATGCCCGTTGTTCCGGAGACGAGCCCCTCAAGTGAGTGAGGGGAGCCGTGAGCCTCAACGCCCAACGGGTCCCCCGACTCACGTCGGGGGCTCGTCAACGCACCAGCCCGCTTACTTGCTGAACAGGAAGTGGCACACGTCCGCGTCGTGCATCACGTATTCCTTGCCCTCGACCCGAAGCTTGCCAGCCTCCTTGATCGCCTTCTCGCTCTTGTACTCGATCAGGTCGTCCACGGAGTAGCACTCCACGCGGATGAACCCCTTCTCGAAGTCCGTGTGGATCACGCCCGCGGCCTGCGGCCCCTTCATGCCCTTCTTGATCGTCCAGGCACGCACTTCCTTCTCGCCGGCGGTGTAGTAGCTCTGCAACCCGAGCAGGTCGTAGGCCGCGTGGGCCAGGGCATTCAGCGCCGGCTCTTCCATCCCCATGTCGGCGAGCATCTCGGCCTTGTCCGCCTCGTCGAGCTCGGCCAGCTCTTCCTCGATCCGTGCGCACACCGGGACCATGTGGCTGCCGACTGATTCCGCGTACTCGCGGACCTTCTGTGCCAGCTCGCTCTGCCCGTTGGGGTCGTCCTCGTTGACGTTGGCGATGTAGAGGATCGGCTTGGTGGTGATGAGGCCCAGGAGCTTCATGCCGCGAGCGATCTCGGGGTCGGAGAATTCGAGGTTCCGCGCCGGCTTGCCGTCCTCGAGCAGCGGCAGGACGGCTTCCATCGCCGCGACCCTGGCGATCGCGTCGGGGTCCTTGCCGCGGGCGGCCCGCTTGGCCTTGCTCACCGCGTTCTCGATCGTCTGCATGTCGGCGAGGATCAGCTCCATCTCAATCGTGTTGATGTCGCGGATGGGGTCGATGCTGCCATCGACGTGGGTGATGTCCTCGCCGCCGGGCGCGGTGTCGAAGCACCGAACGACCTGGACGATCGCGTCCACGTCTCGGATGTGGCTCAGGAAGGCGTTTCCCTTGCCCTCGCCCTTGGAGGCCCCCTTGACGAGCCCGGCGATATCGACGAGCTTGAGGATCGCGGGGATGATCTTCTCGGTCTCGATGTGGCTGTGGATGATCTCAAGGCGAGCGTCCGGCACGGGCACCACGCCGATGTTGGGCTCGATGGTGGCGAAGGGATAGTTCGCAGCGAGCGCCCCGGCGTTGGTCAGGGCGTTGAACAGCGTGCTCTTGCCGACATTGGGCAATCCGACGATTCCGGCTTCCATCTGAGGCTCCTTGCCCGGGAGACGGGCGACTCAACGCTCACAGAGCGCTTGGGGCCGAGATGGTAGGTCGGATTGTGTGCAGAATCACGGGGGGGGTCACCCACCGAGAGGCCGAACGAACCCGTGAGCAACCGTCTTTAGCACCCCGCTAGGAACACCAGCACGAAGGCCCCGATGTCGCCGTTGTCGAGGATGCCGTCGCCGTTGAAATCTGCGGCGAGGTCGCCGGCAAGGAAGAGCTGCACGAAGGCGCCGATGTCGCCGTTATCCGCGATCCCGTCGCCGTTGAGGTCGGCCGGGCAGTCCGGGCCCGGGTCGAGCACGTAGTTGTTCGGCCCGTGCAGCTCGCCACCCGACTCATCGGTGAGCAGGATGATGCCGGTCTGCGCCGTCACGGTGATGTAGTCGCTCGAGGCAGTCCACAGCCCGGCCGCGGCGGCCTGCACGCTGCGGGCCGAGGCGCTCCCGATACTCGCCGGGTTGATCGCCCACTGCACGTGGTCGTTCATGTCGGTGGTGGAGCCGAAGTTCAGGTTGCCGTCGAGGCCGGGGGTGAAGATCTCCAGGGCGTACGACGCGGAGTTGAGGGGCAGCGCAAACGACCCGCCGATCGTGGCGATGTTGATCGCGCCGGGATTCGCCGGAGCATCGTCGTTGAAGTGCACAAACAACGAATCGCCCGGCGCGATCGAGAGCCCGTCGAGACCCGTGCTCGATGAGTATCGCCGCTGCTGGTCGAAATCGTGCGTGCAGAACTGCCATCCGTCAAGTGCGATTGTGGCCGCGCCGAAGTTGTGAACCTCCACGATGCCATTGTCCAGGTCCATCGAGCGGAACTGGATGTCGCGGTCGCCCCCCAGAGCGGCGGGGCTCAGGCTCGCTGCACACAGCATGCTCAGGGTCAGAAAAAGTTTCATTGAGACTCCTCGCTCTGGTTTCTGCGCACAAGCAACCGGCCTGTGAGCCGGCGGTTCCCCCTGCCCGATCGCCCCCGAGCGTCACTGGGGCACCTGATCATCTCGGATACACCCGCCGAACGCAAGACTTTCTGCATAAACTGAGCCAATCGCCCTCGTAGCTCAGCTGGATAGAGCATCGCTTTCCTAAAGCGAAGGTCCCAGGTTCGAACCCTGGCGGGGGTGTTCTCAGCAAGAACCCACAGCGTGATCCCCTCGGCGCGGGGCCCTACTCGGCCCGGCGGTCAGCACCCCGCCAGGAACATCGCCGCGAAGACCTGAGAATCGCCAAGATCAACGATGCCGTCGCCGTTGAGGTCGGCCAAGCACGGGGTGAACTCCGCAGCCGCGTGGCCCGGAGCTCTAGGCCCGCATATCATGACCTGCAAGTCCTCTTTAGGAGCGAGCCCCATGTCCGCGCCCGACGGCACCCCCACCAACCCCACCAGCCCGGACACCTCAGACACCCCGGCATCCCCGCTGCCCGATCTGGGTCGGGCCGTGATCATCGGCGCCGGGTCGATGGGCACGCTGCTCGCCGCGGTGCTCGGCCGGGTGATGCCGGTCATGATCGTCTGCCAAGAGGCCGACCGGGCCGCCCAGCTCTTTCGCCACGGAGCCGTAGCCACGGGCGAGATCGAGGCGACTTCCGAACCGCTGATCGTGCGAAGCCTCGAGCACGCCGTCTCGGCCGGCGGGGCCTCGCTGGTCTTTGTCGCGACCAAAACAACCGCGATCCCGGCGGTCGCCGACGAGCTCAAGCGCCACCTGCCGAGCCTCAACCCGAGCGGCGCGGTCCACGTCATCAGCTTCCAGAACGGCATCGACCCGGGCCGCGAGCTCATGCGCCGGCTCGACCACCCCCACGTGCTGCGGATGGTCCTCACGCTGGGCGCGGTGATGGAGCCGGACGGCTCCGCCGTCGGCATCCGAATCAACAGCCCGCCCCACGCGATCGGGAGCGTTGACCCCGCGCACGCGCTGATCTGCGATCAGCTGGCCGAGGCGCTCACCCGGGCCGGGCTGGGCACACGCCACGAGCCGGACATCGAGGCCGCGGTCTGGGGCAAGGGGCTCCTCAACGCCGCGATGAACCCCGTCGCGGCGCTGTGCAACTGCACGGTCGGCGAGGTCATCGACGCGCCGGCGCGGATCATCTTCGACAAGCTCATCGCCGAGGGGCTCGCCGTCGCCCGGGCCGAGGGCATCGACCTGCCCGACGACTACACCACCCTGGTGGACGGCCTCGTGCACCGCGCCCGGGACCACGTGCCCAGCATGGTCGAGGACATCCGCCAAGGCCGCGAGAGCGAGGTCGGGCAGCTGGGCCGCCAGATCATCGAGCACGGCAGGCGGCTTGGGGTGCCCACACCGACCCATGAAACGGTTGATGCATTGATCGAGACGTTCGACTGGAAGGTGTATCAGCGGGCCGCGGCGAACGGGCAGGCGTGAAACCTCGGGCGAACCTGCAGGGGCTTAGTCGGCTGGGGTTTCAATCAGCAGACGCGGGCGGTTTGAGATCGATGAGCCAGAGGTCGCCGTCGGTTTCGTTATGGATCGTGAACAGGGTCTCGCCGTTGACGAAGTTGGCGACGTAATCCATGCCCTCAAAGCCCGACTCGATCCAGTGCGATTCGTTTGTCACAACGTCTGTGATGCACAGCCGTTCTTCGACCCAGTCCCACCCGATGACCCGGCGCTCGTCGATCCAGCCCTGTTTCGTTGTGTGTTCGGAAAGGGTCGCGAACTCTAAGGTTGGAGTGCCTATGTACGAGATGTCTCGCGTCTCGTGGTTATAAACCGAGGCCGTGGCTAGCCCCGCGGGGTTCAGGGAGAGGCAGAGCAGGAGCTTCCCGTCGGTTGACCACTGGGTCGGGAGGAGGATGCGGGGGTCCGCTTCACCCTGCTGGGTGAGCGTGCCGTCTTCGTTTCTTTGGTAGAAGTGCGTGGCGGAGTTGGCCGAAATCCCCATCACGGCGAGGGTCTTTCCGTCGGGTGTCCATTGCGGGACGCCCATGCTGATGTCGCTATCGATCAGGATTCTGGCCCCCGTGCCGTCGCGGTTCATCTGCCAGATCTTGTACTCGCCGGATCTGTTGGAAAAGAAGGTGATCACTTCTCCGTCGGGGGAGAACACGGGGCCGCGGTCCTTGAAGAGGCCCTCGGTGAGGCGTCGGTGTGCGGTCCCGTCGCTGCGGAGCACGAAGATGTCATCCTCTGGCGAGTCGCTGAGGTAGGCGAGCCATGCGCCGTCGTGACTGGCTTCAACCTCGAGAATCTTTTTCGAGCTGGTGTAGACGATCTGTTGGGGGCCGTCGAACTTCGCACTCTCAGCGTCAAAGCCAATACGGTAGATCGTCCCACGGGTGTGGCTGGTGGCGAAGGCGAGCTCCGTGCCGTTGGCAGAGATCGCGAACTGTTCGACAGCGACCGGCCCGGGCATGAGTGGGGCGGGCTGGCCAGCCGGGCGATTGTTCTCATCGATCGCGACAGACCAGATCCCCCTCTGCCCGCCTCGATCACTCATAAAGTAGAGCGTTCGGCTGTCGGCGCTCCAGACGGGGTTCCAGTCGGTGTGGACGTCATCAGTAATGGCGACTCGGTCGCCTCCATCAGCAGCGACGGTGAAGATGTCGCGCTGCCCTTCGATGGAACCCCAGAAGGCGATGCGTGAACCGTCGGGCGAACAGCTTGGACCGACGGCGTCCGTAGAGGCTTTGGCTTTGGCCTCGTCCCAGGCGGGGTCGCGCGAGTCGATCGGGCTCTGCTCGCCGGTGGCGATCTCGACTCGCACCAGCGTGCCCTTGCGGGGGCGGCCGAACGGGTTCGAGGCGTTGTCGGTGGTATACACCAGTGACCGCCCGTCAGGCGTCCACGTGGGATCGAAGCCCGAATCGGTAAGCCGCCGCGGGTTCTCGCCGGTGGCACCCATGAGGAAGATCCCGCCGCCCTCGCGCGAAGAGACGAAGGCGATGCGCTCACCGTCCGGGCCAAAGGCGGGGTCAAAGTCTTCGTGCTCAGAATCGGCGGTCAGGTTGATGGGGTTGGTGCCGCCCACACGGAGCGAATAGATATCGAGATTTGGCCCGTCGGTAAAGACGTAGAGGAGAGCCTTGCCGTCCGGCGAAAGAGACGGGTGCTCTTCGACGCCCTCAAAGTCGGTGAGCTGGCTCACGCCCAGCACCCTGGGAATGCCCGAGGATGGATCGGGCGCGATGGAGGTGCTCGAGGTGCGGGTGAGAAGCGTCGCGGCGAGTGCCACCGAAATGATCGTGGTGGTGATCGCGATCGCGGGCCAAAGACCTCGGCGGGAGGTGGTGCCGGCAACCGCTTCGTGCTCGCCAGACTCAAGACGCCGAGCGGCCTCTTGCAGCTCGACGCGGGCATCGCCGATGGACTGGAGGCGTGCGAGCTTGTCTCGCACAAGGCACCGCCGCACGAGCCGGTACACCTCGGGTGGCGTCGAAGCCCGGAGCTGATCGAGGTTGATCTCTTTGTGGAGGACCGCCCCCATGGAGTCGCCAGCGGTCTCACCCAGGAACGGGCTTGCGCCAACGAGCATCTCGAACAGCACGACACCGAAGGACCAGATGTCGGAGCGTTTGTCTACGCGACGGCCGCGGGCCTGCTCGGGGCTCATGTAGGCCGCGGTGCCGAGGATCGCACCGGCGATGGTGGGCGAGTGCTGCGGGATGGTTGCCGTCGGCGTCTGATCGCTGACGCCCGAGGCGCTTGCGTTCTCGTCGGACTTGGCGAGCCCGAAGTCGAGCACCTTGGCCATGCCCTCGGGGGTGATCTTGATGTTGTCTGGCTTGAGGTCACGGTGGATAATCCCGGCCTCGTGGGCGGCCTCGATTCCCGAGGCGATCTGGATGCCCAGCTCGATCGCGTCGTCGATCGGGATCGGGCCACGGTCGAGCCGCTCGGCGAGGGTCTCGCCATCGACATATTCAAGGATGAGGTACCGGGCACCATCCTGTTCCTCAACGCCGAAGATGCCGGCGAGGTTGGGGTGGCTCAGCGACGCTAAGGCCTTGGCCTCGCGCTCGAATCGCTCGAGGCGGCCCGGGTCCTGGGCCAGCTCTTGCGGGAGAGCCTTGATCGCGACGTCCCGCCCCAGGCGGGTATCGGTCGCGAGATGGACCACGCCCATGCCGCCTCGGCCGATCTCTCGCTGCACCCGGTATGGCCCGATCTGATCGTTCACTGGTTGCGATCATACTGGCACCGAACGCCGTCCGTCCGCGGGATGGAACAGGGCCCCGATGTCTGCGATTTGCAACGCCGATGATGCCCCCCGCCAACACGGGCACGCGGCGCTCGTTTTTCACAGCTGGCACGGGGCTTGGCACGCCCGGTGCAACGTCTCTGTGCATGTCTCGGAATAAGAAAAGAGAGAGCGTTCTCGGACGGCTGCTGTTGGTCGCTGCGGCGGGCACCCTCACCGGGTGCTCCGCACCAAGCCAGACCGACTACAGCTCGATCCGCGGGCTGAGCCACGCGAACGCGCCGGCCCTGGCCGCGGTCTTCTCGCCCGACGGGGCGTTGCCCTCCACGCCGGGCTGGGAGAGCACGCGGCGGGATGCCGCCCTGGGCGTGCAGAGCCACACCCCGAGGCTCGCGATCGACGCGTGGCCGACCGACCCCAGGCCGAACCTCCGCACGCAGCGTCGGGGGCGGCTCACCACCGACAGCCGCAGCTACCTGTACTTCGAGACCGAGCCAGACCGCCCGGGCTTCCGCCGCGGGTGGTAGACCCCGGTCGGTTTAGCCGACGGCGAGCGTGAGCAGCCCGGTGTGCCCGAGCAGCCCGAAGATCAGTGTGCAAACGAGGCCGCCGGCCCCGACGCACGCCGCCATTGCGAAAACGAGCTTGCCCTTCTGGTCGTCGCCCTGTCGCTCGGA
>JBLHKT010000003.1:0-181474 GCA_047620485.1 Phycisphaerales bacterium | reverse complement strand
CGGCGTACATCACCGTGCCCAGCGCCACGGTGCCGCTGCCGGTGTCGGCCCAGACGTCCTGCTCCGACCGCAGCCGCATGTCGAACGGCTCGAGGTTGGTGCCGGTGATGTCGAGCGTGCTGATGAAGTCGATCGGGGTCGGGTTGCCCGCAGCAAGCACGCGGCACTCGTCGCCCACGAAGACCTGCCCGCCGCCGATCAGCGTGAACGTGTCGGCGGTGGTGAAGAAGAAGCAGGGCGGGCCGAAGGGGGGCCCGCCGACGAACTTGCCGCACGAGGTGATGTCGATGCCCTCGGCCGAGGGGGTGATCTGCCCGATGGGGTTGCCCGGCTGGCGGAAGTGATCGAACACGCCCACGATCTCTCCCCAGCGGTAGACAGCAATCTGCATCTGGTCGGACCCGATCGAGGAGAAGTCCGCGTCGAGGGTCAGCTCGTTGCCGCCACCGACCGCGTTGGTGAGCGTCATGTGCCCGAAGTCCACGCCGTTGCTTCCGCCGGACGAACCGGTGGCCGAGAGACGAAGACTGTCGTTGTCGGAGTCCATGTCCAGGTAGTCCGGGGCGGCCAGGTCCTTGCGGCCGAAGTACACGATCCGGTCCTGCGGCGTGGTAGGGGTGCAACTGGCGGGGTCTGCCACGCACGAGCCGTCGGGGCACTGGAAGAACCCGGGGCCGCACGGCGTGGTGTCGCCGTAGCTAATGCGCACGCCGTCGAGCCCGGAGGACCCGATGTTCGAGACGGTCAGCCCACGCTCCGGCGAGAGCGTGTCGAGCTGCTGCCCCCAGTTGGGGAAGGTGTTGCAGAACACCGCCTCGGGGGTGCCGATGGTCTGGACCGCCCCGTACGGGATCACCCGCGCAAACCCGTTGCCGTTCTTCGTCGGCGGGAACAGATTCTTGATCGTGCCGTTGTGGTTCCGCGTGCTGGCGAGAATGGAGCGTTCGCCGGTGATCTCCAGGTCACCGCTGAGGTTCGAGCACGTCGCGCGGATGTTGCCGTGGACCACCTCACCCGGCGGCAGCCCGTGCAGCGAGATGCTGATCTGGTCGCCCGTCACCGAGGCCGCGCCCGTGCCGACCAGCGTGAGCTGCGAATCGGTCGGGAGGGTGAGCGTGCAGACGTAGTCCCATTCGACCTGCGAGGTGCTGATCGTGATCCCTCGGCCTGTCACCGGGTCCGAGCCCATGTCGCCCGAGACAAGGTCGCCAAAGTCGCCGAAGCCGTCGTCATCGACGTCGTGCTGCGCGACCGGCATGCCGTTGTCCAGAATCGTCACGGTGGCGCACCGACCGGTGGGGTTGGTCGTGGAAAAGCCCATCATGGCGCTCCCGCCGTTGTCCTCTCGCACGTACACGGTCTGGTCGCCGAACGAGTACGGGTGGCAGACCTCAACGAGCCCTCCAGCGGACAGCGCGCCCAGATCCCCGAGGTCCATCGACATCGAGAGCCCGCGGACATCGCCGATGGCGAACGTCACGCCGTCGAGCCCGGACGAGCCGATATTGGAGACCACCAGCGCGCCGGTGGGGCTCATCGAGAGTTGGGCGTTGCCCGTCGCGGTGTGCGGTCGGCCAAAGGCGTCGAGCGTGTTCAGGAGGGTGCTGCTGATCAGCTCTTTCTCGATCAACACCGCCGAGGCACGCGGGGCCTGACCGGCGACCGCGGCAAGAATCACGGACAGCGAGCACGCGGAGAGACCAAAGTTCAGCATTGTGTTGCCTTTCGACCTGGCTGAGCGAGAGCCGCCCGAACGCCTGGGTACCGCAGAATACCAAAGTCAGAGATTTGAATCAATACAATCTATGGGCCTCGGCACGCAAATCGCACCGACCGCCCGGGCCCCGGGTTCGTGCCTTGGCCGAGTCCTTCCTCATCACCCGCGTCAGCGGACGATCTCGGGCTCACTCACGCCGATTCTGAAAAAACTATGGACCGCCTTCGTTCAGCATCCCGCGAGGAAGGCTGTGATGAACGCGCCGATGTCGCCGTTCATGTCGGCGGTGCAAATCGGGAAGCACCCCAGCTCAAACACTCGGGCAGAGCCCGCATCGGGCGCCAAGCCGATGCCATCATGGAAGGAACCGACGACCAGGGCCTTCCAGCGGCAACTCGGCTCACCCGAACGCACGCTCCGCAAGCTCCACCGCACGAGCCAACGCCGCGGCCTTGTTCACCGTCTCGTCGAACTCCGCACCCGCGTCAGAATCCGCAACGATCCCGCCGGCCGCCTGGATGTGATACATCCACTGGTCCTTCCCCTCGACCGTCTTCCGCATCTCGGTCGGCACCACGATCGTCCGCAGCGCCAGGGCGATATCCATCTCGCCGTCGAGGCTCACCCACCCCAAGCCTCCCCCATAAGGCCCACGCCGAACCTTCTCGAGCTCGTCGATAATCTGCATCGCCCGGATCTTGGGCGCCCCCGAGATCGTCCCCACCGGCAGCGTCGCCCGCAGCGCGTCCCAGCAGTCGAGACCTCCTCTTAGGGTCCCCGTCACCGTCGAGCTGATGTGCATCACGTGGCTGTACCGCTCGATCGACATCAGATCGTCCAGCGACACGCTCCCCGGCACCGCGACCATCCCAACGTCGTTCCTGCCAAGGTCCACCAGCATCACGTGCTCGGAGGTCTCCTTCTTGTCGGCCAGCAGGTCCTTCTCGAGCGCCTCGTCCTCGGCCCTGGTCTGCCCACGCTTGCGCGTCCCCGCGAGCGGCCGATTCGTCAGCGTCGAAGTCCCGTCCTTGTTCTTGCGAACTCGGCACAGAATCTCGGGCGACGCAGAAACCAAAATCACCCCCGGCGCCTGCAAATACACCATGTACGGCGAAGGGTTCACGCTCCGCAACGCCCGGTACACATCGAACGGGTCCGCAGCGGACTCCCGCTCGAACCGCTGCCCGATCACGACCTGGAAAACATCACCCGCCCGGATGTACTCCAGCGCCCGATCAACCATCTCTTGGTGCTCGCCCTTGGTCGTGTTCGAGGGCAACGCCTCCACGGGCTGGGCACGGTCCACCCGCCCAAGCGCCAGGGGCTTGGAGTGCGTCTCCAGCTCAACCGCCCGGGCCTGGATCGACTCGACCGTGCGCGCATAAACCTCACTCGCATCGTCGCCCTCGCCCACCATCGCCAGCTGCACGACGTGCACCGTTTTGCTCGCGTTATCAAACACCACCACGCCGTCGTAGAACGCGAACGAAAGATCCGGCAGCTCGCGGTCGTCGGGCGGGGCGCTCTCAAACCCTAGCTTGCTCGGCTCGGCGTGCCGCACCGTGTCGTAGCTCGCGTACCCGAACCACCCGCCGAGCACGCACGAGGGCAGCCGCCCCTGGCTCACGTGATCGGGCGGCACGCACAGCTCGATCCCCGCGCTCAGCTCACGGATCAGGTCAACCGGGTTGGCCGCCTCACGCGTTGTCGGCGTGTCGCTTTGGCGCCGGTCTAGCACGCCAACGCTGTTCTGGTGGGCGGTCAGCTCGATTATCGGGCGCGCGCCAAGGATCGAGTGTCTCGCCTGCCGGTCGCCGCCCTCGACGGACTCAAGCAGGAACGAGGCCGCGGTCCGTTCGTCGGCGCTCACCAGCCGCCGGTACGCGAGCACGGGGGTGAGCTGATCGCTGAGCAGCCGAATCCCGATGGGCACCGCGAGCGTGCCCCCCCACTCACCCCCCCGCTCCCCCGCCCGCCCAGCCCCCCGCGCAGCCCGAGCCCGGGCCACAAACTCCACGAACTCGTCTGGCGTCATCGACGGCATGGGGCGACTGTAGCGCAACGCCGAGCCCCGATGAACAAACCGATCCCCCGAGCGGTACCCTCTGGCATGCGCCCCAATGCCCAATTCGCCCTGTCGCTGCTCGCGGTTCTCTCGCTTTGCGTGCCAGCGGCACACGGCCAGAACGACCCGCAAACCAAGCCGATCAACGCCCCCAAGCAGATCGGCACCGTCCGGATCCTCGAGCCGGGGCAGAAGGCCTCGGACCCGATCAAGCCCAAGCCGACGCCTGAGACGCAGGAGACGCCCCCGCTCGCCGGGCCCAGCGCCCGGCCCCAGCCCGAGCCCCAGTCCGAAACCGGCGCACCAGCCGGGGTGGCTGGGGGGGCCGGGGGCGACCCGATGCAGCCGATGCTCGACGCGGCCCGCCCGGCCAGCGCCGTCGCCGCCCGCGCGTTGGGGCACCGAGCCGAAGCGATCCGCCTGTCGCAGAAGATCATCCCCGTGGTCGTGCTCGTGGACGACGGCGCGAGCTTCGCCGACGCGATCGCCGGGTGGGATCGGGAGACGCGCTACCCCGTGCTGTGGGACGACGGCTCGGTCGCGGCGGGCGAGCACATCGCCAGGTTTGTGCGCGCCTTCGCCCCGGATCGTGTCGTCCGATTTGACGCGAAGAAGACCTGGCCCGAGGACCGCCGCACGCGCCAGAGCCGCATCCTCGAGGCACGCTCAGCCGCGCTGGGGCTGGAGCCACGCACGGGACAGAGCCCCGACGAGGCCCTGCTCGACTGGCTCGCGACGATCAATTACGACCCGGCCGGCGTGGTGGTGACCGACGCGAACGACCCCGCGTGGCCCGCGGCGCTGGCGCTCTCGGCCGGTCGGCTCCAGCCGATCGTCTATCTCAACTCGGTCTACGGCTCGCCCAGCGGCGGCATGAACACCGACCGCGCCGAGGCCATCGACACGCTCATCCGCGACGGGCTCAGCACGATGGGCGTGACCCACCAGGGTCTGGGCGAGGGTATCGACGCGGTCACCCTTGTCGGCGGGTTCCCGGTGCGCGTCAAGGTCGGCACCGACGACTACCGCTCGCTCACCGACCGCGTCGGGCGAACCTCCTCAGCCCTGGGCGCCAGCGGAAGCCTCACCGAAGCCTCGCCCCGGTGGGCCTGGTCCGGGCAGATCTTCGGCGACGAGCCCTACGCCGCGTACGCCGCGATGTGCTCACTCTTTCTGCAGACCGAGTCGCTCTGGGCGTTCAACACCTACGCCGCGAACTTCGCGCCCAGCTACGCCCTCACGGAGCCGGCCCGGCTGCTCAAAGAGAGCATGGGCTTCACCGCCACGGTCTTCGACGGGGGCGACAGCCTCGGGCTCGAGTCCTGGCGCAAGGCCGTCAGCCGCGGCGGGATCGACGCGGGCCTCGTGCTCGTCAACACGCACGGCAACACGCCCGAGTTCAACTTCAGCGACAAATCCCGCGCCTACGCCGGCGATGTCCCGCTGCTGGGCCGACCCGCGATCGTGCAGTTCATCCACTCGTTCAGCATGCAACGCCCGGCCAACCCGGACACCGTCGGCGGCCGCTGGCTGACCCACGGGGCCTACGCCTACATCGGCTCGATGCACGAGCCGTACCTCGACGCGTTCGTGCCGCCCGTTGCCCTGGCGGCGCGGCTCGCGGAGGGCTGGGCGTTCGGCGCCGCGGCCCGATCCGACCACCGCGGGTGGTGGCGCATCACCACACACGGCGACCCGCTGATCACCCTGGGCCCCGCGGGCACCCGCACCGATGCGCCGCTCGGGCTCGCCGGCGTGACAAGCCTCGCCGACTCGATGCGCGGCCAGCTGGTCGAGAAGGACTACGCGGGCGCGGTGCGGGCGCTGACGCTGCAGGGCCGCGACCACGACGCGGCCCGGCTCGTGACAAGCCTGATGACCGACCAGCCCGCGCAGGTCTCGCGGGCCGTCGCTGAGGCGGGCGTGGGCCCGATGTTCCGCGACAAGAACTTCGCCGGCGTGCTCGACCTCTGGCGGTACGTCGGCCCGCAGGCGATCGGCAAACCCGCGCTCGCCGACGCGTTCTGGGGCGCCGCCCGGATGCAGCTGCTCACCGGGGACCCGGCCAGCTCGCCTCGCTCAGCCACGCTCTCCCGTCTCAAGCAGAACCTGCGGCCCGAGCAGCAGGCCGAGGACGCGACCGAGATCGCCGGCTGGATCGCTCGCGACCAGGGCCCCCGGGCCGCGATCGCCTACCTCCGCCCGGTGCAGACCCGCCTCAAGAGTGACGCCCGGGCCCGACGCATCATCACGCAAGCGATCAAGTCGCACGGCGGGTGACCGCGGCCAGCCGCCTCACCGCTCCGAACGGATCTCGAGGTGCCCGTCGGTGTGCAGCGTCGTCGTCACGCACCCGTCCACCGCTGTGGTCCGCCAGACGCGGCCGATCCTCGCCCCGTCCCACCGCGCATCGCCCACCCGCGTCGGCCCGGTGGACTGCAGCACCACCAGCGGACTGAGCTCGCGGACGATCGCCTCGGAGACCACGTTATAGCTCCCGTGATGCGGCAGCTCGATCGCGTGCACCACAGGGAACGCCGGGTGCGCCAGGATCGTGCTCAGCGGGATCTCGCCCGCGTCGCCGGTGAACAGCACCGTCCGGTCGCCGCGGCTGCTCGTCGCGTGCAGCAGCGCCATCACCGAGGTGTCGTTGGCCGAGACGCTGTCGAGCCCGGCGGGCGGCCAGAGCACGTCGAGCCGGGCCGAGCCGATGGTCAGCGAGTCGCCCGCGGCGATCGGGAGCAGCGACACGCCCGCCGTCTCCATCGCACGCACGAACCGGGCCTCGGGGCCAAAGGTCTGGGCGGCCCTGAAGAACTCCTCGGTCAGGTAGACCCGCGCAAGCCCGAGCGGCCCGGCCAGGTCAGGCAGCGCGTTGTAGTGGTCCAGGTTCGGGTGGGTCACAATGGCCACGGGCACCCGCACCACCCCCAGCTCGCGCAGCACCCCGGGCAGCAGCTCGCGCCCCGCGCCCGCGGTCATCGAGCCCGCGTCGATCAGCACCGCGGCTGAGCCGGACCGGACCACGTGGCACGACCCGCTGCCGACCGCGATGGTGTCCACCCGGACCAGCACGCCACGGCCCGTCGAGCTCTGCCGATTCAGGACAGGGATCATCAGCGCAAGGACCGCGGCCAGCGCCGCCCAGCGTGGCCACCGCCGGTGCTCGCCGCGCAGCCCGGGCCGGCGAAGCACCACGCCCAGCACCGCGAGCGTCAGCAAAGCCGCGAGCCAGACGGGCAGCAGCGGCAGCTGGAACCACGCGCCCGGCACGCCGTCCATGAACGCGACCAGATCGACCACCCACCGCGCGGGGACCTCGAGGGCGCCCATGATCGCGCGGCCGCCGCCGGGCCAGACCGCGCCGACCGCGAGCGCCACGTACCCGATGCCCAAGAGCGCCGAGATCGGCAGCACGACGATGAGCGTCGCCAGCCAGCCCAGCGGCGAGAGCGTGCCGAAGTGCGCCAGCACCGTCGGCTGCCCCACCGCCCAGCACGCCACGCACGCCCGGCCCGCGCGCACAGGCCACCGAGCCGCGGCCCGCGCCTGATCCATCGCCGGGCGGTGCAGCCCCGCGCCGCCCGTCCCGCCCGTTGAGAGCAGCAGCGCGGTGATCCCCAGGCTCAGCTGGAACCCAAGGCTCGTCGCATCAAGAGGCCGCCACACCAGCAGCCCCACCGCGATCCAGCACAGCACCCCCCGAGCGTCGTACCGCCGCCCGAGCCCGCTCGCGGCCAGCAAACCGAGCACCATCAGCGCCGCCCGCAGCACCGGTGTCCGCACCGGCAGCACCGCGACATACAGCAGCACCAACGCCGCGAGAATCAGCGGCTCGGCCCGACCAAGATCACGAAACGCCCGCAACGCAAGCAACGCGAACCCCGCAGCCAGCGCGAGATGAAACCCGCTGATCGCCATGAGGTGCGCCAGGCCCAGCCGCCGCATCGCGGTCGGCAGCGGCTCGTTGGGGTCGCTCCGCACACCGAGCAGCAACGCCGCGAGCAGCGAACGGGCCCCGCCCGCTTCGCGTGTTTCATCAGGTTCATCGCCCTGGCCCAGCCCGATCCCGCTCGCCGCCCGTGCCCGCATCGACCCCAGAGCCCGCACCCGCCACGCGGCGAACGAATCACGCCACCGGGTTGGCGGCGGGGCCGGCTCGATGAGCGACGCGTCGGCCACACGCAAGAACCCCGCTGAGCCGCGCTGCCGGGCCAGCGAGAGCCAGTCCGGCTCGCCCGGGTTGAGCCGGGAAGACGGCGTCCGCAGCATGCCCCGGACCTCCAGCGAGTCGCCCGGCTCAAGCCCGTCGAGGCTCGCGTCGATCGGGGCGTGCGCGACGACCTTGCCGCTGACCGGCTCCCACGCGCGGCGGTCGCCCTCGCCCGTCATCGCCGCGGTCAGCCGAAGCCCCAGCCTCGTATGCCCCAGACGGATCGGGGCGAAGGGATCCTCGGTGGGGGGCGACACCTCGGGCCTCGCCGTGAGCACGCCGCGCACCCGCACCGGGATCGACGCCTCGGTCACGGGCACGCCCAGCAGCAGCGAGTCGTTGGGCACGGTGTGCAGCCGGGCCGAGGTCCACGCGGTCGAGAGCAGCACCACGCCCACCGCGAGCAAAGGAGCGGCGGCCCGCCCACGCCAGACCATCGCGAGCACGCCGAGCACCGACGCGGCGAGGAAGATCAGTTCAAGGCGGTCCACAAGAATCGGTGGCGGGAGAATACGCGCCAGCAGGGTCCCGCAAACCACGCACACGAGCACGGCGAACGCGCGGGCCCGCCCGAGGCGGACCGTGTCCCTCGGCGTCGGCTCGGCGGTGAACAACGGATCGGTCGTGTCACGCGCTGGCGCAGCCACGGGCAGGCGTCACCGTGACTGGGTCATGATGTCGTCGAAGCCCCGGGCCATCGACTTGGCGTCGCCGACGCTGCCGAACGAGGCCCCGAACTTGAACTCCCCGCCCACGTCCTGGTTGGCGCCCTTGTCGCCCCGGCGGAAGTAGACGCCGTCCACGCCCGCGGACTGGATAATCACGTCGGCGATCGCCGCGGTCGGGAAGATATCTTCCTTGTCGGTCTTGGTCGGGTCGTCCGGGTAGGCCACGTTGCCGTAGATTGCCATGAAGGCGTCGAGGGCGGTGTCGTCGAAGCCGGCCACGCCCGCGTCCTTGGTGCCCAGCAGCGAGCCTCGCTTGCCCGCCGGGTCCACAACGAACTGCGGGTTGAGCTTCTCGCCCAGCGCGTCGGTGGCGAGGTACCCCGCGTTGGCGTTCAGGTAGAACCACGCCGGGTCCTCCGAGTCCTCACGCACAAAGTCGTCGCGAGCGGTGTTGTAGTCGGTGTCGTCAAGGGTGGTCGGGCCGTAGTCGTCCTTCACCCAGGCGAGCAGGGGCTGCCCGAACGCGTCCACCAGGTCGGGCATCGACCACTCGGCGTTGTCGGTGTCCGCGGTGTTGGCGAAGTCACCGGGCCCGCCGCCCGGGCTGGCCGAGTGCTGCCCGATCGAGCCGGTGCCGTCGTTGGTCGCGTTGACCAGGTCACCCTTGTCAAGGGTGAGCGCGGGCGCGCCGGCGCCGAACAGCCCCGGGTTGACGTAGTACTGCTTGGTCTTGTCGCCCGTGTCCACGCCGACCTTGATGGCCTGGCTCAGGTCCGGGTTGCCAAAGTCCTGCCCGTTGGCCTCGACCTGGTCCACCCGCCCGATGAGCCCCTCGCCCGCGGCCAGATCCAGCAGGATGTTCTCCATCGCCGTCAACCCCGCCTGCCCGTTATCGATCGAGCCCATCTCGGCCTGGCTGAACAGCCCGGGCAGGGCCCCGCCGTTGTCGAGCTTCGAGCCCGTCACCGCCTCTTGCACGCTGGCCATCAGGGCCTTGGTCTTGGCCCCCTTGGCCGCGTTGCGGACCCCGGCCAGCGCGGGCAGCAGGATGCCGATCAGCAGGGCGATGATCGCGATGACCACCAGCAGCTCGATGAGCGTGAAGCCCCGGATCGGGGTAAAGCCCCGGGTCGGGGTGTGGCCCCGCGAGGTGCGGGATGACGGACTGGGCATGTTGGACTTGTTGGACATGGGAGACCTCCGGGGGCGCGGCACCGGCGCCACGGTTCGTGAGAGCCGCTGGGCGCGGCTGGCTGATGATGGGACCCCCCCGTCACGCCACTCGCGCCGCACCGGCGGCCCGGGCCCATCCTATACGGCTTGGCCCCGCCGATGGATCCCAAACCGCCGCACACGCCCGGTTTCTGCCCTTGCGGCCCCGCCACACGCGATTCGGCCGGCTCGGCTACCCTTGCATCATGCCTCCAGGACTCGTCCAGCTCGGCGCTCTCAGCCCGCACGAACGCTCCGAAGCGATCCGCGAAGCCGCCCACACCCTCGCCAGGGGCGGGCTGGTCGTCTTTCCAACGGAAACGGCCTACGGCATCGGGGCCTCGGCAATCTCCGGGATCGACCGATTCACCGCCGCAACCGGCCAAGCCGGGAAGGATGAACTAGCCGGGGGGGCCGGCCCGTTCGTCTGGCACACCGCCAGCCTCGACCCCGTGCTCGACCTGCTGCGGCTGGACACCCCCGTCGCCCGGCGACTCGTTCGCCGACTCACCCCGGGGCCCGTGCAGCTCGTGCTCAATCAGCCGCCCGAGGCGCTCGCCGCCGTCCGCGAGCGGCTGGGTGTCGCCGAGAACATCATCGACGACGGCGAGTCGCTGCACGTGCGTGTGCCAGATTGCGCCGTGGCGCAGACGCTGCTGATCGAGTGTGACTTCCCGGTCATCGCGACCCTCGCCAGCGCCGCCGCGTGGGCCACGGCCCGCACCGACACGCACGGCGACCCGATCCTTTGTGTCGAATCCGATACCGACCCGGGCCCCGACGCCGTGCTCAACGACGGGCCCACGAAGCACCAAGCCACCTCGACCGCGGTTCGCATCGGGCTCGACGGGAGCTTTGGCGTGGTCCGTCAGGGCGCGCTTCACGAGAGGGATGTCATGGCGGCCCTGCAACGCACCGTCCTCTTTGTCTGCACCGGCAACACCTGCCGCAGCCCGATGGCCCGAGCGATCGCCCAGGGCCTCATCGACCAAGAGCCGCCCACCGGGATCACGACCACCGCCCGCAGCGCCGGGGTCAGTGCGATCGAGGGCGCCCCGGCCTCGCCACCGGCTCTGGAGACGATGCACGCCAGAGGGCTCGACCTGACGGGGCACCGATCCGCCTCGCTGACCCCGGCGATGGTGGACGAGGCGGACGTGGTCTACACCATGACGCCGTCGCACGCCGAGGCCGTGATGCGGCTCGTGCCCTCCGCGGCGCATAAGGTCTTCCCGCTGGACCCGACGGGCCTCGTGCACGACCCGATCGGCGGGCCCATCGACGAGTACGAAAACACCGCGGCCCGGCTCGAAGAGCTGATCCGCAACCGACTCAGGGAGCTGAACGCATGAGTGAACCCAAGCGGATCGCGATCGGGACGGACCACCGCGGCGCCGAGGCCGCCCACGCGCTGGGCGAGGCGCTGACCCAGGCCGGGCACACCGTCGAGATGATCGGGGCCAAGGACCCGAGCGACAGCGTGGACTACCCCGAGCAGGCCTGGAAGGTCGGTCAGCGGATCTCCAAGGGCGAGGCCGACTTTGGCATCCTGCTCTGCGGCACCGCGATCGGCATGTCCATCGCCGCCAACAAGATCCGCGGCGTCCGGGCCGCCGTCGTGCACGACGAGCTGACGGGCGAGCTGAGCCGGAGCCACAACGACGCCAACGTGCTGTGCCTCTCGGGCGACCTGCTCGGCCGCCGCCTCATCGAGAAGATCGCCAAGCTCTGGCTCGACACGCCCTTCGAGGGAGGCCGCCACGCCCGACGCGTCGAGAAGATCCACCAGATCGAGACCGGGCACGAGCCCGAGTAGCTCACCCGCCGCTCAGTCCTCAGCCGTCCGCACCACCAGCGTCGCGCTGCCAAACCCGATCAGCACCGCCCCGTCGATCGCGTGAACCGAGGTCGGCGTCGTCCGCAGTTCGCCGGGGATCGTGATCCGCCGCGTGTCGAGCAGCCGACACGTCGAGGCCTCGAGCAGGTGCACCGCCAGCTCGGGCTGCGTGCCCCGCTCGCTCGTCACCGACACCGTCGCCAGCGCCCCGCTCCCGATCGCCGCGGGCAGCAGCTCGGTCTGCCCGTCGAACGGATCGAGCCCGACCAACTCGCCCGTCTCGTCGAACACCGCCACGCCGCGGTCGGTGCTCAAGACGCTCAACCCGCCCGACACGCCGACGCGCAGCTGCCCACCCCACTCCGCCAGCCGCCCCATCGTCTCGAGCGGCTCCGACCGCAGCCGCCCCGTGCGGCTGTCCACCATCCAAAGCGAGCCCTGGTCGCTCGCCACGACCAGCGTCTCGTCCTGCGACCACGCGTCCAGCGAGTCGTGCAGCATCTCGCTCGAGTCCGTCCAACGCGGCTGCCCCTCGCGCAGATCGAGCACGAACACCGAGCCACGCAGCCCGACCGCCGCCAACCCCCGCCCGACCTCGCGGATCCAGCGGATCGGCGTGACAAGCCCGTCGATCCGCTGGAGCACGTCGCCCGTGCGCGCATCGACCGAGACCAGCGTCGGGATCGAGCCCATCGGACCGTCCTGCGAGTTCACCCCGCCCACGATCAGCACGCCGTCGGTCATCGCCGCGTCCACCACCGAGCCCACGCCCAGCGCCGCGGCCCACGTGACCGTGCCCCGCGTCAGGTCATACGCCACCGCCCGCCCGGACCGCTCGAGCAGCACCGCGGTCGTGTCCTCGACGAGCACGAGCACCTGCTGCATCGCGATCTGGTCGCCCGTCGGCATCGTGACCCGCCCGCCCCGACCCGGGGCCGCGCCCCGGACCGCGTCGTCGAACGCGATCGACCGCCACAGGGCCTCCCCGGTCGCCGCGTCGATCGATTCGATCGTCCCGCCCGAGCCCGGGTTGAGCCTCGGGTGCAGCAGCACCACGCGGTCCGCGTCCGACCGGAGCACGATCGGCACCGCCCGCGCGATCGGGCGGCTCCACCGGACGCTCAGCTCGCCGCCCAACTCACCCGGCTTGGCCGGCTCATGCGGCTCGGCCAGCATCACCGTGCCCGCGACGGGCGAGACCAGCAACACCCGCTGGCGCGGCGTGCCCGGCGTCACCAGCAGCGGCACCAGCGGCTCGCCGGGCAGCAGCGAGACCTCATCGGTCAGCCGAGTCCCGATCCTGGGCGGGTCAACCCGTGAGGTGTGGCGGGCGATGGCGTCGCCAAAGCCCGCGGGCTCGCCGCCGAGGGTTGGTGTCACGCCGTACGTCGCCGCCAGCGCCAGCGTCTCGGCCGCCGAGCCGATCTGATCCCGCCGAGCGAGCAGCCGCGTGAGCTGCCCGATCAGCTCCGCCACGGAAGCCGGGTCGCTGGTTGCCCCCGCGGCTCGCCGACGAGCGACTACCGCGAGCCCGGCCCGGAAATCCCGAGCCGCCTGGGCGTCCTGATCGTCGGCCAGCCTCCGCAGCCCCGCGCCGAGCCACAGCCCCGGCGTCACCGAGGCCGCGGGGTATCGCGACGCGACCGCCTCGAGCTGCCCGACGTTGGCCGGGTCCGCCGCGTCCGCCTCGGCCTGGGCCGCCCGCTCAAACGCCTCGTACGCGCCGAGCCCGTGGGTCCGCAGCAGCGCCTCGAGCCGGCGCTGGGCCTCGAGCCGGGCCCGGACCGAGAGCTGCCCGCCGCGCCACTCGGCCATCGCGAGCCGCGGCTCGGTCAGCACCCGCTGATACGCCTCGAGCGCGGGCACCGTCTCACCGCGTCGCTCGTCGAAATCGCCCCGCCCCAGCAGGTGCACCACCCGCTGCGCCGGCGTCCGGGCCAGCCGCCCGAGCCGATCCAGCAGCTGCTCGATCACCGCCGCGTCGCGGATCACGGGCGCGTCCTCGACCGAGTCGATCGCCGCGGCCCAGGCCTCGTGCGTGGGCACCGGGGCCGCCATCATCGCCAGCGCCTCGAACAGCCGATCGCCCGCCACCTGCCCCGCCTCGGGGGTCAGCGAGTTCACCGCCGCGATCGCGCGGTCAGCGATCTCGATCAGCTTGCCCGTCTTGCCCGCGCGGAACGCCAGCTCGGCGTAGATCAGCGCCGGGCCCGGGTCGCCCGGCTCGTCAGTGAGCCGCCGCTCGAGCAGGGTCGAGGCGACCCCCCACGACAAGAAGTTGTACGCCGACGACTCGTCCACCACGACCACCTGCCCGTCGAGCACCAGCGTGTTGCCCGACTCGGTCAGCGGCACCACGCTCCGCGGGCTCGCCTTCTCGCTCGCCGGGTCGATCAGCAGCAGCCCGTCGGCGACCGGCAGCGCCAGCGTGTCGCCGGCCACAACCGCTCGCCCGCGGATCCCCGGCTCGGGAACCCGCGGCGACTGGCGCACCTCGCCGGTCTCAAGCTCCTGGGCCCGCACGAACGCGACGCTCTGCAGCCCCACCGCCGCGAGCCAGGGCCCGACCCGAAGCAGGTACGTCGGCTCGCCGAAGTCCTTGGCCGCCCGGCTGCCCAGCGTCTCGCCCGTCGCCGCGTCCATCCGCAGCACCCGCTTCCCGTCGGGCCCGATCAGCACCACCGCGTCGCCCAGCGGCACCGGGTCCGACGACGTCCACACGCTCCGGGCCCGGTTGGACGAGATCGGATCGGACCCAAGCCGCGTCACCCACCGCACACGCCCGGTCGCGGCCTCGACCGCGCCCGCGGCCCCCAGCACGTCGGTCACGAACACCACACCGCCTCGCTCGGCGAGCCCCACGGGCAACGGGCTGTACTGCTGGAACGGGAGCGAGCCGGCCGAGGCGATCTGCCGCACCCACCGGGTCTCGCCGCTGGCCAGATCAAGCCCGACGAGCAGAACGCTCATCAGCCGACGCCGACGCAGCATCTTGCGGACCGCGACCACGACCACGCCGTCCGAGACGATCACGGGCCCGCGGATCGAGCCGCCGATCAGCGACGAATCGATCGCCTCGGGGTCCACGCTCCACAGCCGCTCGCCGGTGTGGCGGTCGATCGCGTGCAGCCGCGGGTCGCCGCGTCGCTCGCCGGCGTTGGCCCGCCCCGTCACGCACAGCAGCGTGTCGGCGTGGATCGTCACCGTCGTCGGGTCCTCGAGATTCCGCCCCAGGCTGTCTCGCCTCGCCCGCAGCACCGCCTCGAGCGGCGGCGCGTCGCGGTCGTCGATCGTGTGCGCCCGCCACACGGGGCGGAACGTGAACCGGTCCCAGGCGCTGACCGTCTCGCCGTCGTTCAGGTAGAGCAGGTCGCCAGCGATCGCGGGCAGGGTCCACGCCGAGGGGCGGCCCATGTTGCCCCGCGGCGCATATTCCTGCGCGTCGCCCGCGGTCAACGCCACGCTCTGCAGCGGGTCGGTCAGCACCGAGTCGATCCGGATCGGCTCGCCCGTCCACCCCGCGCCACCGCTCGCCGCATTCGCCACCGGCGCCCGCGTGGCCCGTGGCGGCGTGACCGGGTCAGCCGCCGGCGCCCCGCGCCCCGCCTGAGCCGCCCACCGCACCGCCAGCGCCCGCGAGTCCGCGTCGTTGGCGTACCGCGCGACCAGCACCGCCAGGTCCGCCGCGTCGTCCGCGCCCGGGCCGGTGCGGTCCGGGTGATCCTCGAGCTGCTCCAGCGTTCGCCTCGCCGCGTTGAACCGGGCGGCCTCGAGGTGCAGCTGCGCCACGCGCAGCGCCGCCTCGAAGCCCGACGCCGTGAGCAGCCGAGCCCGCTCGACCTCGTCGTGGTGTCCGGAACTGAGCCGGTTGGCCGCGATCGGTTCCTGCGCCTCGCGGTATCGCGCCAGCAGCTCGGGCCGGGCGAGCAGCGTCTCGTGGACCCGCCGCCGCACCGAGACGAACACCTCCGCGTCGCGGGCCGAGGGCAGCAGCCGCCCGCTCTCTTCGTCGAGAAGTTGCTGCAGCGCCCGAACCGCCTCGCCGGTCGAGCCGCGGGCGATCAGCTCGTTGAGCCGTTCGAGCGTGGCCCCAGCCGTGGTCGAGTCGTCGAGGTAGACCGGATTCTCGACGAACTGAGCCCGGGCCCCGGCACCCATACAGATCGCCAGCCCGAGCGCTGCCGCCCGCCACGCGGGGAGCCGGGTCGATTGATAAATCGCTCGCCGTGTCGTTCGTCGTGCTGTTGGTTTGGGCGTGTTGCTTTCCATGGTCCGCTCCGTCGGGCCCCGGGCCGCCCAGATGATCCTACCGGCAACGCCCGCGGGCGGTCTCACCCGTTTACAGATCGCCCCCCCACTCATTCCCCCCCCAACTCGCCCCCCCAACTCACGTGCTAGGCTGTGGGCTCATGACCACCCAAGCACGCACACGCCGTTCCGCCCTCTGGCTGCTCTCGATCGCTGCGATCGTCCTGGGCGGGTGCTCCTCGACCAGCCAACCCTCGTTCGAGATCGCCGACGCCACCGCGACGGCTCGGACCGACGACGGCCTCGCCCTGCTCTTCACCATCGACGCGGCGAACCAGAACCCCGACGCCATGCCCCTGCGGATCGTCCGCTACGACCTGCGGCTCAACGGCCGGCGGGTCTTCTCCGGGCTCCGCTCCCCCGAAGCGACCATCCCACCCTTTGGCACCCAACGCTTCACCCTCCCCGCCGTCATCCCCGCAGACCGGGTCCCCCAGGACGCGACCTCCGCGGAATACGAGCTCAGCGGCACCGTCACCTACATCGAACCCGGGCGGCTCTACGAGATCCTGTTCGAGCAGGACCTCCGCGTGCCCAAGGCCTCGATCAACGGCGCCGGCACCATCCGCTTCGACGACTGAGCACCCAATCAGAACACCTTGAGCAGGTCGCGGTCCAGCTCGCTCACCTTGAACTCAACGCCGGGCAGCATGTCGCTCAGTCGCCTTGCCAGGCGGGGCAGGTACCCGCGTTCGGTGTTGGTGTGCCCCGCGAGGATGACGCCGGACCCGGCGTGCAGAGCCGCGAGCACCGAGTGATACTTCATCTCGCCGGTGATGAACATCTCGCAGCCCTCCGCCCGGGCCTTGTCGAACATCGACTCGCCCGCGCCGCAGACCACACCGAGCACCTCGACGAGCCGGTCCTCGTCGTCCCAGGGCGTGCCCAAGCGGATCCGAGAGGATGCGCCCAGGTGGGCCTTGAGCCGGTTCACCAGCTCCGCAACCGTCGCCGGCTGATCGAGCATGAGCCGCCGCCCAGACCCCACCCGCCGCTCGGGCACCGCCGCGACCTCGATGACCTCGAACGCGGGCTCCTCGTAGGGGTGGAACTCTCGGAGCGTCTCAATCGCCAGCGGGAGCTGCCGCCGCGAGCAGACCATCTCGAGCCGGTGTTCCTCGACCTTCGACAGTGAGCCGATCTTGCCGATCGTCGGGTGCGCGCCCTCCTGCGGCAGGAACGTGCCCGTGCCGGGTGACGCGAACGAGCAAAGCTTGTAGTTGCCCATCCCGCCCGCGCCCGCGGTGCCCAGCGCCGCGCGCACGCGGTCGAGCGCCTCGGCCGGCACGAACGTCACGATCTTCACCTGCCGGTCCGGGTGCGACCGGCTGAGCGGATCGAGCGCCCGGCAGTCGCCGTGGATCGCGCCCTCGGTCGCCTCGCCCGCCGGTGCGCTAAGACCCTCGCACAGCCACTCGGTCATCCCGCCCGCCGCCGCGTCCAGCGCGGTGTGCGGCGAGTAGATCGCGATCCCCGCCTCGATCGCGCCACGCACGATCCGCTGGTGCGGCGTCGCGTCCGTCAGCCGGTCCAGCGGGCTCCAGATCGGCGGGTGGTACGCGATCACCGCGCTGCACCCCGCGCCGATCGCCTCGGCCAGAACCCGCTCGGTCAGGTCGATCGTCACCAGCACCGGCCCCTTGAGCGGGTGCGAGCCCGAGCCCACGTGCAGCCCCACGCGGTCCCACGGCTCGGCCGCGGCCAGAGGAGCGATCGATTCCAGCGCCGCGATGAGTTCATTGACAGTCATGCCGCATTCTAGGAAAGCCAGGGCACGATCCCCGACAGGACCGTCGCGATTCCGAGAATCACCGCCGGCCTCCCCCAGCCGCCGGGCCCCGGCTCCCCGCCACGCGGGCCCCCCTCCCCCGCCCGGTCCCTAGATAAGAACCATACTAAGACTACCGAGGCCGCCAACCCCGCCAGGCACAACACACACGACACCGCGATCACGCCTGCCGGGTCGCCCCGCACGGGCCGAGCCACCAACGCGGGCAGCGCCGGGCTCCACCCCACCAGCGCGACCCACCACGCCGACGCCCCGGGCCGCAGCACCGTGGACCAGACCCCCACCGGAACAGTACCGGCCAGCACCACCGCCGCGACCACCACCGCGTCGTTTCGGATCGGGACCGCGCACACCAGGTTCAGCCACACCCCAAATACCAGAATCGCCCAGCTGACCGGGCCCCGGAGCCTGATCGCGTTGGTCGGCGTGGTCCACAAGAGCCCGAGCAAGCAGACCATCACGCCGGTCTGCACGAGCGTTGCAACGAGCCATCGGCCGTCGTACCCGCCCAGCCGAAGCAGCGCCGCAGCGGCCCACACCACGACGATCGCCGCCCACAGGATGAAGCGTCGCTCCCGGGTCATCCCCCGAGCCTACCGGAACCGGGGGCTCCGAGCTTTGGGTGCGAAAACGTTCTCACGATTCTCCGCCCATACGCCTTGCTAAATTGATGATATGCTGTACCTGTGGAACCGACCGGAACGATCGAAACCCGCGCCTACGCCAAGGTGAATCTCGCCCTGGCGGTTGCCCCACCACACCCCGAGGGGCACGCCGACGCGGGGCTGCACCCCGTCTGCTCCTGGATGCACGCGGTGGACCTGCACGACACCGTCCGGGTGATCCCGACCGACCCGGACGACCCGAGCAGCTTCGAGATCAAGTGGGCCGACGGCGGGGACGTCTCCTGGCCCATCGAGCACGACCTGGCCTTCCGCGCCCACGACGCGATGGAGCAGGCCTCGGGCCGCCACCTGCCCGTGCGGATCGAGGTCATCAAGTCCATCCCCGCGGGCGGCGGGCTCGGGGGCGGCTCGGCCGACGCCGCCGCGGTCTTCATGACGCTCGACCGCATGTTCATGCTCGCGTTCGGCGGTGACAAGCTCACCGACCTGAGCCGACGCCTCGGCTCGGACATCGCCTTCCTCATCGACCCCGAGGTCGAGCCGGACAACCCGCCGCGCCCCGCGATTGTCGAGGGGCTGGGCGACGTGGTCACGCGGCTTGCGCCCGTGCGGGCCGATATCACGCTCATCCTGCCCGAGTTCTGGTGCCGCACCGGCGCGATCTTCGCCGCGTTCGACAAGAGCGACCGCTCGGGCGGCTTCGACCCTGCGCGGGTCCGACAGCTCGCCTCGGCCCAGCCGATCGCCTCGGGCGCACGGATCGCCTCGGGCGACACGATCGACTCGGCCGGGCTGTTCAACGACCTGGCCGACCCCGCGTGCGCGGTGCAGCCCGAGCTCGGCGAGCTCCGATCGGCGCTGCGCGAGAGCCTTCAGCAGCCGGTCCACGTCACCGGCTCGGGCAGCACGCTTTTTATACTCGGGCACGCCGACGAGGCCGTGATCGGCCGGGTGGCCCCGGGCTGCCGCGTCGTCCACACGCGGCTGATCTGAGCCGCGATGCTCGGGCGCGGGCCCGGTTCTCGCGTACACTTGCCCGAGGAGCCCGCTGTGACCGAGACCAACCCACCGCTGCCCAAGATCATTGAGACCCCCGTGGCCGACGGGCTCGCCGTCGGCGTGGACCTGGGCGGGACCAACATCCAGTTCGGCGTCATCGAGCCCGACGGGCGGGTCGTCGCCCGGGCCAAGCTCAAAACCGGGGCCGAGGACGGCGTCGAGAAGATCGTCGGCCGCATCGCCCAGGGCATCGAGCAGGCCTGCGCTGAGGCCCGCGTCGCGGTGAACGAGATCGCCGCCGTCGGCATCGGCGCCCCGGGCCCCGTCAACCCGCACACCGGCGAGGTGCTCGAGGCCGTCAACCTCCGGTGGGGACCCACCCCGCTGTGCGACATGGTCTCCAAGCTCATCGGGCGAGAGGTCTTCCTCGACAACGACGTCAACGCCGCGGTCTATGGCGAGGCCCGCCTGGGCGCCGCCCGAGGCGTCACCGACCTCGTCGGCTGCTGGGTCGGCACCGGCGTGGGCGGCGGGCTCATCCTCGGCGGACGGATCTACTACGGCAAGCACTACACCGCCGGCGAGCTGGGCCACATGATCCTCTGGCCCGGCAACGCCCCGGGCACCCGCTCCGTCGAGCACAACTGCTCGCGAAACACCATCGCCAACCGCGTCATCCAGCTCGTCCGCTCGGGCCGCAAATCCAGCCTCGACTCGCTCGCCGGGGCCAAGGCCCCCAAGATCAAGTCCAAGGTGCTCGCCGAGGCCTACAGGACCGGCGACGAGCTCGTCTGCGAGGTCATCAACGACTCGGCCGATCGGCTCGGCATCGGGCTGGCCAACCTCGTCACACTGCTGAGCCTCGAGATGGTCGTGCTCGGCGGCGGGCTCGTCGAGGCCCTGGGCGAGCCCTACCTCAAACGCGTCCGCCAGGCCGTGCTCCGAGAGGTCTTCCCCGCAGCCGCCCGCGAGGAGCTCGCCGTCGTGCAGAGCACGCTGGGCGACGACGCGGGCATCACGGGCGCCGGGCTCATCGCGCTGCACCGGCGGGGCGTCTGACGCGACTGGGCGCTGGACCCGAGCGTGCAACCGGGCTGTGCAACCGGGCCGGTGCGGGCCCGAATGGACCGCACCGAGCAATAAAAAAACGACCCGAGGGCCGGTGGGCCGCTTCGGGTCGCGGAGTGGGCTGCCAAGTGGCAGTGGGAAGATCAGATGGGCCCGAGCCGGGAGTGCCCGCTATGCCGGGGTGCCCGGCTTACTGGCTCAGGTCATCGATCGCGGACTCGACCGCGGCATCGATTTTGTCGGGCGACTCGTAGACGCCCTGCTCGATCTCACCCCGAACGCGGGTGACCAGGTCGGGTCGGTAGTCCTCGCCTCGGAGTCGGTTGAGGAGCCGGGCCACTTCAGAGACCTCGACCCGGTCATCGCCTCGACGGACCGTGGGCTTGGCCTCGATCTGCCGGGCGGGCGGTGTGGGCTCGCGGTCGAGCCGAGCAGCGGTGGATTCGGAGATGGAACGTATTTCGGTCATTCGCTTCATTGCCTTCCTGCTCAGAAGAGAGCCGATCCTGGCGTCGCCTCTGAGGTCGGGTTTTCTCGTCGCCGGTTCCGTGCGACAGTGTGTCTATCGTCGTCAGCGCCCGCGTCGCTGCAGAAAGACAAGAATATCGCCTTTCGCACTAACACAGGTCACAGAAAAGGCTTACAGATGATAATCGAAACCCGGACCAACGGAAAAAAGTCGCCTCCCCGAGTCCGGGGACGCTCTCGCCCCGCCTTCCTCGTCGCCTGCACCCTCGCGGCCATGCTCGCTGGTTGTTCGGCGTCGCCAGACACCGCGGAAAAACCCCGCGAGCCTGAGCGATGGGACGCCGCGATCGATCCGAGCGACTCCCCCACCACCTCCCCCGATTTCAGCGAGCCCGCCACCCTGCGCGACCAGGCCCGCGCCGTGCTCGGCTCACCGACCGATGAGTCCGGCCTGATCGCCCAACCCGGCGGTGCCGCCGCCAACTCCCGCTGGACCATCGTGCTCACCAAGATTGACAACTCCCGGCCCGAGCTCGTCAAGCAGATGCTCGACGCGCTCAACAAGACCATCCCGGGGGTTCGCGTCGATGAGCGAGACGGCGGGCACTTCCTTATCCTTGGGCAGTACACCGACGCCCGCACCCCCCAAGCCCGCGCCGACCTGCAGCGCGTGCACAACTACACCGTCACCATCGGCGAGCGGACCGCGCACCCCTACGCCCAGGCCTTCATCGCCCCCCCGACCGCCCAGAGCCTGCAGGGAACCAACCCGGGGTACGACCTGCGGAACGTCCGCGAGCGGTTCGGCAACAAGGCCCTCTACACCCTGCAGATCGCGATCTACGGGCGCAGCGACCGGGCCGCGCCGAGCACCGAGAACCTCGCCTCGTTCCGCCGCGCCGCCGAGCAGGCCGTCATCACCCTCCGCCGCGAGGGCGGGCAGGCGTTCTATTACCACGGCCCGAGCCGCAGCACCGTCACCCTTGGCGTCTTCTACGAGAAGGACCACGACCCGACCACCCTGCCACCCCTCGAGAGCGAGGGCCTCAAGGCCGCCCGCGCCCAGCACCCGCTCAACCTGCTCAACGGGCAGGGCATCACCGAGGTCTCACGAGACGAACGGGGCAACAAGGTCCGTCGCCCGCAGAAGAGCTTCCTGGTTGGTATTCCCAAGGAATAGCCGCGTAGCCCTGTATTTACAGACTCAAAGCCGCGCTCACCGCCCCGCCGGGTTGTCCACACCCACGATCCAGAGCGGCTCGATCCCCGCGAGCCTCCAGTCGTGCGACGACGGGTCGCCGTCGATCGCGTAGCTCATCTCCCACCAGCTGTACGGCGGGATCGGAAACCCGCTCACGCTGCCCTCCACCTTCACCCGCACATACGCGCGGGCGAGTGTGGGCGAGCGCACGTCCACGTGCGACTCGAGCACCCGCGCCCCCCGGACGGTCGCCTCGGTGTGCAGCCGCCCGATCTGGTTTAGCAAAGCCTCGCGGCTCTCGGCTCGGGCCCCGAAGCTCATCCGCAGCGAGACGGTCGGCCGCATCAGTTCGCCCGCGGCGCTCTGGTCGTCGCTCGCCACCGCCTCGATGAACGCACGCGAGACCTGGGCCACCCGTTCGCGGTCCGTCGTCACGAGGCTCGAGGAGACCCACAGCCCAGCCGCGACGAGAACGCACGCCCCCATGGTGATGAGCCCAGCCCTCGCCTTGCCGCTCCGCCGCAGCGTGAGCATCGCCGCCAGCCCCACGACCACCAGCACGACCATCGGCATCACCGGCTGCTCGAACACCCAGACCTCAAGCACCGGGGCGTGGACCTCGGGGGGCCTGAACGCCTCGCCGAGCTGCGCCAGCGCGGGCGTCGCCAACGACGCCACAGCGCCCGCCAGAACGCACAATCGGAGGGACCAGAAACCGTTGTAGGGGTGCTTCATCTGTGGAGCCTCTTCGCAGGGTGTGCCGATAGGGTTTCATCGGGAATCGGTGCCGGTCGCGCGGAGCGTACGGCCACACACCACGGCGAACGCCCCAGTCGCCTCTGCCTTGCCTCGGCCAACCTCGGCCACCCCGTCCTGGAAGGACCGCGGATGGACCTGCTCAATATCGACCTGCCCGGCCAGCCCACCCCGGGCGGCTCATCCGAGACCCTCGAACGCAACCTCAAGGCCCTCGCCGCGACCTCGCCCGACGCGGCGAAACGGATCCAGGCCGCCCTGCCCCGCCTTGGCGTCGAGATCATGGACACCGACGAGGACGGGCTCGGGCTCGTGGTCGATGGCGCCACCATCGCCAGCAAGCGCCGGCCGATCACCGAGGCTGACCGCTTCGCCGACACCGCCAAGATCAGCGACACCGCCGCGGTCGCGGTGCTGGGCTTTGGCGCGGGGCACCACTGCCGCGTGCTGTGCGAGCGGATGAAGGGCCAGGGCGTGGTGCTGTGCTGCGAGCCGGACGTCGAGCTGCTCCGCGTCGTGCTGTCGCGGGTGGACATCACCGGGTGGCTCAGCCAGTCGCGGTTCGTGCTGCTGACCGACCCGACGGACAAGGCCGCGATCAGCGCCGGGCTCGCCGGGCTCGAGGGCGTGATCGCGATGGGGGTCAAGCTGATCGAGCACCCGCCCAGCCGCGCCCGGCTCAAGGACTCAGCCCCCGCCTTCGCCGACAGCTTCACCGAGGTCCTCAACGCCACGCGAACCCAGGTCGCGACGACGCTCTTGCAGAGTGAGCGGACCCTGCGCAACCTGCTGATGAACGTTGACCGGTACGCGGGTGCCGACGGCATCGCCGACCTGCTCGGCGCCGCCGCGGGTCGGCCCGCGGTGCTCGTCGCTGCGGGCCCGAGCCTGCACCGCAATCTCGATCAGCTCGCCGAGCCGGGCGTGCGAGACCGCGTCGTCATCATCGCGGTGCAGACCGTGCTGCGGCCCATGCTCGCGGCCGGCATCAAGCCGCACTTCGTCACCGCGCTGGACTACCACGAGATCAGCGCCCGGTTCTACGAGGGGCTGTCCGCCGCGGACGTGCAGGGCGTGACGCTCGTGGCGGACCCCAAGGTCAACCCCGCGGTGCTGAGCGCCTGGCCCGGCGCGGTCCGCCTCATCGCCTCGGACCTGCTCGACGGGATCCTCAGCTCTGGCGGGGGCCCCGCCGCGGCGCCCAAGGGCGAGCTCAAGCCCGGCGCCACCGTCGCCCACCTCTCGCACTACCTCGCCCGCGCCATCGGCTGCGACCCCGTCATCCTCATCGGCCAGGACTTGGGCTTCACCGGCGGGCTCTACTACGGCCCCCGCGCCGCGATCCACGACACCTGGGCCGCCGAGCTGGGCCCCTTCCGCACCCTCGAGCAGCTCGAGTGGGAGCGCATCGCCCGCCACAAGAAGACCCTGCGGACCGCGACGGACACGGCCGGCCGGCCCGTCTACACCGACGCCCAGATGATCAGCTACCTCGCGCAGTTCGAGGTGGACTTCGCCGAGGACGAGGCCCGGGGCTGGCGCGTCATCGACGCGACCCAGGGCGGCGTGGCCAAGAAGCGCACCCTCGCCATGCCGCTGCACGAGGCGCTGCAAGCCTTCGCCGGCCAGACCCACGAACCCCTCCCCGCCGCACGCCCCCAGGCCCCCGCGAGCCAGAGCCGAGACACCGCGCTCGCTCGCGTCCGGGTCGTCCGGGCCCAGGCGGACCGGATCGCCCAGCGCAGCCGCACGACCGCGGGGTGCCTGGGCGACATGCTCAAGCACCACGGCAACCAGAATCGCGTCAACCGGCTCATCACGCAGGTCAACACGATCCGTGATGAGGTGCTCGCCCTTGCGCCCGGCTGGCAGCTCGTCGATTTCATCAACCAGTCCGGCGTGCTGAGCCGCATCAAGGCCGACCGCAAGATCATCATGGATTCGCCCGCCGACCCGATGGCCAAGCAGCGGGCCCAGATCGACCGCGACACCCAGAACGTGCAGCAGGTCGCGGATGCCGCCGAGCACCTGTCGCGTCTGCTCGGCCAAGCCGCGGCCATGCTCGAGGGCACGGGGCCACGCCTGACCCGCGACACCGTGATCGCTCCCGAAGCTGACAGCCAGCGCGAGACCTCCGCCGCAGAGATCAGCGTCCAATCACGCGGGCGAGTCGAGGCGATGATCCCCGTGGACTGCGACTACAGCGGGCTGGGCACCCGCCGCGACCTGGCCCGCCCCGTCTGGCGAGACGCCAACGCCCTTCGGCTCACCGTGGGCCGCCTGCTGCTCACCGAGCAGCTCGACGGCATCACGCTCCTGGCCGGCGAGCCCGAGCGGGTCGCCTCCCTCCTGGGCGCGCTGGCCAACAACCCCAAGGTCTGCATCGAGCCCCTCGACGCCGAGCGACTACGAACCCGCACCCGCCTGCTGGGCAAGGCCCGTCTCTTCGGCGCTGCCTCGTGGCGCGGCGGGGTCGCCGGGCTCACCTGCTACGACGAAGCGCTCGACCCCGAGGCCCTCGCCCCGGTCATGGACAAACGCCGGGTCACCGCGGCGTTCGTCTGCGGCCCGGACTGGTCGCTCATCGACCCCAAGCTCGCCGACGACCTGATCGCTCGCCACCGTGAATCGCCCGAGCGTGTGCCGCTCGCGTTCACGCAGGCCGCCCCGGGGCTCGCGGGCCTGCTGATCGACCGCGCCACCGTGGGTCGTCTCGCCGCGGCCCAGCCCACCGCCGGGGCGCTCGCCACGCTTGGCGGGCTGCTCGCCTACATCCCCTCCGCCCCGGCGGGCGACCCCATCGCCACGCACGCGTGCGTCGCGGTGGACCCGATCGTTCGGGATTGCGGGCGGCGCGGCATCGCCGATTCCTCGCCGGGCATCGCCCGGGTCGCCGCGGTGCTCGGCTCTATCGGGGCCAACTGGATCGAGGCCGACGCAACGCGGATCGCCGACGAGCTCCGCCGCGCCGACCACGGCGGCACCGTGCCCCAGCGCCTCGAACTCGAGGCCTGCACCGGCCGCCTCAGCGGAGCCCTCGTTGTCGAGCCCGCCGAACGACCCGTGCTCACGATGAGGAACGCAAACCGCGTGCTGCGGCAGCTCGCCGAGGGACGCACCAACGCCGCGGTCACGCTGGGCGGCGCGGGCGACCCGCTGGGCCATCCGGGCGCGCTGGGGCTCATCCAGCTCGCCGGCGAGTGCGGCGTGCCCGCGGTCCACGTCCGCACAGAACTGCTGCACAGGGTCAACCTTGCCGAGTTGCTCGACGCCGGGCCAAGCGTCATCAGCGTGGACCTGCACGCCCGAACACCCGAGAGCTACCACACCATCACCGGCGTCGATCGGCACGCCGAAGTGCTCCAGAGCGTGCAGGCCCTGCTCAAAGAGGCCCGCGCCCGCGGCGCGTTCGGCCTCCCGTCCTGCTGGATCGTGCCCAGGCTCACCCGACGCGACGCCGTGCTCGACCAGATCCCCGACTGGTACGACGGCGTGCTCACCGGGGCCCAGTGCGCCGTGATCGATCCCGCGCCGCGCCTCCGCGACGAACAGACCACACCCCTCCCGCTGCCCAGCGCCGCCCGCGCCCGCCTGAGCACCGAGGGCCTCACCCTCCGCTCGGACCTCTCGATCGATGAGCTGGGCGAGCCACTGTGCGAGCGGCTCGGGCTCGACGAGGCGTGGCGCCGGGTGCAGCGCTGCCGACGGGCCGCGCTCGTCGAGATCGAATCCAAGAGCAACGCCCAGAACCTGCTCGCCTCCACCGCGCACATCGGTGCCGCCTAACCCCACACACACCCGCACCCCCCCACGAGACCCCATGCCCGCGACAGTGATCATCCTGGCCCGAGCCGGCAGCAAGGGCGTGCCGGGCAAGAACGTGACCGATCTCGCCGACCGCCCCTGCCTGGAGTGGACGATCCTCGATGCCCAGGCCGCCCGCACCGTCGGCCCCATCGCGGTCAGCACCGACGACCCGCGGGCGACGCGCATCGCGGGCGAGTTCGAGGGCGTGCGGGTCATCGAGCGGCCCGCGGACTTGGCCGGCGACCTGGCGACGGTCGATGCCGCCGCCCGGCACGCGCACCAGCAGCTCGGATCGCCCGAGGGCCCCGTGGTCATCCTCTACGCCAACGTGCCGCTGCGGCCCGCGGGCCTGATCGACCGCGCGGTGCGCTTGCTCGAAGAACGGTCCGCCGACAGCGTGCAGAGCTACGCCCCCGTCGGCAAGCACCACCCGTGGTGGACCGCCCGCGTGAACGAAGCCACCGGCGAGGTGCAGCCGTGGGAGGGCGACGTGCTCAACCACGGCGTCTACCGAAGGCAGGACCTCCCCCAGGCCTTCCTCCCAGACGGCGGCGTGCTGGTCGTCTCGCCCGCGGCGCTGCACCTTCAGATCGAACTGCCCGAAGCGGAGCGGGCCGGGCCCCACGCGTTCTTCGGGGCCAGCCGCCTCGGCGTGCAGACCGCGGAGGGCGAGGTGATCGACATCGATACGCCGATCGATGTGAGGGTCGCCGACGCGGCGCTGCGCGAGCGCGAGGCGCAGCGGGCCGCCGAGCAGCTCCACGCCAGCGGCGGCAGAGCGGGGTGGCGCCGTGCGCATCGCCAATCGTGAGCTCGGGCCAGACGAGCCGGTCTATGTGATCGCCGAGCTGGGCGTGAACCACGACGGCGACGTGGGCAAGGCCCTCGCGCTCACCCAGGCCGCCGCGACCGCCAAGGCCGACGCCGTCAAGCTGCAGTTCTTCGAGACCGACCGCCTCATGAGCAGCGCGGCCAAGCTCGCGGCCTACCAGGCCGAGGCCGGCGAGACCGACCCCATCACCATGCTCCGCCGACTCGAGATGGGCCTCGATGACATGGCGACCGTGGTCGATCGCGCGCACGAGCTGGGGCTGCACGCGATTGTCACGGTCTTCAGCGTCGAGCTGGTGCAGCCCGCCACCGAGCTCTTCTGGGACGCCTTCAAAAGCGCAAGCCCGGACATCGTCCACCGCCCCCTGCTCGAGGCGATGGCCTTTCACGCGGGCGGCCGCCCGCTGATCGTCTCCACCGGCGCCAGCACGCCCGACGAGATCAACCGCGCCCACCACTGGCTCGGCAAAGCAAAGGACCGCCTGGCCTACCTGCAATGCGTGAGCAGCTACCCCGCGCCCGACGCCGCGCTCGAGGGCATCGGCGCAATCGCCAGCATTACCGGGACGCCGATCGGGTATTCCGACCACACCGAATCGGTGCAGACCGGGGCTGAGGCCGTCGCCGCGGGGGCCTGCCTGCTCGAGCGACACCTCACACTGGACAAGGCCGCCCCGGGCCCGGACCACGCGGCGAGCCTCGAGCCCGACGAGTTTGCGAAGTACGTCGGCCTGGCCCGCATGGCCCGCTGCGGCATCAACGCCGAGCGGTACAAGCCCGACAAGCGTGTGCTCGGGTGCGAGCGTGATGTCCGCGAGGTGAGTCGGCAGAGCATCGTGAGCACCCGCCGCATCGACGTGGGCGAGGTGATCGAACGCGCGGACCTGGCCTTCAAGCGACCCGGCACCGGGCTCGCCCCGTGGCAGCTCGACCAGGTTCTCGGGCAGATGGCGATGAACCCCATCGAGGCCGACACGCCGATCAAGCCGAGCGATCTGGATTGAACACCCGACCGCCGAGCGCGTGGGCACGCGGCCCGTGCTGTGAACCCCTGACCGGGCGTCTACGCTATCCCGAATGACTCTTCTCGAAGGAGACTCTGATGGCCAACATGAACGCTCTGGGCCGGCTCGTGGTGCTCGCCACCGTGATCGGTTCGGCGGCTGCCCAGCCCGCGATCGACCCGCCCGAGGCAGAACCCCAGCCGACCGACGGGTACACCGTCCGACAGATCGGCGCGATGCGAGAGGTGATGCGAGAGGGGCACACCCAGGCGCGGTTCGCGCTCGATCGGCTCACGGACCCCGGCGTGGTCGCAGTTGGTGCGCTCGAGGGGCTCGCCGGCGAGATCACGGTGCTCGACGGCAAGGTCTGGGTCACGTCGTTCGACGGCGACACGCTCTCGACGAGCGGGCCCGCGCCCGACGGGGAGGCCTCCGCCACGCTGCTCGCGCTCGCGCGGGTGCCACGCTGGTCGGTCACGGAACGAATTGCAGAGGACGCGACCATCTCGGACCTTGTGGCCGGGCAGGTCGCTGCGTCCGGCCTCGACACCGCCGGGCCGTTCCCGTTCGTGCTCGTCCCCGAGTTCACGAGCCTCGAGCTGCACGTCATCCGCGGGTACTGCCCCGCCGGGAGCACGCCGGAGGACGCGGACACCGTGCCCTGGCGGTGGGAATCAGAGCGCGCCAAGAACGTCACGATTGTCGGTGTCTACGCCCCCGGGCAGGCCGGTGTGATGACCCACCACGGCAGCGACATCCACGCGCACGCGATCCTGGAGATCGACGGCCACCGGGTCACCGCCCACATCGACGAGGCCAAACTTTCCGGCGTCGTCAGGGTGCGGCTTCCGGATGCCGACGAGTCCAACGCACCCGGCCCATAAGAACAATCGCAAGAAAAACCCGGCCTTGCAGGCCGGGCTCGCTCCTCACAGCGGGGGATTCATTCGTGGAGCCCTGACTTCTGAGCCGGGGCGGGCCTCTCAACCGGTGACGTCAAGCCCGCGGCCGGTCTCGACCGGGGTCGGCCTCGCCGAGATCGGGGCCCGGGTCGATTTCGACGAGCTGATCAGCGAGACCATCGCGTCGCCCTGCATCTGGGCGTTGTCCAACGCCTGGCGAGCGACCCGCACTGAGATGGTGTTCTGCAGCCCGGTCCCGTTAAGGTTCAGGCTGGTCCCAGACATGGCAGATGCGACGTTCATACCCATACCTAGGTCATCGGCTGTGTCTGGGCATGGCTTCACTGGGAACTAGAAAGATTCTGGGCTTTCTGATCCCGGATCATCTGGGCCACACACCAAACGAAGGCAGGTCCAAAAAAAAGAGGCCTCGGGCACGACGCGAGGGACGGTGATTCGTTCGGAAGCCCCAGAGTTAGGTGGGTGCCTCGGGCTCGATCCCGGAAATCCCCGCAAGGGGGCGCGCCCATCGATCAAGCTGGCCTCGGCTCCCTGGGGAATCAACAAGGCTCCAAACTGGTATCACCGGCCGTCGGCGTCGTGCCTGAGGCCCGTCTGATCAATGTACGAAAAATCCGCCACGGAGTCTCGCTCAATCCAAAGAATTCGCGCGAATCCTCACCGACCTTGAATCAATCGGCATGCAATCGGGGGTCAGCCGGGGGGCGCAGGTCCCAGAGCCTTGGCTCAGCAAGACTTGTCCGCTCAAGAACTGGAACCGCACGCCCCGCGCGAGCGAAGAGACCCTCGGGCCCGCTCCACCGCTGGCTCACACCCCGCCCCGGTGCCCGTTCACCAAGAGGGATCGGGGTTGACCCAAACCCCCGTTGCGGGCACAACCAGCCCCGGCCGGGCACGATCCGGGGCCTCCCCGGGCCCCAAGGGCTCAGCAGCCATACACTTGGCCCGCCACTCCCGATCACCCCCAGATCGGCCAACCCACGCACCCAGACTCGGAGCCGGGCTCACGAGTCGTCCCAAGGAGTTCGCATGACTCACCGATCCACTCTCAAGACCGCCCGCCGTGCCCTCACCATCGCGGCCCTGGGCGCGATCCCGGCCCTCCTCGTCGGGTGTGGCACCTCCTCGCACGCCGGCGACGAGTACGCCATCCGCAACAACCCCACGCCCGCGCTCACCACCGACAGCCTCAACAAGCAGCGCCAGTACAACCGCTGGGCCTATGTCAACGACTCGGGCATCCGCGCGATGCGCGAGGACATCGCCCGCGCGCTCTACATCGACCGCCCCAGCCGCCTCCACTTTGGCCCCAAGGTTCGCTGACCACCCACGGCTAACCGGCCGCGAGCCAATAACCAGACCACACACAACGCCGCCCCAACGGGCGGCGTTTTCATGCGCCGACACAGGCCAGATCGCTCCGCCTGCTTCTCTACTCTGGAACTCTCAGATCGGCTTGGCTCAGCTCGAAACGCCGGGCGCCATCCACAGCGTGATCAGCACCGTCAGGAACACGAACCCGCCCGCGGCGAGCATAAACGGCGGGTCCTTCATCGCCAGCTCCGTCGGGTCGTCGTACTCCCCGGTCTCGACCATCACCATCGCTCGCAGCAACGCAAACGTCGCGGGGATCATCGTCAGCCAGAGCAGGTTGAGCCCGAAGCCCGCGGTCTGCTCGCCGTCAAACACCGTCAGCTCGAACGCCGAGCCGCGGTCCTGGACATACTGCGCGTAGGTCAGCAGCGTCGCGACCGCGGTCACCACCACCAGCATCCGCAGCAGTTCGAGCGAGTATCGGTGCAGCACCGCCCGGGCCTGGGTCGCCTGCTCGCCCATGCTCCGCCGCTCGCCCAGCCGCTTGCCAAACGCCAGGAACATCGAGAGGAAGAACGTCGCGTTGAGCAGCCACGTCGAGGGCACGATCGCCATCGCGGCACACCCCGCCACCACCCGCAGCACGAACCCGAGCGCCAGGCTCATCACGTCCACGATCCGCCGGTGCTTGAGCATCGCGGTGTACAGGCTCACGTTGCTCAGGTGCATCCCGAGCAGCGCCAGCACCCACCACCGCGACGGGGCCGGCAGCGCCATCGCACAGGCAAACCCGACCGCGATCAGCACCACCCCGAACACGCTCGCCGCCCGCGGCGAGACCTCGCCCGACGCCACCGGGCGGCGGCACTTGCGCGGGTGAGCACGGTCGGCCTTCGCGTCCGCGACGTCGTTAAAGCAGTACAGCCCGCTCGAGACCAGTGAGAAGCCGAGCGCCGTCAGCACCGTCCGGAAGACGATCTCGCCCAGCGGCGTGCCGCCCGTGCCCATCGGGCCCGGCTGCGTCATCGCATAAAACGGGCCCACCGCAACGAACAGGCTCTTGCTCCACTGGGGCAGCCGCATCAGCCGAATCAGCGGCCTGACCAACCCCGGGCCAGGCCCGGCGGCGTTCACGGTATCCTCAGCGGGTGGGTTCAAGTCGGTCTCTCGCGAATAGTGAAGGGCTGGCCTGCTCGCCCGAATCAGCCGATCCGTCCGATCGGATGGCGGGTCTTGTACGACGCCGCACGAACCCAAGATCGTCCCGATCGTTGTCAGACTGTACCAAAGAGACCCCGGCCAAGGCCCCCAAACCAGATCCCCGAACCATGCCGCCAACCGACCCGACCACGCCGCCGCCGACCGATCCCGAAACCGGGGGTGCCTCGTCGGCCACACCGAGCGACGCAAGCCCAGGGGGTTTTTGTAGGGGGGGTTCTCGTGGGGGGGGTTCTCGGACCTCCGATTCAAGGAGTGGCCGCCGCGCCGGGCTCATCGCTGCCGGTCTCTTCCTGCTCGTCGCGCTGCCGATCATCCTGACCGGGTTCAACCAGGGCCGCGCCTCGTGGGATTCGCGGCAGTATCACGAGCCCGCTGTCCGCCTATTCGCTGAGCAACTGCCCACGCCGGACCTGACGGATTACGCCTCGGCGACCACGCCGCTCTACCACCTGCTGCTCGCGGTGCCCGTCCGCCTGGGGCTCGACTCGACCACAGCCCTTCGGCTCATCTCCGCGGGCATCTCCGCAGCCCTCTTCTTCACGTTCGCCTCGATGCTTGCGCGACACTGCCCGGGCCCACGGGCGACCCTCATGGCGGTTGTGCTCACCCTCCCGCTCATCGCGTCCAACTACAGCTTGCTGCCCGGCGCGTTTTTGCTGCCCGACAACCTCGCGTGGCTGCTCGTGCTTGTGCTGCTTTTGCGCGCCCAATCAGGCCACTCGGGCCGGGTCACGCTCGCCTCGTGCGCCGTCTCGGGCGGGCTGCTCGCCCTGCTCGTCGCGACGCGGCAGATCCACCTCTGGCTCGCCGGCCCGCTCGTGATCGCCGCGTTCCTCAGCACCGACCCGCAGATCACCAAACCCCTCTGGCGCGAGCTCAGAGCCCGCCTCACGCCGACCGCCGCCATGGGGTTGTGGTGCGTCCCCGCGGCGTTGGTCGTGGCGTATTTCGCGGTGCTCTGGGGCGGGCTGACGCCGCCCCGCTTCCAGGTGACCACGCAGTCGTTCTCGCCCTCACTCCCGGCCTTCCTGCTGCTCGAGATCGCGGTGCTCAGCGTCTTCTTTGTCCCCTGGCTCTGGCCGGTGTGGCGGGGCATGAGCCGGGCCTCGCGATCGAGAACCCTGCTCGTGGGCGGCGTGCTCGGGCTCGCGCTGGCCATCCTCCCCGAGACCGCCTGGAGCTTCGCCGAAGGCCGAGCCTCGGGGTGGTGGAACCTCGCGCGGATCATGCCCGTGATCGGCGGGCACACCTCGGTCGTACTGCTGCTTGGCGCTCCGGTCGGCGCGATCTGCCTGGGCGTGTGGGGTGCGGGGGTCAGCCGTCGCAACCGGGCATTGCTCGGTGTCTCGCTGCTCGCGTTCGCCGCCGCCCAGACCGCCTCAGCCAACGTCTGGCAGCGCTACCACGAGCCCCTGCTGCTGATGCTCATGGCGATGGCGGCGACCGAGATCACAGGCCGTTACGAATCTCGATCGGCCCTGGGCAACCGGGCCCGGCTGCTCGCGCCCGTCGCCCTTTCGCTCTTCCTCGCGCTCTTCACCGCCAGGGCCCTCATCGAGGGCGACCGCGACCCGAGCAAGCAAGCCCCCGACGTGTTTGGCGAGATCACCGCCAGCACCACCAACGACCTCCCCGACCTGCAAACGCCCGAGAACCCGGCCCCCGACGATCCCGAACGGGTGATTGAGCCCTGATATTCTGATCCTCATCCCGGCGACGCGTCGGCCCGATGACAACAATCACCCCCGACCCCTCCCCCGCTGTCAGAGAGCGGATTTCTGCGAACCTCGTACGGGCTGGGCGGGTAGTGAGTTGCCCCTAGCCCACTTGAATCGCAACGAACACAGGAAGCCGAGCATGTCTGAAACCAAGCGAGCCCTCATCACCGGAATCACGGGCCAGGACGGCTCCTACCTCGCCGAGCTTCTTCTTGCGAAGGGGTACGAGGTGAACGGCATCATCCGCCGCGCCTCGTCGTTCAACACCGAACGCCTCGACCACCTCTACCAGGACCCCCACAACCCCAAGCCGATGCTCAAGCTGCACTACGGCGACCTGTGCGACGCGGGCAACCTGACCAAGGTCATGGAGATGACCAAGCCCCACGAGGTCTACAACCTGGGCGCCCAGAGCCACGTCCGCGTCAGCTTCGACTTGCCGGTCTACACCGCTGAGACCGTCGCGATGGGCGCGTACAAGCTCCTCGAAGCGATCCGCGACTTCCAGCAACGGCACGGGCAGCAGGTGCGGTACTACCAGGCGAGCAGCTCGGAGATGTACGGCAAGGTGATGGAGACTCCACAGAAAGAGACGACGCCGTTCTACCCGCGCTCGCCCTACGCGGTCGCCAAGCTCGCGGCCCACTGGATCACGGTCAACTACCGCGAGAGTTACGACCTGCACGCCTCGTGCGGCATCCTGTTCAACCACGAGAGCCCCCGCCGCGGCGAGACCTTCGTGACCCGCAAGATCACGCGGGCGGTCGGGCGCATCAAGCTGGGCATGCAGGACAAGGTCTTCCTGGGCAACCTGGACTCCAAGCGCGACTGGGGCTTCGCGGGAGACTACGTCGAGATGATGTGGCGGATGTTGCAGCAGGAGACGCCCGACGACTACGTCGTCGCGACCGGGCGCACGATCTCGGTGCGTGAGTTCGCGGAGATGTCGTTCAACCACGTGGGGCTGAACTTCAGCGACCACGTCGAGTTCGACCCGCGGTACCTTCGCCCCGCTGAGGTCGAGCTGCTGCTCGGCGACGCGAGCAAGGCCAAGGAAAAGCTGGACTGGGTGCCGACGACCACGGTCGAGGAGCTGGCCGGGATGATGGTCGAGCACGACATGGAGCTGGCCTCGCGCGAGAAGACGCTCAAGGACGCGGGGCACAACCTGCCGGAGTTCTCCGGGCACGATCAGTAAAACTTAAGCGATATTCGAATCTTGTTGGTCTTTCGGGTTAGCCCGTGGTAAATTCATGCGAGGCACGGGAGACACTCATGCGCACGACGACTGCGGTACCCATTATTGCGGTGGCCATGTGGGCCGGAGCGCCGTTCGCGATGGCACAGCCCACATCGACGCCCTGTTTCTACCAGTACGTCCTGGGGCGGGCCAACGCTGGTGCTTCGGTCATCCGCAAGACAATCGTCGGAGATCTTCTCTACGCCGCGACTTCCGACGGGCTGAGCATCTTCGATGTGTCGAGCCCGGCTTCACCGGTGTTGATCGGTCAGATCGAAACTCCTCAGCCCGCGCTCGACGTGGACGTCGAGGGAACGGTCGCGTATCTCGCCTGCGAGAACTCGCTGCAGATCGTGGACGTCTCCGACCCGTCCGCGCCGTTGCCGCTCGGGGCGTACGAGACGGACTGGGGCGCGTACGGCGTGGACTCCGACGGGTCGATCGCGGTGCTCGCGAACGAGGTGCTCGGGTTATTCGTGTTCGATGTCACCGACCCGACCACGCCGACGCTGCTGGGTGGGCTGGCCAACGACGCGCGACCGGTGAAGGTGCGGCTCGTCGGGAGCACGGCGTTCCTGGCTGACCGACGCGGCGGGCTGCAGATCGCGGACCTGTCCGATCCCACGGCTCCGACGCAGATCAGCCGGACGCCCGCCTCGCTAACCTCGGCAGACGTCGAGGTGGACGGCTCGATGGTCTATCTCGCCGCGAGCCTTAACGGTTGGGTCGATCGGTTTGACTGCACCGACCTGACGACGCCGACGCGGCTGCCGGGGTTCGACTCGCCCGGACGCGTGGAAGATCTGACGCTGCACAACGGGCTCGTCTACTACACCGACCACACCGGGTATCTGGTCGCGCTCGATCCGAGCTCGCCGACGGAGATGACGGTTCACTCGGTGTACCAGCTGCCCTACAGCCTTGATAGCGTCTCCATCCACGACGGCGTCGCGTATGTCGGGAACATGCATCTGGTGGACATCACCAAGCCGCCGCACGACCCCGATCTGAGCAACTGGAACGCGACGTCCCCGGTGAACGACGCGACGATCGACGAGAGCAACCGACGAGCGATCGTGTCGCACGGGAACTCGGGCGTGACGCTCACGGACCTGCAAGACCCGATGAGCATCGCATCGCTGGGCTCTTTCGACACGCCCGGGCACGCGACCGGGGCCGACTTCTACGGGCCCTACCTGATCGTCGCGGACGATTACGCAGGGATGCAGGTGATCGACGCGACCGATCCCGGTTCGATGAGCCTCGTCGGGAACCTGCCGACGCCGCACAACGCCTGGAACGTGACGGTTGACGACGGGCTCGCGTACCTGTCCGTGTTCCTCAACGGCATGCAGATCGTGAGTCTTACGGACCCGACCAACCCCGCGGTGATCGGGAGCTACGACGACGTCTACCGCGTGTACGACATCGCGGTGCGGGGCGGCATCGCGTACCTCGCCGGTGGTCCGCAGGGCCTCGTCATCGTGGACGTGAGCGACCCGACCCAGCCGCAGCGCCTCGGCTCGTGGGACCAGCTCACCGATGACGTGAGGGAGGTTTCGCTGATGGGAGACGTTGTCCTGTGCGACATGGAAGGAAAAACCGTTCAGGCGATCGACGTGTCGGACCCGACGCAGCCCACTCGGATCGGCCGGGGGTACACGCAGGCGGGCGGATCGCTCGACCTGCGGGGCGACACGCTCTACGTCGCCACGGGCGCGGGCCAATGCGTGCACGTGGTGGACTACTCCGACATCGCCAACCCGACCCAGGTCGCGGTCTATTTCGACAACGAGTCGATCGAAGGCATCACGGTGCTTGATGATGTCGCGTACATGCGCAGGGTTTGGGGATTCAAGACCGCGGACTTCTCCGCGACCTGCGGGCCTTGCCCCGCCGACATCAACAACGACGGCATCGCGGACTTCGGAGACATTCAGGCGTTCGTGCAGCTCTTCCTCGTGCAGGACCCCGCCGCCGACGCCAACGCCGACGGCGTCGTGGACTTCGGCGACATCCAGGCCTTCATCGCCGCGTTCCTCGCGGGCTGCTGACACGATCAACAAAAAACACGGGCCTTCGCCCGTGTCTGGTGAGTTCCGTTTGTCCTGATCGGAGCGGGGTGGCCGGCTTGCCCGATCGGCCTTACCTTCCGCCGCGTCTTTTGACCTTGCCGCCCATGGTTCGCTTGGGCATCTTCTTGGGCACGATCCCGCCGGGGAACTTGGCCGCCATTTGTGCGGCGTCCAGCTTCGTTTCGTCGGGCACCTCCTCGGCCGCCAGACGGTTCCTCTTCACGCTCTCCACGCCCTGGATCTCGATGATCGGCCGCCCGCCCTTGGGCTCGTCCTTCCACCCGTCGGGCTTCTCGGAAGACTCGAACTCGGGGTAGAACCGCTCGGGGATCTCGACGTTGATCAGGTTCTCGATCTCCGAGAGCATCTTGCCCTCGTCGGTCCGCACCAGGCTCCACGCCACGCCCTCGCGCCCGGCCCGGGCCGTCCGCCCGATCCGGTGCACGTACGCGTCGGCCTCGTCGGGCAGGTCAAAGTTCACCACGTGGGTGATGCCCTGAACATCCAGCCCGCGGCTGGCCAGGTCACTCGCGACGAGCACGGAGAGCGTGCCGTCGCGGAACTTGGACATCACGCGGTTGCGCTCGCCCTGGCTCATGTCGCCGTGGATCGCGTGCGCGTCGATGTTCTTGCGCTCCAGGTACCGGACCACCGAGTCCACCGTCCGCTTCATGCGGCAGAAGACCAGGGTCACGGCGGGCTCCTCGTGCGTGAGCAGGTGGGCCAGCATGCGGCGCTTGTCCCAGGGCTCGACGGTCACGTAGCTCTGCTTGACCAGGTCCACGGTGAGCGAGCCCTTGGTGACCACCAGCTTCTCGGGGTCGCTCATGTACCGGCGGGCGAGGCCCTCGATCTCGTCGGTGATGGTTGCCGAGACGAAGATGGTCTGGCGCTCTTTCGGGCAGGCCGACAGGATCTTCTTCATGTCGTCGCGGAAGCCGAAGTCGAACATGCGGTCAACCTCGTCGAGCACGACGAACTTGAAGTCGCTGAAGGTGAGGTAACCGCGCCCGACCATGTCCATCACGCGGCCGGGCGTGCCCACGATGATCTCGGGGCCCTTGGCCAGGTGGGCGGCCTGGGTGTTGATCGACTGCCCGCCGTAGACCGTGCAGGTGTCCAGCCCGGCCCCGGTGCCCACCTCGTCGAGGTCCTGGCGGATCTGCACCGCCAGCTCACGCGTGGGCGCCAGAATCAGCGCCTGGAACCGGCGGCCCGGCTCGCACATGTGAAGCAGCGGGAGCCCGAACCCGAGCGTCTTGCCCGTGCCGGTCTTGGCCTGCCCGATGATGTCCTTGCCGGTCAACGCGATCGGGATCAGCGTGGACTGGATGTGCGTGGGGTGGATGAAGCCGGCCTCGTTGATGCCCTCCATGACTTCGGGCTTGAGGCCCAGGTCCGCGAAGGTCTTGTCGGTGTCAAAGGTCTCTTCGCTGAAGCTGTCGTGGGCGACGCGCTTGCGGCGCTCGGGCTCCTTCTCCGAGCCCGGGTCTCGCCCACCACCGCCGCCGCCGCTTCCGCCGCCGCTGCGTTTGCGAGTTCTCTTTTTGCCGCCTCCGGATTCGCCGCGACCGCCCTCGCCGCGACCCCCTTCGCCGCGACCGCCCTCAGCCCGTGGGGGCCGCTCGCGTTGGGGCTCGTCGCCCGAATCTGCGGCCTCGCTCGGGGCCGGGGTGCCTTCGGTGGTGGTTCCGTCCTCGGCTTTCTTGCCGCCGCGCTTGCCGCGTCGGCGCCGGCGCTTCTTGCCGCCGCCTTCTCCGCCGTTCTCGTTGCTGGGTTCGTTGGACGTGGGGGTCTGGGTCTGGTCTTCGTCGCTCATGATCCGCCTGTCTGTAGTGCCGAACCGGGGACCCCGTCGCGGACACCCGCGCCGCAGACCCCCTCGGCTAGCCTCTGTCGTTCCCCGTGTTGTGAAAGGCCCGGGCGCTCATCGCCGAACGCACCGGCGGTGCGTCTTGTGCGTGGGTTCGCCCGTCGGTCACGAGGACGCAATCCTAGGGCCCCAGGGCGGTTGGCAACGGCCCAACCCCCAAACACCCCCGATCGGGTTCCCTACCCTTGCCCATGCCCCCGACCGAGCCAACCACGCCGCCCCGCCCCCTCACGAACAACCGGATCCTCTGGCTCGCCTCCTATCCCAAGTCTGGCAACACCTGGCTGCGGTTCCTGCTGCGGTCCGCGGTGCTGGGCCCGCCGACCGAGTCGATCCAGGTCGCCGCGAGCATCCCGGACATCCACCGCCCCCTCCCGACCGACGGCTCGGCCGCCTCGTTCGGCGGGCTTGCACCCATCAAAACCCACTTCGCGCTCTCGCCGACCCACCCGCGGCGAGCGCAGACCGCCAAAGCCATTTACGTGCTGCGGCACCCCAAGGACGTGCTGCTCTCCGGGCTCAACTACACAAGGCTCGCGGGGAGTAAGCCCAGCCCCAGCGCCGACCGGGCCTACGCCGAGGCCTTCATCGCCAGCGGCGGGGACCGCGCCTTCGAGGCCCAGGGCTTTGGCGCCTGGGCGAGCCACGCGCGGTCATGGGGCGACGCCGACTTCCCGGTGCACACGATCCGGTACGAGGACCTGCAAGCCGATGCGGCGGGCGTGCTCCGGGGCGTGCTCGGGTTCATCGACCAGGCCCTGAGCGAGCAGGTCGGCGATGAGTCGCTACTCGCCGCGGTCAAAGCCAGCTCGTTCGACAACCTGCGGGCACTCGAGGTCCGCGAGAAGCACAACCCGGGCAAGCAATCGCTGAGCAAGCGGCTGTTCGTGGGCGACCAGGCCGCGGCGAGACAGGGCGCGTTCTTCATGAACCGCGGGCAATCCGGGCAGAGCCTGGGCCCGATCGGGCCCGGCTTGGATGAAGCCTTCGACGCAGCGTTCGCGGAGTCACTCGCAGAGTTTGGATACGCCTGACCCCCCCCACGCCTGACCCCCCCACGCCTGCACCCCGCAGCCGACGTAAAAACGGGCTGCGGCATCACACACGCAGCCCGCACGATTGGCAGCACACACACGCCAAGCGATTGATCTCGCCCCTTCAGCGGAGCAACCCCCTGCAGAACACCCCCTCCAGCGGAGCGTGGGGATCTGATGAACGGGTTGAGGCGCACCGACCGCCGCCACCACTGCCCCCCCACGATAAAGAAGGCGGCTGATGGGTCTCGCGTCCCCTCTCGGGGGCTCCCGCTCTTGTTGTGCCGGGAAGTCCTACCCACCCGGCGTTAGTACGCGCAGCCTTTGTTGGCCGCACTCGACCGATCGGGTGGTCACACCCGTCCGTCCATTGTGATTTTCGAGGCCGTCTCAATCGGAATCGACCGTTCGGGCCACAGACTTCGGCCCAAGAATCCTGTCCGGGTGCCAACATCTCGCACCGCATGGCTATTCGCGTGGCGTGAACGCCGGTTGCAAAACACCGCGCAGAGTTTTTTACTCGATCGGTCGCGTCACATTCAAAGTCTCGACTCTTAAACCGCTCTGAGAACCCGATAACGCTGTTCCCGCGGGAAGAACGGAAATCTGCGGCTTCTTGTGCCAGAACCGAGATGGCCTGATCCAGCCGGATTCTGGGCAATCCCGGCTGCGGGATCAGTCTGCGGCGAGGGCTTGAGTGAGCTTCCTGGTCAGCTCGCCGACCGTGCCGTCCCCGATCGTTTCTTTCTCGATGCGGACCACGGGCAGCACGCCCCAGCTCGAGTTGGTCAGGAAGACCTCGTCAGCGTCGAGCAGGTCGTTGACATCGAGCATCTTGCGCGCGCAGCCCAGCCGCATCCCCTCAGCGATCTCGATCAGGGCGTCGCGGGTGATGCCGGGCAGCACGGGGCTGGGGATCGCGCCGTTGCCGCCGACGTCCTGCTCCTCGCCTCGTGCGATGGGGGTGAAGAGGGTGCCGTTCTTGACGATGAAGAGATTGCTCACGCATCCGCCAGCCAGGTGGTTGCTGACCTGCAGCACGATCGCCTCGGCGGCGCCGGCCCGGGCGGCGCGCTGCAACTCGCGAAGACGCCACCAGTAGTTGAGCGTCTTGTGCCCCGCGGTCGGGTCCAGCGGGTTGGCCTTGGCGTCGGCGAGGATCACCGCAGCCCCGCGCTCAAACATCTCCTTGGGGTAGTTTGTCGCGGGCTGAGAAACGATGAGCACGGTCGGGTCGTGCTGGGTCGCGCCGCCTTGTTCGAGCAGGTTGAGGTCGCCGCCGGTGACGGTGAGTCGGACGCGGGCGCGGGCGTGCCCGGCCCGCTTGACCGACTCGAGGGCGGCCTCGCCCAGCGGTCCGGAGCGGAGCTTCTCGACCAGGCCCAGCTCACTCGCCGAGGTGGTGAGGCGGTGCAGGTGCCGCTCGAGGCGTTCGATCCAGGGCTCGCCGTCGCTGTCGATCCCGCCGGTCATGGTCTCGAAGAGCCCGACCGCGTGCTGCAGCCCGGCGTCGAAGGCGCTGACGCGGGCCTCGTCGCGGGGAACCCAGGTGCCGTTGTAGAAGACATCGCTCATCGGGGATGCTAGGAGGCAGGCATCAGGGATCAGGCAATAGGCATCAGGGTTCAAGTGTGTTGGCCCTGGCGTTAGCAGCCCTGTTGCCTATTGCCTGATGCCTGATGCCTGAAAAAAGCGGGCGACCCCGATTGCTCGAGGCCGCCCGCCGTGGAGAAACTCTGTCTGGCCTTGGGGTTACTGCCCGCCGGCCTCTTGCCCGAACATGAACGTCGGCATGCCGCCGGCGCTGATGTCATCGGTGTTGTAGATGTACTGGGCGTCGAGGGCCTGATCGATGCGGAGGGCCACCTCGCTGAGATGGGCCCGGGTGTACGCATCGACCTTGGTCAGGTCGCCGGTCACGCTCTCGATCTGGCCGGCCAGATCACGGAGTTGCTGGGTGGCGAGGGTCTTGACAGCCTGGCCCGCCGAGGAGAACCCGCCCTGGTCCATCGAGAGGTCGATGAGGCGACCAAGGTGTTCGCGCTGCAGGTTGCGACGCATGGACGAGATCATCGGCTCACGGTCGGTGAACTTGCCCGATCCGGGCTCGTCCAGCTCGCTCCACGCCGCGTCTGAGATCGTGGTGAGCACCTCGGGGAGGGTCATCGCGTCCTCGTCGGCGGGCACGAACCGCTCGAGATCGAACACCCGTTGCAGGGTGGTCGGGTTGAGCAGCATCGTCATGACCGAGGCCTGCACGCCCAGCACCCGGTCGTGGATGTTGAACGTGGGGTCCTGCATGATCGTGGACATCCCGCCCGCGTCCCACCACTTGTCCACGGTGAGATACTTCAGCAGATCGGGGGTGAGCCCGAAGGACTCGTCGCTGAACGAGTTGTCGATCACGAAAGCCAGGGCCTCGCGCTGCAAGTCAGCCGACACGACCTCGATCGGGGCTCGCCCGTCCGGATCGCCCTTCTTGTCGCGGTAGACGTGGGCGGTTCCGACCCAGTTGGCCATCATGGAGAGCGACTGGGTCTGCGAGCCCAGCGTGGTGAGGTACCCGCGTCGGGCGTTGGCCCAGGACTCGCCGTCCTCGACGAACTTGTCGAGGATGGTCTCGCGCATGAGCTGAACGAGCGCCATCTTGTTCTTGGCGTAGGTCAGCGGGTCGCTGCCCATGTCGTATCGTCGGGCGAAGGGGTCGGGGCCCCAGGTGTCCTCGTCGGTGCCGTACTGCAGCTGGGGCTCGGCGGCCCGCTCGGCGACCTTGGCAGAGTCGCCAAAGCCGTAGCCGTACTCGATGGCCCACATGTCGTAGGGCCCGATGTCGATCACGGAGTAGTCGCCCTGGCTCTCGCCGAACCCGGGCATCATGATGTTGATGCCGTTGTAGTCCATCACCGTGGTGGACCAGGCCTTGGTGCCCTTGGTCTCCTCGGAGTTGGCCTCGGCGAAGGACATGTTGCTCGAGCCCTTGAAGTTGTGACGCAGACCGAGCGTGTGCCCGACCTCGTGGGCCACCAGCTCAGCGAGCATCGGGCCGACGAACCACTCGGGGTTGCCGTCGAGCAGCTGCCCCTGGTCCTTCTTGGCGGCGCAGGCCTTGCAAGCCTCGTCGCACTCGCCCTCTTCGCACTCGCCGTCCTTGGCCTCGGCCTTCTCGCCGCCGTCCTCCTCGGGCTCGTCGGTTTCGTCCGGCTCGGGCTGATCGAGCCCCAGAGCCACGCGGTAGCTCTCGGGGATCATCTTGGCCAGCGCGGGGTTGGCCTCGAGCTGCTTCTTGAGCAGCGCCAGGGTCTCCGCGTCGAGCTCGGGCTCGTCGTCGGGCCCCGGCTGAGCGACCGCTTCCGCGGAGATCAGGGCCGGGTCGATGTTGCCCAGCGTCTCCTCGTCACCACAGATGCACTGGGCCTCGAGGATCGAGTCGTACGCGCTCAGGTACATCTGCATCTGCGCCAGGTCGAGCGCCTTGCCGGTCGCGGCGTTGCAGAGCCCCGCCATCTGGCTCGTGCGCCCCATGAGCCCGTCATACTCGTTATGTCCGAGCATGGGCGAATCGGGGGTGTGGGCCGCGGCGTGCCCGCCGAAGGGCGAGGCCCCGTGGGCCTTGCGCTCGTTGAGGATGTTGGCCCGGTCGGCCGGTGAGGCCAGGCGGACCCGGGGGTCCCAACGCGGGTTCTGCTCGAGCCAGGAGAGCGTCTCGGGGCTCATGCCCTCCATCGCCAGGTCGGGCAGCTGCTCGGTCCAGCGGTAGGTGAAGACGCGGATCCAGCCGTCGGTGAGGACGACGTCGGCGTCAAGGATCTCGCCGGTCTCGGGGTTGACGCGGCTAGGCCCGATCGCCGTCGAGATGTTGTTGTGCAGCCAACGGATGAAGTTGTACCGGACGTCCTCCGGGTCCTTCTCCATGTGCGCACCCGAGGCCTTGTCCTGGTAGCGGACCTCGATCGCACCGACGATGCCGATGTTCTCGTAGGCGCGGTTCCAGGACTCGATGCCCTTCTTGACCCAGCGGCGGTAGCGCACCGGGACGGTGTGCTCCACGTAATAGACCAGCGGCTCCTTGGGCGGGCTCAGCTGGAGCTTCGGGTCCGCCTTCTCGATGTTCCACCGGTTGGCGTACCGCACGTTGAGGTTGTTGCGGTCGTACGAGCCGTAGTCCTGGAAGCTGGTGGTGAAGTACCCGACCCGCTCGTCGGCCTTGCGGGGCTTGAACCCCGGGGTGCCCTGGATCTTGCTGATCGAGTAGTGGAAGGACTTGAACGCCCCGCCCGCGACGGGCCCCTTGAGCGAGACCTCGATGTTCTCGGGGAAGGCCTTGATCGACTCGACGGTGGTGAGGCTCGAGTCGAGCCCGGCGGCCGAGCGACCGAAGAACTCGGACGAGTTGCCCACGAGCAGGCTGTCCAGATCGATCACGGGCTGCCCGCCGGGGCCGGTCGTGACGATCGGCATGCTCAGCAGCACGCGGTCGGTGAAGAGCCGCTCGACCGAGTCCTTGGAGCCCTGCTCGCCGAGCGAGCGGATCTCGGTCTGCGGGAGCACGAGGGCCATGCGGTCGTTGATCTTCTTCCACTGGACATAGAGGTCGCCGGCCTGGAGCCCGGCGAAGATCTCGCCGCCCGACACGGTCATCGCGAAGAACTGCTTCTGGCGTTCCCAGCCTCGCGGGAGCTCAGCAAGGATCTGGTTCTTCTCTTTGTTGATGTAGACGCCGTAGAGGCTGCCCCCGTCCGCGGTCGAGATGACCTTGGTGAAGCCCTTGGAGACATCCTTCCAGGCGGGCTTGTCGTCCTTGCTCTCCTCGCCGCCGGCGCGGCCCGCGGCGGCCATGGCGCGCAGCTGCGCCAGGTCGATCGCGTTGAGACCCGCGTCGGTCTCGGGGGTGGCGGACTGATCCGCCGGGGGCTCGTACGCCATCACGGGCTGGGGGACCCAGGCCACGCTCATCGCCGACCCGACCGCGAGGGCCAAGAGGCCGCTGGTCAGGTTTCGTTTCCGTTCTGCACTACGCATTTCCGTTTCTCCACTGTTGTTCGGCGCTCGCGAGGCGGGGGTGTCGGTCACGTGTTCCGACACCGCCGACACGATCGCGCCGAGGTGTTCCCCGGGTGCGGACAAAGCCATCGCCGCGCCCGCCCGAGGGAGTGCGTCCCTCATCGGGTTCTGGGGCGAACCGGCTTGACGGCCCAGAAAGGGGCCTTGACCGGCGCGTCCGAGAACCGAGCGAGCGTGCCCGATAACCGCGAAGCCGCAGACCGAGACGTTTGCAACCCGGAACATACCGGACGTTGCCCCGGTGGTACCACCAATTATCGGGAAAGTTTGGCGCAGAAACCGCGCCGCACCGCTTTGTGTCAGTTTCTTGATTTCAAGGCGACCCCAGCCCCGGGCCGGCCCGGCCCGGCCCGGCTCTGATCCAAATCCAAATCCAGATCCAGATCCGATCAGATCCGCCCCGTCGCCCGGATCCCCTGCCTTGCGTCGGTGACGATCCGGATCGCCTGGCTGATCGTGCTCTCCAGGTCGTCGTTGACGAGGATGACGTCGTAGACGCCCAGAGCCTCGGCCTGCTCCATCTCGCGGCGCGCCTCAGCAAACCGCTTCTGGATCAGGTCCTCGCTCTCGCGTTTGCGGCCTCGGAGCCGCTGCAGCAGCGCGTCCTCGCTGGGCGGCATGATGAACACGCCGAACGCCTCGGGCACCTTGGCCTTGACCTGCCGGGCACCCTCGACATCGATCTCGAGGATCACGAGGCGGCCTCGGGCGAGCTGCTCCTCGACCCAGGCGCGGGGGGTGCCGTACCGCTTGCCAAAGACGTTGGCCATCTCCAGCAGGTCGTCGTGGGCCACGAGCTCGTCGAACTTGCCGTCGTCCACGAAGTGGTAGTCCACCCCCTCGACGTCGGCGTCGGTCGGGGCTCGGGTCGTGGCGGAGACGCTGAAGACGCTGCCCGCGATGGAGCGCTCGACACCGCGGGTGATGGTGGTCTTGCCAACCCCGCTGGGCCCGCTGATGATGAGCAACAGTCCGTCGTCGGTGTCGGTCGCCAGGCGACGGCGTTCTTCTTCGGTCATCTCTTCACTCCCCGGATTAAGAGGTGACCGTAGCCCGCGTCGAAGCCGCGGACACGCCCGCAGGGCTGGCAATCGGGCCGATGCAGGCCTCGAGGGCCGCCATACGGACCACGACGCCGTTGGCGACCTGATCCCAGATCACGGGCCGACCCGGGCCAACGAGCCCGTCAGCGACCGCGTCGTCGATCTCGACCCCACGGTTCATGGGCCCCGGGTGCATGATCAGGGCCCCCGGCTTGAGGGTGGCCGCCCGGTCGGCGGTGAGCCCGAACCCGGCTCGGAACTGGGCGGGGCTGGCGAGCAACGCGCCCGCGCCACGCTCGAGCTGAATCCGAAGCATCATCACGACGTCCAGCGTCCCCAGCACCGCGTCCAGGTCTCGGCTCAGCGTGATGGGCAATCCGCGGGCCAGGCGGTCCGGGGCCATCGGCTCGGGGCCCACCAGCGTGACGTGTGCGCCCAGCTTGGTCAGGCCGTGCGCGTTGGACCGGGCCACCCGCGAGTGCAGGACGTCGCCCACGATGCCAACGCGGAGCCCAGCGAGATCGAAATCATGGGCCGACTCGAAGGAGTCGGCGATCGTCAACGCGTCGGCCAACGCCTGGGTGGGGTGCTCGTGCTGCCCGTCGCCGGCGTTGATTACCGGGCACTTCACCGCCCGGGCGATCACGCCCACGGCCCCGGACTGGGCCGCCCGGACCACCATCGCGCTCACGCCCATCGCCTCGATCGTGCGGGCGGTATCAGCGAGCGACTCGCCCTTGGCCACACTCGAGGCCGAGGCGGCCAGATCGACCACCGAGCCGCCAAGCCGCTGGGCGGCGATGGTGAAGCTGACGCGGGTTCGGGTCGAGTTCTCGAAGAAGAGCGTGGCAACGGTGTGGCCCGCGAGCGTCGGCTCGACCGCGGCGTCGGGCTCCCGCATCTCGCGGGCCCGGATCAGCAGGCCTCGGATCACGCCCGCGTCCAGGCTCCGAAGGTCCAGCAGGCTGTTGGGGTGCGGGGGCATGCCCGATTGTACGCGACGGGCGGCCCCCCCACCGGTCGGTATGGCCCCGTTCCTCGCCGTGCTCGAGTTCGCGTGCGGGCTGGGCAGCTGCTGGTGGGCGTGGCGTACGTTCCGCGCCGCGCACGGCTCAGCATCCGGCGAGGAAGAGCGTGATGAACGTGCCGATGTCGCCGTTGTCGAGGACGCCGTCGCCGTTCATGTCCGCGACCAAGTTGCCACCAAGGAAGAAGGTGATGAACACGCCGATGTCGCCGTTGTCCAGGACGCCGTCGCCGTTCATGTCGGCCGGGCAGGGCGGGGCCGGCTGGGGCGCGAGCACCACGAGCCCCATCGCGGGGATGCTAACCGAGGCGGACTGACTAAAGCCGTGCATCGCCGCCCCGTTGGCCGCGATCGGGGCCGGGTTCTCAGGCCCGCTCCCACCGTACACCGGGGCCTGGCTGTTGAGCACCTCGACCCAGTCGCCGCCCGTGGGCAGCCCGACGGAATAGTTGCTCAGGTCGTTGTTGGAATAGTTGGCGATCACGATGCGGTCGTCGATGCCCGCGCCCAGCTCCCACCGGTGCATCACCATCACGTCGGCGCCCTCGTTGAGGTGCGAGACCCGGATGCTCGAATCGGCAAAGAGCGCCGGCTCGCTGGTGCGCAGCGAGATCAGGTCCTGATAGAAGCCCAGGACGTCGCTGTAGGTCGATTTGTGGGACCAGTCGATCTTGCTCGACTCCCACCCGTTGTCCTCGAGCCACTCGGTGCCCTGCAGGATCGCGGGGATGCCGCGCGACAGGATCGTCAGCCCGTGGGCCAGCATCGTGCGGCCGCGGGCGAACTGGTCGTCGTAGGGCGCGGTGGCGTCGATGCTCCGGACGGCCCGCTCGTGCCCGTTGGAGTTCCAGGCGTCGTCGTGCAGCTCGAAGTAGTTGAGCACGAAGGAGCCCTGCACGCCGGTGCCCGAGCCGTCCATCACGTTGGCGACGCGCCCCATGTCCACGCCGCCGAACGCGGCCCCGAAGGTCGCGGCCCGGACCGCCTCCTTGAACTCGTTGTGGTACTGCGTGTCGAACCCGAGCCCGAGGGGCACCTGGTTCGTCACCCACAGGTTGTCGATGTAGATCTCCGCGATCGTGATCGCGTCGGCGTACCGCGTGTTCACCAGCGTGTTCATGTCACGCAGCAGGCTCTGCCCGGGCGCCCACTGGGTCGTCCAGCCCGAGTCGGTCATCGCCATCACGGCGTCCACCCGGTAGCCGTCCATCCGGAACTCGCCGAGCACGTGGTGCACCGAATCAAGGAAGTAGTCGTACACGCCCTTGGCGTCGAAGTCGGCCTGCGCGCCCCACGGCGTGTCCACGTTCGGGGTGTCGTAGTAGCTCTGCGACCCGTCGTAGTTCCACAGGAAGTTGTCGGTCGGGCTGAAGTGGTTCCAGACCACGTCGAGGATCACCGCGATGCCGCGAGCGTGCAGCTCATCGATCATAAACTTCAGGTCGTCGGGCGTGCCCAGTCGCCACTCCCACCCGAACTGCGTGATCGGGTTGTACCCGCCCGAGAAATCACCCGGGAACTCGTTGATCGGGTTCACCATCACCGCGTTGATGCCCAGGTCGGCCAGATGGTCCGCCCGGTTGGCCACGTCCAGGTAGTGGCTCGGGTTGAGCGTCGGGCCCGCCGGATCGTTGAGCCCCGCGAAGGTGCCGATGTGCAGCTGATACACAACCAGCTCGTCACGCGGCGGGGCCTCGAAGGTGTCGTTCTGCCACGTGTAGCTCAGCGGGTCGGAGATGATCGCGTTGTAGTTGTCCGTCGGGTTGAGCCGGGCCGCGTTGGGGTCCGTGTTCCAGACCGCGTTGTTGAAGAAGTACTTGTACATCTGCCCCGCGACGGCGCCGGGCGCGAAGCCGGTGAAGTGCTCGCCGTGCTTGGTCAGCGCGGTGATGCCCCACGCGTTGAACTCGCCGCGGACCGCCGCGGTAGCGCGGCTCGGGGCCCAGACCCTGAAGACGGTGCCGCTGGGCACGGGGGTCGAGCCGACCGGCGCGTGCATGAGCGTGGCGAAGTTGAGGCCGAACGCCAGCCCCGGCGCGTTGTCGCTCACCACCCACTCGTGCGGCCGCGAGGCCTTGGCCCCGAGGTAGTCGGTGTCCGAGCCGTCGATGAGCTGGACCGTGTAGGTCAATTCGTCGGCTGCGGTCCCGGGGATCGTCGCCTCCCAGATGTCGTAGGGCCCCTGCTGCCCGACCACGCTCGCGGCGTGCGAGGTCGTCGAGCCGCCGACCGTCCGCCGCACGTTGGCCGCGGTCAGGTCGTTCTTGTAGCTCTGGAACCGGACGGCGACCGCGTCGTTGCGAAGCGGCACAAGCGGGCGCAGGTCCTGCGTGACGAGATGGCTGACACCGGACCACTCGACGTTGTTGTCCGGGCCGGAGGCGATGGCCGAGCCCGCCAGGGCACCGAGGATCGCGAGTAGAGAGAGCCCGCGAGTCGCGGCTACGGTTGAAAACTCAGGTCTCATATAAATCCCTCTTTGCTTCATCATCAAACACACCCCTCGGAAACCGATCTCAAACCGCCAAGCCGCGCACGTCGCGTTCCGTCCGTAGCCGGCCATTAGGATAGCCGACTCTCGAATATTACGAAACACTTTTCGCCCGGGTTTGCGCGTAATCTCGACATCGAAAACCGGGCCGAGTTGTACCGATTCAATACAGCCGCCCCCGCGGCTCGCCTGTACCTATTAAACACGACAAGATCGCCACCAGAGAGCCTCCAGATCGCCCTCAAATCAGGCGGGTCTGGCGGCGGGTTCTAGGACTGTCGTCTGTTCTTGCGGCTCAGTTGCGGACGGGGAAAATCCCCACCATCGCGATGATGTGGTTGATCGTGATCGTCGGCATGATGTTCGTGTGCGTCCAGCCCGCGCCCGTGCTGCCCAGCGTGGTCTGGCCGACCATCGCCACGGGGGCCATAGCCGAGGGCATCGCCGACGGGCCGGCGTAGTCGCTGTCGCCCGGGGACGAGGGGGCCCACACGCGATTCGCCGGGGAGGCCGCCTCGCTGACGGTCCGTGACTGCGCCGTGGCGGTTGTAGTCGCGGTGTGGGTGTGCGACGCCATCTCGCTCGCGCTGACCGCCACGTTCTCCACGCCGTACTTGCCGCCCCACTGGCGCGGCGTGAGCCCGGTGCCGGTGCCGACGTGGACCGGGGCGCGGCCGCGCAGGTCGGGCAGGCCAAAGGTGGTCCGCCCGTCGCCGCCGAACGTGGTTCCCAGCAGGGAGAACAGCGCCTGGTTGCTGTTGATCGGGAGAATCTGCCCCTGGCACAAGGCCCAGCCGACGGGCGCGAAGTTGCCCGCGAAGAGGATGATCTGTCCGAGACATGGGTTCGCAGGCATGGTCAAACTCCGAGGGCTCAGCAGCCCGCCAGGAAGAGGGTCACGAAGGTGTTGATGTCGCCGTTATCTAGGATGCCGTCGCCGTTGAGGTCCGCCGCCGGGTCGGCGCTCAGGAACAGGCTGACAAACAGCCCGATGTCGCCGTTGTCCAGGATGCCGTCCCAGTTCACGTCCGCGTAGCACGGCGGGCTCAGCGTCCCGTTGGTCACCACCAGCTCATAACGCCCGTACCGGGCCGGGGCGTACGAGGCATAGGACGAGGCGATCAGCCGCGCGCTGCCCGCGGGCACCACCGCGATCTCGATCCTCGCGTCCTGGGTCGTGAAGTCGCCGTCGTCATCGATCGCGAACGCGCCCAGCTCGGGCGACGACGGCACGAACCCGTTGCAGTAGGCCGCCAGGAACGGGTCGAAGTCCGCCAGCGTCGCCTCGAGCGAACGCATCTCGATGATCACGGGCTGGCCCGGGTCGATCTGCCTCAGCACGAACTCGTCGTACGGCTGCCCGTCGTTGAACGAGTCGAACGCGAAGGTCGCCCAGTAGGGGCCGGGCACGAAGCCGGCGTCCTTGACGCGGTCCCACCGGCGCGAGCTCGCGGTCAGTTCGCCCGGGTGACCCTGCGCCCCGGTGACCGTGTCGATCCCCGCGAGTGACAGGAAGAACCCGCCGGCGACCCCGCCGAGCGATACGGACGACCCGTTGGTCTCGTTGATCTGGTGCATGACTGCGCCGCCGGTGATGCCGTAGAGCGAGCCGTTGATGAAGTCCATGCCGTACATGCTCGCGGCGGTCGGGCCGAGCACCGTGACCGACCCGGTAGACAGCACGTACTCGACCAGGCTCGCCCCGTCCCAGAAGATCGCCAGGTCGGCGTTCACCATCGCCACGGAGCGTGGCACGGAATTGACCGGCGAGGCCGCGATGCTCAAGAGCGTCGGCGTCGCGGTGTTCATGTCGATGTCGTACGCCGAGGTCGGGTTGGCGAACTGCAACGCGGTCAGCCGACCCCCGATAGAGTCCAACGCCTCGACGTTGCCCAGACCCGTGCTGCCGACCAGCGTCGCGACCGCGGTCACCGGGTCGATCCGGAACAGGTCGCCGCCCGTGTTGATCGCGAAGACCATGCCCGAGCCCGGGTCATGGGCCATGGACTCGATCACGCCCGTCACCGCGATCGTGTTGCCCAGCAGCACCGAGGACGGGGAGGTGAAGTTCAGGGCGTAGAAGCCGCCGCCCGAGTCGTTCGAGTACGCCCAGTCGCCGACAGAGTCCTCGATTGAGGCGAGCCCCAGGTACCAGCCCCCCCCGAAGTTCCCGATGAGTGTCGCCGCCCCCGTGGCGGGATTGATCTTGTACGCGTCCCCGGTGGTCGAGTGCACGCCGTACAGCGTGCCGTTGATGCGGTCCATGCAGTAGAGGCCGGCCACCCCGAACGGGCCGATGGGCGTGGTGACGCCGGTGTTGAAGTCGAGGTGCGCCAGATTGTCAGATGAGCTCACAAGCCCTTCGTTCGACGAGAGCATCGCCAGACCACGTGGCCCCGATGTGAACGAGGGGCTCGCGGTCGAGATCGCGGTCGCGATTCCGGACGCGGGGTTGATCTCGTAGATCGTGGCCGCGGACGACAGGTTCATCCCGATCAGACGCCCGTCGATCATATCCAGCGACTCAACATTCCCGGTGCCCAGGTTGGACACGAGCGTCGCGGTCGCCGCCGAGGGGATGATCCTGAAGAACTCGCCGCTCGAGTTCACCGCGTACACCAGCCCGGTCGCCGGGTCGTGCGCCATCGACTCGATCAAAGTCCCCGTGACCGCGCTCACGTTGCCCAGCAGTGTCTTGGAGCCAGTCGTGAAGTTGAGCAGCGAGATGTTGCCCGCGTTGTCGCAGGTGTAGGCCCGGTCGTCCGCGGCCGCCGCGCCCGGGCTCAGCACCGCCAAGAGCACCGTGGCCAGCATGATCGTGAGAATGCGTCGCATGTCCAACTCCCGGGCCAACAGGCCGAATCGGGCCAGATCGTTCAGGGGCGGGTGGGAAAGATCCCCACCAACGCGATGATGTAGTAGATCCCGAGCACCGGCTGCACGTTGGTGTGCCCCGCGTTGCCGCCGGCCGGGTCCAGCGTTGTCGACGCCGAGACCGCCTCGGGTGCCATCGCCGCCGCGGTCGCCGCGTCGTACGCCGCGTAGTCCGGGTCGCCCTGCCCGGACTTCGCCCAGACCTTGCCGCCGGGGCTCGCCGAGTCGCCCTCGGCCGGGCTCGCGTTGGCCGTCACGATCGTGTTCACCGAGTGCGTGTGATTCGGCATCTGCGCCGCAGTCAGCACCACGTTCTCCACGCCCGTCTTCTGTCCCAACGTGTAGTTGGACAGCCCGGGCCCCTGCCCCGGGCTCACCGGGACGCGCCCGCGCAGGTCGGGCAGCCCGAAGGTCGTCCGCCCGTCCCCGCCGTACGTCGTACCGAGAATCGAGAACAAGGCGTCATTGCTCGCGATCGAGAGCAGCGCCCCGTCGCAGAACGCCCAGTTTCTCGGGGCGAAGTTGCCCGCGAACATCGCGATCTCACCAATATACGGTTCAGCGGGCATCGGGAGCCTCCATCGGGGCCGCCTGGGCCCGGTTCTCGTTGTCGTTCAGTTCGTCGTTCAGCGGGCTCAGCGTCACTCGCAGCAACACACAACCCGGGGCCGCGCCCGAGGGCCGCCAGTCATCGGTCACCCCGTCAACCCGCCCGTCGCTCATCTCCGCGCGGCAGCGCCGCCAAGACGGCAACCTCGCCCCTTCGCGCATCGGGATCGCCAAGAGGTGCGTCCCCGGCGTCGAGGGGTACACAAACTCACGCACCATCGGCTCAGCCCCCACGCCCCCCACGCTCACACGCAGCCGCACGCGGCCCAGCGCATCGGTCGGCGCCAGCGTCATGATCGGCCCGGGGACCTCCTCGCCCCGCGCGGCCCACGCCACATGCCTCGCGCCCGGCGTGGGGTACACCACTTCAACACTCGCAGCCCCGTCGGCCCCCGCCGCCGACTCCATCGTCTCGATCGTCAGCCGACACGCCTTGTGGCTCAGCGTCATCGGGGGTCGCGTCGCGAACCGCCCACGGGCCGTCGCGTCAGCCGCCGTTCCCATCGCCCCGGGCACCAGCGTGGCCGACGTCGGCGCCGCCCGGGCCTCCGAGACCGCCCCGCCCAGCACCCCGCCCAGCGCGATCGGTGTGATCGCCACGGACGAAGCCACTACCAAGAACTCGCGTCGGTGCAGCGTCGGACCCCCGGCCTTCTCGCAACCGCTTTTCATGCTCAATCCCCTCAGTGCGTCCAAACCATTAGAGTTGACGCCCCCAAACTATCCGATCGGCCCCGCATCCGCAGCCCAAACTCAGGATTATGTGTCGCTGATTTCACACACACGGGCTCGCAAACCCGCGTTCTCGGTCCCCCGGCACCGATTCAAGGGCCCCGGCCCAGCTCACGACCGCGTAGTGTGTGGACGCATGTCCACCGCCCGTCCACCACTACGACTCGTCCGCCACCTCGCTCGCACCGGCGGCACCCTCATCAGCAAATGCCTCGGAGCCATGGACTCGGTCATGCTCCTCTCCGAGACCCACCCGCTCGCCATGGACCAATGGACCAACCTGCTCGGCCAGGCCGACCAGTGGCACGGCCTCACCTCCAAGCCCGAGCTCGCCGCGTGGAAGAAACAGAAGATCGGGTACGCCCCCGCGCTCGCGCTGCTCTCGGCCCGGGCCGAGGCACGCTCCAAGCACCTCGTCCTCCGCGAGTGGACCCATCTCGACTTCCTCGGCGAGCCGTTCGTGAAGCCGACCATGACCCCCGCCGCGACCCACGCCGTCGAGGGCGAGTTCGACCTGCGAATCGTGGACACTGTCCGCCACCCGCTGGACCACTGGACCAGCGTCCACAAGGTGCAAACGCTGCAGCGGGTCACCCTCGAAGGGCACCTCGCCTCTTGCGCTGCCTTCGCGAGCGAGACCGCCCGCGTTGGCGGGCTCGGCGTGCCGCATTCGGTTGTCACGTACGAGGGCTTCTGCCAGGACCCCGAGCCGGCGCTGCGTGCGATCTGCCAGACGCTGCAGATCCCGTACGACGCGAGCTGGCAGACCCGCTGGGCGACGTTCGACAAGATCACGGGCGACACCGACGCGAGCCGCGGCAACGCGGACCCGACGATCAAGCCGCTGACCCGACGACCGATCGCCCAGGGCGTGCTCGAGGCCTGTCTCGCGAGCGTGGACTACCAGGCCGCGTGCGCCGAGTGGGGCTACGCGCCCGAAGACTGAGCCTCGCGTCGGTCTTTGGGGCTCAGCGTCGCACGCGGACGTTTTTACGTCCGCCGGCCTTGGGGCCGCCCGACGCCCCGCCACGACCCCGCCCGCCCGAGCGGAGCCCGAGCAGCGCGACCCGGATCCGCGCGATCAGCATCATCGCGGCAACAACCAGCAGCGCCAGCAGGATCAGCGGCAGCAGGATCACGCCGATCGCCAGCAGCAGCAGCACGCTGAAGATGAACGCCGCCATCCGGGCCGCCCAGGACGGCTGCGTGTGCGCAAAGTGGAACACACGGCTAGCCCGCTCGGGGTCGGGCCCGATCCGCCCACCAAAGTTTGGAAATTCCATTGCGCACATGTTCACGTCATTGTATGGGAAGGACCCGCCGGATCTTTCTTGCCCCCGCCACCCCGTTTTCCGGGCCCGCGAGGGCGGTTGGGGCCCGGCGAGCCCCCGCCACGGGTAGGCTTGCCCCATGCCCGGTGATGCCCAACCCCTCCCCGTCTCCGTCTCGATCGTGTGCAAGGACTCCGCCCGCACGATCGACGAGGTGCTGACCAGCGTCTCAGGGTGGGCCGGCGAGATCATCGCGGTGGACTCGGGCTCGACCGACACCACGCTCGACCTGCTCGAGAAGCACCACGCCACGATTATCGAGCATGAGTGGCTCGGGCACGTGAAGACCAAGCAGCTCGCCCTGTCCAAGTGCACGCAGCCGTGGGTGCTCTGCCTCGACGCCGACGAGAGCGTGGACCCGGTGCTCGCGGATTCCATCCGCGAGACGATCACCGCGAGCGACCCCGACGATCAGGCCGGCGTTGTCGCGGCCCGCGTGAACCGGAAGATCTGGTACCGCGGACGCTACCTCAACCACGCGTGGCAGCCCGAGTGGCGTTTGCGGCTGGTCCGCAACGGTGCCGCGGCGTGGGCCGGGCTCGACCCGCACGACAAGCTGGAATCGTTACAACCAGGCCGAGTGATCGACCTGCCCGGCACGCTCAAGCACGACAGCTTCGTGAGCTTTGCCGACCAGCTCGCCAAGGACTCGGGGTACGCCAGACTCATGGCGGCGAACCTGCACGCGGCGGGCAAGCGGGGCAGCCGGCTGCGGTGCTGCACCTCACCCCTGGGCGCGTTCGCCAAGCAGATGCTCGTCAAGCAGGCCTGGCGCGACGGGCGGGCCGGGTGGCTCGCGGCCCTGTCCACCGCCAGCGCCACACTGCAGAAGCACACGATGCTGCTCGAGCTCGAGCATGTTGAGCGCACAAAGCCCAACTGAACCCCCGGCCCGAGCCCTACCCTACCCGCGTGGCCAAGGTCTCGACCAACCCGGAACGGTTCACCGCGACCCGCGCGGCCCACGCGGCTGAGATCGCGGAGGACTACGTCGAGGCGATCGCCGACCTCGTCGAGAAATCCGGCGAGGCCCGCGTCACACACCTGGCCACCATGCTCGGCGTCTCGCACGTCACCGTCACCCGCACCCTCACCCGCCTCGAACGAGACGGGCTGGTGGTCACCGAGCCCTACCGCCCCGTCAAGCTGACCCCCAGAGGACGGGCCCTGGCGACCGCGACCAAAAAGCGGCACGAGATCGTGGTCGCGTTCCTGCTCGCGGCGGGGGTCTCGGCCAAGCAAGCCGAGGTGGACGCGGAGGGCATCGAGCACCACTGCTCCAAGCCGACGCTCAAGGCGCTCGAGTCGCTGACCGCGACGCTCACCGACCGCAGCTAAACCGGCGTCCAGCCCGCTGCACAGCAACCCCCCCCGACTCCGGGCGGGCGGTGTACTGACCCGCACCCCTTGACACAAGGCCCCGCACGGCCCCAGTCAGCCGGTCCGATTCGACTAGGAATGCAGGTTTGGTACGGGTCAGGCTCAATCGCCCGGCGTGCTGTCTCGATGACCGATCGGCGAACCCGCGTCACACCCACCGCACCGCAATCGGAGCCGATCCATGAACCACTATGTCAACGCCTGGAAGAACACCTTCAACTTCACCGGCCGCGCCCGACGCTCCGAGTACTGGTCATTCGCACTGGTCAACGCGGTCATCGGGTTTGCGCTGGGGTTTGTCGCGGTGTTCACCAGCTCGCCGAGCGCGATGATGGCCGCCGACTCCGCCGGCGGCATGCCCACCGGCGCCGGGATCTCGCCGGTCTTCTTCATCATCATGATCCTCCAGTTCGCGCTGATCGTCCCCTCGATCTCGGTGATGGTTCGCCGCTTGCACGACACGGGCCGGAGCGGGTTCTGGGGGCTCACCCTCCTCATCCCGGTCCTCAACATCATTTTCGCCGTGGTGGTGCTCGTGTTTATGCTCTCGGACTCGAAGCCGGGGGCCAACGGGTATGGTCCGAACCCGAAGGGGGTCGGCAACGCCTCAGCCACGCCTTCGGGCGCGTCGGGCGCGTCGAGCGTGTCGGGTCAGTTCCGCCCGCAGGCGCCCGCCGAGCCCGAGGACTACCAGAACCCGTTCGCCAAGTCCGCGTAAGCGGGCAAGCCCAGTGGGCTCGCAAGTCCGAGCGGACTGGCAAGAGCGCCGCTGCAGGCGAACCGCTGCTCGATCTGTCGATACCATCGCGGTATGACCCCGGCACCCGTTCCACCACTGAGCCATCTCCGCCTCGTGCGCTACGCGACCGGGTGGGGGCACACGCCCGCCGAGTATGCCAAGGCTCTGGCTGCGGGCGAGCCGGTGCCATTGAAAACGACCACGCACCCCGCTACTGGCGAGCCGTTCGTCTCGGTGTATCGCACCGCGCTGGCGATGCCGAGTTCCTCCAAGCGGGCCAACGAGCCGGACTCGGTCGAGGTCGTGGTCAAGGTCTGCCCGCTGCCGGGGGTCGGCAAGCAGATCCAGTCGCTGCTCAAACGCACCAAGCACCATCGCCAGTGGCGTGGGCACGAGCTGCTGCACGCGGCCGGGGTCCCGTCGGCCGCCCCGCTGGCGATCCTGCGGGCCCGCGCCCCAGACGGCGAGGCCGAGGTGATGATCCTCGCGCACGCCGAGGGTAAAACCCTGCTCGAACGGTTTTCCGAGTACCAGGACGGGCTGCCCCTGCCGCCGCTCATCGCGCCCGCGCTCGCCCACACCATCACGCAACTCGAACAGCACCGCCTCTGGAACCGCGACCCCAAGCCCTCGAACATCCTGACCCAGCAGCCCGAGCCGGGCGGCTTTGAGATCACGCTGCTCGACACCGTCGGGGTTGAGCGCCGATCCTCCAAGCCGCACGACCTGCTCCGGCACGTGCTGGGCCTCATCCTGCTCGAGTCCAGAGGGAGCGGGGCCCCTTGCCCGCCCCAGTTCACCGCCGAGCTCGCACGCGCGGCCCTCCAACTCCGCGCCAAACGAGGGACGAACACCGGCCGCCTCGACGACCGGGTGAACCAACTGCTGCGAGAGGTCGAACGCGAGATCGAGCACCGAGACGGCTCGCCCGAAGACCGCCCGCTCCCGCCGAGCGTGTAGACCGGCGGCGGTGGATCGAGCGCGGGCCACCGATTGGCGCTATATTGAACACCCCGATGCCCAACACCAAAGCCACAACCCAATCCAAAGCGCCGTCACAGCGCGCTAGCGCCAAGCCCGCCAAGAAGCCCGCGGCGAAGAAGCCCACCGCGAAGAAACCGGTGAAGAGCAGAGCCACGCCCAACAAGCCCTTCACCGGCACCGGCACACTCAAGAACCCCATCACGATCCACAAGGGATTGCACGCGGGCTGCACCACCACCGTCTATCAGGGCGACTGCCGCGAGCTGCTGCCGCAGATCCCCGAGGTACAGTCGAGCTCGATCGACCTCGTCTTCGCCGACCCGCCGTTCAACTGGAACCGCGACTACGACCGCCACGAGACGGGCGACGCCTGGGACGACAAGGCGATGAGCGAGAAGCAGTACCTCGACTTCACCTACGACTGGCTCGACCTGTGCGTTGATTCGCTCGCCCCTCGCGGCTCGATCTGGGTGAACATCCCCGACGACTGGGCCGCCGAGATCGTGGTGCACCTCAAGCAGCGCAAGCTCGATATGGTCAACTGGTGCGTCTGGCACTACCGCTTCGGGCAGAACACCAACTCCCGCTTCATCAACTCCAAGGTCCACGCGCTCTACTTCGCCCGCGACAAGGCCGACCGCGTCTGGAACCCCGAGCGGGTGCTCGAGACCTCCGACCGCCGCGCGATCTACGGCGACCCGCGCACCGAGTCCAAACGCGACGGCATGCCCGCGGGCCTCCGCGTGCCGATGGACGTGTGGTACGGCAAGCACTTCGGGCGCGTGCAGGGCAACAACAAGGAACGCCGGCACAAGCACGACAACCAGCTGCCCGAGGTCTACCTCGACCGCGTGATCAGCGCCTGCTCGGACCCGGGGCACACCGTGCTCGACCCGTTCCTGGGCAGCGGCACCACCGGCGTCGTCGCGCACGCGCTGGGACGCCGCTTCATCGGCACCGAGTTCTCCAAGCCCAACGCGAGGCACGCGGCCGAGCGCATCGCCGCGGGCCCAATCCGCGAGCTGGGCGCGGCGGTCGGCTCGTCCACCGCGATCCACGAGAAGCGGCGGTCGCTCTAGGGGGCGTGCCGGGGGCACGAAACGGGCGATCCAAAGCCCGAGCCCGAGCCAAACGCGTGGGGGTCTGGGCGAAGTTCGCGTTCGCTAAGCACGCAAGTTTTTGTATAGATGGAACCTGATTCCGAGCGGGATCGCATATCCTGTTGCGGCGGTGGTCTCACGGTGGGACTCCAAAGCGTTGATTTTCCCGGGGAACTGAAATGCTGAATCGACCCGTTCTGTCCGTCGGAATCGCGGCTTGCGTCGCGCTCTCGGTGCCGTTCGCCACGCCTCAGGCCGAGGCGGCACAGCCCGAGTGGACACTCCTGAGCAGCACCCTCACCTCGCGCAGCGGGCACGCGACCGCGTTTGACCCCAACCTGAACAAGATCGTGCTGTTCGGCGGCGGGTCCAACGGCGCCTCCTCCGAGACGTGGACGTTCGACGGCACCGCGTGGGCGTACCAGCAGACCGAGACCAGCCCGCCCCCACGCCGCCAGCACGCGATGGCCTACGACCCCAACACGCAACGCGTCATCCTCTTCGGGGGAGACACCCGAGCCAATGGCGTCCTGCACGGGGACACCTGGGCCTTCGATGGTGAGGACTGGAGCCTGGTCGCGACCACCGGCCCCTCGGCGCGGGAGTCGCACGCGATGACCTTCGACGCCTCGCTCAACCGGGTCGTGCTTTACGGCGGGCAGACCGCCGGCGGTATCAGCGACGAGACTTGGGCCTGGGACGGCAACGCGTGGGAGCCGTTGGCGGTCTCTGGGCCGGGCCCGCGCGCCGGGCACGCCATGGCGTACGACCCGCAGCGGCAGGCGACCGTGCTGCACGGCGGGCACGTGTCCGGGAACTTTGCGACAGGCTTTCAGTCACTCGGCGACACCTGGGTGCTCACCGGATCGGGCTGGGCCTCGCTGACCTCGCAGGGCCCCTCACCGCGCACCTACCACGCGATGGAGTTCGACCAGAACTCACAGCAGCTCGTGATGGTCGGCGGGTCCTCGATCGGCGATTCGTGGACCCTCAACGGCGACGTCTGGGAGCCGCTTGCCACAAGCAACCCGAACGGGCGGGGGGGCCACACGCTCAGCTTCGATCCGATCCGGAATCAGCTCGTGCTGTTCGGCGGCTCGACCGATGAGTTTGGCGTCGAGCCGGGGGTCACCTGGGTCTGGAAGGACCAAGAGTGGGCCGCCGTCCCGGGGAGTACCCCCGAAAGACGCCAGATCACGAGCCTCGTGTACGACGCGACGCAGAGCGAACTCCTGGTTCTGGGAGGTAATTCCTCCGCCGCAATCTGGTCCTTCGACGGGCAGGCGTGGGACGGGTGGATCCCTCAGGGCCCCTCAGGAACCCGCTACAGCTTCTACGACACACAGGCCCAGCAACTCGTTGCGGTCAGTGAAGGCCAGCAGCCCCACGACGGGTCGGCGCCGGGCGACCTCTGGACCTTCGACGGCACGGTCTGGTCGCTCCAGAGCGCCGACCCGCCGTCGATCGGCTCGATCCAGAGCGCGGTTTTCGACTCGAGCCGGAACGAGCGGATCATGCTGACCAACTCGGCGTTCTCAGAGAACTCCATCCCGATCAGCACCTGGAAGTGGGTTGCCGGGGGTTGGCAGCTGGTCGCCACGCCGGAACAGACACCTTCGGTCATTGGATTCGCGACCGCCTTCGACGCGGCCCGGGGTGAGATCCTGCTCTTCGGGGGCGACCACACCCCGATCGGCCCCGATGAGAACTACAGCAACGAGACCTGGGCCTGGAACGGCACCGAGTGGGCGCTCCGCGCCGCGACCGGGCCCTCGCCCCGCGAAAACTCGACCATGGCGTTCGACGAGCAGCTCGGCAAGGTCTTCCTCTTCGGCGGAAGGACCGGAACCGGCCCGAGCACGGAGACCTGGTCCTGGGACGGAGCGCAGTGGACCCTCGAGAACGCGGACGGGCCCGACGTCCGGTACCAGTCCAGCATGGCTTACGACGCCGAGGCCCAGACCGTCGTGCTCTACGACGGCAACACGAACCAGATCTGGGCCTGGAACGGCAGCGCGTGGGATCGCAATTACACACCACCCCTCAGGGCCAGAACCGCCCATACCCTGACCGAGGACACCGCCCGCAACCAGCTCGTGCTCTTCGGCGGGCGTGACCGGAGTGTCTCTCGCGCCGAGACCTGGGTCTTCGACGGCGAGTCCTGGAACGCCGTCCTCGGAGCCCAACCCCCAGCGCTCACCTGGCACGCCGCGGCCTTCGACGGCGCCCGGGAGGACCTCGTGCTCTTCGGCGGGATCGAGGACGGCGAGATCGCGGGGCAGACCTGGACCTTCGACGGCACGAACTGGCAGCACGCCTCCGTCGCCGGCCCCTCGCCACGCTACCGCCACGCCATGGCGTACGACCCGATCGCGGAAGAAACCATCCTCTTCGGCGGCCTGATCACCTTCTCGGGCGTCACCAACATCCACAGCGGCGAGACCTGGGCCTGGAACGGCTCGGGCTGGACGCTCAAGGCGACCACCGGCCCCACGCCACGCGAAGGATTCGCGATGGCGTTCGACCCGATCCACAACGAGATCGTCCTCTTCGGCGGCGCCGACACCGTCTTCCCCGCCAACGCCCGCCACGACACCTGGGCGTGGAACGGCTCGGCGTGGGAGCCGAGAGCGACCGAAGGCCCGACACTCCTCTACCGCCCCAAGGTCGCCTTCGACCCGTCGCTGCAGCAGCTCGTGATGGTCGGGGAAGAGGTCTTCCAGAGCGTCGCCGGGACCTGGGCCTGGGACGGCTCGGCCTGGAACCCGCTGCCCACCACCGGCCCCAGCCCACGATCCGGGCACGCCATGGCGACCGATTCGGCGCACAACCGGGTCATCCTGTACGGGGGTGAGACCGGGGCGGGTATCGCGGCCGACACGTGGGCGCTCGCGCAGTTCTGCGCTGCGGACATCACCGGCGACGGGACGGTCGATAACGATGACATCGGCGTGTTCGTGCAGTTCTTCCTCAGCGGGAACCTCGCAGCCGACTTCAACGGCGACGGCTTCCTCGACCACGGAGACATCGGGGCGTTCGTGCAGGCCTTCCTGGGTGGATGCTGAGGGCCGTCGGGGCGGTTTGGGAGGTGTCTTTGGATTTCACTTTGGAGCAGCCACGGGATGAGGTACGCTGAGACGATCGGCCGTCCAGATCAGAAGGAGTACCGCATGAACGCCCGAACCACGCCACTATCCCTCGCCACGGTCCTCGTGATCTCAGCCGCCACCGCCTCGGCCCAGCCCGGCGACGCCCTCACGCTCGACGGCGTGAACGACTACGCGGCCGCCACCACATCGATCAACCTCTCGGCCATGACCGTCGAGGCCTGGGTCAACGTGGACTACCTCACGATCTCGCCGCTCACCAACGGCGCCTCCGTCGCCACCTACGGCTCGGGCAACGCGCAGTCGTTCAGCCTCTGGCTCTTCCCGTTCCAGAACCCGGACACCACCTACACGACCTACTACCCCTCCCTCCAGATCAACTACTCCAACGGCGCCGTCCACTCCGTGCCCTCCACTGGCATCACCCCGATCCCCTACAACGAGTGGCACCACATCGCGGCGACCTACGACGGCGCCACCGTGACGATGTACGCCGACGGTCAGCCCGTCTCGACGCAGGCCTGGAACACCCCGATCAACTGGCTCGCCACCGCGACGTTCACCTCCGGGCTCGAGTTCCCCGGCGCCAGCGAGTACGTCGGCGGGCAGATCGACGACCTGCGGCTCTGGTCCGTCGTGCGCTCCGACGCCGACATCCTCGCCTCCATGGCCTCGCCCCCCTGCCCCGAGGACCCCGACCTGTTCGCGATGTACAGCTTCGACGACGACGGGCAGCCGGGTGTCACCGACCTCACCGGCGGCGGGCGGGACCTCGTCTTCATCAACGGCGCGACCCGCTCGGCTTCCACCGCCCCGGTCGGGGCGAGCCAGACCTGCTGCGCCGCCGACCTCAACGGCGACGGCATCCTCGACAACGGCGACATCGGCGCGTTCATCGATGCCTTCCTCGCCGGGTGCTAAGCCGCGGCCGCCCCGAACGCCACCGTTCTCGGTCCTCTGTTTTTATCACGGGATTCGGCCCATCCGCGGTACACTGCGATTCAGAACACCGGAGGACCGCATGAGGATCTACACCATTTCGGCAGCCGCGTGTCTCGGCCTCACGCTCACGCACGCCCACGCCCAGACCCTCTCCACCGAGCTCGTCGCCTCGGGCTTGGTCCGCCCTGTCTTCGTCACCCACGCCCCGGGCGACGACTCTCGCCTGTTCGTGATCGAGAAGCAGGGCCGCGTCCGCATCATCGATCTCGCCACCGGCACTCTCATTACCACCTCCTTCCTCAACATTGATCCACTCGTCGGCGGCGGCACCTCCAACAACGACGAGCGAGGCCTGCTCGGGCTCGCCTTCCACCCGGGCTTCCAGACCAACGGCCGCTTCTTCGTGAACTACACCAACAACGGCTCGGACACCGTTGTCGCCGAGTACACCACCCTGGGAGACCCGGCGACCTCGAACATCGCAGACCCGACCTCCGCACGCCAGATACTCTCCTTCAGCCAACCCCAGACCAACCACAACGGCGGGTGGCTCGGCTTCGGCCCCAACGACGGGTACCTCTACATCGCGTCCGGCGACGGCGGCGGCGGCGGTGACGACGACGCGGGCCACAACTCCGAGATCGGCAACGGGCAGAGCCTCTTTACCCTGCTCGGAAAGATGCTCCGTATCGACATCGATACCGACGGCTTCCCCGCAGACACGGCACGCAACTACGGGATCCCGCCCTCCAATCCCTTCACCGCCCCGCTCGCCGCCCTCGACGAGATCTGGGCGTACGGCCTGCGAAACCCCTGGCGACCCTCCTTCGACCGAGACACCGGCGACCTCTACATCGCCGACGTTGGCCAGTCCACCCGCGAAGAGGTCAACGTTCAGCTCGCGGCAAGCCCCGGCGGTGAGAACTACGGGTGGCGGTGCAAAGAGGGCGAGCTGGATTTCAACACCACCAACTGCTTTGGCACCTTCACCGATCCCATCCACAACTACACGCACAACGCTGGGTGCTCCATCACCGGCGGGTACGTCTACCGAGGCTGCGCCATCCCCGAACTCAACGGCTGGTATCTCTTCGGCGACTACTGCAACGGCACCGTCTGGGCCCTCACCACCGACGGCGTGTCCCGCACCGGCTTCCAGATCCTCTCCGACCAGGACCGTTTCTCCACCTTCAGCTCGCTCGCTTCCTTCGGCGAGGACGCCAACGGCGAACTCTACATCGTCCAGCAGGGTTCCGGACAAGTCCACCGCGCCGTCCCCGAAGCCCCGATCGACACCAACGACAACGGCGTGCCCGATTCCTGTGAGCAACCCCCATGCCCCGCAGACCTCAACGGCGACGGCATCCTCGATAACGGAGACATCGGCGAGTTCATCAATCTGTTCCTCGCCGGCGATCTCGCTGCGGACATGAACGGCGACGGCATCCTGGACAACGGCGACATCGGGGCCTTCGTTAATCTCTTCCTCGCAGGCTGCTAGACCCGTTCAAACCATGTTCCGTTCAACAACCGTCTGATTCCTTCTTCTCTTCTCGTTCAGGACGATCTGGGTCTCATGGATCCACTCTTGAGCCGTACACCTACTTCGAGTAGATTCAAAGCTCCGTCCCGTCTCAATCCCATCCTGGCCCGGAGAAATCGCTGTGCTCAACCGATCCTCTTGCCTCATCCGGTCTGGGTTCTTCCGTCTCGCACCCCTCTCGGTCGCGGCGGCATTCATCGCGTCGCCCGCGTCGGGGCAGACGGTGAGCGATCTCGTCGATGTTGATTTCCAGATCTTTGCCGATGACGGCGGCTCTGGGGACCGGTTTGGCTACGCCGTCGCGATCGACGAAGCCCCCGTGCTTCTAAACCCCATGCTGCTCGTGGGCGCGCCGGACGACGACGACAAGGCCGCCGACGCGGGCGCCGCGTACGTCATGAACGCCGACACCGCCGAACAGCTCCAAAAACTCCTCCCCAACGACGGCGCCGCGGGCGATCACTTCGGCCACTCCGTTGATGTCGATGGCGGATTGTTCTATGTCGCCGGTGCCCCGATGCACGATGCCAACGGTGCGGATTCTGGCGCCGTGTATGTCTACGGCTTTCTCGCAACCCAGATCGCCAAAGTCCTTCCATTCGATGGTGCCGCGGGCGATTGGTTCGGATGGTCCGTCGCGGCGGACAACGGCGTCGTCGCGGTCGGGGCCCCGGGCAACGACGACAACGGCTTCGATTCCGGGGCGGCATACCTCTTCGACGCAGCCACCGGCGGGCAGCTCACCAAGCTCCTCCCCAGCGACGGCACGCCGGGCGATCAGTTCGGCTGGTCCATCGCGATCGACAGCGGCATCGTCGCGGTCGGGGCCCACGGCACCACCTTCGATTCCACAGGCTCCGGGTCCGTCTACCTCTTCGACGCCGCCACCGGTGCCCAGCTCGCCAAGCTCCAGCCCGACGACCTTGGCCCATCGGGCACCTTGCTCGGCGACTACTTCGGCTACTCGGTTGCCATCAGCAACAACACCGTCGTCGTCGGTGCGCTCACCGACAGCGCCTACGCGCCCAACGGTGGCTCGGCGTATCTGTTCAATGCAACCACCGGATCACAGATCACAAAGATCGTTCGCCCGGCTGCAACCCTGGGTGGCTTTGGATACGCGGTCGCCATTCACAACGACAGGGTCGTCATCGGCGCCGTAACACTCGGCACGAGCCCGGGCCCCGGCTCCGCGTTTGTCTTCGACTCCGTCACCGGCGACTACATCAAACAACTCGTCCCGAGCCCCACGTCCCCGGTCATCAACACCTTCGGGTATTGCGTCTCCATCTACAAGGGCACCGCGACCGCCGGGGCCTGGGGCGGGCAAGATCTCGGGATGGTGGACACCGGGCTTGTCATGATGTTCGACCTGTGCCCCGCAGACCTCAACGGCGACGGCTTCCTCGACGGCGGAGACATCACCATCTTCGTCGCGCTCTTCCTCGCCGGCGATCTCAAGGCCGACCTCAACGGCGACAGCTTCCTCGACGGCGGAGACATCACCATCTTCGTCGCGCTCTTCCTCGCCGGGTGCTAAGACGGGCCCGGACCGATCACCCTCGAACGATTCTCATCGCCTCAGCCAACCCCCGTTCGAACCGCTTCACAAACACCTTCTCATCGCTCAGGCCGCCCGACTCAAACCGTTGCCGCAACCCGGCACGCAACGCGTTTAGCCCCGATGGGTCACGCCCAAAGTCCTCAGTCAATCCAATAGCGAGAGCCACATACGCCTCACGCGACTCGGCAACAAATCCCTCAAGCCCGAGCGCGGTGTTCAGGCTCAGCCCAACCCTCGCGGCGTGCGTCTGCCCCGCCAGCGTCACCGTCGGCACACCCATCCACGCCGCCTCCAGCGTCGTCGTCGTGCCGCAGTACGGGTGGGTATCCAACGCCGCGTGAGCCCTGCGGTACAACTTCAAGTGGGCCGCATGGCTCTCGGTGTGCCCCAGCAACTCCACCCGCTCCCCCACGCCCTCCACGCCCGCAGTCACTCCCCGAGACTCAAACCGCCCGGCCACCTCGGCCCGAACCGCGTCATCACCCAACGCCCCGGTCTTGACGATCAGCCTTGATGAAGGGACTCTATTCAGAATCTCACACCAGTCGTCGAGCAACGAATCGTTTACCTTCTTCAGGTCATTAAAACTCACGAAGGTAAAAGGCTCTTTCCCACTCAACGCCTCAGCCTCGGGCAACCCCTCGTCAGCCCGATAGCACCACAACGACTCGGTTCCTTCTCCGATCCGAATCAGCCTCTCGGTCGCCAGTTCATCCGCCCCGTCCTCTGGGTCCGTCATCGCATCCACGAGCCTCGCATCAACCCGCGTCAGCCCGGTCGTGTTGGGGTACGCCAGGTAGCTCACGCTCACCGGCGCCGGCTTGTGAGCCATCACGCCCAGCCGAGTGCCAAAGAAGTGCCCCCCAAGGTCCAGCAGCACACCGACCCTGTCACGCTGAATCTGTTCGGCCAAGGCCCCATTGGTCATCCGGCTGATCTCGTGCCACTCCCCGTCTTGCTCAAACAACCCACGCAGCCGCTCGGTCATCTCGTCCGCGTGCGGGTCGTCCATGTACGCGATCGGCTGAAACCTCTCCCGGTCCAAGTGCTCCAGGATCGGCAACAGGAAGTATGCGCACGAATGCCGACGCAGGTCTCGCGAGAGAAACCCGACTCGGATCGGGCGGTCGTTGCCCATCGCCTCCGGGCCCAACGCCCCCGGGCTCACCGGCATCGGCGGGTGCTGGCTCTCGCACAGCTCGCCGTACGCCACGTGGGCCGCGAAGACCTCTTGGGCCGTCGCGGTCGGGTGGTAGTTCATCGCCTGGGCGAGCGTCGCTCGTGCGGGCAAGAACCCGGGCTGCTCGCGTGCCAGAGCCCGGAGCAGCTCGCAGGCCTCGGGCGCGTGGGCCGTGGCGAGCAGCGCCAGCGCCAGGTTGTTTCGGTGCTCGGGCTCCGCTGGCAGCGCCTCGCTCGCGGCCCGGAGATCCGCCACCGCCTCGCTCAGCCGCCCACGACCCATGAGCAGCCGCCCGCGGACCGCCATCGCCCCGGGCAGGCCCGGGCTCAGCTCCATCGCTCTCTCGATCGCGGCCAACGCCGCGTCGGTCTCGCCGCCCATCGCCTCGACCTGGGCCGACGCCACGAGCAGCGCCGCATCGGGCCGACCCGCCTTGAGCGCCCGGGCCAGCGCGAACCGGGCCTCGTCAACCCGCCCCTGCGCCAGCAGCATCTGCGAGAGCATCCGCGCCCCGTCGGCGTGCGCCGGGTCCTTTGCAAGCGCCCGCCGGACCGCCACGATCGCCTCGTCCGCCTTGCCGCTCGCGTGCAGCGCGTGCGCCGCTTGCAGCGCCTTCACGACCGCCTCGCCCCCCGGCCCGCTCTTCCCCTTCGCGCTCACGACCCGGCCCCCGCGGCCAGCCCCTTCTCGACCGCCCGCTGCACGAACGCCCGGGCCGCCTCGTCGGCGTGCATCACGTCCTCGAGCGACGCGACGGGCGAGACGCCGATCTCGTCGAGCGCCTCGCTCGCGATCGGCGTGATCCGGTCGAACCCGAGCCGCCCGTCGAGGAACGCGCTCACCGCCGCCTCGTTGGCCCCGTTGAAGACGGCCCCCGCGGTCCCGCCCGCGTCCATGACCCGCCGCGCCAGCGCCAGCGCCCCGAACCGGGCCTCGTCGGGCGGCTCAAAGTCCAGCCGACCCAGGCCCTCGATCCCGAGCCGCCCGCTCGCCGGCGTGGTCCGCTCCGGGAACGTGAGTGCTTGCTGAATGGGCGCACGCATGTCGGTCGGGCCCAGCTGGGCGATGACCGAGCCGTCCATGCCCTCGACCATGGAGTGCACCACGCTCTGCGGGTGGACAACGACGCCCAGCCGCTCGGCGCCGACGCCGAAGAGCCAGTGCGCCTCGATCAGCTCCATCGCCTTGTTGGTCAGCGACGCGCAATCGATCGTGACCTTGGGCCCCATGTCCCACGTCGGGTGCGCCAGTGCCTCGGCTGCGGTCACCCGCGCCAGCCGCTCGGCGGGCCAGTCGTTCGCGTCTCGGAAGGGCCCGCCGCTCGCGGTGAGGATCAGCCGCGCCACGCTCTGCGGCATCTGGCCCGGCGGTGTGGGCGGGGCGAAGTCCGCCCCCGCGAACGCCGCCATCGCGTGCCACAGCGCCGCGTGCTCCGAGTCCACCGGCAGCAGCCGCGCCCCGCTCCGCTGGCACGCCCCCACCACCAGCTCGCCGGCCGCGACGAGCGATTCCTTGTTCGCCAGCGCGATGTCGATCCCGAGCCGGGCCGCCGCGAGGGTCGCCCGAACGCCCGCGGCCCCGACGATCGCCGCGACCACGAGGTCCGCCCCGGCCGAGTCGCCGATCGGCGTGTCGCCCTCACGCTTCCCGATTCGTCGGATCAGCTCTTCCGCAGCGGCCCCCGAGCCCCCGTTGGGCCCGTCCTGCGCGCTCATCGCGACGTCCCTCACCCCGAACCTCGCCGCCTGCTCGCGCAGCAGCGTCTCGTTGCCCCCCGCCGCGAGCCCGACCACCCGGTACCGCGTGGGCGAGGCGCTGGCCGAGGGCCCGCCCCGGTCCGCCAGGGTGTTGAGATGCTCGATCACGTCGAGCGTCTGCGTGCCGATCGACCCGGTCGAGCCGAGCACGATCACGCGGCGCTCTGGATATGCTGCCTTCGCCATTCCACCAAGCGTAGTGTGCCCCCACCGTCCACGCGCCACACAGCACGACACGCCCCCCCACGCACCCCCTTCCCCGAGCAGACAGGACCCCACCGTGATCGGACCCGACTGGGCAGGCGACGAGCGAAGCGGACACGCCAGCAAGGACGGCCCCCGCCGGGTCGCGGTGGTCACCGGCTCAAGGGCCGACTTCGGGCTCCTCCGCCCTGTGATGCGGGCGATCCAGAACCGCCCGGACCTGGAGCTGCTCGTGGTCGCGGCGGGCTCGCACCTGATCTCGCCGGGCCTCACCTTCTATGACGTCAAGCGGGAGTTCGAGGTCGCCGACTCGGTGCCGATGCAGACCGCGGGCAAGGTCGGCCGCTGGCACGACGTGGACGCACTGGGCAAGGGCGTCTCCCGCTTTGGCCGCTCCTTTGCGGCCCACAAGCCCGAATGGGTCGTCGTGCTGGGCGACCGGATCGAGGCCTTCGCCGCCGCCAGCGCCGCAAGCATCGGCGGCACCGCCCTGGCGCACGTCCATGGCGGGGACCGGGCCGAGGGCGTCGCCGACGAATCCATGCGCCACGCGATCACCAAGCTCGCCAACCTGCACCTGCCCGCGACCCAGGGCTCCGCCGCCCGCATCATCGCGATGGGCGAGCACCCCAGAGACACCGTGCTCGTCGGCTCGCCGTCGCTCGACGGGCTCAGCACGCTCGACCCCACGCCCGCCGACCGCTTCACAGCGCTCGGCTCGCCCGAGATCGTGCTGCTGATGCACCCGATCGGGCGGTCCGACGAGCTCGAGGAGCACGCGATGACCCAGGTGCTCGAGTCGCTGGGTGATCGGCGGGTGCTGGCGCTGCACCCGAACTTCGATCCCGGGCGAGACGGCATCCTGCGGGCACTGCTCGCGGCGGGCGACCGGGTGCATCTCAAACGCCACCTGCCGCGCGACGAGTTCATCGGGCTGCTCAAAAAGATGGCCGCGATGCACCGGGGCGACTCGACCGGCGGCGTGCTCGTGGGCAACAGCTCTTCCGGGCTCATCGAGGCCGCCGCCCTGGGGTGCCCGACCGTCGATATCGGGCAGCGGCAGGCCGGGCGAGAGCGGGCCGAGGGCCTGACGTTCTGGGCCGCCGAGGACACGCACGCGATCAGCGAGGCACTTCAGTTAGCTGCCTCGTGCGACACCGACAGCGCCAGCCACCCGTTCGGCGACGGCAACGCGGGCGTCCGCATCGCGGCGGCCCTAGCCGAGCTGGACCCGCACGAAGAACGCCGGCTCCGCAAGCACTGCGCGTACTAGATCTATGCATCGGTGGGACGGGCTTCCAGCCCGTCGTATCAGGTGGTGCAGGCTTCCAGCCCGTCTGAGGACCACCCCGAGACGGGCTGGAAGCCCGTCCCACCAGCTCAACGCCCTTCAGTCGCGCCGACGCCGAGCGAAGAACACCGCGCCAGCCGCAACAAGAACCGACGTCCCCGGGCTTGGAACAATTCCAGCAATGCGAAGCGTTCCACTCGCAAAGAGAACGCTGGCAGCATCCACTTTGTCAATGCGATCGGTCAGGGCGATTGAATCCGCACTGGATAAATAGTCGGTGCCAGCGAGCATTCTAAATGTATTCCCCGCAGTAAGCGTCTCAAGCCACTCCCGCTCGCCCCCTGATCCGTCGAACAGCCCCCACGGGCTGGTCACGTCGGTGTACGAGCCCACGTCGAACACCGTTCGCGTCCCGGCGCTCGTCTCCCCTACGCCCGGCACGCCCGAGACCGGCACCTCGTCCGAGCTCGTCGGGTATTTCCAGTAGCCACCAAGCTCTTCACCCTCGCCGTTGTCTTTGGCCGGGTCCCAGTACATCGCCTTGACCCACTCGTCGAGCGAGGGAATCCAGAACTTCGCCCCGGGGCTGCGTTCACGCTGGTCGGTCAGGTCGTTGTTCTCATCGACGCCGAAGGTCGAGGTGTCGTAGGCACCGGATTCAAACGCCCACTGCTCGTTGACCTTGCCGTTGTGCAGCCAGTTGCAGTAGCGGGCGGCGAGCCGCCAGTTGACGACGGTCGCGAAGTTCTCGGCCGCGGGGTTGAGATAATGCGTGCCGTTGATCGAGTCGTATCCGATCCACTGGCCCTTGAAGGTGGTCAGCCCCGGGTTCCCGTCGTAGTACGGCGTGTAGGCGTTCACGAACTCGAACCACTGCCCCGCCGTCATCTCGGTCTTGGAGATGCGGTAGGTGTAGTTCACCCCGCCGACGGAGTGCCCGTCGAACAGCGGGGCCTCGGTCGCGTTGGTGTCTCGGTTGCCCACGTCGGTGACGGTGGCCCAGTCGAAGCCGTAGTCGGGGAGGGTTTGGGCCGAGGCGGCGGGCACCGCCGCGCCGATCAACGCGGAAAGACAGAGCACCGGGATGGCGGGGTGTGGCCTCAAATCGTGGTCCTGTACCCAGACCATGCCGCGCCGGCGGGGCGAGTGCCACCCATCTGTCCGTTTGTTCGCCCGGTTCTCGGTGCCGTGCGTTGACCCGAAGGGCAAAGCACGCGTTGCGGCGAGCACCCGCCTTCGCCCTTCGGGTCGAAGGCGGGCACCGGGCGGGGCGAGGCGTACCGGGATTCGGGCACGGGTTGCCCTTCGGGCCAACCCGTGGCACCCAGCGACCGTATAACCGCGCGCTTGGCCCCGTCCCCCGCCCGATCCGGTGGGTGGGTTGCCACGCTTTACGGGCGTTCGGGGCCACCCTGTTCACGGCTCCATAACGAACCGGAAAAACGGACGGTTGGGGGAAAGTCGCGCCTTCGGGTGGTCGATGTCTGGGCGGACCAACCCCCAAGGAGACCGGCATGGCTATTTCCGTCGAGCAGCGCGAGCAGATCGTTCAAGGCGCGATCCGTGAGATCAGCCACATCGCCACGCTCCCCGAGATCACTCTCAAGATCATCGACCTGGTCGAGGACCCGTCCTCGACCGCCCAGGACCTGCACGGCGTGATCTCCAACGACCCCGCCCTGTGCAGCCGCATCCTCAAGGTCGTCAACTCATCCTTCTATGGCTTGCCCGGGCAGATCGCCTCGATCAACCGGGCCATCGTCATGCTCGGGCTCAACGCGGTCAAGAACATCGCGATCGCCGCCAGCCTCGCCAAGCTCTTCCGGGGCGGCGAGCTGACCACGAACTTCACCGCCAAGGACCTGTGGACCCACTCGAACCAGTGCGCCTTGGCCTGCAAGATGATCGCCGACCGGCTCAAGCTCGGGCTCGGCGACGAAGCCTACCTCGCCGGTCTCATCCACGACATCGGGCTCATGGTCGAGATGCAGTACGACCGCAACAAGCTTATCGAAGCGATCGAGATGTGCGGGGCCGACGAGGACGGGGTCCCCGCGGTCGGGCTGCTCGAGGCCGAGGATCGCGTCTTCGGCGCCAACCACCAGGACTTCGGCAAGGCCCTGTGCGAGAAATGGAAGTTCCCCGCCCCGTTCATCACGGTCACCGGGCATCACCACGACCCGTCCGCCGTCGCCAGCGACAACAAGACCCTGTGCGCGATCGTCTACATCGCCGACCGTTTGGCCGCCGAGGCCGGGGGCGGGTTCCGGCTCGACGTGCCGAACCTGGAGATCGCCGCCGACGTCAAGGCCCAGCTGGGCATCACCAACGAACAGATCGACGCGATCCGTGCCGAGCTGCCCGCGATGTTCGAGGCCATCGACTCGACGCTCTGAGGCCTCCCTCGCAGCGTCTGACCTGAACCAATCCCAGAGACGATCGGCCAAACCGGCGGCTCTGGGACCCCAAGCTCTCTCTCTCCCTCCGAGCGGCTGCCGAGTAATCGGGAGCCGTTCACTTTGCGCGCCCGAACACCACCGACCCGCCCCGACCCGCTACTTCTTCTTCCCGCTCACGTACTGGATCAGCAGCGCGACCGCGATCGAGAGCACCGTGATCGGGTCGGCGACGTCCGAGCCGTACACCTTGGCCATCGCCCCCTTGTTGCGTGCGATCAGCTGCAGCGTCTGGGCCAGCTGGTTCTCCCGGTCCTTGCGCTCCTGCTCAGCAAGCTCCGACCCGGTCTGCACCAGCTTCGTGAGCACCAGCCTCAGCTTCGGGTCCAGGTCGTCGGGCAGCTCGGCCTCAAGACTCTTGATCCCCTCGGCGTAGTTGGCCTTGTCCTTCGAGGCCTTCTCGAGCTTGTCCAGCTCCTTCTTCTCGAGCTTCACGAGCTTGCCGATCTCCGCGACCGCCTTCTCCTTCTTCACCTTCCCCTTGGCGAACGGAGCCAGACCCTTCTCGATCGACTTGCACTCGCGGTCAATCCAGTCGTAGAAGTCCTTCTTCTGGCTGTTGCGAACCTTCTGGACCCGCTTGGCAAAGAGCTTCGGGTCGAACGCTTGGGTGGGCATCGCCTGCTTGCCGGCCATGGGAGCCTCCTCTCGGTTGGCCCCAGTCTACCACACCACCAACCAACCCCCACAAACCCCCGCCGCGAACTCCTACCGCTGGGCCCCGGCCCCGAGCCGCTGGGCCCACGACGCCGCGCCGGCCCGGTGCGTCAGGTCATAGCTCAACGGCGTCAGCGTGATGCACCGCCTAAACAACAGCTCCACATCAGATCCCGCGTCGATCTCGTGGAAATCGAACCCGCCCGAGGCGCTCCAGTAATACGTCTGCCCGCCCGGCGAGCTCCGCTTCTCGAACTTGTCGCAGTGCCCGTGCACGTTCATCGGGCAGACCACCAGCGGCAACGCCGCCTCCGGGTCGTGCGGGTCGTCCGCGTCCGGTCCAGCGAGCGCCAGGTCTGGCTCGAAGTCTCCGCCGTTGTCATCGGGCATCGTCCCACTCGGCGGCTGAGCCGGCAACCCCGCACGCGCAGACCGAGCAGCCTGCTCTTCGACCGATTCATTCACATCCGCAGCCTGCTCGGGCGCCTCGCACCGAGGGATGTTGATGTTGAGCACCTCGTGCTTTTCGAGTCGCACGGTGCTCAGGTCTCCGCCGTCTGCCGTCAGGATCTGCTCGATCGCGCAGCGTGCGTGCCGCGCTGCACAATCAAAGTCGGGTCGCCCGCGTCCAAGGTGCTGGCTCACCGCGATCGACGGCACGCCCATAAACGCAGCCTCGATCGCAGCGGCGACGGTGCCCGAGTAGATCACGTTGATACCGACGTTGGCGCCCGCGTTCATGCCGCTGACGACCAGGTCCGGGCGGGTCCCAGCCCCGAAGCGTTGGGGCCAGAGTTCGGTGAGCCCGACCTTGACGCAGTCTGCCGGGCGGCCGTCCACCGCGACGCCGGGGTGCCCATTGATGGGTGTGGGGCGGGTCATGAGTGGTTCGTGGAAGGTCACGCCGTGGGAGGTGGCGGACTGAACGGTGAGCGGGGCGACGGTGTAGACCTCTGTATCGGGTCCGCCGATGGGTCCGCCGAAGCGTTCTTTGGATGCTGGATCGATGCCGGTCAGGGCAGCGTGGAGGGCCCGGATGCCGGGGGCGTCGATGCCGTCGTCATTGGTGAGGAGGATTCGCATGGGGCAGGATAGGTCTGCCGTCCGCAGACTCTGCGAAGAATCCGAATCCCATGACCGACGACACACACCCCCGCCGCCGTACCCACAAGCGTGACGCATGCGCTCCCGATAGTCGCCCTGTTGAACACATCGAAGTCGCCCGGGATCCGAACGGGAGCGAGCAGAGCCGCCTGAGCCCAGATCGTCGCCGCGTATACCAAACCCGTAACGGTCATCCCCGGCCAGAGTCGACCCCGGCCATGCGAGAGCAGGACAACCGCTGGCACCGAAAAGACTGCTGGCCAAATCGCCCACTCGAGGTGCAAGTCGGCAACGCTCTGCATCCGTAGACGGTGATACCCCCACCACCTCGATCGGTGGGCCAAGATCGCGGTCCGCACACTTCCCCCCACCACCACCCACGCAGCGAGGGCCACGCCGACCCACACGGTCCTCGGGGATGGACGCCAACGGAAGACAAGATCGATCCGCCGCACAGCGGATCGGTGACGCGCGTCCTGGAATCCGCACTCTGGACAGCGTGCCGAGTCGTCGAGACCGTCCAGGCTGTACCCGCATCGCCCGCAGTTCTCGGTGTCGGTATTGGCGAGAGGGCCAGTCCGCTCGATCCTGAACGCTTTCGGAAGAAGCAAGACCATCGAACAAGCCAGCAGCAGAGCGCCCGCGAAACCGAGCCGTGGCGGATCAAGTGCCTCCCACGCGGCCAGTGAGATGCCGAACACCATGACAGTAACGATCGCCGTGGCTCCGACCAGAAACACGCTAGTTGCGATGTGGACGACCCGCTCGCCCGCTCGCATTTCAATCCATGGCTTGAACTTTCCGATCTCGATACGCATGACTCGACTCAACCTCCTATCCGAGCGCACAACCATCCCTCGACCGCGTGCCCCACGCAGCGGCACCTGTCACGCACGATCCCCATCACTCCAAGATCGGTGTTTCCCCACGGCAGACCCGCCGCGGACAGAGCCTATTCGCCGCCAAACACGCTCTGGTTTCCGGGTTTATCCGCTTCTTCCCCGCTATCCTCATGGCCCGGGCTTTCCCACCATCCCCGCCCGGGACCACCGCTTGAGGGAGCCTCGCCTTGCAGACCTTCGACAACATCATCGACACCATCGGCAATACCCCGCTCGTCAAGCTCAACCGCGTTGTCGAGCCCGGCTCCGCCACCGTCTACGCCAAGTGCGAGTTCATGAACCCCGCCGGCTCGATCAAGGACCGCATGGCCGCCCACATCATCAAGCGGGCCGAGGACGAAGGGCTCCTCAAGCCCGGCGGCACCATCATCGAGAACACCAGCGGCAACACCGGCATGGGCGCCGCGATGGTCGCCGCGGCCAAGGGCTACCGGTGCGTCTTCACCATGCCCGACAAGATGAGCCAAGAAAAGATCGACGGCCTCCGAGCCTTCGGGGCCGAGGTCATCATCACCCCGACCGACGTGCCCGGCGACTCGCCAGACCACTACGTCAACCGCGCCAAGAAGGTCGCCCAGGACACCCCCGGCTCGTTCTACATGGACCAGTACCACTCCCAGTGGAATGTCGAGGCCCACAAGATCAGCACGGGCGCCGAGATCTACGCCCAGACCGACGGCGGGCAGATCGACGCCATCGTCATCGGCACCGGCACCGGCGGCACCGCCTCGGGCATCGGGCAGTACTTCAAGGAGAAGAACTCGCCCTGCAAGATCATCGGCGTGGATCCCCTCGGCTCCGTCCACTACCACCTCTTTAAGACCGGCGAGCTGCCCACGCCCTACGTCTACAAGGTCGAGGGGCTCGGCGAGGACATCAAGTGCGAGGCCTTCCTCCCCCAGTACGTGGACGACATGTACCAGGTCAACGACTACGACTGCTTCACCATGGCCCGCCGCCTCACACGCGAAGAGGGCCTGTTCTGCGGCGGGTCATCCGGCGGCATGGCCACCATCGCCTGCCGACTCGCCAAGGAGATGGGCCCGGGCAAGAAGATCGTCTGCATCCTGCCAGACTCCGGCTCCCGCTACGTCACCAAGTACCTCAACGACGAGTGGATGAAGATGCACGGCTTCCTCGAGCCCAAGCGAAACCTCGGGCTCATCGAAAACCTCGTAGATCGCACGCAAACCATTGTCACCGCGAGCGAGACCGACACGCTCGGCAGCGTCATCGCTTCCATGCGGTCCACCGGTGTCAGCCAGATCCCAATCACCGATTCGGCTGGCAAGCCCGTCGGCATGGTCCACGAGATCGACATCCTCCGAGGCATGGCCGACGGCAGCGTCAACGCGGACTCGGCTGTGAACAAAATCGAGACTCAGATCATGGGCATGGTGCACCCCAAGGCCCAGGCCGAGGAACTCTTCGGCGTCTTCGGCCAACAGCAAGCCGCGATCGTCGTCGACGAGGGCAGGGTCGTCGGCGTGCTCACCGAGATCGACCTCATCGAGCACCTGGCCAAGCAACAGGCATAACAACAAATCAACCCAACAACTAGCCCATTGCGTGAGCAATGGGGCTCGGTTCATCACACGATCGGAAGCCCTCCATGACCGACAACCCCTCCCACGCCTTCGCCACCCGCGCCATCCACGCCGGGCAAGAGCCCGACCCCACCACCGGCGCCATCATGACGCCCATCTACCAGACGTCGACCTACGTCCAGAAATCACCCGGCGTCATCGTCGGCGAGTACGACTACTCCCGAGCCGCCAACCCCACACGCGCCGCCCTCGAAGCCAACCTCGCCTCCCTCGAAGGCGGCAAGCACGGGCTCTGCTTCGCCTCGGGCGTCGCCGCGACCGGCGCGGTCATCCACCTGCTCAGCGCCGGCGACGAGGTCCTCCTCTGCGACGACGTCTATGGCGGAACCAACCGACTCTTTCACCGCGTCTTTGGGCAGCTCGGCATCAAGTCCATCCTCGTGGACATGACCGATGAGGCCGCGTTCGCTGCGGCCTTCACCGATAAGACCAAACTCGTCTGGCTCGAGACCCCGACCAACCCAACGCTCAAGATCGTCGATATCGCGATGGTCGCACGGGTGACCAAGAGCAAGGGTGATGCCGTGCTCGCGGTCGACAACACCTTCGCCAGCCCGTACCTCCAGAACCCGCTGGCCCTGGGGGCTGACATCGTCTGCCACTCGACCACCAAGTACATCGGCGGGCACTCCGACTCCATCGGCGGCGCCCTCATCATCAACGACGACGACCTGCACACACGCCTCAAGTTCATCCAGCTCTCCGAGGGCGCGGTCCCGGGCATCCTGGAGTGCTTCTTGCTGCTCCGCTCGACCAAAACCCTCCACATCCGCATGCAGCGCCACTGCGAGAACGCGATGACCATCGCCAAGCACCTCGAGGCCCACGACGCGGTCGAGAGCGTGGTCTACCCCGGCTTCGCCTCGCACCCGCAGCACGAGCTGGCTAAGCGGCAAATGCACACGGGCGAGGGCGGCGGCTTTGGCGGCATGATCACGATCTACCTGAAGGGCGGCCTCACCGCAGCCCGCAAAATGCTCGAGACCACCAAGCTCTTCAGCCTCGCCGAATCGCTCGGCGGCGTCGAATCCCTCATCGAACACCCCGCCATCATGACCCACGCCTCGGTCCCGGCTGACCAACGCGAGAAACTCGGCATCACCGACAGCCTCGTCCGACTCTCCGTCGGCATCGAGGATGTCAACGATTTGATTGCGGACCTGGATCGGTCACTGAGCTAAGTCTCAAAGGAATTCTGATGAAGACATTCACGATCCCAATCGGCGAATACACCGAGTCAAAAGGAATGGTGTACCCAAAGTATCCCGATGGGGAATACATGCTCACAATTCAAGAACACAAAGGCGAGATCAGCATCATTGGTGATCGCGCCGGCTTGCGGCACATCGCTTCATTGATCCTGTCTATCTCTGAAGCCTCGGAAACAGCCCCATGGCACCATTCCCATCTCTATCCGGGTAATGGAGAGGATCTGGACAACGACTCGATGAGTGCGATGATCGGAATCCATCCCAAGTCGAAAGAATACAAACTCCCGCCAAAGTCTGGCGGCAGCTAGTCGTTCCATTTTCACCGCGTCTGGTTCAGCACCCAGTTGTCCCGCCCCAGCACCAATACATCAGCGACCTGATCGCGGATCTCGCTCGGTCGCTGAGCTAATGAGCCTCGCGCATGGGCTCAGCGGTTGGCCTGCTTCAGTTTGCGTTGTTTGTGTTTGCGAATGGTGAACCGGATTCGAATCCACAGCGCCAACACGAAGGCAATGGGGAAACCCAAGACGACGAGATAGAGAACGATCGAGCTCTGAGTCGAGGCTCCGGCACCCCAAGCGAACGAATCCACCGCGGCATACACCCCTGGACCGAAATCGTCTTCATTGAAACCCGCCTGCCACGTCAGCATCACACCCTTGGTTTCCCCGTATTCAATCTGCGCAAACTCACGAGGCCCACGTCCAGGCAAGTCTTCCACCTGATTCACCAAGACCCTCCGCCTTGATACATCCAGCGTGTACGCATCTAAAGGAAGCTCGGCAACGAGTTCTTTGGTAGTCCACTCGCCGCCTGGCATCACGCTCGAAACCTTGACTACTTCTGCACCCCCTGCACCCCTCCGAAAATTAGACCAGGCAAGCACTGCGCCAGGCTCGCTAATCAGTACCGAGTGCCCCTCGAATGTGCTCCCTTGCTGCGCATATCCCGCAACCCACACCTTGCCGATGCTGCTGCGGTTGTCCCTAGAAACCATGCCGTTCAGCATCTCGAGTTCTTCACTCTCGACCTGCACCCACCCCTCGGGCAACTCGATTGACCACCCTTCCCCCTCATGAACGACCGACTGCGCACTCGCCCCATCGCTGCATAGCACGACCGCAAGCAAGCCAAACACAACACGTTTCAAGTGATTTCCCATAACGCGAGCATAGCACAAACAATCTTCGCTGTGCGTGCGTGCCAGATGCGCGATCCTATTCTTGAGAGAGCGAAGTTTCGAATCTCCTCTCCGCGCCTCTGCGTTCGTACTCTTCTTCTCACCGCGTCTGGTTCAGCACCCAGTTGTCCCGCCCCAGCACCAGCACGTCCGCGATCTCGATCGCTTCTTTGAAACTCTCCTGCGCCATTTCCCGGTCGTCGCAGCTCGGCAGCACCTTGCCCTGCTCTAAGTGCTCAGCGGTCGGGATCGCGTCGCCACAGATCAGCGTCGTCCGCGTCGGCTCAGCCAGCAGGACGCCGGTCAGCCCGAGCGTCACGCCGGGCAGCGGGAACAGGTCCACACCCTTGGCCAGTGAATCGGGCGCGGCCTTGCACTTCTGGAGCACCGCGACGTCCCGCTGCACGATCTGCAGCATCACGTCGTGGTCCTCAGCGAGCTCCTCGCCCGCGTCCTTGGCGGCCTTGGCGCTCTCGGCCAGCCTCGCCAGCGAACTAATCAGCGGCACCCCCACACTCTCCCGCTCGCGCTCCGAGATCAGCCACTCGGCCTGGGCGAACAGCTCGACGGCCCGCCGATTCTCCGGGCTGAACGTCGTCATGAAGACGTGCGTGATGTCCGCAGGTGTCAGCCCCGCACGCTCGGCCAGCCGGGCCTGCAGGGCCGGGGCGGGCAGGCCCGGGTCGATCAGGATCACCGCGTCGCCCGCCCTCACCAGCGTCGTGGTCGCGTGCCCCGTGCGCACCGCTTGCTTCTCGTTCCACAAAGGGTGAGCCGACAACGCCCCGATCGATATCACTCGTGATTCCATGCCGCAAGGCTACGCCCTCGCCCGGCCGGCCGCTCGGAGCACCCCGCAGACCGGTGCCCGTCTTCGACCCGAAGGGCGAAGGCGGATCTTCCCTCAGCACCCGCTTTGCGCGGGCCCCCTGCCCCCCCAGCTCTCTCCGGCGCCCCTCCAACCCGCACCGCCCGCACAGACCCGCCGCCAGGGGCACCAACCCCGACGCTCGGGTCGCCGCAGCGAGCGGTGGATCGCACCTTGTGGTCGCAGCCCCGCGGGCACTTGCCGCAACGGATCGGGGAGCCCGGCCAGCGTCGCCAACGCCTGGCTCCCGCGGCTTGCCCTGCATGTCCCCGCGTCGGATGACCCCCCGACGCGGGGATTTTTATGCGCGCTCCCAATCCCCCGACCTCGTCACCGCGTGAACCAGCCCGCCACGGCTCGCGAAATAGCCGCGAAACCTGCCCCCGAACCCACGCCCCGGGGCGTGACCGGGGCTCCCCCCGCATAACCTTGCTCTGCCGATGTCACACTCCCAAGACAACACCGCACCCCTGGACCCGACGCGAGACCGCGCGGTTCAGCACGCCCGCCCCGCGGGGATCACGCGGATGGACACGCACTGCCACACCAAGGCGAGCGACAAGCCGGTGATGTCCGCCGCGGGCATCATCGGGTGCCCCGAGTGCTACTCGGAGCCCGAGGCGGTGTACGACCAGGCGATGGCCCGCGGGATGGACCTGGTCACGATCACCGACCACGACACGATCGCCGGGGCGCTGACGCTGCACGAGCGCGGCTTTGAGCGCTTCAGCATCGGGCAAGAGGTCTCCGTCCGCTTCCCGGAGGACAAGTGCCTGCTGCACGTGCTGACGTGGGGGCTCACGCCCGAGCTGGCCGAGCAGATCGACACGCTCAAGCTGCGGGCCGATGTCTATGAGTTCGCCGACTGGCTCGAGGAGAACAAGGTCCACCACTCGCTGGCTCACCCGCTGTACATCCAGAACGGGCGGCTGACGCGGTGGCACGTCGAGCGGTGCGCCCTGCTCTTCAAGGGCTTTGAGTGCATCAACGGCGCCCACTCGGACCACCTGAACACCGCGATCCTCCGGTTCGTGCGCAGCCTGAGCGAGCCGCGGCTCGCCCAGCTCGCCGAGTCGCACGACCTGCGCGCGCGCCACGACACGCCCTGGCTCAAGGCCATCACCGGCGGCTCGGATGACCACGCCCTGCTCAACCTGGGGCGGGCCTGGACCGAGATGGACACGCCGCCCGCCTCGGGTCGTTCGGGCACCATCACCGACCCCGAGGCCTTCCTCGCCCGCCTCATGCTCGGCGGGCAGACCCGCTCGGGCGGCATCGGCGGGCACGCGGCCCTGCTGGCCCACCAGGTCTCGACCGTCGGTGCCAACTACTTCGGGCGCAACCTCGTCAAACGCCGCTCGCCGGTGGGCAAGTACATCTCGGCCAAGCTGCTCCGGTTCTTCGGCGTCACGGTGGACGCCCCCAGCAAGAAACGCGTCGCGGCGTACAAGGTCGCCCAGCGCGTCTGGCTCGGTAAAAAAAAGGTCTCGCTGCCCATCGTCCGCTCGCTCCGCAACGACATGCGCGAGGTCCTCGAGAAGTACCCGGACCTGAAGGAACGCCTCGATCCGGAGACCTGGGTGGACGGCGCGGCGGTCAGCGAGCACGAGCAGATGGCCGACTTCGTGCAGGACATGGTCGCCGCGCTCTCGGCCTCGATGGGCCCGGGCGCCAAGCGGGCGTTCAAGAAGCGTGACGCGGGCAAGATCGCCGAGTACCTGGTCAGCTACGCCATGCTGCAGCTCGCCCAGCTGCCCTACATGATGAGCCTGTTTTACCAGAACAAGGAACGCCAGTTCCTCGACACCTTCGAGCACGAGACCAACCCGCCGGGCTCGGGCATCAGCGTCCTGGAGCGTTCCATGAAGATCAGCCTGTTCACCGACACGCTCGCCGACATCAACGGCGTCTCCCGCTTTATCCAGAACGTCGCCGAGCGGGCCGGGCAGACCGACCGCGACCTGGAGGTCATCACCTCGACCCCGCTCGACTGCCCCGACTACGAGAACATCACCAACTTCAAGCCCGTCTTCTCGATGAAGATGCCCAAGTACGACGACCTGGACCTCTCGCTCCCCCCGATCATGCAGATCCTCCGTCACGTCGAGAAGCACCAGCCCGACGTGATCCACATCTCCACACCAGGCCCCGTCGGGTGCATCGGGTTCCTCGCAGCCAAGATGCTCAAGGTGCCCGTGCTGGGCGTCTACCACACCGACTTCCCGGCCTACATCGACCGGCTCTTCGACGACCACACCCTCACCAAGTGCACCGAGAAGTTCATGCAGGGCTTCTACAAGCCCTTCGCCACCATCTTCACACGCTCCGACGACTACATCCGCTCGCTCACGGCGCTGGGCATGCCCGCCGACAAGATCATCCACCTCATGCCCGGGTTCGACGCCCAGGTCTTCAACCCCCGCTTCAAGGACGACGCGGTCTGGGAACGCCTCGGGCTCCGCGCCGACACCGTCAAGGCGATGTACTGCGGCCGCGTCTCCGTCGAGAAGAACCTGCCCGCGATCACGAAGATCTGGAAGCGAGTCCGCAAGCAGGCCGCCGAGCGCGGCGTGGAGGCCGAGCTGATCGTGGTCGGCGACGGGCCCTACCGCGAGCAGATGACCAAGGAGCTCAAGGGCGAGGGCGTCCACTTCCTCGGCTTTAAGCACGGCGACGAGCTCTCCGCCATCTACGCCTCGAGCGATTTCTTCGTCTTCCCCTCCACCACCGACACGCTCGGACAGGTCGTCATGGAATCCCAGGGCTCGGGCATCCCCGTCGTCGTCACCAACGTCGGCGGGCCCAAGGAGGTCGTCGAGGACGGCCGATCCGGCTTCGTGCTCGACCCCGACGACAACGACGCCTGGGTCAACACCCTCACCACACTCATCACCGACCACGACCGACGCAAGGCGATGGGGCTCGCGGCCCACCACTACATCCAGCAGTTCAGCCTCGACAACTCGTTCGAACACTTCTGGGAGGTCCACACCCAGGCCTGGCACGAGCACCTGAGCCGCCTGGGCATCAGCCCAGACACCCAGGGACAAGCCGCCCCCCCATCGCCCCCCCCAACAGCCCCCCACACAACCCAGCCCACAGCCTGAGCCGCCCGGCGAGGCCAACGGATCCTCCCCCAATAAAAAACACCCGCAGCCTCTCAGCCACGGGTGCGGGTCGTTCAGATTGAACGGTGATTACGCCGCGCGACGACGCGTGGTCTCGCGGGCGCCGGTCTTGGGACCGATGCGGCCGACCACGCTCTTGCGAGCCGTTGTCCGCTTCGCGGTGGTCCGCTTAGCGGGCTTGCGGGCGACGGACTTCTTGGCCGTGGTCCGCTTGGCGGTCGTCCGCTTGGCGGGCTTGCGAGCGGTGGTGCTCTTCTTCGCGGTGGTCCGCTTCGCAGCCGGCTTACGACCCGAGACGGTCTTCTTGGCCGTGGTCCGCTTGGCCGTGGTCCGCTTGGCGGCGGGCTTGCGACCCGAAACGGTCTTCTTCGCCGTGGTCCGCTTGGCGGTCGTCCGCTTGGCAGCGGGCTTGCGAGCCGTGGTGCTCTTCTTCGCGGTCGTCCGCTTGGCAGCCGGCTTACGACCCGAGACAGTCTTCTTTGCCGTGGTCCGCTTCGCAGTCGTCCGCTTGGCGGGCTTGCGAGCGGTGGTGCTCTTCTTGGCGGTGGTCCGCTTGGCAGCGGGCTTCTTGGCCGTGGTGCTCTTCTTGGCGGTGGTCCGCTTGGCAGCGGGCTTCTTGGCCGTGGTGCTCTTCTTGGCGGTGGTCCGCTTGGCAGCGGGCTTCTTGGCCGTGGTGCTCTTCTTGGCAGTTGTCCGCTTGGCAGCGGGCTTCTTGGCCGTGGTGCTCTTCTTGGCAGTTGTCCGCTTGGCAGCGGGCTTCTTGGCCGTGGTCTTGCGACCGGTCGTGCGTTTCGTGGTCGCCTTGCGAGCGCTGTGTTTAGTAGTACGAGTCGCCATGTGTGTTTCTCCGTCGGGGGCGGGCCAAACGTGTGGCTCGGCTCCGCGTGTTCCGGGATCACGTCCCGGGGGGTGCGTGTCCGGCCCTCCCATTGAGAGCCGACGGTGTCCGGCGGGACGGATGACATGCACCCGGCCCATCGCGGACGCCTGCAAATCGGCACAACCCATAACACGAATGAAGTTTGACCTCTCAAAAACATTGGATTGACACACTTTTCTCCCAGTCGCGCGCTTCGCCGAGCGTCCCGACCAACGATCAAGACAGATTCATGGACCCCAAATCTCAAGTTCTCGTTCTTCACCACCCCCGATTCGCACGATCGAGACCCCTGTGACCCCCAACACACCCAACACCCCGCCGCAAACCGCCCAGCCCGGCGCCACAACCCCCCAAGACTGGTCACCCCAGTCGTGGAAATCGCGTCTCGAAGCGCAGCAGGTGCGCTACACCGACGCTGAGGCACTAAAAACCGCGTGCGACAAGCTTCGAACCCTCCCGCCACTCGTCACGAGCTGGGAGATCGAGCGGCTCAAGGGCGAGCTGGCCCAGGCCCAACGCGGCGAACGCTTCATCCTCCAGGGCGGCGACTGCGCCGAGACCCTCGCCGACTGCCGACCCGAGGTCATCACCAACAAGCTCAAGATCCTCCTGCAGATGTCCCTCGTGCTCATCCATGAGCTCAAGCGCCCGGTAACCCGTGTGGGCCGCTTCGCCGGGCAGTACGCCAAGCCCCGGTCCAACCCCATCGAAACCGGCACCATCGACGGCAAGCCCGTCGAGCTGCCCAGCTACTTCGGCGACCTCGTCAACCAGGCCGAGTTCGCCCCCGAGGCCCGCACCCCCAACCCGCACCTCATGGTCCGCGGCTACCAGCACGCCGCGATGACCCTCAACTTCATCCGCTCCCTGCTCGAGGGTGGCTTCGCCGACCTGCACCACCCCGAGTACTGGAACCTCTCCTTCTTCGAGCACGCCGACCTCGCGCCCGACCGCAAAGCGGTCTACGAGCGCATGACCCGCACGCTCGCCGACGGCATCCGGTTCATGGAGAACCTGAGCGAATCCAAGGTCGAGGAGCTCACCCGCGTCGAGTTCTTCACCTCCCACGAGGCGCTCAACCTGCACTACGAATCCGCCCAGACCCGCTCGGTGCCCCACCGCGACGGGTTCTACGACCTCACCACCCACCTCCCCTGGCTCGGCGAACGCACCCGACAGCTCGACGGGGCACACGTCGAATTCGCACGCGGCATCCGAAACCCCATCGGCGTCAAGGTCGGGCCCAAGACCACGCCCGCGGACCTGGTCGCCCTGATCGACACGCTCAACCCGACCGGCGAGCCGGGCAAGATGACCTTTATCGCACGCATGGGCGCGTCCAACGTGGCGCGATGCCTGCCCCCGCTGCTCGAGGCCACCAAAGCCGACGGGCGGCCCGTGCTCTGGATGTCCGATCCGATGCACGGCAACGGCATCACCACCCAGGGCGGCATCAAGACCCGGAGCTTCGACGACATCCTCGCCGAGCTCGAGCAGACCATTAAGGCCCACCACCAGGTGGGCACCGTCCTGGGCGGCGTCCACTTCGAACTCACCGGCGAGGACGTCACCGAGTGCGTCGGCGGGGCCTCGGGCGTCACCGAGGACGACCTGCACCAGAACTACGCCTCGCCCTGCGACCCAAGGCTCAACTACGCCCAGAGTCTCGAACTCGCCTTCCTGCTCGCGACGCGCCTGGGCAACGGGCACGGCTAACCGGGCACGAGAGCCCCAATCGCAAGGCTCGTGGATCCACGCCGCGTGCGCAAGCACGCGATCCCCTCCCCCACGCGATAACCGAACCCCACCTCTCCCGGGGGGTCCCCCGCACACCCCGCACGCTTTGATCGTGGTACCGGACCACTTTGCGTGCTCGCCCGATCGCGCCGCTGCAAGAGTCCGATACCGAGGGTGACGAGAGGAACCCCGCCATGAGCTTCCACCCGCTTCGACTTGAGAACTGCGAGATCAAGCCACTGCACCACAACCGGCGCGAGTGCGTTCGCCATGCTGCGCAGGGTTCAGCCGTCGCGATCACCAACCTCGCCGAGCGCCGAATCGTAACCACCACGCAACTGATCGACGCCTCGCCAAGCGGGCTCGGACTCATCAGCCCGATGGAGCTCCCGATCGGAGCCAACATCCGCCTGCACTTCAACAACTCCGAGATCGCCGGCCGCTCGGGCACCGTCGTCCGATGCCACCCCGCTGAGGGCGGCTACCGCGTCGGCGTCTTCTGCGACGCCTGCGTCTGCGCCGCCTGACCCCCACCACTCCACACTCCTAATCGCTCACGCAAGCCTTATCGCGGCGCGCACAGCATGTACCGCTCGTACATCGCACGCAGCGAGCTCGGGATCACCCGAACCTGGCCCACCACGGTGGCGAAGTTCACGTCGCCCCCCCACCGCGGCACGAGGTGTACGTGCAGGTGACCCGGCACGCCAGCGCCCGCAGCCCGCCCCTGGTTCACCCCAACGTTCACGCCCTGCGGCTCCAGCGCGGTCTCCACCAACGCCATCGCGTGGTCCACCAGCGCCCAGAGCCGGGTGCGCTGCTCGGGCGTGTACTCGAGCAGCCGCCCCCGACCCTCGCCCAGCGCCACGAGCAGGTGCCCGTTGGAGTACGGGTACCGGTTCAGCAGGACCATGCCGTGCGCGTCGCGATGCACGACGAGGTTCTGCTCGTCGTCCTGCGGGCGGGCCCAGTAATCGCTCAAGAAGCACCCGTCGGGCTTGCCCTTTGGATCAGCGCGAGCCTTGGCGGTCTCGTCGATGGTTTCGAGGTACTCGAGCCGCCACGGCGCCCAGATCGCGTCAGGACCGAACGGGTTGGATTGCGCATCGTCTGCCATACCCGGAGTCTATCGGGGCGGGCGAGGGCGTTTGGACGCTGAGTCTGAGCGAAGCGAAGGCTCGGGCGGCACCGGATCTGTCAGGAAACCCGAATCGAGCTTTTCTAAACTCAGGTTCGCATCCAGAGCGATGCGCTTAAGTCTCCCGCTCCACGCCCCGATCCGCTAGAATCGACACCCCACCCCCCCCACGCCCCCCATCACACGCACCGAAACCTGCAGAATCCTCCGTGCCTTGCGGAGCCAGCCCGGGAGCCCCCATGATCACCTCCGTCACCGTCAGCACACGCGGCAACGCCTCCACCCTCGTGCTGGGTCAGTTCAAGGGCAAGAAGCTCGACAAGGCCTCCGCGCGAATGAGCGGGCCCGCGGTCAAAGCCGTCGCCCGCCCCGAGGCGACCGGAGAGCTCGGCTCGCTGGTGCAGGCGTTCCCCGAGGGCAAGGCGAAGTACAAGCGGGTGATCGTGCTCGGGCTGGGTGAGAAAGAAACCTTCGGGCCCGGCCGCCTCCGGGCCGCGGCTGCGGCGCTGGCCCGCCTGGCGGACCGCGCCAAGATCACCAGCGTGCAGGTCGAGCTCGACGGCGCGATGGGCTCGCTCAAGCAGACGGTCAACGAAGAGTCCGCGGGCAGCGCCTTTGGCGAGGGCCTCGGGCTCTCGACCTGGAACTACACCACGCTCCGCGGCACAGCCACCACCCTGCCCAAGGCCAGCAAGCTCTCGGTCCGCGCCACCGACCGCGACTTCACCGCGGGCCTGAGCCGCGGGCTCGGGCTGGCCGAGTCGGCCGCGGTCGCGCGGGATCTCTCGCAGACGCCGCCGAACATCGCGACGACGACCTACATCGCCAACCTGTGCCAGGAGATGGCCAAGGCCCACACGAACCTCAAGTGCACCGTGATCAAGGGCGACGCGCTCAAGAAAGAGGGGATGGAGGGGCTGATCAACGTCGGCAAGGCGTCCGAGTCGCCGCCCTGCCTGATCCGGATCGAGTACACCCCGGCCACCAAGTCCGACGCCAAGCCCGCCGTGCTCGTCGGCAAGACCATGACCTACGACTCGGGCGGGCTCTCGATCAAGGTCGGCGGGGGCATGCGCGGCATGAAGCGAGACAAGGACGGCGGGTGCGCCGTGCTGGGCGCCATGCACGCCATCGCCACCGTCATCCAGCCCAACCACCGCGTCGTCGCGCTGCTCGCGTGCGCCGAGAACGCGATCTCCGACGAGGCCTACCGCCCCGACGACGTGATCACGTTCCGCAACGGCGTGACCGTTGAGGTCACCAACACGGACGCCGAGGGGCGGCTGGTGCTCGCCGACGCGCTGTGCTGGGCCTGCGACAAGGAGGACCCCGCGTTCATCGTGGACGTGGCCACCCTCACCGGCGGCGTGGTCGTCGCGCTCGGCTCCACCTACGCGGGCATGTGGTGCGACAACGACCACCTCCGCGCCAGGTTCGACAACGCCGCGAACACCTCGGGCGAGAAGGTCTGGCGGCTGCCCCACCACCCGGAATACCGCGACCTGATGAAATCGCCCATCGCCGACATCCTCAACTCCGCGCCCGTCCGCGAGGCCCACCCGATCCAGGGCGCCGCGTTCCTGTCGTACTTTGTCACCGAGGGGATCCCCTGGTGCCACCTGGACATCGCCGGCGTGCACGCATCGGACAAGCAGACCGCGCTGATGGGCCCCGGGCCCACGGGCTTCGGCACGCGGCTGCTCGCTGAGCTGCTCGGGCAGACCTGCTGCGAGTGAGCCGGGGCGGCGAATCGGCCGCTCGGACCAACGGAGGATGACCCATGCCCCGCTACGACTATCACTGCCCCGCCAACAGCCAGACGCTCGAGGTGGCGCACGCGATGAGCCACACCGTCAAGACCTGGGGCGAGCTGTGCGAGCTTGCCGAGATCGAGACCGGCGACACCGACTCAAGGTCGCCGGTGGAGAAGACCCTGTCACTCAGCTTTGTGGGCGGCAACAGACGCCAGGCCACCCCGATGCCCGGCGAGGGCTCCGGGAGCTGCGGGTCCGGGTGCGGGTGCCATCCAGGCTGACCTGTCTTCTCGGGTGAGGATCCGGTACGCTGAATCTCCACCAAGGAGACCGCGATGCACACCGCCCTACTCTCAGCCCTAGCCCTCTCGTCGGCCCTCGCGGTCGCCGAGCCCCCACGGCTCAATTCCCTCTTCTCCGACCACATGGTCCTTCAGCGAGACACCGACTGCCGCGTCTGGGGCACCGCAAGCCCCATGGCCAACGTCACCGTCGAGATCGCCGGCCACGCCGTCATCGCGACGGCCGACGCCGACGGGCACTGGATCGCCACACTCCCCGCCTCGCCCGCGGGCGGGCCCCACACCCTCACCGTCTCCTCCACCTCCACGCACGGCGACGGGATCCCCGAGGCTGTCACCTTCACCGACGTCCTGTTCGGCGACGTCTGGATCGCCTCGGGCCAGTCCAACATGCAGTGGTCGCTCAACAACACCGACCACGCCGAGCGGTTCATCGCGGATTCCGCGGACGACCAGCTCCGGCTGCTCAGCTTCGAGCGAAGACTCAACAAGGCCCCGCAGACCGAGCCCTTCACCAACGCCTGGTCCGCAGCCAGCCCCGAAACCACGCCGGGGTTCTCCGCCGTCGCGTACCACTTCGGCGCCATGCTGCGAAGCGAGCTGTCCGCCGATGGAACGCAGGTCCCCATCGGCCTCATCCACTCCTCCTGGGGCGGCACGCTCGCAGAAGCCTGGACCCCCGTCGAGGCCCTCGAGGCCGGCGGGTTCACCGCCATCACCGACCGCATCGCGATCCACGACGCGCCCGTTGACTCGGCCAACCTCGACAAAGAGGTCAGGGCTTACAACGACTTCTTCGACACCCTGCTCGCCGATCAGTCCATCGCTGAGGACGCCGACTGGCAAGCCGCGACGGTCCCCGGGTTCTGGCAGACCAACCACGCCAACTTCGATGGCCTGATCGTCTACCAACGCACCGTCACACTCAACGACTGGCCCGACGAAGACACCACCCTCAACCTCGGGCCCATCGACGACTTCGAGGCCACCTACATCAACGGCAAGCTCGTCGGCAAAACAGCGCACGAAACGCCCGGCTACTGGTCACACCCACGCGAGTACACCGTCCCCGCGGGCGTGCTGCACACGGGCGAGAACACGATCACGGTCTACGCGATCGACACCGGCGGGGCTGGCGGCTTCTTCGCATCACCCGATGACATCACGCTCACCAGTGGCGATCTCTCCATCCCCCTCGCCGGCGACATGTGGCACGCTGCGATCATCGGCTCCACCCGCGATCTCAAGTTCCCGTCCTACCCCGCAAACAACGCTGCGAACTCCAACACCCGACCCGCGTGCCTCTACAACGCGATGATCCACCCGATGAAGGACCTCGCGATCACCGGCGCGATCTGGTACCAGGGCGAGTCCAACGCGGGCCGTGCTGAGCAGTACCAGACGCTCTTCCCGACGATGATCGAGTCGTGGCGGGACGCGTTTAACAACCCGGACATGCCGTTCTACTTCGTGCAGCTGGCGAACTTCATGCAGCGGGCCGACGAGCCGCAGGAGTCCGCGTGGGCCGAGCTGCGTGAGGCCCAGACCATGGCTCTGGATCTCCCCAACACCGGCATGGCCACGATCATCGACATCGGCAAGGCCAACGACATCCACCCACGCAACAAGCACGACGTCGGGCATCGCCTCGCTCGCAACGCGCTGTTCGATTACTACGGCAAGGACGTCGTGCCCACCGGGCCGGTGCTCCGGGGCGAGCCGGGCCTGCAAACCGTCAACACGATCGAGACGCGCCCCGGCAAGCGGTCGTACCCGATCCTCATTCAGGAAGCCGTGCTCGAGTTTGAGTTCGCCGACGGGCTGCGCACGACCGACGGCGAGGCCCCGCGCGGGTTCGAGGTTTGTGCGCCCGGAAAAGACAAGCCCTTCGTAAAGGCCGAGGCCCGTATCGAGGACGGCAATGTGATCCTCTCGGTGAAGAACCTGCCCGGCATCGAGTCGGTCCGCTACGCCTGGGCCGACAACCCGGACGTCAACCTCGTCAACGGCGAGGGGCTGCCCGCCCAGCCCTTCCGCACCGACGACCGGCCCGGCACGACCGCGGGCAGGGAGTGATTTTCAGTCGTACTGCTGATAGATCTTCCAAGGCCCGACAAGCGGCTGTGACTCGATCGGGCCACCGAGCGCCTGGAGAGGACCATCGCCTGGTTGCGCAAAGCCATACTCTGTGAAGAGAGACGCGTGCCTCGTCGTGAATCGCACCGAGCCGTCGGACAATAGATACGCGGACCGGACCCGATAGAGTCCAACCCAGCGCGAACCAGTGGCGGGCTGCCCCGCCCGGACTGCTGCGGCCTCTTGCTCGAAGGCGCTCTGGCTCAGCGCAAACCGGGCTCGCGTGTCGAGCTGCGTGAACGCGGTCACGAAGCCGAGCATCCCCGCGAGGGGGATGAGCACGTGCCCAATCACCGTGGCCGAGAGCTTCCATCGTCTCGGCCTGGATCGGAGAGAAAACAGCCCCACGATCGAGCGGACGACCCACGCGCCGGCGAGGTACAACCCGCTGGCCCCAAGCCCGAGGGTGAGAAGGACACCGGGCCCCGCGTCGGAGTTGTTGTATATCGCCGCGACCAGCCAGATTGCGGCCAGAGTCATATCAACTCTCGCCCACCACTCGAGACCGGACCCCATCGGGATAAAGAGTTCCTCGGAACCCGGCTCAGAAACCTCCGCGGACGCGTGCTTCATGGCCCACACTACGCTCTACACATGTGTCGGTTCTTCGGATACCATCGTCGCATGCAAAGTTTCTCTCTGCCCATCTTGGCCTCGGGTCTGCTCGCGATTGCCGCGTGCGCACAAACCCCTGTGGCTAACGCGCCCGCTGCAGGTGCCCTCCTCATCCCCCCACTCTCCCTCCCCCTCTCCCCCGGCTGGCAGCACGACGCGGTGTTCTACCTCGCCTTTGTCCGCAGCTTCGCTGACTCGACCACCGGCCCGCGCGCCGGCGACGGCGTGGGCGACATCCGCGGCATGATCGAGCGCCTCGACTACCTCAACGACGGTGACCCCGCCACCACCACCGACCTGGGCGTCACCGGGCTCTGGCTCCTGCCCGTCGCCCAGTCGCCCTCCTACCACGGGTACGACACGACGGACTACGTCGCGGTGGACGACGAGTACGGCTCCGCCGACGACTTCCGCGAGCTCGTCGCCGCCTGCCACGAGCGCGGCATCCGCGTGCTCGTCGATCTCGTGCTCAACCACTGCTCCAACCAGCACCCGTGGTTCCTCAAATCGATGGACCCGGCGAGCGACAAACGCGACTGGTTCGTGTGGGCCGACGAGGCCCCCGACCAGAAGGGCCCGTGGGGGCAGCCCGCCTGGCACACGCTCGGCTCGATCGGGCACGAGCCGGCGAGCCCGGAGCAGGCTGACGACGCGTTCTACGGCGTCTTCTGGCACGGCATGCCCGACCTCAACTACCACAACCCAGAGGTCACCGCCCAGATGCACCGCGTCGCCGACTTCTGGCTCACCGAGATGGGCGTGGACGGCTTCCGCCTCGACGCGATCATGTACCTCCTCGAGAACGGGGACACGCTCAAAAACGACCCGGCGACCATCGCGTGGTTCCGCGACTTCTCCGCCCACGTGCAGCGCGTCAAGCCCGGCGCGTTCATGGTCGGCGAGGTCTGGGACAGCTCCGAACAGATCGCCCGCTACATCGACCCGACCCAGACCGAGCCCCCGGCCCTCGACTCGTGCTTCGATTTCCCCTTCGCCTACGCCGTGATGGAGGGAGTGCGCGACGGCAACGCCGACCGCATCCGCAAGGACCTGGCGCGCTCGTTTGAGATGCACGCCGACCGGGCCAGCTCGTTCCTCTCCAACCACGACATGGACCGGTCGATGCCGTTCATGGGCAACTCGGTGCCCAAGGCCAAGGCCGCCGCGACGCTGCTGCTGACCGGGACCGGCGTGCCGTTCGTCTACTACGGCGAGGAGCTGGGCATGACCGGGCAGGGCCGCCACGAGAACCTCCGCACCCCCATGCCCTGGACCACGGACCACCAGACCGGCGGCTTCACAACCGGCGAGCCCTGGCAGCCGCTCAACCGGGACATGACCAGCGTCTCGGTGCAGGCCCAGGCCGACGACGACACGAGCCTGCTGAGCCACTACCGCAAGCTCATCGGGCTGCGCGACGGGCACGACGCGCTCCGCCGCGGCGACCTGACCATGACCACGCCCCACGGCACGCGAGTCGTCGCCTATGTGCGCACGTTCGAGGGGCAACGGCTGCTCGTGATCGTCAACACCACCGACAACGCGGTCACGGATTTTCGTGTTGATGCGAGCGACCTGGGGCTGAGCCCGACCGCCGAGCGGGCGGACCTGCTGGCGGGCGCTGCGATAAACAAGGTGCTTCCCAACCACCCGGACCTGTGGCGGCCGATCTCGTCGATCCGCCCAAACGCCTCGCACGTGATCGCGCTGGACTGACCCAGGGCGGGTTCTTCAGACGCCGAACCCGAGTGCTCGAAGGTTCGGATCAGGTCGCCACGAGAACGAAGAGGGCATCCATGCCTTCGCTTCGCTCAGACTCGGCTTCCAGACCCGGTTTCCCGGATGCCTGTCATCGCTTGATCAGCTTGTTGTATGCCTTGACGCAGGCCCGCAGGTCGGTGGACCCAGCCTTGAGCATCACGTCGAACTCGTCGGTGTCCTGCTCGTCGATCGTCGCGGCAAAGCGGTTCGCCGCCCGGGCCCCGCGGCTCTTGATCGAGACCCGATCGGCGACCTCCTCGGCCAGCTCGGACCAGTCCTCGCCGGGCCAGACCTCGTCGTAGAGCGACCCGATCATCGCGGGCGCCTCCGCTTTGGAGTCCTGGTACACGCTGAGTGCGGCCGCGGGGCGCAGCTCGCGGAGCCGACCCATCGCCTCGTAGGACTCGCGCGCAAAGCCCACCATCGACTCCTCGGTCAGCCAGCTCTGCCACGCCGGCACGCGGCGTTTGTACAGCCACTGCGAGCGGAGCATCGCCCGCGGATCGCGGACCCGCAGCACCAGCCGAACCTGCGCCCCCGCCGCGTCGAGCTGCTCGATCCGGGTGATGAACCAGTCCACGTCGTTCAGGAAGAAGTGCGGGTGCAGCCGCTCGACCATCCACCCGCCGATGTTCTCCTCCTCGGTCCAGTTGAACGAGGGGGCGCGGACCACATCACCCTTCTTCTGCTCGAATCGGATGCCGCCGCTCTGCACGCACAGCTCTCTCGGGTATCGGCTGTGCGAGCCGCGGATCAGACGCGAGAACATCGCGCTCGACCGCTCGAGCCTCGCGTGCGGGTGGCACCGCAGCGCATCAAACGCGAGGGTGGTGCCGCAGCGGGGCGGGCCAACGACCAGAACCAGCCCCGCGCCGCCCGGTGGGGGGCCCGCGGGCTTCAGGTCCTCAGGCTGGGGGGCCTCGGGTTGATGGCCCTCGGGCCCGGGGTCCTCGGGCGAGGTCTCGCTGCTTTGGGGTATTGTCGGGTCCGTCGGTTCAGCCATGCGTTGGTCTCGCCGACACCATCGGTCCAAAGGCCCTCACGGCTCGAACCGAGAGGGCCGTGATCAGCAGCAGCAGCAGCGACACCGCCCCGCCACGGAAGAGCCCGTTCTCCGACCGCTCGTGGATCATCGCCTCGCTGGCCAGCGAGATCATGCCCGAGAAGAAGGCGTCGAACGCCAGCCCGCACGCCAGGCTCATCACCGCGATCGTGATGACATAGATCACCGTCGCCCGCAGCCCCAGGTCCTTGAGCGACCACGAGATCGTCGCGACGTTCGTGGCCGGGCCCGCCAGCAGCAGCACCAACGCCGCGCCCGGGCTCAGCCCCGCGGCGACAAGACTAAACGCGAGCGGCGTCGAGCTCGTCGCACAGATGTACAGCGGGATCCCCACCACCAGCATCGCCAGCATCGGCACGATCCCCGAGCCCACGTTCTGCGAGATCCAGTCCTCCGGGACCGCGGCCGACACCAGCCCGGCCAGCACCAGCCCCACCATGAGCCACGGGGCCAGGTCCACCGGCATCGTGATGAACCCGTGCCGAGCAGCCCGCCTCAGCCGACTCGACCACGATTCCCGAGTTTCGTGCGGGGGTGCCGCCGAGCCGTCGGAGCAACAGGCCTTCACCGGCTCGGGCTCCGCAGAACAGCACGGCTTCGCAGGCGCAGCAGCCTCACTCGAACAACACGTGCTCTTCTTCTCTTGTGGGACAGGCGTCTCGCCTGTCTTCTCGCCGCAGCAGCTCTTGGGTCCCTCGCCCGCCGCCTCGTGCTCCCCGCCCGCCTTCTCGATCGCAAGCCCCGCGACCAACGCCGTGGCCACCGCGACGACCGGACGGGAGAGCGCGAAGACCGGCCCGAACAGCGCCCACGTCAGCGGGATCGATTCCTCGCCCGTCTGCGGCGTGGAGATGGCGAACGCCGCGGACGCCCCCCGGCTCGCCCCGGACCGCCGCAGCCCGGCCGCGACCGGGATGACCGAGCACGAGCAGAGCGGGAGCGGGATGCCCAGCAGGCTCGCCTTGACGATCGGCTTGAGCCCCTTGCCCGAGAGCTGCCGCTCGACGAGCCCCGCGGGGACCAGCGCGTGGACCGCCCCGGCGAGCGCGAACCCGAAGATCAGCCACACCCCGGACTCGAGGAGGATGAACCAGAACGCCTGAAGCCACGATTGCAGGAAGTCAACCATCCAAGACTCTAGCCCGGCGAGGCTTACCCCCTCGCCCAGCCCCCCATCAACCCCCCCCAGCCCGCACCCGAAGCCTCGGCTCCACCGGGCCTGCCGCGACCCGGGCCCCTACCATCGGGTCGCTTGACCCACCGGGTCGCTCGACCCATCGGGTCACTCGACCGACCGTCCACCGCAGCTTGCCGAGGTCCTCATGCCCTACACGCTCCGCCCCGACGAGGGCTACGACACCGACATCGAGACCACCTCGTACCTCAACGAGCACGTGGACACCGGCGACCGGTGGGTCCTCAACTTCGGGCCCCAGCACCCCGCCACACACACCACCCTCCGCCTCGTCCTCGAGCTCGACGGCGAGCGGATCGCACGCTGCACACCACACATCGGCTACCTGCACTCCGGCTTCGAGAAGCTCGGCGAGCATCTCGACTACAACCAGTACGTCACCATCGTCAGCCGCATGAACTACCTCTCCCCGGTCTCCAACGACATCTGCTGGCACCACGCCGTCGAGTCGCTCTTCGGCATCGAGATCACCCCGCGGTGCAAGGTCCTCCGCACGATCATGGCCGAGATGGGCCGCATCCAGGACCACCTGCTCTGCGTGGGCGCCGCGGCGCTCGATCTGGGCGCCTTCACCGGCTTCTTGTATGCCTTCAACCCGCGCGAGAAGATCAACGACCTCTCCGACTACATCTCCGGCCAACGCTTCCACCCCGACTGGACCCGCGTGGGCGGGCTGATGAAAGAGCTCCCCGACGAGGAGGTCTTCAAGCGGATGGTCAAGAACTTCATCCACGACGACCTCTCCACCGCGATCAAGGACCTCGACGGCTTGGTGAGCCGCAACCGCATCTTCATCGACCGCACCCAGGGCGTCGGCGTGCTCACCCACGACGAGGCCATCGCGTGGTCCACCACCGGCCCCATGGCCCGCGCCTCCGGTGTCCGCCGCGACCTCCGCAAGGACGCCCCGTACCTCTGCTACGCGGACAACTGGGACGGGCAGGGCGCCAGCGCCGTCAAGTTCTCCGTCCCCCTCGCCTCCGAGGGCGACGTCTACGCCCGCTTCCAGGTCCGCATGGAAGAGATCCGCCAGTCGATCAAGATCATCGACCAGCTCATCGACAACATCCCCAGCGGCCCCATCGACGTCTTCGCCGACTCCAAGATGGTCAAGCCGAGCAAGGGCGACGTCTACGGCTCGATCGAGGGCTTGATTCAGCACTTCGAGCTCATCATGAGCAACCGAGGCTGGGAGCCGCCGATCGCGGAGCACTACGGCGCCAACGAGACCGCCAACGGCGAGCTGGGGTACTACATCGTCTCCGACGGCGGGCCGCGGGCCTGGCGCGTCAAGACCCGCCCGCCGAGCTTCATTAACTACCAGCTGATGCCCAAGCTGATCGAAGGCCACATGCTGGCCGACGTGGTCGCCGTCATCGGCTCGATCAACGTGGTGGCGGCTGAGCTGGATCGGTGATTCGGCCTCGGCACCTTCGTTTATGGTTTTTCTGTTGCGGTGCGTTGCGGATTTCTGTAAGGTCAATGTTGCTTTATCTGGAGACCCCCATGCCCCACGCCAAAGCCGCCTTTCTGAGCCTCGCCGCGTTCGTCGGCACCGCCTCAGCCCAGCATTCGACCTTCATGTATACGGATCAGCCCACGGACACCGTCTCCGTGGTCGATCCGTCGGGCGTGGCGTCACCGCTGCTAACGATCACGCCGGGGTCGATCCGATTGGCGATGCCGGTCGAGATCAACGGTCTTTACTACTGCTCGCACGGCCGCGGCGCGGGCAACCCAACGGGCGGCATCTTCCGTCTCGACGACCTGTTCGGGGCCACGCCGATCTTTACGGACATTGTCAGCGACAACATGGTCCAGCACCCGGTGGACATGATCTACCACGCCCCCACCGGCGAGCTCGTCACGGTGAACAACCCCGGCGCCAACGAGGCGCTGGACCCGCGCATCGAAGGCGTCATCGCGACGCTGCCCGATGGCACAAGCCGCATCGTCTACCAGGAGCCCAACGCTCCGCGGAGCGACCCGTACCCGCGCTTCAGCGCCGGGTTCGCCCTCACCGCGGACCCGCTCTCCGACGACGTCTTCGTCGTCAGCATCAACGGCGGCGTTGGCACCGGTGCCTACGCCTCAGACAACGAGGGAAGCACCATCTGGCGGGTGGACGTCTCGACGGGCGCCATCTCCCTCTTCGCCGATCTTTCCGGCACAACGCTCGGGACGCTCACGTTCATCCGCGGCATCGCCGCCCTGGACAACGGCGACCTGGCCGTGTGCGACCGACGCGAGAACGCCATCTACCGACTCCACCGCGACGGCGCGGGCGACTTCAATTCGATCTCCTTGATCTACGGCAACGTGGACGGACCGCGGTACCTGCAGTACGACGCTGCCCTCGACAACCTTGTTCTGTACGAGCAGGATCTGGACGTGATCTCGCAGGTCAAGCCCAACGGCACGGGGTACCAGGTGCTACTCGCCGGCGCGGACACCCGCGGCATTCTCGTCCTGCCACCCCCGCCACCCGCGTGCCCGGCCGACACCAACGGCGACGGCATCCTCGACAACGGCGACATCGGCACCTTCGTCACCCTCTTCCTCGCCGGGGATCTCGCCGCCGACTTCAACGGCGACGGCATCCTCGACAACGGCGACATCGGCGGATTCGTCGCCGCCTTCCTCGCAGGCTGCGCCTAGCGGTCCGGAGCAGGCCCCACACCCTCGGGTGCGATAACCAAGGCTCAGAATCGGACCACTCGTAGCCGCACCATGCGCCGCAACGTCCGAATTAGGAGGCCACCGCTCCTGTCGCCCGGCTTTCGCACCGATTCCAGGGGCGAGCCGCTCGACGTTGCACCGGGCCTCCCTTCCCAATTGAACCGGGTCTCCCAAAGCCTCCCGCAGGTCGTGTCCCTTCGGGATCTGACTCCAGTCAGGCGGCGCCATCGCCGAGTTCCGGGTACGCGCCGCTGCGATGAGCGGCCGACCCGGAGGCCACCATGCCCAGCTACGCCCGAATCCGACTGTCGCCGCAAATCACTCGCCTCGCAACGCTCGCGCTCTTGCTCCCCGCGGTGCTCATCGCCGTCGGCTGCCACCAGAGCCCCCGGGCCACACCCCCCGCACAGGTTCGGCTGCACAACGACGCGCCGCACGCCGTCTCAGCACGCATCGTCCACGTCGGCGTCGCCGACAGCAAGACCCTGATGCGCCGCACCCTCGGGCCCGGCGCCACCGACACGCTGGGCCCGATCCCGACGCCGACGCGCGGCTCGCTCCAGCTCGTCCTCGAGCCCGCCGACCGTGATGACTTCATCCTGCGGGCCCCGATTCCTGTCGGCCTCACCGCGTACCACGTCGGCCGCCCCTTCATCCTGGGCCGCCTGGCGCTCGACCCGCAGGCGGTCAACCCGGACTGGACCTTCGCCGGCGGCTTCATGACCGAGCACCAGCTCCAGGCGATCGCGGAGTATGACGCGGCCCCGCTAATGCAGCGCCGGGCGACCGTTGACGTCGAGATGCTCGACCAGCCCTGAGCCGCGGTGCGGCCTTGATCGCGGTGCGGCCCTGATTGCCCTCTCCGCCCCGGCTTGGCTTCTCGGATCGGCTTCTCGGACCTGCCCCGGCGGCTCGCCAACGTCCGATTTTCTGCGCCCGGGCTCCAGTCGCTCCGGTATCCCGCCGATCTGTGGGGTGTGCCGCACTCCTCCACCTCCCGCGGCCGAGGGTCCTGCCATGCCCCCCCACACCAGCTCTCGCACCAGCACCGCCACGAACACCCCCACGACGGCACGACGCGCCACCGGTGCTCTGCTCGCCGCCGCCTGCGTCGCCGCCCTCCCCGGGTGCCTCCCCGAGACCGAGCCGATCCAGGTCAGCCTCAACAACCGGACCCAGACCTCGATCACGGCCCGCGTCGTGCTCGAGCTCCGCAGCGGCGACGCCCAGACGCTGACCCGCACGCCGATCCCCGCGGGCGAGTCTCGCAACCTGGGCCCGTTCGCGCCGCCCAGCGACGGGACGCTTCAGCTCGTGGTGGCCCGCGACAACCAGTTCAGCGACGTGCCCACCCGCCGCACGCTCAAGCCCGGCTCCTGGTCGTGGCAGATCTCCACGCCGATCTTCAGCACCTACTCCTCGATCGAGCTCAAGGACGCGCCGACCGGCGAGGGGGCGTGGGAGTGGGCCCCGCGGTCGATGGGCTCGGTTTCCAAGAGCCGCGATCGCCGCGACTTCTGAGAGACCCGAGCAAGCATCCGTTCGCGGGCCGACGCGTACACTGCGCCATGCGCACACGCTCACTCACGACCCTCGGCGTCCCGCTCGGAACCCTGCTCGGCTCGCTCCTCCTCACCGGCTGCTCGGGCGCCTTGGACGTCACCGTCCACAACGCGACGCCCAGCCCGATCACCGCGACTCTCCGTGTGGACCGGATCGGCTCGCGCGGCATCACGCTGGCCAACGACACGATCCGCCCCGGCGGGCAGGCCACCCTCAGCACCGGCGCCGCCCCGCAGCTCGAGTACGTCGAGCTCGCGATCGGCCGCCCCGGCGACCTGGGCGACCTCCCCATCACCAAACGCCTGCCACGCGGCAAGAGCGCCTGGACCATCGCAACCGACCCCGAGTCGTGGACCGGCTTCTCGATCGTCAAGGGGATCGACAACCCCGAGCCATCGAGCGTCTCGACGCCATCGACCAGCTCGACGACCGCGGCGCCCGTGCATGACTAGCCCCCGCTCACGCTGACCCTCGCACGGCTCGCCCTGTTGACACTCAGCGTGATCGGCAACATCGGCTGCGCCGGCCCGACACCCCCGCCCTCGGTCCGAGCCTTCGCGGATCGCGTGCTCGCGCTGGATCAGTCCGTCGGCTTTGGCTCGGCGACCAGCCTCGACGGCTCACGCCTGCTCACCGCCCGCCACGTCCTGCCCGCCGCCCTGCAACGCTCCGACACCGTGCGGATCGGCTCGCGCACCTTCGACCTGACGCGAGGCCTCTACCGCGGCTCGCTCGCCGGCGAGGACATCAGAATCCTCGCGCTGGGCCTCGGCCGCCCGCGCCACGCGGTCCAGACCGACTGGGCCGTGCTCGCGCCGCACCCGCCGACCCTGCCCGACACGCCCCTGCCCCGGTTCGCGCACCCGCCCCCGGTCGGGGCCCGGGTCTGGGTCATCGGGTATCCCGAATCGCTGGGCGGCACCGAGCCCGACGCCAAGCCGACGATCCTCGCCGCGACCGTCATGGCCCCGCTCATGTCGATCAACGGCGCGCTCGACGACGAGACCGGTACACCCGTCAACCTCGCCGGCTCGTTCGCCGCCCGGTTCGTCGGCTCCCTCCCAGACCTCTCGGGCATGTCGGGCGGCCCGGTGCTCTGGGTCGCGGCTGACGGCTCGATCGCCGTGGTCGGCGTCACCTCGCACCAGGCCTCAAGGGAGGAGCTCCTCGGGCTCCGGGTCCGCCGCTGGGTCTTTGTCTGCCCGGTGCCCGAACAGATCGGAGCCCTGCTGATCGCCCCGATCCCTGAGCCGATCGACCTGCCCGCTCTCAAGATCCGCGGGCCGATCGGCACGTTAACCCCGGGGGGACCGGTCCCCTAGACTTAGCCCCGCAGCACCCTCATCCACCCCCCCCGCTCCCGGAGCACCGCATGGCCTGGATCACCAAGAACTCCGCCGCCGACACCGTTGACCGCACCGGCGAGCCTCAGCTCACCGACGCGATGAAGGCGGACCTGCGCGACAACTACCTCCCCCGCTTCGAGACCACCATGGCGGCCCTGCTGCCGGCCCTGCACCTGATCCAGCACCACTACGGCTGGGTCTCCCGCCAGGCAATGCTCGAGATCGCGGAGTTCCTCGAGGTCAAGCCCGCGGACGTCTACGACACCGCGACCTTCTACGAGGAATACTGGACCAACCGCAAGGGCGAGAACCTGATCTCGGTCTGCCGCTCGATCGCGTGCGAGTTCTGCAACGCCACGCCGTGCACCGAGGCTGTGAAGACACACCTGGGCATCGACGTCGGCGAGACCACGCCGGACAACAAGTTCACGCTCGTCGAGCTCGAGTGTCTCGGCTCGTGCGGCACCGCCCCGGTCGCGCTGATCAACGAGGACCTGCACGAGAACCTGACCCCCGACGAGCTGATCGACCTGGTCAAGCGGATCGAGGCCGGGACCTACACCAAGGGCGGCACCGGGGCCGTCAAGGGCGAGGCCAGATAGGCCCACCGCGGCCCCCACCGCCGCCCCCCATCTGTCTTCAGCCCTAATTCTACAGCCTCGCCCCGCACCCTCCCGATCTAGGGGGCATGAACGCAACAGGCTCTATCCGCGCGCTCGCGCTGCTCGCCAGCACCGCCCTGGTCTCGCTCACCGGCTGCCACCAGCTCGCCTGGGACGACACCGCGGGCGCGGCCCAGGTCGAAATCATCAACCGGACAGACAACACGGTGCGGGCCTCGCTGCACCTGGCCAAGCGGCGTGAGGGGCGCGACGGGGCCAACCTCGTGCGTCGGGGCGATATGCAGACCATCTGGCGCAAGAACGCCGAGACGATCGAGGTCCCTCAGCCGACCGGCTTCCTCGACGGCCGAACCGATTACGTCATCTGGCTCCGCATCGAGCCGGTGACCCCGAGCTGGCGCGAGCGGCCGGTGCACTGGTTCGAGTTCCTGGGCCCGCCGCCCCGCCGCGTCACGATCTCCGAGAAGACCCGGCGAGACGAGACGAGCATCATCGCGCTGGCCGACGAGGTGCTCGCTGAGCCCGTGCCGTTCCAGTTCTGGCCCGTCGAGGACATGACGTTCGCCGAGAACGGGCCGTGAGCCCCGCGTTCCGGTCAACCGGTCAATCGATCGACCTTCCGCCAGACACGAACCAAGACTAGCCCGGAGCGCCAGCGACGGGTCTCTCGGTCAGTCGCTTTGCGGCTCGGGTGGCACCGAGACCGGTGGCTCGCGCTCCCGGCTAGTCAGTACATTCCGCGACGCTACCCCGGCTTCCTCGCCACCACCACCACCGCCCCGTGCCGCGTCTTGAAGTCCGGCAGCGGCTTGCCGTCGTCGATCCGGAGCTTGCACCAGTTCGTGTACACGCTCTCGACAGGCTCAAACAGGTAGGCCTCGCCCGCGGCGTTCGTCAGCCCGATGGTCAGATCCACCCCGCCCTCATCAACCTCAAACCCCGCCCGCTGCAGCTCGCTCAGCCACGGCTCGATCCTTGCGGGGATCGTGTCGAACGCGAAGTCCAGCGTGTGCACACTCACCCCGCCCGGAGCGGTCACGCGGAACGTGTCCTCGCAGATCGCGCGCACGGTCTCCATCGGCGCGTGCTCGAGCGCCGAGATCGAGAAGACCGCGTCGAAGTGATCCGCCGGCAGCTCGGCGCAGAACTCGCCGAGCAGCCCGTCCACGTTGGTGCAGTTGGCCCGGGCTGCTCGCCCGCGCTGCACCTGCTCGGGCGTGTAGAACGCCTCGTTGTCGATGGTCCAAAGCTCGCGATCCCCGCCGGTCCCGTCGAACGCCCGGTACATCTCGTCGCCGAACCCGACGCCCGCCTCGAGCAGCCGCGCAAACCGCGGGTCGTGCAGCAGCCGCGCACACACCGCGTACCCGAGCAGCTTGAGCCCCCAGTGCCGCTCGGGCATCTCGATCGAGTGCTCGTGCGCGAACCGCAGCCCCTCGAGCAGGTCGGTGGTCGTGCCGACGCTAAAGCGGGTCTGGATGGACGGCCAAGAGTCGGCATCCGCCGCGGGCGTTTGGGTCGCCTCGGGCGAGGGCACTTGGGAAGTCGTCGGCATGAGTCGGCTCCTGGAGGTCCGCGGGTGAGGGTTGTAAATCTCCCCCCGCCCCTTGCACCCCCCTAGAATCGGCCCCGAGGCCCCTGCGCCTCCAAACAGCCCCTCCAACTGGCCCACACGAGCGAACCCATGCCCAAGAAGACCTACTCAGACACCCTCAGCCAGCACTACCTGCTCAAGCGGATCCCCACCGCGCCCTTCGGCGATCTCAAGGACCGCCACGTGGTCGGGTACGACGAGTACGTCAAGACCGGCGGCTACGAGGCCCTCCGCAAGACGCTCACCATGAAGCCCGCGGACGTCACCGAGGAGGTCAAGGCCTCCATGCTCCGCGGGCGGGGCGGCGCCGGCTTCCCCACCGGGCTCAAGTGGACCTTCCTCTCCAAGCCGGGCGACCCGACCCCCGAAGACCCCTCGGGCTACGGCGAGCGGTACCTCGCCATCAACGCCGACGAATCCGAGCCGGGCACCTTCAAGGACCGCCTGCTCTGCGACTTTGACCCGCACTCGCTGCTCGAGGGCATCGCGATCTGCATGTACGCCTGCCGCCTGACCAAGGCCTACATCTTCATCCGCGGCGAGTATCACCACCAGGCCCACGTGCTCGAGGAGGCCATCAAAGAGGCCTACGCCAACGGCATCTTCGGCGCCAGCGGCGTCATCAACAAGGGCTCCAACGCCTCGGGCGACGCCTACGTCGCCGACTGCTACGTCCACCGCGGCGCGGGCGCCTACATCTGTGGCGAAGAGACCGGGCTGCTCGAAGCGATCGAGGGCAAACGCGGGTGGCCACGCATCAAGCCGCCCTTCCCCGCCATCAAGGGGCTGTTCGGCAAGCCCACCATCATCAACAACGTCGAGACGCTCTGCCACCTCCCGTTCATCATCGGCGACGGGGCGGAGGCCTTCACCGCCCAGGGCACCGAGTCCGCCATCGGCGGGCCACCCTCGTTTGGCACCAAGCTCATGGGTGTCTCCGGGCACGTCGAGAACCCCGGCGTCTACGAGTGCGAGCTGGGAATCCCGCTGCGGTCACTGGTCGAAGACTTCTGCGGCGGCATGCGCGGCGGCAAGAAGTTCAAGGGCGCCATCGCGGGCGGCGTCTCCATGGGAATCCTCGGGCCCGACCAGTACGAGGCCGAGATGGATTTCGATATCGGCCGCCGATACAACGTGCTCGGGCTGGGCACCGCCTGCCCGACCGTGTTCGACGAGGACACGTGCATGGTCGCCGTCGCACGGAACATCGCACGGTTCTACAAGCACGAGAGCTGCGGGCAATGCACGCCCTGCCGCGAGGGCTCGGGGTGGCTGTATCAGCTGCTCACCCGGATCGAGGCTGGCGAAGCCAAGACCAAGGACCTGGACCTGGCCCTCGAGGTCGCGACCTCCATGGGCTCCATGCCCGGCACCACCATCTGCGGGCTCGCCGACGGCAACAACTGGGCCACCCGGACCATCATGAACAAGTACCGGTCCGAGTTTGAGGCCAAGGTCTCGCCGACCTTTGTGCCGGTGAAGGTGTCGGTCGGGGCGATGGCCAAGGGGTGAGCCGGATTGAGCTCTCGCGCCACGGAGAAGGATCTTTCGGGGAATAGGCATCCGGGCGGAGCGGTTTGACCACCGCCCCGCGGGTCCCTTCGGTGGGAATCCCGCTCGCCTGTGCGCTCCGAAAGGCCCCACCCATGCCCAAAGCCCTGCTCGCTGTCACCTGGCTCACCCGTCTTGTCGCCGCGGGCATCCTCGCCATGGCGGGGATCATGAAGATCAGTGGCGATCCCGGCTCGGTCTACCTCATGGAAACCCTGCTCGGGGCCCCCTCCATCGCACGCCTCGGGCTCGGCGGGGTCGAGCTGGTCGCTGCGGGGCTCCTGCTGGTCCCCAAGACGACACTTATCGGCAGCGGGCTGGCCGCGGTGCTCATGCTCGGGGCGATCGGGTCTCACCTGACCAAGCTGGGCGTCTCGATCGAGGTCGCCGCGGACGCCCCCGAGGGTGTGGCCGACGCGATCGGCGGGCCCACGATGTTTGCCATGGCGGTCGTCGTCCTGCTCGGTGCCCTCGCGAACGGGGCTCTGGCGTGGTCCACGAGGCCCAACGGGTCCGCCGAAGCCAACAAATCCAACTCAGATGCAACCGAAGCGTGATCTGATCCCAATAGAAGATGGATCTCCATCTCTCCTCTAATCGAATCCCTCCCGCCGGCCTGACCCAGGCCCAGGGGGGATTCGGTCGTTTTGAGGGGAAGCCCACCAATCCCCCGCCCCGGGGGGGCACAGCCCCAGTGGGGGCACAGCCCCAGTGGGGGCACAGCCCCAGTGGGGGCACAGCCCCAGTGGAGCACAGCCCCAGTGGAGCACAGCCCCAGGGGGCCCAGCCTTGGGGGGAGCCCGATGCAGAGTGGTCCGAGAAACACGCCATCTGCCGCAAACCTCTTGGATCAAGTCTCCCACGCCGATACAGTTGCAAGGACCCGCCTCCGGGCGCTCGATTTTCGAACAGGCCGTGCAAGGCCGCCGAGCCGCCCCGCCCGTCACGCGATGGACGAACCTGACCAACCCGAGCCTTTGTCGAGCCTTGCTGCGCCGCCGCTGAGCGCCGAGATCCTTGACCCGTCCGACCTGCTCAAGCCGTCGCAGATGGCCTGGCTGTCCGACGCTGCGGCCCGCGTGCTCGCGATCGCTGCGGATCGGTTCAGCGTCCACGGCCAGGTCCGGGCCCGGGTGGTCAACGACGAGGCGATGAGCGCCGCCCACCTGCAATACTCCAACATCGCCGGCACCACCGACGTGCTCACCTTCGACCTCTCCGAGAGCGAGTGTGAGATCGACGCGGACCTGTTCGTGTGCGTTGACGAGGCGGGCCGCCGAGCCGCGGAGATGGGGCACGAGCCCGAGCGTGAGCTGCTGCTCTATGTGGTTCACGGGCTGCTGCACTGCCTAGGGCACGACGACCACGACCCGGAGGCGTACGCCGTGATGCACGCGCTCGAGGACGAGCTGCTGAGTGCCGCCGGGATCGGCGCGACCTTCCACGCCGACGCGAAGGGCGCACGCGAGGGCCCCGACGGATGAACGCGATGCTCCCGCTCATCACGATCCTGGCGATGCTCGTCGCCGCGGCGATCGCGATCGTGCAGCACGCGCTGCTCGAGTGCTCTCGCGGGCGGCTCGAAGAGCTCGCTGAGAAGTCCAAGAAGCCGTCGGCCAAGCGTCGCACCGCCGCGATCATGGCCGACATCCCCGGGCACCACGCCGCGATCGGGCTGTGGCGAGTCGTCGCGACCTTCGCCTTTGTGATCGCCGCGGTCGCCTGGACCGAGCACTGGGCCCAGGCCGCCGCCGACCAGCCGCAGCTGCTCGGGCTGAGCGTCGCGGGGATGGTCGCGCTGGTGGGGCTGCTGCTGCTGTTCTGGCTGGTGATCGTGGTGCTCCCGTCCTCGATCGCGGAGCACACGCCCGAGCGGGCGGTGCTGCTGACCTCGGGGGGGTTGCGGCTGAGCCACGCGCTGGTGCTCCCGGTCCGGGGGCTGCTGCTGGTGTTTGACGAGGGCGTCCGCCGCCTGGCGGGCCCGGCGGACCAGACCCCGACCGAGCAGCTCGAGCAGGAGATCCTCGACGTGGTCGAGGAGTACGGGCTGGGCACCGAGATCGGCGAAGAAGAACGCGACATGCTCGAGAAGATCGTCGAGTTCCGCACCACCACCGTCGAGCAGGTGATGACGCCCCGTACCGACGTCGAGGCGATCGAGTACTCCGACGACCTCGAGGCCGTCAAGGCGATCATCAACGACCGCGGGCACTCGCGGGTCCCGGTCTACGAGGGCAACCTGGACCACGTGGTCGGGCTGCTGTACGCCAAGGACCTGCTCCGCTGGATCATCACGCACGGGGGCAACGGGCACCCGTTCGTCCTGGCCGAGATCCTCCGCCCCGTTATCTTCGTGCCCGAGACCAAGACCGTCCGCGAGCTGCTCACCGAGCTGCTCGCTCAGCGGGTGCACCTGGCGATGGTGGCCGATGAGTACGGCGGGACCGCGGGGCTCGTGAGCATCGAGGACATCATCGAGGAGGTCTTCGGCGAGATCGCCGACGAGTATGACAACCCCGAGGACGACGCGCCGGGCGTCACGCTCGACGAGCCCAACAACGCGGCCGACATCGACGCCCGCGCCGACATCGACGACGCCAACGACCTGATGGAATCGCTCGGCATCGAACTCCCCGAGTCCGACGACTACGACACGGTCGGCGGGTTCGTTGTCGTCTCGCTGGGCCGCATCCCCCAGCCCGGCGACACCTTCACGCACAGCGCCGACGACGCCACGCTGAATATCGAGGTGCTCGAGGCCGAGCCGACCCGCGTCAAACGCATCCGCGTGACACGGCTCGATGACTCGGACGCCGCGCCCGCTCAAGAGCCCCTGCCCGAGCGAGAGGCGAGCTGACGCCCTTCATGCTCGCGGTTGCCCGCAACGAGCCCCGAGCGTGAGCGAGGGAATTGCATCAAATCTACCAATGATCTTCTTGGGTGGCATGCTCACGCGAGGCCTTGCGAGTGTGGGCATGTTCTTGCAAGCACACCCATGCCCACACGAAGCGCGTGAGCATGCCACCCGAGACAAAGGCCTTGCACGCTGACGGTTTCGCTGTTTGCATGCGGGTGTTGGTGCCATAGCCTCTCGCGCTCCGGGCTCGTTCACCGAGCAGATCCGCGCGCGATGCGTCCTGGCCCGCCCCTCGATCAACGCCCGGGCAAGGAGCCTGATGCCCGATCCCTGATGCCTGATCCCTGGCTCTGCATCCACGCCCACTGCTGGCGCATGCCGTCCTCGAGCCCTGTGGTCGGGGCGAAGCCCAGCTCGGCCTTGGCCCGTTGCAGGTCCGCCCAGGTCCGGTCCACGTCGCCCGGCTGCAGGCCCTCCTGGTTCACGATCGGCTCGCGCCCCACGACCCGGCCCACGGCGCCGATCATGTCCTTCAGGCTCGCCGGCGACTCGCCGCCCAGGTTCCACACGCGGAACCCGTGGGCCCCGATGTTCTGGGTGCTCGCCAGGATCCCGCTGACGATGTCGTCGATGAAGGTGTAGTCGCGGCTCGTGCTCCCGTCGCCGAACATCCGGATCGGCTCGCCCGCAGCCACCTTGCCCAAGAACAGCCCGATCGCCAGGTCCGGCCGCTGGCGTGGGCCAAACACCGTGAAGAACCGGAGCATCGCGATCGGCAGCCCGGTGAGGTGGTGGTGGGTCTCGCCGATGAGCTCGCAGCTGCGCTTGGTCGCGGCGTACGGCGAGATCGGGTGCTCGACCGAATCCGACTCCGCAAACGGCACCTTCGTGTTGTTGCCATACACCGAGCTCGAACTGGCGCACACCGCCCACCCCAGGCCCGCCTTGCTCGCGGCGCTGAGCACGACCTGCGTGCCCAGCACGTTGGCTCGCGCATACCCGGCTGGGTCGGCGATGCTCGGGCGAACCCCGGCCTTGGCCGCGAGATGGATCACGCCATCGGCTCCCTCCCCCCCGCGCTCGAACGCCGGTGCGATCGCGACCGCGTCGCACAGGTCCGCCTCGATCAGTTCAAACGAGCCCTCGGATTCCGACGCGGCCTGCGCGACCGCGGCCGCGTTGGCGGCCTTCAGGTCACGGCCGTAGAACGGGTCGAAGTTGTCGATGCCGATCACACGCTCGCCCCGGCGCACGAGCGCCTCGGCCACGTGCGAACCGATGAAGCCCGCTGCCCCAGTGACCACAATCGTTCGGCTCGCCATCACCTGCTCCTCATCGCCCACGAGAGGCCCGGCCTTCGGGCGACTCTTGGGAGAGCAACCGTATCGGCCCAGCGTGGTCGGGGTTCGGAAAACGGGGAGGCAAAAAAGAAGCAGGGCGCCATGTTTCGACGGCGCCCCGCTGGAGGAGAGAGAGATCTGGTTAACTTTACGTTCTCATCGGGTTCTCGGATCTTCCCGAACCACAGAACTGAAGGGGTTTTTTAATTCTTGTGCAAAGATTGCAAAAATTTCCGCTCACACAAGAAAATTGTGGGCAAAAAACACCCGTATGGGTGGTTCGATTCGTTCCACAGGAACCGCTTACGAATCCCCGTCGCCCTGAGCCTCGCGCTCCTGCTCCTTGAGCCGGTGCTGCTCTTCGCGGTCACGGAAGTCCTTCTGCATCGAATCACGGACCGCCTGGCGGTGCCGCTTCATCTTCATCACGCCGCCCGAGACGATGTTCATCCGATACCGCTGCATGAACGCCTCGCGCTGGCGCGGCTCCATCGCGTCAACCTTCTCCCGCAACGCCTCGGGCAGGTCGTCGATCTCCATGTACCCCGTGCGCTTGATCCGCTCGCGGATCTCCTGGGCCTTGAGCTTCTCGGCGAAGAGCCGGTCCAGCGTCTCTTGCAACGCGACCCGCTGCGGCTCGTCGAGCATCGCCATCACCTCGCCCTGCACGTCCTCGTTGATCGGCCCGGTCAGCAGCAGCACCCGCAGCTCCTGCCGCGCCGCCGACTGCTCCTCGGTCAGCTTGGGCACCACCACGCGGTCAGGCCGCGTCAGGCCCGGCTCGATCATGTCGGGGTTGATCCACACCATCGGCGAGAAGTCCTCGTCCTCGGCGGTCTTCTCGTCGGCCCGGACGTCCAGCCCGCCGGCCCGCCGCAACGCCAGAACATCGCTCCGTGTTTCGTTGTTGAAGACCCGCTGCGACTCGCGGTGATCGGCGAACAGTTTCTCCACACCCTCGGATTGCACCTCGGTCAGCTTGAGCTCCTCGGGCGTCGGCGGCGACTGCTTCATCTTGCGGACCTCGAGCTCGAGCAGCCGCTGCTTGGTCATGTCGGGAAGCTCGCCGATGAACAACGGCTCGGTGATGTACTCGGGCCGGATCTCGGCCGACACCACGATGTCGCCCTCCGCCGGGATGTCCAGCCCGCCCACGCTGTCGAGCGGCTGGGCCTGCTTCTGCGCCGCCTCGTCGCTCGCCGCGGACGAGTCCTGCCCCAGCGCGGCTCCGCAGAGCATCATCAACCCGGCCACGCTCACCACAACCCGCACGTCTGCCCGCATTCGCTCAATCATCACTGGATCGCTCCTTGGTCAACATCACTCTCATCGCCCCGGCCGACGCACCACAGGCCCGTGCAGCGAGAAGCACAACGCCCCAAACCGCTCGCGATTGCCTCATCTGGCACACCTCAGCCTAGCATGACTCCAAACCACTGTTCCACCAACCGCTTACCCGGTTTTCTGCCACCGCAAAGCCGTTCTGCCCCACCAACCGCTCCAGACCCCATCCCTTGAGCCTGATCGAGCAACGGCCCGATAACGCCCCGCCGCCGAACCCCAAGTTTCCGGAGCCCTCCGTGCCCCTTTCCAAAGAGCTCATCGAGTCCGCCGCTGCCACCGTGCGCCTCCCCGAGTCGTCCACCCCGCTCGCCGGGGCCCTGGTCTGGACCGCGACGCTCGGGGCCGACGCCACGGTCAAGCTCTCGCTGCCCGAGGGCACCAAGGCCGAGCACCGCGCCCAGATCGCCGCTGAGCTTGAGATCGCGATCCGCCGGGCCGCGATGGACGCCGACGAGGATCTCGAGAGCCTGTTCGTTCAGTTTGTGAACCACGCCGGCGAGATCATCGACCAGGCCGGCGAGCCCAACAACGCGATCAAGCAGTACCTTTCCAAGCCAACCGCGGGAGGGGCAGGCGGCCAACCCACACGCCCCCCCACGCAACCCCCCACCGCAGCCGCGACCCCCCAGGACCAGTCCAACCCGCTGCCCGGCGTGAAGCATGTCATCGCGGTCGGCGCGGGCAAGGGCGGGGTCGGCAAGTCCACCGTCGCGGTCAACCTGGCGGTCTGCCTCGCCCGCCAGGGGCACGCCGTGGGCATCCTCGACGGGGACATCTACGGCCCGTCGCTGCCCACGCTGCTCAACCTCGGGCCCATCGAGCAGGTCACGCTCGCCGGGCAGCTCCAGCCCTTCGCGGTATACGGCGTCAAAGCGATCACCATCGGCAAGATGGTGGACACCGAGAAGCCGCTGATCTGGCGCGGCCCCATGGCCCACGGTGCGTTCACCCAGCTCATCACCCGCACCGACTGGGGCACACTCGACTACCTCATCGTGGATCTCCCGCCCGGCACCGGCGACGTCCCGCTCTCGCTGGCCCAGTCGCTCAGCTGCACCGGCGCGGTGATCGTGTGCACGCCGCAGAAGGTCGCGCAGGACGACGCGGTCCGGGCCTCGGGCATGTTCAAGCAGCTCGGCGTCGAGGTCCTCGGCGTCGTCGAGAACATGTCCTACTTCGTCGCCGACCCCGACGAGCACGGCGTGGCCAAGACCTACGACATCTTCGGACGCGGCGGCGCCGAGCAAATGGCCCAACGACTCGGGCTCCCGTTCCTGGGCGCGATCCCCATCAACATGGCCCTGCGGCTCAACTCCGACCGCGGCGACCCCACCCGCAACCTCAACCCCGAGACCGCGGGCGGCGATGAGCTGCCCGCCGCGCTCAACGAGATCACCGCGCAGCTGCAGGCCCAGGTCGCGCTGGCCTCGATGAAACAGGGCACCGCCAGGCCGACGCTCAACATCTCGTAAGCCTGCAAAACCGCACCATGAACGACCGCCTCGTCACCACCCGGGATCTTGACGGTGACCTTGTAGAGATCTACGAGCGCACCAGCATGGTTCCCAACGCGGCCCTGAGCATGATCCCCACGCCCATGGTCGTCGAGTGCTACTACGTCCTGCCCGCGCCGCACTGGCCCAAGGTCCGCATCCGTGCCCGGAGAGGCCTGGCCCGACTCGCGTTCAGGCTCGGCCGCCGAATAGGCCTGCGGCTCGATCCCCGGACCACCAACCCTCGATTCGTCGCTGCGTTCCGGGTCGATTGCGACGAGCCCGACGTGGCTCAGCTACTGCTCTCGCCCGCGATGCAACAGCACCTGCTCCGCACGCAACGTGGACTGGAGCGCCGGCGACGGCACCATCAAGCTCTTCTACCGAGGCCGACTCAAACGCAAACGCATCGACCGCGCGATCGAACGGCTGGTCGCCTTCCGCGACCTCATCGACCCCGAGCTCTACGCCGTCTTCGCCGACGCTGAGCCCAACGTCCATCCCGACGCGTGAGGTCCGGGAATGGGTTATTTTCTCGCAATCTACCGATCGTGAAAAACCGTCGCCGCCCGAGTGCGAACAACCAACGCTGTGCGCGACAACACCGTCCATCTCGAATCCGACCCCCAGATCACACGGCTTGAGACCCCGCTGCTCCGGGTCGGGCACGAGAACCGGGCCGCCGACGCCGTTGGCTGGGGTACCGACTGCGTCACGGGCCCCCGCCCGACCGTCGCGTTCAGCCTGCTCCCGATCCGCGTGACATTCGCCGGGCAATCGCCCGTGGTGCTCGCCCCAACAACGCTGGCCACCCCGTCGGGCGACCAGGTCTATCAGCGAACCCCGCTCAGCGAGCGCGGGCAACGCACCGTCTTCCTGACCTTCAAGGACGACACGCTCGCCCGCCTCGTCGCCGCCCACGACCCCGCCGCGATCGACCGCCCGGGCCAGCCCGTCGCGTTCAAGGACTCCCCGGCGGACCCCGCCGCGACCGCCACGGCCTGCGCCCTGGTGCGGGCCGCGATCACCGACCGAACCCTCGCCGAGGCGGTGCAAATCGAGGACGCCGCGGTCGCGATCGTGTCGCGCGCGATCGAGGTCTCGCACGCCGCCCACGGGGTGCGCCCCGTCCACGGGGTGCGCCCGGCCCAGACCAAGCTCTCGCCTCGCTCACACCGCCTGCAGCGAGACGCGGTCAACGCGGTGTGCGCCTACATCCACACGCACCTTGGCGAGAGCCTCTCGCTCGACCAACTCTCCGACATCGCGGAGCTGTCGCCGGGCTACCTCTCTCGGATCTTCGCGTCCCACACGGGGCGGTCGCTCTCCAAGTACCTGATCGCGGCGCGGGTGCTGCACGCGCTGGCCCGCCTGCCCGACTACCGCCGCCGCCTGACAGCCCTGGCCCGCATCTCGGGGTTCGCCAGCCATGCGCATATGACGTCCACCTTCACCGCAAGCCTGGGCCGCCCGCCCACCTCGCTGCAGGACGACGAGATCGGCGACCTGATCTTGCACCCGCGGCATCCCCTCGCCGATTCCCGCTCCACCGGATCAATGTAAACGCGGGCCCCGGGGTTCTCACCCGGGGCCCGCTCGTGATTCATTCGCTTCTAGACCCAGCGCCGATCAGGTCGCCGCGCCCGCGGCCGCCTCGATCGCCTCGGCGTACTCCGCCTCCTGCCGCAGCCCGACGAACCGGTTCACTTCCTTGCCGCCGGCGAACAGGATCACCGTCGGGATGCTCGACACCCCGTACTTGGCCCCGATCGGGCCCTCGGCGTCGATGTCCACCTTCGCGATGATCGCCTTGCCGTCCTGCGAATCGGCCAGCTTGTCGATCGTCGGGCCAAGCGCCCGGCACGGCCCACACCACTCGGCCCAGAAATCCACCAGCACCGGCTTGTCGCCCTGGATCACCTTGTCGAACGCACCCTCGGTCAGGTGCACAACCTTGTCGCTTGCCATGATCGGTCTCCTTTCAAGGCCTCTCGGCCGTAGTCTCTTGATTACTCGTCACCGTACACCGTTGTTCCGACGAACCGCCGAATCAACCCCGCGATCAGCTCGCCGTCCTCCTCGAGCGCGAAGTGCCCCGTGTCGAGCAGGTGCAGCTCCGCGTCGGGCAGATCCTGAAGATACGGGATCGCGCCGCTCGCCGGGAAGATGAAATCGTTCTTGCCCCACGTGATCAGCATCGGCGGCTGATACTCGCGGAAATACTCCTGCCACGCCGGGTACAGCCCCGGGTTCGTGCCGTAATCCAGGAACAGCTCCAGCTGAATCTCCTGGTTCCCCGGCCGGTCCAGCAACGGCTGATCCACCAGCCAGTTGTCCGGGCTGATCGCCTCGGGGTTCCGCGTCCCGTTGGTGTACTGCCACACGGTCGCGTCGATCGCGAACAGCCCACGCAGCGCGTCCCCGTTCTCCGCACTCGGATCGGCCCAGTAGGTCTTGATCGGGTTCCAGAACTCCTCGAGCCCCTCCTCATACGCGTTGCCGTTCTGCACGATCAGCCCCGCGACCCGCTCGGGGTGAGCCGCCGCGATCCGGAACCCCACCGGGGCCCCGTAGTCCATGACGTACAGCACGTACTCCTCGGCCCCGACCCGCTCAAGCAGCTCGTCCACGATCGACGCGAGGTGATCGAACGAGTACTCGAAGTCCTCCGCCGCGGGGGCGTCGCTGAGCCCGAAGCCGGGGTAGTCGGGCGCGATGACGCGGTAGCCCTCGGCCAGCTCTGGGATCAGGTCCCGGAACATGTGGCTCGAGGTCGGGAAGCCGTGCAGCAGCACGATCGTGTCACCGTCCGCAGGCCCCGCCTCGCGATAGAAGACGTTCACGCCGTCGATCTCGATGCTCTTGCGGTAGACCGGCACCGACTCCGTCGCCAGCACGGCTCCGGGGCCCGCCACCACGCCGGCCCCGACGCTTGCCTCGGCGTCCTGTCCCGCGCCGCCCCAGGCCAGGGCCGTCCCCGCGCCCACAGCCAGCGCCATCACCCCGCCCATCGCCCGTGTTCCGTTGTTCATGTCGTTCTCCAGTTGGGGCGAATCGCCCGAGCTCGTCTGTTGTGTCGGGCCACGCTTGGCCCTGAAAAAGCCCACCGACCCGCTCCCGAGGCGGTGGACCAAGAGGAATCCCGCTGGTGCCCCGCGTGTTGCTGCACGCGGCACACGCTCAAGCTGAAACAGGCTCGCCCACCGCGACGCGGGGGAAGTCGTTGGTCGTCTGGGCAACGTGGTTCACGTAGTTGGTCAGCGTGTTGTGCACGACGTTGGCCACGATCTCGAGCACCTGCCCGTCGTCGAAGCCCGCGTCGCGGATCGCCGTCAGGTCCTCGTCGCTCACAAAGCCTCGCTTGGTGGTGACCACCCGGGCGAAGCTGAGCACGGCCTTAGTCGTGTCGTCCGCCGAATCGCCGACGAGGTTGCGAGCCAGCTCGTCGCCGTCCACGCCGTTCTTCTTGCCGATCATGGTGTGAGCGCTGGCGCAGTACTCGCACCCGTTGACGCCAGCCATGGTGACCGCGATCTGCTCGCGGAGGGCAGCACTGAGTGTCCCGCCGCCGATCGCCTGGCCCAGCCCGACGTAGCTCTGCAGCGCGACGGCACTGTTGCCCAGCGTGCGGATGAGGTTGGGCAGCCCGCCGTGCTTGGCCTTGAGCCGATCGAGGGTCTCGCGGACAGGGCCCTGGGTGCTCTCGTGATCGACCGGGTTGATGCGTGCCATGGTTGAACTCCTAAAACTGGGTCTCGCGGGGATTCATTCCCGGGAGGCGTGGGTCGCGTTGGCCACACGATGTGGTCGCCACGATATAACTATACCGATCGGTCTGTATATTTCAAGTCTTGTGCTAAATTATCTTTTTTTTCCTCCTATCGGGCTTTTTGGTTGCTATTAGACCGATCGGTACGTATGCTTAGAGGAACAATCATGCCACCTTCAAGACGACAAGACCTGATCGATACCGCGTTGAGCCTCTTCATGGCTCAGGGGTATCACGCCACCGGGATCGACCGCATCCTCAAGGAATCCGGCGTCTCGCGCATGACCCTCTACAACCACTTCAAGTCCAAGGACGAGCTCATCCTCGCCACCCTGCAGCACCGCCACGAGACCCTCGAGCAAGACCTCGACAGCACCCTGGCCGACTGCGACTGCGACCCCATCGAGCGGCTGCTCGCGGTTTTCGACTACCACACCGCCTGGCTCACCTCGCCCGAGTTTCACGGGTGTGCCTTTGTCAACGCCGCCGCCGAGTTCCCGAGCCAGAGCTGCGAGATCCGCGGGCTCATCGCCAGGCACAAGCGGTCCGTGGTGGCCCGCCTCTGCCGCGAGGCCACCGCCGCCGGGCTCGATCAGCCCGAATCGCTCGCCCAACGGCTCAACCTGATCCTCGAGGGCGCCATCGCCGCCGCCATGTCCACCGACTCGCCCTGCGGCTCGGACCCCGAGGCCCTCTCCGCGGCCGACGCCGCCTCCCACGCCAAGGCCGCCGCCGAGATCCTGATCGAGCGAGCGTTCGAGGCACCCGCCGCGAGGCTCTGAGGGTGCCCACCCCCAATCCCATCGCAGCGGCCGATCCCGCTAACCCCGGCTCGTGCCTGCTGGCCGTGAAAGCGGTCCCCGGTGCCTCGCGCTCGCAGATCGCCGGCGTGCTCGATCTCCCAGAAGGCCCACGGCTCAAGGTCCGCATCGCCGCCGCCCCCGAGTCCGGCAAGGCGAACAAGGCCATCGAGAAGCTCCTCGCCAACGCCCTAAAGGTCTCCGCCAAAGACGTCACGCTCATTGCGGGCCCGACGAACCCGATCAAGACGTTCCGTCTCCGCGGGCTGGATCCAGCCAGCGTGCTCGCTCGGCTGGGATTGGACTCGTAGACCCGCGCCCGCCAGCCCCCCAGCCCCGCCCCGCCCCGCCCCGAATACACTCCCCCATGCCCGAACCCGTGAACTTCCCGTCTCGCCGAGCCGCGACCCCGCCCGCTGATGCCCCGACCCCCTCGGGCAAGGTCTTCGTGCTGGGCGTCACCGGCGCCTCGGGGGCCGACTACTCGTGCCGCTTCCTCGAGCAGCTGCTGATCCACGGGCACGCGGTCCACCTGGTCGTCTCCCAGTATGGCCAGCGGCTGCTCGCTGAGGAACGCGGCGTCACCAGAGTCACGCTCGATCAGCTCTGCCCGAGTCTCGCGACCAGTGCGCACAGCCAAACCTATCAGAGTCTGCTCACGTGCCACCCCAACAAGGACGTCGGCGCGGTCATCGCCTCGGGGTCGTTCCTCCACGACGGCATGGTCGTGCTCCCGTGCTCCTCGACTACGCTGGGCGCGATCGCCACGGGCAGCGGCTCAAACCTGCTGACCCGGGCCGCGATGGTGAGCCTGAAGGAACGACGACCGCTGATCCTCGCGCACCGCGAGAGCCCGCTGAGCCTGATCGATATCGAGAACATGCGGAGCGTCACGCTCGCCGGCGGCGTCATCGCCCCCACCAACCCCGGGCTCTACCTGCGGCCGACCTCGGTGGACGATCTCATCGACTTCGTGGTCGGCAAGTGCCTGGACCTGCTGCACATCGAGCACGGACTCGAGACGCGGTGGGGCACCGATTGACCCGCCCACAAGGGGATCGAGTCAGGGCGAAGGCAGGTCCCGCTCGATCAACTCGATGATCTCCGACGCGATGTACCGCTTCGCGTATCCCTTCCCCGTGACCTCGATCAGTACCCCGGCCCCAACAAACCGATCGATGTACCGCCGAGCCGTTGCGTCGGTCACGCCCATGGATGATGCGATAAGCCCAGCCGTCGTCGCGGGGCGCTCAAACAGGGCATCAATCAGAGGCTCCATCCGCTCGGTGACACGAGACTCACCCAAGCGACGCAGGTAGTCCGCCCGCAGCGCGGTCAGCAACCCGCTTCGCCGAGCCGCGTCTGTCGCCTCGTGGCTTACCGCATCCACGATAAAGGCCAGCCACGCCGCCCAATCGCCGTGCGTGCTCACACGAAGCAGAAGCTCGTAGTACCTCGGGCGGTGCGCATCGATGTACGCACTCACCGAGACAAGCGGACGGCTCAGCAACCCGTGCTTGCACAGCCCGTGCGAGATCAGCAGACGCCCCAGCCGCCCGTTGCCGTCGCGGAACGGATGGATTGCCTCGAACTGATAGTGGGCGATCCCGATGGCCAGCAGCTCGCCAAACCCCTCGGGCGGGTCGTTCACAAACCGTTCATGATTCGCGATCAATCGCTCAATTTCTTGTGCCGGCGGCGGGACGAATCGAGCCGCGCTAAACCCTCTCGACGCGTTGCCGATGTACACCGGCCCTCCCCGAAACTCGCCCGGGCGGGCCTCCCCCCCACGCACGCCCTCAAGCAACAGCCCGTGCATCTCCAGCAGCAACCGTCGGCTCAGTGGAAGCGATGAAGCCAACCCGTGCTCTAGCGCACGCAGGTTGTTGTGTACCTCCCGCGGTGCCGAGTGCTCAAACTCCAACCCCGAGGCGACCAGCGCCACCTCTTCAGCGGTCGCAACCGTGTTCTCGATCGCCGACGACGAGCGGGCCTCGCGCAGCCAGATCGGGCGCAGCACAGGCGACCCCGCATCAAGCCCGTCGAGCCTCCCCAGCGCACGCATCGCTCGGCTCGCCGAGGCCCACAACGGCTCAAGCAAGGACGCCAGATCGAGAGTCGGCGGCAACTCATCAGGCAGAAACGCCAGCCCATCGACAGATCTCGGCTCCGACCCATATCGAGCCCGCTCAAGGACCGTGGTCGGAACCAGTACGCCTGGGGCTTGCGGGGTGAAATCCGATCGATTCATGCCAAAGTATAGGATTTCAGTGGCACCAAATCATTGTAATTATCGAATAACGATGATTTAAACACCCTTAAATCCCCGTATTCACTGAATCATCACCACTTCTTCCGCTTCTCCTCGACCTCGACCGCCACCCCGCCCACCAGCCGGACCGAGTCCTCGCCAAGCTCCCCGGTCACCGCACGCACCAGCTCGGGCCGCAGCATCGCCTGGCCCCCGCGTTTGGGCTCCAGGCAGACCCAGGCCCCGGGCGTCTCGACCACCACCTCGAGCGGCCTGGGCCCCTCGCCGCTCTCCAGGCCCAGCCCGTCGCCGCTCGCCTCGATCGCCTCGAGAACCACCGGCAGCTTGGTGCCCGCACTCCCGTTGATCGCCTGCTCGCGCAGGATCACCTGCAGCCTGCCCTTCTCCAGAGGCACCGCCTCGATCGGCACCAGCTTGTCCACGATGATCTGCGGGTCGCCCCGGGAGAGGTCCATCCGACCCATCACGAACACCGCCGCGTCCTCGGTCGCCAGGTGCCCAAACTTGGCGAACTGAGCCGTGAACATCACGCCCTCGACCTGCCCGCCCATGTCCTCAAGAGTCAGGATCGCCATGCGTTGCCCGGCGCTGCGCCCGCTCTTGACCACCAACGCCCGCACGCCCTGCACCACCGCGGGCAGCATCACCCGGTGGTCCTGCTTCTTCTCGCTCATCCCCGCACAGCTGTCCTTGGTGAACACCCGCGTCCAGCTCTTCCACTCCTCGAGCGGATGACTGCTCACATAGAACCCGAGCGTCTCCTTCTCCTGCTTGAGCGTCTCGGCCTCGGTCCACGGGGCGACCTTCGCGAGCGGGAGCCTCGTCGCTACAGCGGTATCTTCAGCGGGCCCTCCTGTGGGGGGGCCGCCGAACAGCGCCCCCTGACCCGCGGCCTTGTCCGCGGCGATCTTCTGCCCCGCGCTCGCCGCCTGCTCGATCGTCGCAACAACCGCCCCGCGCTCGTCTCGACTGTGAATGCTATCGAACGCCCCGGCCTTCACCAGCGCCTCGATCGTCGCCTTGTTCACAAACCCCTGCGGCACACGCTCGCAGAAATCGAACAGACTCTCAAACGACTCTCGCTTCACGCCCTCGACCCGATTGCCCTCAATATCCACGCCCTCGCGCTCGCGGATGATGCCCTCGATCGCCTTGCCGCCCGCGCCCTTGATCGCCTTGAGCCCGAACCGGATGTGCCCGTGCGCCGAATCCTCGGGTTCACCGTCCTCGAACACCACCGAGAAATCAGCCCGGCTCAGGTTGATATCGGGCGGCCGAACCTCAATCCCCACACTCAGGTTCTCGCCCGTCTTCCCATCGATCGTCCGCGTCTTCTTGCAGTCCTCAAGGTACGGCGTCCACTCGCTCACCTTCTGCGCCTGGCTCTCATAGCTCAAGAACGCCGCCATAAACTGCCGCGGGAAGTACGTCTTCAGATACGCCGTCTGGTACGCCACGATCGCGTACCCCGTCGAGTGGCTCTTGTTGAACCCGTACCCCGCGAACTTGAGGATCAGCTCGAACAGCTCGTCGGCCTCTTTCTTGCCCAACCCCTTCTCGCCCGCACCCTCAATAAACGTGGGCCGGTTCGAGTCGATCACGTCGACCTTCTTCTTGCTGATCGCCTTAATCAAGGAGTACGCGCTGCGCAGCGGGATCCCGCCCAGCTCGTGCACGATCTGCATCACCTGTTCCTGATACACCATCACGCCGTACGTCTCAGCCGTGAACCGGTCCACGATCTCGTGCACCTTTGGCACGTCCTGGTCGCCGTGCTTGCGCTTGTTGTAATCCGGGATCAGGTCCATGGGGCCGGGCCTGAACAACGCGTTGGCCGCGATGAGATCCTCGAGCCGGTCGGGCTTCATGTCCATCAGCAGCTTGCGCATGCCGCCGGACTCAAACTGGAAGACCCCGGTGGTGTCGGCCCGCTGGAACAACGCGAACACCTGCTTGTCATCGTACTTCAGGCGGTCCAGGTCCAGCGGGTGAGACTGCCCCTTGCCCGCCTCGCGCCCGCACGCGGCCCACACGGCCTCGTCAGTCAGCGTCTCGCGGATCAGCTCCTTCGCACGCTCGATAATGCTCAGCGTCCGCAGCCCCAAGAAATCCATCTTGAGCAGCCCCATGCCCTCGCACGTCGGCCCGTCCCACTGCGTCACCACCTCGTGCTCGGCTGCCCCGGTCTGCCGATACAGCGGAACCACTTCATCCAAGGGCCGCGTCGCCACGATCACGCCCGCCGCGTGAACACTCGAATGCCGGGCCTGGCCCTCGAGCACCATGCCGGTGTCGATCACCCGCTTGATCCGCTCGTCGGTGTCGTACCACTTCTTCAGCTCGGGCTCTTTTTCCAACGCCCCCGCCAGCGTGATCCCAAGCTCATCGGGCACCAGCTTGGCAAGCTTGTCCGCCTCGGGCAAAGACACCTCGTGCACGCGGCAAACATCCCGGATCGCAGCCTTCGCCTTGAGTGTCCCGAACGTGATGATCTGCGCCACGTGCCCGTACTTCTCACGCACGTACTCGATCACGTCCTGCCGCCCGTTCTGGCACAGGTCGATATCGATATCCGGATACTCCGTCCGGTCCGGGTCAGTAAACCGCTCGAACAGCAAGCCGTAGTGCACCGGGCACGCGTTACTCAGCCCGAGCACATACCCCACCATCGTGCCCACGCCCGAACCACGGGCCAGGCTCGGGATCCCCCGCTGACGCCCCCAGTTGACAAAGTCCCACACGATCAGGAAGTACGCGCTGATCAGTTTGTCCGCAAGGATCTTCAGCTCGCGGTTGAGACGCGCCCACTTGAGCCAGTCCTCGCTCGCTTCCTCGCCCTGAACGAGCCCGCCGCCCGCCTCGCCCTCGATCACCTTGTGCTTGCTCTTTATGATCCCGGGCCCATACCGCCACACCATGCCCGCCTCGGCCAGCATCCGCAACGCCCGGTCGCAGTCCTTCTTCAACTCTTCCTGCTTGAGCTCGGGGTCGTTCGCGGGCTCGAGCGTGATCTCGGCGCAGAACGACTTGAACCACGCCGTCAGGTCCCCCGCAAACTCCTTGTCCGAGTGCTTGGGCAGCCCCTTGAGCGGCGGCGCCTTCACGATCACCACCGGCGCATGGTTCTCTTCGAGCGGGATCTCGACGTTGCACCGCTCAGCGATCGCGGTCGTGTTGGTCAGCGACTCGATCCCAGCCTCGCCGTACTCGTCGTTGTTGTACCGCTCGCCGCCGAAGATATCCCACATCTCCTCGGGGCTCTTCACGTACAGCTCGGGCGTGTACCGCATCCGCGTCGTGTCGCTCTTTACTTTCCCCGTCGAGATACAGATCAGCGTGTCGTGCGCGTCGTGGTCCTCGGCCCGCAAGAAGTGACTGTCGTTGTCACAGACCAGCGGCAGGCCCAGCTCCCGCGCGATCTGGATCAGATGCGGGTTGATCTGGATCTGCTCGGCTACATGGTGCTGCATCTCGACATAAAACCGCGGCCCCGTCCCGTCGTCACAAAAATTCTCCGCGTGCCACCGCGCACTCTCCACAGCCTTGTCGTAGTGCGCCTTGTCCTTATCCGTCACGTAGTTGAGCAGGTGCTCGCCCATCTCCGAGCCCAGGTGCCCGTTGATCGCGATGAGCCCCTTGCCGTGGGTTGCCAGGATCTCGCGGTCCATCCGCGGCTTGAAGTAGAACCCGGTGAGGTAGGCCTGCGAGCACAGGTGCAGCAGGTTGCTCCACCCCTCCTCGTTCTCCGCCAGCAGCACGAGGTGATACCCGCCGTCGCTGACGCCGGTGTAGGTGCGGTCCCGCCGATCGCCCGCCGCGACATACGCCTCGACGCCGAGGATCGGCTTGATGCCGGCTTTGCGAGCCTTCTTGTAGAAGTTGATCGCCGCGTGCATGTTGCCGTGGTCGGTGACCGCGACCGAGTCCATGCCCAGCTCTTTGACCCGCTTCACGAGCTTGTCGAGGCGATTTCCGCCGTCGAGGAGGGAGTATTCGGAGTGGAGGTGCAGATGCGTAAACCGATTCTCAGCTACCGCTTGCGCCCCGTCGTTCGTTGTCTCTCGATCATCGCTCATCGGGTCTCCCTGCGACCAGGCCGCAGGCAGTGTACCCCCGATCTTGGGGCGCGAGAAATCAACCGCAACCCGTACCCAGAGTCAGGAGAACCCGCGAGGGCGCAGAGATCCGAGCCGGTGCTCCCGGCCATCCTCTGTGCGCCATATGCCTCTGTGGAAAACCGACCTCACGCGGCCAGGCTGTCGTCCGCCTCGCTCGCCACGTCCGTCTCGACCGCTGGCATCGCCACGCCCAGCGCCTGGCAGAGCTCCTGAGCCCGCTGCGTCCCGATCACTCGGTCCGCGGCGCCGTCGAGCCGGAGCCGGACCGCCTCGTTGCCCAGCGCGTTCCAGATCCACCCGTGCTCGTCATGACGCCGCACGCCGTACGCGCCGAAGTCCTTGAACACGCGGTACCGGAACGACGTGGCCGACATCACCCGCGAGCGACTCACCCGCCACCCGAGCCCCCAGATCGGCGGCAAGCTCACGCGAAGCTCGCCCGCGACAACCTCGGTCCGCAGCCGCCACGTGCACATCACCGCCGGCACGATCAGCCCGACGATGACCCACATCACCAGATCCGTCTGCGTCGAGACGCCGCGCAGCGCGAGCGCCGCGAACCCCGAGGTGTACATCACAACGAACATCGCCGGCAGCCACGCGAACCAGGGGTTATGGATCAGCCACTGCGTCTCTTTGAATTCGGGGGTGGGTCCCAGCATGCCCGGTTCATCGACCAGCCCGAGCGAGCGGTGAAGCCGGATCAGCCACCGAACACTCCGCCGTCCGCAACATGCCCGCGTGAACCCACCACCCGCGTGCACAGCCCCTCGTTCGCACCCGCCAACCCCTAGTATTCAAGCGTGAGCCCGCACACCCCGAACACCCCGCACGATCCCACCCCCGGCGATCGGTCCCCCAGCGAGGCCGCGAACGGATCGGGCGTGACATCCCCCCCAAAGAAGCAGGGCCTCATGCGCTCGCTCGGCCAGTTCACCGGGCACGTCTTCGGCGGAATCAAAGCCCCCGCGACGCCGCCCGCCACCACCTCGAACACGAATCAGACGCACAAGTCAGTCGAGGAACAAGCCACCACCGACGAGCAAGGCCGCACCGTGGTGTTGCGACGCACGACGATCGAAGAGGTCGAGACGAAGGACGGGTGAGAAAACTAGCCTGACTCACCCCGCCTCCGGCAGCCCCAGCTTCTTCAAGAGCCCATCAAACTGGTCCAGGTCATAGAAACTCACCATCACCCGCCCGCGTGACCCGCTCTTGGCGACCCGGATCTCGACGCGCGTGCCCAGGTGCTCGCCCAGCCGCGTCTCCAGGTCCCCCACCACCGCCGCGAGTGAGTCGGTTGCGGGGTCCGTGGTGCCGTTCGGGCTCACGCCGCCGACCGCAGCTTGTGCCGGCACCGGCTTGCTCCCGCTGCACTCGTCCTCGGTCCGCCGAACGCTCCACTCTTCCTCCACCGCCCGCAGCGCCAGCCGCGACCGCTTCTTGGGGTCGGTGCACCCGAGCAGCGCCTTGCCGTGCCCCATGCTCAGCGTGCCCTCGGCGATCCGGTCGAGCGTTTCTTCATCGAGCTCGAGCAGCCGCACCAGGTTCGAGACCGTCGGGCGGTGCAGCCCGACCCGCTGGGCGACCTCGGCGTGCGTCAGCCCGAACTCGTCGCTCAGCCGCTGCAGCGCGTGCGCGCGGTCCACCGGGTTCAGGTCTTCTCGCTGCAGGTTCTCGATCAGGGCCCACTCAGCCGCGGTTTCGTCGTCCACCTCGCGGATAATCGCGGGGATCCGCTTGAGCTTGGCCAGCTCCGCCGCTCGCCAGCGCCGCTCACCCGCGATCAGCTCATAGCCCCCTGCGGGCCGCGTGCGGACGATGATGGGCTGCATCACGCCGGCGGCCTTGATGGACTCAGCGAGCATCTGAAGGCTGTTCTGGATGAAATGCCGCCTTGGTTGGTATTTATTAGGGTATAGGTCCGCCAATGGGATCTCGATCGGGCTCCCGGTCGGCTTGTCCGGCGACTGCCCGGCACCCTGGCTCGCTGGGGGCGACGAGGAGGCCGAGACGCCCCCGTCGATCCGAACCGGCGAGATACCGTTTGACTCCTCGATCAGGGCGCTGAGCCCTCTCCCCAACCGACGACGCTTCGACCCGGTGCCCTGCTCGCTCACGACCGACTCCTTTCGGCTGCGAACGCGCAGCCATGATGTTCCACGTGGAACCATATCACGCCGAGCACCGCTCTGCACATCCCCCACCGCTCAAACCCACACACCTCTCGCCGCCCGCCCGGATACCATGCCGGCATGGCCAAAAAACCACCCACGATCCAGATCGTCGCCCGAGGCCTGTGCGTCACGGGCTCCCGCGTTCTCCTGTGCCGAAACGTCAAGGGCGAGTATTACTATCTGCCCGGCGGGCACGTCGAGTTCGGCGAGCCGGCCGACCTCGCCCTCGCCCGCGAGTTCATGGAAGAAACCGGCATCCACACCCAGATCGGCGAGCTGATGCTGGTGACCGAGCACTCCTTCCTCCGCGAGAGGCCGGGCAAGAAGAGCAAGCCGCACCACGAGCTGAACATGGTGTTCCACGTGGAACATCTCGAACTGCCCGAGGGGCACGCGGTCGATTGGGATCGCGGGGGGGCCGGGGGCGGCGGACCGACTGGGCCAGACGGCAAAGCGCCCCCACCACCAGAGACCGATTCGCCCGTCGAGGCCTGCACCCCGATCGAGAGCCTCGAGAAGAAGATCGCGTTCGACTGGGTGGATCTGGCAGCGGTCCCAGACCTGGACATCCGCCCGCCCGAGATCAAGGCCTGGCTCGCTGCAGACGGCCAAACCGATCCGAACGAAACCCAGAGCCCGATCGGCTGGGTCTCCAACTGCGACCCTCGAATCCTGCCCGAGAGCTGTGGGGGAGTCGATGAGGACTGACCGCTCAGGGTCGGGCGGATCTGTGCGTGAGAGCGGGGGGCGGGCATGATGTTCCACGTGGAACATCGCGATTGATCCGATCACGGTCTGAAGCTGGATCCCCCACCATTCGCCCAGAATCTGGGCTGGATGTAGCCGCCGCTTCGCTCTGGCGTGGTGTTGGACTTGCCCACTTTGCCGAGCCGGGCCGACAGGGCCGCAAGGACCGAGAATCCGAGCCGATCGGTCCGGTCGGGGTCAAGCGGCGAGCCCCAAGGCCCGATCCGCCTGAGAGATGAGTGAGCCCCAAACACGATTCGACAGCGAGCGGCTAGACGCTCGACTCGAGCACGTGACCAAAGCCCTGGAAGGCTCGGTCCAGGACGCGGACCACCTCCGCCGCCTGGCCACCGTGGGCACGGTCGCTGGGCTGATCGCCCACGAATTCCGCAACCTGATGACGCCCGTCCGCAGCTACGCCCAGCTCGCCCTGCGACGCAGCGACGACGCTGAACTAACCAAGAAGGCCCTGGAAGCCGCGATGGAGGGGGCCGACCAGGCCGTCGCGATCGCGGAGAGCCTCATGGACCTGATCGGCATGCCCCCCGGGCAGGCCGGGGTTGGTGGGGGGGCCAGCGGGGGGATTAGTGGGGGGGTCGGTAGTGGGGGGCAGGCCCCCACCGGCGTCTCGCGCGAGTGGTGCCACGTGGAACACGCCGTCCGCGGTGCCCTAGACAGCATGGAGCTGAGCCTGGCAGAATCCGGCGTGACGGTCGAGATCGAGCTTGAGCCGGGCCTCCGGGCCACGATCGCGGAGCCCGATCTTCGCCAGGTGCTCTCGAACCTAATACAGAACGCGATCCGGGCCTCGGACCTCGTCGAGGGCGGCTGCGAGGTGCTCGTGTCAGCCAGATCGGTCGAGAACGGCTGGAGCCTGGCCGCCGACCTGGAGGACCACGGGGCCGACGGAGCTGACAGGGCCGATGGGCAGGGCGACGGGTTCAGCTGGCACATCGAGGGTGCGGGGGACGTTGCTCGGCGGGCTGGGGATAGCCGACTCGTGATCGAGGTGTCTGACCGCGGGTGCGGGATCCTGGCCGATTCGATCGGTCGGGTGTTCGAGCCGTTCGTGAGCGGGGCGGGCGGGCGCGGGATAGGGCTGGCCACGTGCCGGGCGCTGGTGGGCAAGGCCCAAGGCCGCCTGGGCGTGAGCAGCGGGCGGGGCGTGGGGACGCGGTTCGTGCTTGAGCTGGGCCAGGTTGTTTCATAAGATAATATTATAGATTTTTATAGCCACATCTGTGAACCCCAACCAATGGGTTAGTTGCTGTCGTTCGCGGCCCGCCCTGGCGTTCTGGCTCGCCGGGGCCCGTCACGCGGGCGTGGGGCGACGTAGAGTGTGCGCACGGAGCAAGGGCACACGATCGAAGGAGCGAGTCATGGGTACGTCTGGCATGAACAGGTCTGGGGCAATCGGCGGGCGGGCGTTGATCACGGCGGCAGGGATGCTGGGGGCGATCGGGCTCGCGCTGGGTGGCGGGTGCATGGGCTACTCGAACATGAACACGGATTCGGGGTCGATCTCGGTGACGAACCCGAACGCTCGGACGCCGTCTGAGGTGGTCCGCGAGGCGCTGCGGTACGTGGTTGGGCGGTACCCGGCGGGCGGGCGGTTCGCGGTGAACCTGGTCAAGGGGACGCAGCCGAACATGGCGGATTTCATCATGCGGGAGCTGCCCGCGGGTGCGGAGCTGGTGAGCGAGGACAACGCGGACCTGCCGACCTATCACGTTGGCGTGATCCGGATCCGGATGGGCGAGGCCCGGGTGGACATCATCCGGCCGGTGGTCGAGCTGGGCGAGCTGCCCGGCGGCGGGTACTCGACGCAAGCGGTGACGGTCCACCTCGAGGGCGGGCTGAACCCGTGGCGGGTGACGCTGATGCAGCGGTGGGCACTGGGAGCGGTCGAGATCCCCGAGCGGTGGTACGTGGGGGGCGAGAACGCCATGGGCGAAACCCCAGCGGAGGAGAGCGCCGAGCCTGTCGCGGACACGATTGATGAGACCCCGGTCGCTGAGCCGGAGGCGGAAGCCGCTGAAGAGGGCTGAGGGCGGCGGGGAGCCGCTGTGGGGCTGGTGGCTCGCCCGACGATGGCTGCGCCATCCTCGGGGCACCCGGCGCCCGCGCTTCAAGACCCCCTCATCCGTCCCGACTTTGTCGGGCCACCTTCTCCCCCAGGGGGGAGAAGGAGCAAGAACCGGGGCTTCGCGTTCTTGCACGCGGCCTTGCACGGGGCCTTGATCAGGAAGAATCCAAACGCGACGTGACCCGTGAGAACCCGGTCGCTTGCGCTCGCGGCTCGTTCGTCGTTCGGTTTTCTGAAAATGGGTTCGGTGGCCAATCAGGTCTTGAGGAACGACTTGGCGGCGATCGCGACGGTGATGAGGAGCATCACGGGGATGAAGACGCCGAGCGTGGCGGGGATGCCGGGGATGCCCGAGGCGGAGCCGAGCACGCCGCCCATGAGGGCTGCGATCGCGATCGGCGAGCACTTGAGCGACTGGACCACCATGTTGCCCGGCTCACGAGTGATGAAAAAGGGCATCGCGATCACCAGCGTGAGCAGGTTGGTCGCGACGACCGCGAAGCGTCCCCAGCGGATTCGCTGATAGTTCGCGGCGTCGCGCGGGTCGAGCAGGTCTCGCTGCTTCAGCAGGCGCGAGGCCTGGACAAACGAGAGCGCGTTTCGGTAGGTGCGGTACTGGTTGAGCTTGAGCTCGGTGGGGCTCAGGGCGGTCTGGACGTGGTCGATGGGGACGGGGGCCCGGCTGACGGCTGCGGCGGTGGGGGCGGAGAGTGGGACGCGTCTGGCGGCGAGCCCGTTCGTGAGGGTCCAGCCGTCGCCGTCCCAGATGGCCGAGTCGGCGGTGATGACCCGCGAGGCCCGGCCCGTCTCGTCGCGCTCCATGATGTAGAGCCCGGTGAGGGTGGAGGTGTCGGCATCAAACTGATCGGCGCGGAAGAGACGCCGCTGCCCGTCGGCGGTGAGCGGGACCGAGGTGACCTCGAGCCCGCGGCGGCCGGCCTCCTTGTGGTCTCGCTCGAGCAAAGGAGCGATGCGGGGGACCGCGAACTCCTGGTTGGCCAGCTGGATGACGGAGACCAGGGCCGCGATGACGAGGATGGGGCGGCCGACCCGTTGCAGCGAGATGCCAGCGGCGAGCATGGCGATGAACTCGCGGTGCCGCGAGAGCTGGGAGCAGGTGAAGCCCATCGCGGCGACCAGGACGAGCCCGATGAGGAAGTTGAAGAGCTGGAGCAGCCGGGGCCACCAGAGGTCGGCGATCACGAGGACGGTGGCTAGGGCGCTGCGGATGAAGCCGGGCGCCTGCACGCTGTTTGGCCCGTTGTTTGGGTCGCTGTTTGGGCCGCCGGTCTCGGTGGCCAGGACGTTGGCGATCTTCACGAAGCGTGGGAGGTTGAGCGAGGCGTCGATCACCACCACGAACGAGAAGAGGATGAGCAGCAGCACCACGACGTTCATGAGGTACTGGCGTGCGATGTAGCGGTCGAGGGTGTTCATGGGGTGGTGGGCCTGGGCCCGCTCATGGTATCGCTCACAAGGGCGAGGGTGTGGGCGGCGAGGTAGCCAACGAACGCCCCGGCGAGCACATCCGTGGCGAAATGGGCCCCGGTGAAGACGCGTGAGGCGGCGCACGCTGCGGCGAGAATGAACGCGACTCGGACAAGAGCGGGTGATTTTCGGTGAATCAGGATGCCGAGCATGGTCGCGCCGCCGAACGCGGTCGCAGCGTGCGAGGAGGGGAAACCGAGGTTTGTGGCACTGAAGAAGTCTGCTGTGAAGTCCGCGAACAGGGGCCGGAAAGTGTAGTGCCCGTCGTTGACGAGCTCGAAGTTGGCCGAGGGGCGGTATCGGCCAAAGAGGAGCTTGCCGAGCTCGGCCAGTCCACCGGCGAGTGCCGCTGCGCCGACCAGAGCCGCTGGCCAACGCCAGTCACGGACGATGATGAACGCGAGCACCCCGACCACGAGCCAGAGGCGGAGGTCGCCGACGGCCTTGATCGCGACCCGCCACCAGTCGTCGCGGGTGTCGGGGAAGAAGCAGGCGTGCGTGATCTGGCGATCCAGGAGCGTGAGCACGACGAACGCTGCGATGAAGGCGGCTGCGAGCACCGCGAACTTGCGCCGCGTGAGGCGGGGCTCAGGATGGTCGGTCGGGTCGGGCATGCGGTGCTTCAGGGTATCGGCGATCAGTCAGCGACCGGAATCACCGGGGTTGTGGGATCGAGCAGCCCTGTGGGGGGGTCTGTGGGGGGGGTCTCTGTGGGGGGGGAGTTGGGGCCGGTCCAGCCGTCTCGGTTCTGCCACGGGGTCCAGGTATCGAAGCCTCGGTAGCCGTAGGCGAGGTAGGCCGAGCGGTTGGCCTTGGGCTCGGCGTGCAGCGGGCCGAGCGGCCCGAGGGACTCGAAGGCGGGGAGCCAGTGCTGCGCGTCGCCGCCGAGGGCGAGGGCGGGTCGGGCGACGAGTTCTCGTTGCGTCTCGGGGTTGTCCAGGTCGGTGCGGGGCCAGAGGTTGAACTGCGACTTGCGGCCGCCCGTGTTGGCGCTGGTGCAATAAACAGTGGGGTGCCCGGGCAGGTAGAACGCGAGCTGCGAGGCTCGGCCGTAGTGGGTGGTGATGACGAACGGGGGCAGCCCGGTCTGGTTGTGCAGCCGATCGAGCTCGGCCTGAACCGCGGCGGCGTGGGCCCGCAAACCCATGACGCGGCGAGCCGGGATGGCGTGCAGCGCGGGGATCGTCGCGATGGTGGTGAGGGTGAAGAAGATGAGCCAGGTGGCGAGCCCCGAGAAGAGGGTCGCGCCCCAGAGGAACCGGATGGGCCAGAGGTTGTGGCGCACGCCGTGCACGATCGCCCACGACGCGGCGGGGATCAGCGTCGCGGGGGCCGCGATCGCCCAGTTGCCCTCGGTCCGGTTGATGAGCGAGACGACGAGGTAAAACGCTGCGAGCGGGAGGGCGAGGCGGACGGTGTCGAGCGTGCGCTCGGGGAGGGGGAACCGGCGGAAGAGGAGGGTGATGAGCAGGATCATGGGGACGGGGCCGGCGATGAAGAGGAGAAAGCCCAGGTACTCGAGAGGCCACAGGGCCCGGGTCGCCAGCGGCACGGGGGCGCTTGGGCCGGTGTCGCCGCCCGGGGCGCCAAGGTGCCCGAGCAGGTGGCGGAGGGTGGCCCAGTCGTGCTGTGCGTTCCAGAGGAGGACGGGGAGCAGGCCCAGGGCCGCGGCGAGGAGGAGGGCGATGAGGTGGCGGGGCTTGACGCCGGACTCGTGGCGGTGGGTCCAGATCAGCCACAGGACGCCGGGCACGAGCAGGGCGATGGTGTACTTGAACAAGAAGCCGACGGCGAGCGTGACGCCGACGAGGGCCCAGAGGCGGGGGGCGGTGCGCGCGCGCAGGGTGAGCGCGACGGCGAGCATCCAGCAGGCCAGGAACGGGGCGTCGATCGTCGTGAGGAAGCCAGTGACGGCGAGGGCGGGGGCGACGAGATAGAGGGCCGCGGCGACAAAGGCGCAGGTGTGCGCCCGACGGTCATTCGAGAGCGAACGGGCGCTCTCCGCGGCGGCGAGGGCACCGACCGCGGCAGCAAGAGAAGCGGGCAGACGCACGGCGAATTCGGTGTCGCCAAAGAGGGCGGTCGAGGCGGCGATGAGCCAGGCGACGCCGGGCCCCTTGGAGTAGTACGACCAGTCGAGGTGCTGGGCCCACAGCCAGTAGTGCGCCTCGTCCTCGGTCAGTGTCAGCGAGGAGAAGAACGCGAGCCAGACGAGGCGGAGCGTGGTCGCGAGGAGTACGAGCAGGACCACGGACCGTGGCGAGCCGACCCACCCGAGCCAGCGGGGCTCACGGAGCCAGCGGGGCTCACGGAGCGGGCGGGGCTCACGGAGCGGGCGCGGGGATTGCTCTGGCAGACCGTTCACCGCCGGGCGAGGTTTCGCAGCGTGAGAAGGGTGTAGGCGGCGAGCCCGATGACACCCGACCAGAGCAGCGGGACGCCGACCACGCCCTCTTTGTGGATGGTGCTCTGCCCCGAGGCGATCATGATGATGGTGATCAGGGCGGGGAAGAAGGACCAGAGGTAGATCACCAGCGGCATCTTGTCCTTGAGCTTGAGCGCCATGACCGCGCCGGTGAGCACCATGACGAGGCAGGAGGCCGACATGGCGTACCGCTCGTGCCGCTTGGACAGGACCTCGCGGCCCAGGTCATCGATCATCCGCGTCAGGTTCTGGGCCCGGTGGCTGATGTCGTCCTGGCCCTGGTAGGGCACGGCCAGTTCGAGCAGCGCGGCGCTGGAAAGAGCGGCGAGTCCGGGCATCGGGTCGCCCTCGATGGTCAGGCCCTGGATGACCTCCTCGGGGATCTGCGTGACGGTGTCGAGTCGGGCGTCGCCCGTCGAGGTGCCAACGGTGACGTCCTGCAGCTCGAGCCGGAACCGCAGCGAGACGGCACCAGTGGAGGCTCCCGGGTTCAAGAACCCCTCGGTCGAGGCGCTGGGGGTCTGCGGGAAGAGGCGGGCGATGGCGGCGTGCGAGCGGGTGACCGTGCCGTCGGCCGCCTGCTCCTCGATCTCGACGGTGGATTGCCCGGGCATCGGGGCGATGTCCCAGTGGCCCAGCCCGTTCCAGGTAATCTCGCTCGTGGAGACGAACAGGGTGCGGCCGGCCAGGGCGTTGATGAAGACGAGCTGGCGGGAGGTCGAGGCGCGGCGTTCGAGGGTGCGGATGGTCTGGGCGGTCGCGAGAGCCCGGGCGAGGTCGAGGCGGCGGGACTCGACGAAGGACATGGCCTCGGGACGGTCGTGCAGGGCTCGCAGCTCGGCGCCGGTGAGGTACTTGGGGTCGTCGTTGAAGGCCGAGGGCAGGGCCCAGGCCCGGGTCTCGTAGTCGGAGATGTCGCCGTACTGCCCGTCAACGAACGCGGCCCCGTCGTCGAAGACGATCTTGGCGATCAGGTCGTCGGGGTTGAAGCCGCCCCGGCTGGCCTCGGGCAAGGCCGCGGCCCTGAAGATGTAGAGCCACGCGGTGGAGGAGGTGGCCTCGAGGGAGATGGTGCCATCGGCCTCGGTCTCGATCGCGACGAGCCCGTCGAGGCGGACGGTGCGTTCGTAGGGCGAGTCGGCCTCGAGCGGGTAGTTGAAGACGCGGTCGGCGTGGATCTCGGTGTTGCCGAACGTTGCCGAGTGGCCCTGGTCGAGCTGGTTGACCATGACCTGGGTGAGGTCCTGGGTGATCATGTGCTCCATGCGGGTGAGGAAGCGGGGGATGATCTGGTCGTTGAGCAGGCCGACGCCGAGGGCGAGCATGAGCCCGATCGCCAGGGCGGGTGCGAGGATCTGTCGGTGCGACAGCCCGCCGGCCTTGGCCGCGGAGATCTCGTTGTCGTCGGCGAGACGGTGGTAGGCCAGGGTCGTGCCAAAGCCCGCCGCGAACGGCAACGCATACGCCAGCATCGGGGGGACCGCAAAGAGCATGAAGCTGACCGCCTGGGCGGCGCTGAGCTTGCCATCACCCAGCGGCTTGACGGTGACCGCGAACGCGATAACCGTGACGAGCACACAGCTGGCGATGACGACCAGCCGAAGGGTCTCGAGGAAGATGTATTTCCAGAGCGTGCGGGGCATGGGGGCATGGTAGTGGGCGGGGCGCGCCCGGTGCGGGTTGGCGAGTCTGCCATTTGAGTGGAACCGGTGGCGGTTGTGGGACGGATCGGGTTGCCGCGGCGTCGTTCTGGGGCCGCGTGTCGGGATCCGGTCGTTCTTGACCGGACCGGCTGAGCGCTGTGCGGGCTCGGCGTCGGTTCACAAACCACGGGATGAAAGGCATGAGAATGCTGCGTTGTTGTTGCGCGATCGGAATGGCGGCTGTCCTCTCGGCGTCCGCGAGCGGGCAGGTCTTCGGGGTGCGCGACCACATGGTCGTCTTCGAGTTCGAGGGCACCGTGGACGAGATCCAGGTCAACAGCGTCGGCGACGCGGTCTGGCAGATCGAGGAGGGGACGCTCTTCGGGTGCAGCGCCCGGTCGTACTGGATTGAGCCCGAGTGGGAGTGCTCGATGCACTACCTGTACACCGTGGACCCGTTCGCGTTCGAGGGCGTGCGGCTGGGCGGGTTCCTTCCGGGTGAGAAGGGGTGGCCGTGTCTGTCCGACGGTCGAAATACGTTCCTGTACTACGAAGGCGATCTCAACGCCTCGGCAGCGCGGGCTGGCGACGGGATCGGCGCGGCGTTCACCAATGGTGCGTTCATAGGGCTCTGGTACGGGGTTGGCGGCCAGCGACCGATCCCGTCGGCGGCCTGCTGTAGCCCCGAAAGAGCGATCCTCGAGATCGGCGCGGTGACCTCGACGGTCGGATCCGGATTCGCGTTCTGGGGACGGACGGTCGGGGAGTACAACATCGACAACGAGTCTCGCTACGGCTTTATCGTCGGGGCCTATCAGTCGAGGACTGGGTCGCCCACGCCGCCGTCGCAATCGCACGGGCTGGAGATCCAACTGGATGACGGCGGCATGGTCTTCCCCGCGCGGGTGCTGCTCATGAACGGGCAGGGCGAGATGCTGATCGGCGGGCCCTACCGCGGGCCGGGCGAGCGGTATGCGACACGTGGCTCGCTGAGCGTGCTGAGCGCGGACGGCGCACGGTTGGTGGCGGTGGACGGGACGCCGCTGCCCGGGTTCGAGGGCGACGATGAGATCTGGAACCTGCCGTTCGGCGGGCGGCCGCTGAGCCCGGCGGACTTCGCGCTCTCGGAGCGGGGCGAGGTCGTGTTCCGCGCGGACCTCCGGATCGCCGGGAAGGCTGTTTACGAATCTACCTATTCTGCGTTGCGGTCATTGCTGTCGTGGAAGGACGGCGAGTTGAAGAGCCTGTGGGAGCCCAAAAGGCGGTACTTCAGCCAATGGCCGGGCACCGAGACCGCTGTGGCGCGGTTCGACCGAGACGGGCAGTTGTACACAAGAGTGTGGGGGTCGGCCGGTGACGATGGGTCAGAACCCGGTGTGCCCAAGACGCCGAACCGCGTTTGGCAAGGTGCGCCGGGCGAAGGGACCGTGATTTACGAGGAAGAGCCCAACCTCTCGCTGCTTCACTTTCGATTCGCTGAAGACCTGCGGGCGTTGGTGTTCGACGACATTCCGAACCTGACCCGCAGTCGCGAGCAGGCGTTATGGGCGATCGACGTGGACCCGGCGACGGCGGACTCGCCGCGTCGGCTGCTCGGGTCGGGCGACGTGGTCGAGACGATGGACGGCGGGCTGCGCACGATCGGGAACTTCATCGAGCTCGCCGGGGTGACGCCGACCGGGTTCATCACCGCGGTCGTCGAGTTTGCCGACGGCGGCTCGGGCGTCGTGCGGTTCGAGATGCGGGCGGGCGTCGCTGACATGAACGGCGACGGCGTGATCGATCATGGGGACATCGGGGCGTTCGTCGAGGCCTTCCTCGCGGGCCGCGGGATCGCGGACATCAACCGAGACCGCGTGCTGGACCTGGCGGATCTGGACGCGTTCATCGCAGAATTTGTGGAAGCGACCGGGGGATGAGCCGACCGCTCACGCCTTGACGATCGCGGCCTTGGGGCTCGCGATTCGGCTCATCGCGTTGCGGGTGTCGATGATGAGGCCCGCGTGGTCCGCCAGCAACTGGTAGTCGATCGCGTCGTGGTCGGTGACGATGATGACCGCGTCGGTCGACTCGACCGCCTCGCGGGTCAGCCCGACGGACTCCATGTCGATGTCGTAGTGCCGCATCGGGTGCGTACGCGGCACGTGGGGGTCGTGGTACGAGACTTGTGCGCCCGCGGCCCGCAGTTTTTCGATGATCACGAAGGCCGGCGACTCGCGGACGTCGTCGATGTTCTTCTTGTACGCAAGCCCGAGCACGAGGACCCTGGCGCTGCTGAGCGGGGTGTTGCGGGCCGCGAGCGCCCCTTCGGTGCGTTGCACGACGTAGGCCGGCATGTCGTGGTTGGTCTGCCCGGCCAGCTCGACGAACCGGGCGGGGTGGGGCGTGTCCTTGGCGACATGGGCGAGATAATACGGATCGATAGGGATGCAGTGCCCGCCGAGCCCCGGGCCGGGGTCGAAGCGGGCGAAGCCGAAGGGCTTGGTCGCGGCGGCCTCGATCACGGCGTGCGGGTCGATGCCCAGATCGATCAGCGTCATCTTGAACTCGTTGACCAACGCGATGTTCACCGCGCGGTAGACGTTCTCGAGCAGCTTGGCGCTCTCTGCGATCTCGGGCGAGGCACAAGGCACGAGGGTCTTGAACGCTAAGCCATAGACCGCGCGGGCCAGGTCGGTCGCTTCGGGGGTGAGCCCGGCGACGAGCTTGGGAATCGCGGTGGTCTGCGGCGCGTCGCTGCCGGCGGGCGCCGGGTTCTCCCGCTCGGGCGAGTAGGCGACGTAGGTAGCCCCGGGAATGGGTTTCAGGATCGGGGCGAGGGTGTTACGCGTGACGCCGGGGTAGACGGTGGACTCGAGCGAGACGAGCCGCTCACGCGGGGGGGCGTGGGGGGAGGTGTGGGGGGTGGCGTGGGGGGTGGTTAGTGCCGCGGCGAGGCTCTTGGCGGTGTTCTCGACCGCGCTCAGGTCCGGCGTCCGGTCCGCGTGCAGCGGTGTGGGCACGCAGATGAGGATCGCGTCGGCCCCGCCCCGCCGCGAGGGGTCCTCGGTTGAGCCGTCCAGGTCGGCGATATCCGCAGTCGGCGTGAAGCGGCCCGTGGCGAGCAGGTCGGCAGCGAACGTCGAGCCCAGGTGGGTGAGGTAGTCGCGGCCCGCTTGCAGGGCCTCGATCTTGGCCGGGTCCGTGTCGTAGCCGATGGTGTTGATGCCCGCGCGGGCGAACGCGGCGGCCAACGGCAGCCCGACGTAGCCGAGCCCGATCACCGCGACCGTGATCGACCGGTCGTCGATTCGGGATTGCAGGGAATCGGAGGCGGCGGGCATAGGGCAAGGGTAGTGCGTCGGGTGACGCGACATCACCCGAAGCACCAACTGCTAAGGCTGACAGGCGGGACGCCTGTCCCACAAATCCCCTCGCGGGCCCCGCCCGTCCTTTGGCGGCTCAGTCCTTGGGTCGCTCGGCCTCGGCCCCGGAGAGCTTGCGGCGGGTGGAGGAGTAGAGCGTGCGGCGCTTCTTCTTGACCGGGGCTGCGGCGGCCTTGGGCTCGGCGCTAGAGGAGGGCTTGGGCTTGGCTGTGGGCTTGGGCTTCGCTGCCGAGCTGCTCTCGCTGCTCGAAGAGCCCTCCCGGCTTGGCGAACTCTCGCCAGAAGACCCCTCGCCCTTGGAGCCGGACCTGTTGCGGCCGCCCCGACGAGAACGCTTCTTCCTGGGCGCGTCGCCCCGGTCCTCGGTGTTTTCCTCGGCGTGGTCGTCGCTCGCGACAGCCCGGGGTGCCTTGGGACCGGTGCCGACGGGCTCGGCCGCGGTGGGCTCGAGAACGCTGGCGTTGTTGGACTCGTGCGAGTCTGAGTCGCCCTGCTCGCCCTGGGCGCGTTGGCCCTCGGTCTGTTCGCCCTCGGCGTTCTCGCCCTCGGCGCGTCGGCCTCGTCCGCCCCGACGGCGGCGGCGGCGCTTCTTCTTGCCACCCTCGCCACTGGCGTCGCCCTCGCGGGCCTCCCCGTCACGGGCTTCCCCATCGCGGGATTCGTCGCCCTCGCTGCCGTCGGTGCCGTCCTCGGCCTTCGGGTTGGCGTAAGTCGGCTCGCTCTGGCTGTCCGAACTGTCGCTCTGGTTGTCGCTCTGGCGGCTCCCCGAGTCGTCGCGGCCGGCGTTCTCGCCCTGGTCTTGCTCTTCGCCTTCCTTGCGGCGGCCTCGCCCGCCCCGGCGTCGGCGGCGCTTCTTCTTGCCGCCCTCGCCTTGCCCGTCGCCCTCGGGCGGCAGGTCGCCCTCGGCGATCTCCATCAGCGAGTCGTCGGTCTCGGCCTTGGAGACGTGCAGGAGCTGCTCGGCCAGGGCGGAGGTGGACTGGGCGGCGGCCTCGGACTTGAGGTCCGCGGCGAAGCCGTCGTCGCCGTCGTCGGGGATCTCGCCCGGGTCATACGGCGTCACCTGCGGGGCCTGCTTAGTCGCCCTGAACCGGTCGGCGTCCAGGTCGTTCCCGCTCGCGTCGTAGGCGTAGATCGTCACGCGGTCGAGCGCGTGGGTCTCGGAGACGCGGACATCGACCTTCTTGCCCGATCGCAGCTCGACTCGGGTGAGCGAGGCTCGACGGGTGGTGAGCAGTGAGCCGGCGATCTTGGAGTGCACCACCAGCTCGGCCCGGTCGACCTTGTCGTGCTGGAGGATGTCGGCCAGCTGGCGCAGCGCCTCGGCGGTGACCGAGTCGGGCCGCTGCACGAGCCCGCGGCCCTTGCAGGTCTGGCAGTCGGCGAAGTTGAGCGATTCCTGGCTGCCACGCATCCGCTGGCGGGTCATCTCGAGGATGCCGAACTGCGAGATCGGGAGGATGGTGGACTTGGCCCGGTCGGTCTTGAGCCGCTCGAGGAAGCGTTGCTCGATCGCCTGGCGGTGGCGGAGGTGTCGCATATCGATGAGGTCGGAGATGACGAGCCCGCCGAGGTCTCGCAGGCGGAGCTGGCGGCAGATGACGTCCACCGCCTCGAGGTTGGTCTTGTACGCGTTGGTCTCCGCGTCCTTGGCCCCGCGCGACTTGCCCGAGTTCACGTCGATCGCGACGAGCGCCTCGGTCTGGTCGATGATCAGCCGCCCGCCCGAGCGCAGCGGCACCTCGCGCGAGTGGATCATCTTGATCTGGTCCTCGATGCCAAAGGCGTAGAAGACCGGGCGAGCCCCGTCGTAGCTGGCCAGCTTGGCCTGCGAGCGGGGCGAGACGATCTTGAGGAACCGGGCGGCCCGTTCGAGCGCGGACGGGTCATCGATGACAACACGGGTGATGTGCGCACCGACCAGGTCTCGCATGGAGCGGAGCAGCAGGTCAGACTCGGAGTAGAGCAGGCGGGGCTTGTTGCCCTTTCTGCGGCGCTTCTCCATGTCCAGCCACAGCCGCTGCAGGTAGGCGAGGTCTCGCTTGAGCTCGGCCTTGGTGCGGCCGAACCCGGCGGTGCGGAGGATGAAGCCGAAGCCAGAGGGGATGTCCAGCTGCGAGAGGATCCGCTTGGCCTCGCGGCGCTTCTCCTCGTCGTCCTCCTTGCGGGAAACGCCCAGCGAGTCCATGTCGGGCATCATCACCAGGTAGCGGCCGGGCACCGAGAGGTACGAGGTCAGGCTCGGGCCCTTGGTGCCCACGCCCTCCTTGAGCACCTGGACGATGATCTCCTGCCCCTTCTTGAGGCACTGCTGGATCGGGGGCCGCTCGCGGCGGGGGGTCTTCTTGCCGACCTGCTCGGTGTCCGAGCCCGAGGGGAAGTAGCGGGGGTGGATGTCCGAGGAGTGCAAGAACCCGTTCTCGGGGAGCCCGAAGTCCACGAACGCGGCCTGGATGGAGGACTCGACGTTGGTGACGCGGCCGACGTAGATGTTGCCAACGCGAGAGACCGAGCCGGTCGGCTCGGAGTAGAACTCCTCGAGCTGCCCGTCCTCGACGATCGCGATGCGGCATTCCTCGCCGGGCACGTAGTTGACGATCATCTCGGCGTCGGCCTGCTCAGAAGCAGCCAGATCGCCCGATTCGAGCGCGTCGCCCGCGGACGGGGCCCGGCGCGGGGCCCGCTTGCTCGACCGCTTGGCGGTCTTCTTGGCTGCGGGCTTGGAGGGCTCGGACTCGGCGGTCTCGACCGCTTCGACCCGCGTGGTTTCGACGGGCTCGGCATCAGCACCGGTGTCCGTCTCGCTCTGCTCGTCGGCGGGCTTGGCGCTGGTCTTCTTGGTCGTCTTCTTGGCGGTCTTCTTGGCCGCAGCCTTCTTGACGACCTTCTTGGTCGTCTTCTTGGCCGCGGGCTTCTTGGCGACCTTCTTGGTCGTCTTCTTGGCTGCGGGCTTCTTGGTGGTCTTCTTGGTCGTCCTCTTGGACGTCTTTTTGGAGGTCGGGGCCGCGTCATCTCCGGCACCAGAGCCGTCGGGGGAGCCGGCCCCCGGGCTTGTCTGGCTGCTGATGCTGTTGAGGTCGTCGGAAGGGGTGGAAGGGGCGGAAGGGGTATCGGTCTCGTTGGTCATCGGTTCTCGCTCACGGGTGTTGAGCGAGCGACCCGGGCCCCGGTGCAGCGAGACGCGCGCCCGGCGGGAAGCCTGGGCGGGCGGTCGTGTTTCGGGATGTTGTGACGAGAAGGGTCACAGCGGGGTTGCTCGCGTGTGCGGGAGAGGTCGTCGCGGGGAACCCCGGCTCGGCGGCCTCCCAAGGGAGTCGCCGGCTCGCGTGAGCGAGCGGGGGTGATCTGCGGTTGTCTCTCGGGGCCCGATCGCGTGAACGCGGTGTCGGGTTGCCGCACGGTGTTTCGTCTCTCCCCCGCCCGATTCGAAGCGATGTTCGCTTCGTGTTAGTCAACGGACCGTCCGTCGTAGGCGTCGGGGATGAGTTTCAAGATCTTGTCGCGGACGTAGGCTTGGGCCTCGGTGTCCGAATCGAAGGAGATCGCTTTTTTAGCGATTCTCTCGCATTGATCGGCTGAAATGCTCCGGATCATTCGCTTGAGTGGCGGAATGGAGGAGGCCGTCACCGAGAGGGTATGCAGCCCGAGCCCGATCAGCAAGACCGCAAATTCCGGGTCCGCCGCCGACTCCCCGCAGCAGGAGACCGGGATGTTGTACCGCTTGGCGGCCCGGGAGACGTCCCGGATGAGTTTGAGGACCGCGGGGTGGGCCGGGTTATACAGACTCGCGACCCGCTCGTTGGTCCGATCGACCGCCAGGGTGTACTGGACGAGGTCGTTGGTCCCGATGGAGAAGAAATCGACCTCCTTGGCGAACGTGGCAGCCTGGATGGCGGCTGACGGCACCTCGACCATCATCCCGACGGGGATGTTGCGGTCGTAGGGCAGGCCCAGGTCGTCGAGATCCTCCATGGCGTCGCGGAGGAGCATCTTGCCCGCCCGGAACTCGGAGACCGAGGTGATCAGCGGGAACATGACCTTGACGGGCCCCAACGCCGAGGCCCGGAGGATGGCCCGCAGCTGCCGCTTGAACATCGGGACGTTCTGGAGGCAGTAGCGGATAGAGCGGAGCCCCAGGAACGGGTTGCGCTCGGGGATCTCGGCCCGGGCCTGGGTGTATTTGTCGGCCCCCAGGTCCACGGTGCGGATGGTGAGCGGCTCGCCGCCCAGCTTGTTGATGCACTCGGCGTAGGCCTGGTAGTGCTCCTCCTCGGAGGGCTCGTGGTCGGAGGTGAGGAACAAAAACTCGGTGCGGTAGAGCCCGATGCCCTTGCCGCCGACCGAGAGCACGTGCTCGGCCTCGTCGGGGAACTCGATGTTGCCCAGGAGCTCGATCGGGACGCCGTCTGAGGTCTGTGCGGGCAGGTCGATCAGGTCGTCGAGCGAGAGGCGGTAGGCCTCGTTTTTGGCCCGCTGCTGGTGGTATTTCTCGAGGGTCTTGGCATCTGGGTTGAGGATGATGCGGCCGCGTTTGCCGTCCACGATGACCGGGTCGCCGTCCACGGCGATCTCGGTCGCCGAGAGGCACCCGACCACGGCGGGCAGGCCCAGAGCCCTCGCCACGATCGCGGTGTGGGAGGTCTTGCCGCCCAGATCGGTGACGAAGCCGACGACCTTGGTGCGGTCAAACGCGGCGGTCTGCGACGGGGTCAGGTCGTCGGCAATAACGACCGCCCCCTCGGGGAAATCGGGGAGCTGGCCCGTCTCACGCCCGGCCAAGTGGTCAAGCAGGCGGCACTTGAGGTCCTCCAGGTCGTTGACCTTGGAGCGGAAGGTGCCGTCGGAATGAGCGGCGAACCGGGCGGCCAGGGCGTCGAAGGCGTTGGCGGTCGCGGGCTCGGCGGCGAGATGGTCGGCCTGGATCGACTTACGGATCGGGTCGAGCAGGGCGTGGTCGGCGAGAGCCCCCATGTGGAACAGGAAGATTTTGGCTGCCTCGGCGCCCATCTCACGGTGAGCCGCGGTGTGCAGCGTGTTGAGCTGGTCGATCGCGGCCAGGCGGGCCTCGTTGAACATCTCGAGCTCTTGCTCGACCTGCGCCGGCTCGATGGAGCGGTCCTTGACCTTTCGGGCCTTGCCCAGCGTGGGCAGGATGACCGCGGTGCCGATGACGAGACCGTCGGAGACCGGGATGCCCTGAAGGGATTGCACGGGTCGATAGTAGGGGATGCGGCGGGATTGGTTGGGGGGATGAAGCGAGGAGACTTGCCGATGTTTGTTTGGTATTTGGCCGATGAATATCCCGATTGTTAGTTGACGCGGGGGGGGCGCAGCGGCGATACTTGTGGCTGTAACGCGCGCTGCCCCATAGGGGTGCGGCGTTGCCGGCTCGCTGTCCGCAGGCGTGGATTTGCCAGGACAGGGTGTTCGGCGAGAGATTTGACAATATGGAAGCGAAGACGCTGACCGGCATTCTTGAATGGCCGGCTCGAGCGGAAGGCCGGATTCGCCAGCGGGGCGAGGGTCTTTCCGTGTGTGAGTCGGCAGATGACCCCTTTGTGCCCCTGAAGTTCGGAGACGAGCTCCCGCTGCGCAACGGGCTCGAGGTCGTGGTGGAGGTGGTTGACCGCAAGCCCCGCCGCCGCCGTGGCAAGCCCAACAACCCCAACCGCAAGGCCCGCCCCGTGGTCGAGCGCTTCCTCGAGATCGAGGGCATGCAGCCCGACGATTTCGCGGGCAAGAAGAGCTTCGAGGACCTGACGAGCATCGACCCGCAGCCGCGGCTCAAGCTCGAGTACCCGGGGTGCAGCCCGTCGTGCCGCCTGATCGATCTGTTCTGCCCGATCGGGCGCGGGCAGCGTGGGCTGATCGTCAGCCCGCCCAAGGCCGGCAAGACGACGCTGCTCAAGGACATCGCGACCGGGATCCTGATGAACCACCAGGACGTCGAGGTCGTGCTGCTGCTGATCGACGAGCGGCCCGAGGAGGTCACGGACTTCAAGCGGGCGTTCATGAGCCGCGAGGGCGAGCCCTGGGACAAGCCCTGGGCGAAGGACCGGGTCGAGCTGTTCGCCTCGAGCAACGACCACGACTTAGAGCGGCACATCTCGGTGAGCACGATGACGCTCGAGCGGTGCCGACGGCGGGTCGAGCTCGGGCATCATGTTGTGGTGGTCATGGACTCGCTGACGCGGCTGGGGCGCGCGTTCAACCGGAGCAACAAGCACGCGAACTCCGGGCGGACGATGTCGGGCGGGATCGACAGCCGCGCGATGGAGGTGCCCAAGCGGATCTTCGGCTCGGCTCGCAACACCGAAGAAGCGGGCAGCCTGACGATCATCGCCAGCTGCCTGGTCGATACGGGCAGCCAGATGGACCAGGTGATCTTCGAGGAGTTCAAGGGCACGGGCAACATGGAGCTGATCCTGGACCGGAAGATCTCAGAGCGGCGGATCTTCCCGGCGATCAACCTGGCTGCGAGCGGGACCCGCAAGGAAGACCTGCTGCTCGACGAGCAGACGCTCAGCACGATTACTGCACTGCGGCGGAGGATGATGAGCATGCCGCCGCCGCAGCAGGTGGAGCAGTTGCTTGGCGCGATGAAGCGGTTTGCGACCAACGATGAGCTGGTGGGGAGCGCAAGCGGGGGGTGAGCGCTTAGGCATCAGGGATCAGGCACCGGGCATCAGGGGAAGGCCGAGACCGGTACGCAGAGGCGCGGAGAAGACCCGAAAGGGCGCCGTGTCGGATCGCTCTTCGATCTCATCGGTCCATGCTGATTCCTCTGAGCCTTCCGGTTTTCTCTTTGCGCCTCTGCGTACAAACTTCTTCCCTGCCAGTTCGGCGGTCGGGGGGTCTGGGTGGCAGCGAGGTGTCCCGTCGCTCGCACTCCGGGCTCGTTTCATGCATTGAAACGCGGTTTTTATCGTGAATCCCGCCCCGTGAGGGGTGGGGACGGTTCGGCGCGCCGGTTGCAAGGTGACTGGTGCGATCCGTGCGCGACCGCCCCGGGGTTCTCGACTCGGCCGGCCACGCCAGTTCGCACGGCGGCGGGCGAATACCTCCCGCAGGAAGGACCGAACCATGGCGATGGACAACCTCACGAACGTAGCCCAGCAGGCTCTGGCGAGCGCCCAGCAGGACGCGGTACAGCGACGCAACCCCGAGGTCGGCGGCTTGCACCTGTTGCACGCGATGGTCGAGGACTCCAAGGGAGCCGGCGCGAACGTGCTAGGAAAGGCTGGGGTTGATGCGGCGCGGGTCGTGCAGGTCGTCGAGGCCGAACTGGGAAGGCTCCCGACCACGAGCAGCGGGGCGGGCAGCGGCGGGCGGCAGATCATGGAGCTCATGGCCAAGGCCGACAGCGAGGCCAAGAGCATGGGCGACAGCTACGTCTCTTCCGAGCACCTGCTGCTCGCGCTGGCGGACGTGAACGGACCGGCCAGGGACGTGCTGGGCACGCTGGGGGCGAACAAGAAAGCAATCAAGATCGCGGTCGAGCAGATCCGCGCCACCAGCGGGGTGGAGCACGTGACGGACCAGAACGCAGAAGCCAACTTCGAGGCGCTCTCCAAGTACGCGATCGACCTGACCGAGCGCGCCCAGCAGGGCAAGCTCGACCCGGTCATCGGGCGCGACGAGGAGATCCGGCGGTGCATGCAGGTGCTCAGCCGACGGACCAAGAACAACCCGGTCCTGATCGGCGAGCCCGGCGTGGGCAAGACCGCGATCGCTGAGGGACTGGCGTTGCGGATCATCAGCGGCGACTGCCCCGAAGGCATGAAGAACAAGCGGATCATGGCGCTCGATGTCGGGCAACTGCTCGCGGGCGCGAAGTACCGCGGCGAGTTCGAGGACCGGTTGAAGGCGGTGTTGAGAGAAATCACCGCGGCTGAGGGTGCGGTGGTGCTGTTCATTGACGAGCTGCACACGGTGATCGGGGCGGGGGCGGCTGAGGGCGCGGTGAGCGCTGGCAACCTGCTCAAGCCCGCGCTCGCACGCGGCGAGCTGCGGTGCATCGGGGCGACGACTCTGGACGAGTACCGCAAGCACATCGAGAAGGACCCGGCGTTCGAGCGGCGGTTCCAGAAGGTGCTGGTGGGACAGCCGTCGGTCGAGGAGACGGTCGCGATCCTGCGCGGGCTCAAAGAACGCTACGAGACGCACCACGCGGTGCGGATCCAGGACGGGGCGATCCTCGCGGCTGCGGCCCTGAGCGATCGGTACATCACCGACCGGTTCTTGCCCGACAAGGCGATCGACCTGATCGACGAGGCCGCGAGCGCCCTGCGGATGGAGACCGACTCGCTGCCGTTCGAGCTCGATGAGCTGCGGCGGAAGATCATGCAGCTGGAGATCGAGCGCGAGGCGCTGAAGATCGAAGCCAAAGAGGGCAAGGGCGAGAGGCCGACCGCGGAGCTTGACCGGGTCGAGGGCGAGCTGGCGGACCTGGGCGAGAAGAACCGGGTGCTCAGCGCCCAGTGGAACGCTGAAAAAGCAGAGGTGGACGCGGTCAGCGCGGTCAAGAGCGAGATCGAGAGCAAGAAGGTCGAGCTGGAGCAGGCGCAGCGGCGAGGCGACCTTGAGGCGGCGGCCAGGATTCAGTACGGCGACATGCGCGAACTGGAGACCCGATTGGCGCAGGCTGAATCTGCAATCAAAGCCCGGCAGGCCCAGGGCGAAACCATGATCAAGGAAGAGGTGGACGCCGAGCAGGTGGCCCAGGTCGTGAGCCGATGGACCGGGATCCCGGTGAGCAAGCTGGTCGAGGCCGAACGCGAGAAGCTGGTGAAGCTCGAAGAGCACCTCGGCGAGCGGGTGATCGGGCAGGACGAGGCGCTGCGGGCGGTCGCCGACGCGGTACGACGATCTCGCGCCGGGCTCGGCGACCCGGACAAACCGATCGGCAGCTTCCTGTTCCTCGGGCCGACCGGCGTGGGCAAGACCGAGACGTGCAAGGCGCTAGCGATCGAGCTGTTCGAGACGGCCGACTCGCTGATCCGCATCGACATGAGCGAGTACATGGAGAAGCACGCGGTCAGCCGCATGATCGGCGCGCCCCCGGGGTATGTCGGATACGAGGAGGGCGGGGCGTTGACCGAGGCGGTGCGGCGGCGGCCGTACTGCGTGATCCTCTTGGACGAAGTCGAAAAGGCACACCCGGACGTGTTCAACGTCCTGCTGCAACTGCTCGACGACGGCCGCTTGACCGACGGGCAGGGGCGGACGGTGGACTTCCGCAACACGGTCGTGATCATGACGAGCAACCTGGGCAGCCAGCGGATCATGGACATGACCGAGAGCGGCGCGGAGGACTGGGAGATCGAGGCCGCGGTTCGTGACCTGATCCGGCGCGGGCCGGGGGCGGACATCGACGCCACGGGGCTCAGCGCCGAGGAGGCGGCCCGTAAGGGGCAGATGAACGCGAGCATGAACATCGGCGTTCGCGAGCAGTTCTTCCGCCCCGAGCTCTTGAACCGGATCGACGAGGTCGTCGTTTTTCACCAGCTCAAGAAGCAGCAGCTCGCCGGGATCGTGAAGATCCAGACGCGGCGGCTGATCGATCGGCTCGCAGCGCGCGGGATCACACTCGAGATCAGCGACGAAGCGATGGTCGCAATCGCAGATGAAGGCTGGGACCCGGCGTACGGGGCGCGGCCACTCAAGCGAGCGATCCAGAGCAAGCTGGAGAACCCGCTGGCCAGCCGCGTGCTGGCGGGGGAGTTTGGGAGCGGGGATACGGTGCGGGTTGGGTTTGAGAGCGGGCGGTTCGAGTTTGTGAAGGGTTAGGCCAGCCCGTTGGCCAACGAGGCGCGATACGCTTGGCCCATGCGGTGGTGGCTTCGGCGACACAAAATGACCTGGCTGGCGTACCCGTGGCGAGTGCAGAGGGCGATCAACTGGCGACAGAAGAAGCGGGGCAAGCGGCGCGGGAAGCGGGGGCCGCAGCGGCCGTGCTGCCGGTGCGGGTACGAGCTGATCGGACTCCCGAGCCTGCGGTGCCCCGAGTGCGGCGTGGTGAACGAGGCGGGCTGGTACGAGGGCTGGAACAAGGCCGGCGGCGTGGCGCGGTTCGTGGCGATGGGGCTGTGCGTCTGGCTCGTCTTCATGGGTGCGATGCAGAGCGGTGGCGTGGTCGCGACCGGCGTGCTGCTGAACGGGAACGGCCTGGTGAACTCGCCGGGCCTCGGCGGCGTGCCTCGCGTGCTCTGGATCAGCGGAACACTCGGGGCCGCAGGCCTGCTCCTTTCACTCGCTGTCGCGGTCTGGCTGTACCGGGGTCGCCGCCGAGTGCTCTGGGGACGCCCGCGTGAGGTGGTCGTGCCGATCGAGCTCTCGCTGGTGTGCTGGCTCGTCGCGAGGCTCGCGTGGGCGGTGCTCTACAACTGGATGTTGCAAGCGTAAGTGGCGTGGGCGCTCCGACGATCACGGGATCAAGCGGAGTCCCTGATGCGGGGGAGGTGTCCCCTGCATCCCTCTCGAAGTACGCGGGCCGAATGTACACTCCACAGATGAGCGATCCTCGATCGGAGAACGAGGCCCAGCGGGGTACGCCATTGATCCGGTGTGCCAAGTGCGGGTACCCGATGGCCGACCTGCCCGATCACCCGTGCCCGGAGTGCGGGTGCGAGGAGACGGTGCTCGACCCCGAGCCGCTGGGGCACGTGCACCTTTCGGCATACCTGATCGTGCTGCTCGCGCCGGTCGGGCTCATGAACCTGATCGCGGCCGGTGTCGATTTGTGGCAAAGCCACTACTGGGGCGATGCGATGTCCCCGATGAACACCGCCCTGCTCGGGTTCACCGGGCTGATGGCGATCGGTGGGTGTGTCTGGGCAAGGCGAGCGCGGTCGAATCTGGTGCGCGGTCAGTTGGGCGTATCTGATCGTCAGCTTCGGCGTGCTGGGGATCAACCCGTACAACCGATAGGCGTCAGGCCGGGCCGACCTCGACGCGGCCGCCGGCGACGTCCTTGATCGCCAAGCCCATGCTGACCAGCTCGTTGCAAATCACGCCAGACGCGGCGTAGTCCTTGCCCTTCGGCGTGGCATGGGCGAGACTGCTGCTTTGCAGCGTGTTCAACGGCGTCGATGAGAAACTAGTCCCCCCGCGATCACAAGGCATCCGATCATGCCCGGAGCCGGTACGGCCGACACGACGATGTTGTCGAAGTAGAAGTTGTTGTAATTCGGGGGGCAATCAGATGGGCACGTTGAACTCAGGGTGATCCCAAAGAAGAGAACCGCTTGGAACTCGCCCGTGACAGTTAGGGTCATCTCGGTGATGTCCGTTACAGCCTCATTCTTGGTCGGCAACACGCCCTCGGATTGTGCTACCAGCTGAGAGGAACTGAAGCTCGCGTCGGAAAAGGCCTGGAGGATCACTGGGGGGTCCTGTTCCGTATCGCCGTTGTTGCCGAAGGAAACGGAGAACGAGCTCACCACCTGATCGAAGACGAAGAGAAAGGAGGATGAGCTTTGGATGTCGGCAAAGCCCGAGAGGCTGCGCTGGCCGTACTCGAGCGGGAGGAAACTACCGTTGCCGATGTTGGCGCGGTCCACGATGTCGAATGGCGACTCCCCCTGGCGTGAAATCGTGAGCCCGAGGCCGCCCTGCTGGAGTGCGAGAGTCGTCAAGGCTTCGGCTTGTTCGCCGCCGGCTCCCGGATCGGTTGAGGCCTGGTTCTCGAAATCAAAGACCACCGGCCCCGCACTCGCCAGTGCGGAGCAAACCATGATCGAGCTCATTGCCAAAGCTGTGTGACCCATTTCATGCCTCCTCCATGGTCATGAGCGTACCTCGCTCATGCCGAGAACCCATAAAACCACGAGAAATAAAGTGCCTGGCTACGCCGGCCCCACCTCGACGCGGCCGCCGGCGACGTCCTTGATGGCGAGTTTCATCGCGGCGAGCTGGTCGCGGATGGTGTCTGCGGTCGCGAAGTCCTTGGCCTTCTTGGCCTCGGCGCGTTTGAGGAGCAGCTCTTCGATCTCGGGCGACGGGGTGGCGCCGGGGAGGAAGACGCCGATGGAGAAGGTTTGCTTCTCGATGGGCGGCTGGAAGATCACGCCGAGGATGTTGTCGATGAGGTGGAGGGCGGCGACTGAATGGTCAGCCTCATTGGCCGATTCGAGCAGTTTGCGTGTGTCTTCGATTTGCAAAGGCTCGCTCGGCAGCTTCGTTGCTTCAACGAGCGAACCCCATTCCTTTTCCATCTGTTTTTCATCTTCAGGGGTTGGATCTAAGAGCGTGTACATCGTTAGCTCAGACATCGCCCGCTCCACTACCGCCAACAATCGTGAGATATTCAAGTCATCAGAAAGCGATTCAGAGGCCAGCGACAAGATTTCTGCTGGAACATTTGGCGGTCGTGAATCTCTTTGTAGCCGGCTTGCGTCTGTGGTTCTAAGGCTTCTGCACAGGATATCCTTAGAAATAAGCCTCCACCGCTCGATTCTTCGCTGCGAGTCCTTCAACCCCTGCATCGAGAAGTCTGCGTTGTTGCGGTAGTGGCTCTTGATCAGTTCTAGCCGAACCGCAGCGGGCTCGATGCCTTGTTCGAACAGTTGCCTCGGTGTGTAGAACGTCCCCGCGCTCTTGGACATCTTCTTGCCGCTGACCATCAGGAACCGGGGGTGGAACCAGTGGCGGGCGAACTGTTCTGCTCCGGTGAAGGCGCAGCTCTGGGCGTTCTCACACTCGTGGTGGGGGAAGATGTTGTCCTCGCCGCCGGAGTGCAGGTCGATGGTGCTGTGGCGGGCCTTGGCCGCGTCGAGCGAGTTCGCCAGGTTGGCCAGGCTCATCGCGGTGCACTCGATGTGCCAGCCGGGGTAGCCCTCGCCCCAGCCTTCACACGCCGCGTGGCTCGGGGCGGGCCACTTCATCAGGTGCGTGGCGTCCTCTTTCCAGAGCAGGAAGTCGGCCGAGTCCCGCTTCTCGCTCTGGTTGCCCTCGTCCACGCGGCCGCCCGCGCCGGTGTGCAGCTTGTCGAGCGTGTTGCCCGAGAGCGTGCCGTACGCCGCGAACTTCTGCACGTCGAAGTAGATCGCTCGGCGGCCCGGCTCGCCGCCGGTGTAGGCCAGGTCTCGCTCGAGCAGGTCCTCGATGACCCGCTTCATGCCGTCGATGTGCTCGGAGGCGAAGGGCATGAGGTCCTTGCGGGCCTTGTCGGAGGCGCCGGCCTCGATGGCGACCTTGAGGCCCAGCCTCTTGGCGTCGTCCATGAACCGCTCGGCGTAGAACCGCGAGATCGCGACGGGGTCGTTGGGGTCCACGTTCGCGTCGGCGTGGACGGTGCCGGCTTTCTTCGCCGCCTCGAGACGGACCGCGGCGGTCGCCATCTTGTCCTCGCCCCCGCCGTCGGCGGCTGCGTCGTCGGTCATGTGCCCGACATCGGTGATGTTCATCACGTGGCGGACGTTGCGGGGGCCCTTGTGCGGCGGACCGTCAGGGTTGTTGATATCGACGAGTTCGCACAGGGGTGATTCGATAAACCGTCGCAGCAGGTCGGCGGCGAGGAAGGAGCGGAAGTTGCCGATGTGCGCGTCGTCGTAGACGGTGGGGCCGCAGGTGTAGAACGTGACGTTGGCCGGGTCGGCCGGGGTGACGGGCTCGATCTTCTTGGTCGCGGTGTTGTAGAGCTTGAGGGGCATGGGAACAGGGTAGGGGTCAAGGCGCGGGTCGGCCGCGGCGGGCGAGACGGCCCGCGACACGGGCGAACCGCTGACGCTCGGCCGGCTCGAGCACGAGCACCCAGGCGAGCGGGACAAACAGGGCCGCGAACACGGGCAGCGCGACGGCGAGGGTCTGCCAGCTCGACGGGCCCGCGAACACCACCGGGACGATAAGGGCGGGCGAGGCGATCGCGGTGACGAGCAGCGGGCGGACGATCGGCGCGAGGGTCTGGGCGGTGGACTCCTCCAGGCAGCGAGCGGCGATCCGGGCGAGCAGGAACAGGTGCACGACCGTGAAGATGGCGGTGTAGGCGATCGCGGGGCCGTAGAACCCGGCGCTCACGGGGAGGACCCCCGTGCGGGCGGCGACGATGATGCCGATCGCGATGACGGGGTTGAGCAGCCCGCCCACGGCGATCAGGGGGGCGTACCTGTTGACGTGCCCGGCGCCGTAGAGCAGGCGGGTCCACCCGTCGGAGATCGCCCGGGCGGCCATGCCCAGCGCGAGGACGCGGATGGTGGTCACGGTCAGCGGGAGCATGGTGTCGGGGTCCTCGAAGCGGCCGGCAACCCAGACCCGCAGGATGGGCTCGACCAGGACGATGATACTCAGGGCGGCCGGGAGCGCGACCAGGGCGTGGAGCCGCGTGGAGTTCCGCGCGACGGCCTTGAGGCTGGCCGTGTCGTTGGGGTCGGCCGACAGGCGGGCGGCGACCGCGTCGAGCCCGTCGGTCATGCCCACCGTCGCCATGCGGGCGTAGGAGGTGAGCTGCGTCGCGATGGTGAAGACGGCGTTACCGGTGAGCCCGAACGCGATGTTCATGATGATCTGCGCGAACCGGAGGTGGAGGTTGAGGGCGATGACCACGAGGGTGTTCCAGCCGCCGGTGGTGAGGATGGCTCGAAGAGGCTCGCGGTCGGGCCTGGCGAGGACGGGCATGAGTCTCCGATCGGTCCGGACCGCGACGGCGGTTGCGACCATCGCGGCGGCGGCCATGCCCAGGGCGGACCAGGCCGCGAACTGGACGAGGCCGACGGCGGGATCCGAGACCTTGAGGACGAGAAAGAGGACGACGGCGGCGGTGAGGGGGGCGGCCCGCTCGAGCGTCATCCAGGCGTTGTAGAGGGTCATGCGCTCGGTGATGATGAGCATGTTGATGGTCGGGGTGAGCGCCAGCACCACGCAGGTGAAGCCCCCGCGTGCGGCCAGGGCCCATCGCGCGGGCGTGACGAGGTGATCGGGGACGTCGAACAAGGGAACGATGGCGATGAGGAGGAGAAAGAGGAGTGCGGCCAGGGCGGTGAGGACGGCGCAGACGGCGTAGGCGGCGACGAAGGTGCGTTTGAAGGCGGCGGGGTCGCCGGTGTGCAGGGCCTCGCCGAGCTCTCGGTTGAGGGAGTACTTGACGACCTCTCGGAAGAGCCCGGCGATGCCGGCGGTGGAGAGGAGCAGCCCCCAGAGCCCGAAGGCGTTCTTGCCGAGCCCGGCGTACAGGATGGGCACCTGCGCGAGCCCGAAGAGGAGCGTGAGCCCGAGACGGGCGTAGTTGGTGGTGATCCGCGCCAGCCCGCGACGTGTCTCGGAGGTAGGGGGGGGCGTCATGGGGTCAGGCCGCCTGGTCCGGGTCTTCGAGATAGTCGGATTCGTCCGGCTCGGCGTGCTCGTCGGTGCCGTCTTCGTAGTCGTCGAACACCGCGGGGGTCTCGGTCTCGAAGCGGGTCATGAAGCGGCCGATGGGGATCATGAGCGCCAGCGAGCCCATCGTGGTGATGAAGTAGGTGTTGGCGAACGCGGAGGTGTCGCCCCGCGCCAGGCCGAGCACCTGCCCCATCGCGGCCCCGATCGGGAGCACGATGAACACGCACCGCACGTTGTTGCGTGCGATCTGCTCAAAGAACCGGAGAAAGAGCCCGCCGCACGCGCCGTAGAAGATCGCCGCGAAGATGCCACCCTCCGCGGCGGCGACCCCGATGATCCCGCACGAGAGCTTGATCCGGTCCTGCTGCACCCCGCGGATGTTGGCCTGGTCGGCGATGAGCACCGAGAGCGGCTCGGGCTTGCCAGGCCAGATCACCCGGGGCACGCTGATCCCGACGAAGTAGGTCGCGGTGAAGAAGTACCGCGGGCGGTAGTCCTCGGGGTAGTGCTCGATAAGCCAGAGGCCCGCGGGCCCGGTGCCCTGCCCGTCGAGAAGCTTGACCAGCCCGGATGTCACGCTCCCGCCCGTCTGGATGGCGGACATGTGCTCGCCCGCGGACCGGTCGTGCTCGGCGGCGGAGCGAACGGAGGTGTAGAGCGCGAGAAAGATAACGGGCCCCGCCGAGATCAGGGCGAACCGCACCAGCAGCGACCTGGCGGGCAGGTACCGCCAGTGCGAGTAGTACATGCCCCAGACCATGCACCCGAAGACGGCGAGGATCGACCGCCGCCCGAACGACCCGGTCATCACGGTCACGAGGTTGACCGCCAGGAAGAGCGTCGCGAAGATGGCCATCGCGGGGTTCAGCAACCGGGGCGCCCAGACCCAGCCCACCAGCCCGCACGCCATCGCCGCGGCACCGACACCCAGGAAGTTCGCGAGAACGCCGATGGCGGGCAGGTTGAACGCGAACCGGAGCGGCACGGCCAGCAGGGTCATCAGCACCGCCAGCGTGATCAGGGCGGCCGGGTTGTGGGCCTCGGGCACGTGGGGCACCTTCGAAGCCAGCTTCTTGACCCCCCAGCCCCCCTCGTAGAACAGGAAGAAGACCGCGATGAAGACCGAGGCCAGCATCGAGAACTCCGTGGCGGCGCTGACCGGATCCGACATGCGGAACCCGTTGAACTCGCGGGAGAACATCCGGAGCCCGACACTCGAGAGCTGGAAGATCACAAACCCGATCAGGAACGCGTTGCGGAGGCTCAGGAACTCCCGCTTCCCGGTGGCGTGCTGCCAGACCATGACCAGCAGGATCAACGCCGACAGCCCGAAGAGATAGATCGCGACGAGTGTGCTCATGCCCGAACCCGCTGACTCACGGGGGCCGCCTGGGCCGGTGACCGGTTCTCATCCTGGTCCGGGGCGCCGAGGATGTTCTCGATCGCCGCGTCGAGGTCCCAGGCCGGGGCCGAGTCGCCCAGCAAGCCCGCGAGCCGCTCCAGGTCCGGGCCGAGGCGTTCTTTCATCATCGTCAGCGTCTCGATCGAGGGCGGCCCGGGACGATCCGGGGCCTTGGGCAAGAACCACCGGTAGAGCACCTGGCGGACGTTGGGCGGGATCACGCGGCGAAGACCCTCGCGGTAGACCCGGCTCCGGTTGATCGCGGTGAACACCCCGGTGTGCACGGCCCGGTTGTCGCCCTTGTTGTGGATCTTCTGTGCGTCCACCGCGGCGGCGTCCGGGTCGAGCCCGAGGAACCCGAAGAGCTCCGCCGCCGCCGCCACCCGGTCGCGGGCGTAGTCCTCGAACTTCACGACTCGGAGACGGTCGGTGCCGAACCGCTCCAGCCACGGCTCGAGCTGATAGGCGTACCGCGAGTAGTCGAGAAAGGAGGAGTCCTCAGCGATCGCCCGGTTCGGATCGGGGTCGGCGTCACCCCAGCTGAGCGCGTGGTAGTGGTGGGAGAGAGCCCGGCTGATGGGCTCGCGAACGATGTAGATGAGGTCGGTCTCGGGGCCGAGCAGGTCGAGGGCCCGCTGGGCGACGCCCTCGTGCGTGGGGCGTTTGGTGTAGCCCGTCGAGGCGTCGCCGAGGCGCTGGCCCTCGCTGGCGGGCCCGAAGAACGAGGCGTAGTGGGCCCGCCCCCGCTCGGTGCAAACGTCCGCATCGATCAACGCGTGCATCTCCTTGTCCACGGGGATGAACACCTTTGGGTGGGCGCGCAGGTCGTGGTACAGGGTGGTCGTCCCTGACTTCATCGATCCAATGATGAGAAAATCTGGCAATCGCATCTGGTGGTCCGCCTCGAGGCGTGGTGTTGAGGATCATCGGCCGGCCCGGACACCGACACCCCGGGGATCATGGTACCCCCGGGTGAAGGGTCTACGGCGGTCGGGTCGTGCGTGTTCACACTCGGATCCGGGGGGTCTCGCCGGGGGGCTCGACCGGGGAGGCTCAGGGTGGGGGGGCTCAGGGCGCGGGCCGCTTGGTGATCCGCCCGACGATGGAGAGCAAGGCCCGGCGCGACCGGATCATCCGCCGCTTGAGCTGCAGGAGATGGAAGAGCAGGATCAGCGGGCCCTTCATATAGGAACGGGGCCCCTCGGACTCCATGTAGACCAGGTCGATCCCCAGGTCGCCCGCCTCGTCACAGACGCGGCGGATCTGCTTGAGCTTGTTGAACTTGTACTGGACGGGGTAGTGGTAGTCGTCCACCAGAGACTTGCCCTGCACCAGGCGCAGGACGACCTCATCGAGCTTGATCTTCTTCATGGCCGAGGCGATGAGGGTGAAGTAGTGCCCGCCGTTGGGGGTCACGAAGAAGTAGACGCCCCCCGGCTTGAGCACCCGCGACAGGGCCTTCATGTAGGCGACCGGGTCGGCGACATGCTCCATCACCATGAACGAGTAGGCGATATCGAAGTGGTTCTCGGGGAGCTGGGCCGTCTCCATGAGCGCGTGCTGGAACTGGTCGAAGATGCCCTCGGGGGGCGTCACGTCCTCGGCCGGCTCGATGCCCCACATCTCCGCGGCGTGGGGCTTCACGGCCCGCACGTAGTCCGAGTTGCGCCCCATGCCTCGCCCGCACCCGATATCCAGAACCCGGGCGGTGCCGTCCCGCTTGCCGCACTCCTCGATGATCGCCCGGGTCAGCACGGACCGCCGGTCGGAGATGTTGGCGAAGTTGTAGCTGCTCAGCAGCTCGTCAAAGCTGAGCGAATCGTTCGGCCTGACCGGCGCGATGAGCCGCTCGGGCGATCGGTCGATGGCCGCGGGGGGTGGGGGGGGCGTGGGGGGCGTGGGGTTTGCCATGGCGTTCTCACGGTGGGAGGAAGAGGTGATTCGGGGTCGGCTGTCAGACGGTCTGGGCCCAGGCGTTGTCGGTCTCGTATCCGGCACGGATCAGCGCCGCTCCGCAGTGGCGCTCGAAGATCTCCGCGGTCTCGCGTGTGAAGTGGTTCACCCAGTCGCCGGCCTGCCCCTTGCGAAGAAACTTGTTCCGGTCTTCCTTGCTCGGGTCCCGCCCGGCCTGGTTGGCGAAGCTGAACTTCTCCACCGTCGCCGCGACCCGGCGCTCGTCGGCCGCCTCGCCCGTGAGCCGGCTCATCGCCTCGCCCAGGGTCCGCTCGCCGTCCGCCAGCAGGTCCTCGTACTTCATCGCCACGGCGTTGGTGTGCGGCTTGCCGCGGGCCGGCTCGTAGAACGACATCACGTGGTCGGCCCAGTTGAGCCTCGAGGCGTGCGGGCGGCCCATCTGTGCCTCGACAAACCGGGCGAGGTTCGCCGCCGTGTCGTCCCGGTCCTTCAGGTCCGGGTAGTACGGGCGGTAGACCCGGGGCACGGGCCCGTTCTCGGGGATGAATCGCAGCATGTGGAAGTAGAGCGAGGTCATCACGTCGCGCCCGTCGCGGATCGTGTACACGCACCGCGGGTAGCGGGGCCACACCGTCTCGTGCCCGTGCACGACCGCGGCGCACCCGATCGGCAGCAGCGAGAGCTTGGGGAAGGGCAGCTGCAGGTAGTCGGCCACCAGGCTCGTGATCCACGTCGTCCCGCTCTTGGGGTACCCCACCACAAACACCAGCGGGAACGTGCCCGGCATTCGCGTGCCCAGCCGCCACGTGACGTGGTGCGAGGCGGCCCGCATGAGGACGTTGAGGTTCACGGCGTGCCCCCCGCCAGATCGATCGCATCTGTATCGGTCGCGGTCCCGCGGTAGAGCGCCTCGTACCGCTGCACGATCGCGTCGCCGGCGAAGGTCTCGAAGACCCACGTCTTGGCCGCCGCCCCCGTCCGCTCGCGCCGGGGCCCGTCGTTGACCAGCGCCTCGACCGCGTCGGCAATCTGGGCCGCGTCCTGCTCGACGAGCACGGCCCCGCCCGAGGCCAGAAGCTCGGGCCAGATGTCTACGCCCTTGGTCGTGATAATCGGCGCGCCACCCGCCATCGCCTCGACGACCGCGAACCCGAAGTTCTCCTGGCTCGTGGGCAGCAGCGAGAGGTCCGCCGCCTGCAGCAGCGAGAACTTCAGCTCGCCCGACACCATGCCCAGGAACCGGACCGAATCGGTCACGCCGAGCCGCTCACACAGCCCGACCAGCGACTGGGTGTAGGCCTCGTCGCCCGTGCCCGCGACGAGGAACGTCACGCCCACGCCGCGCTCGTTGAGGACCTCGGCGGCGCGGATCAGGTGCTCCACGCCCTTCTTCACGTGCAGCCGCGAGATGAACAGCACCGTTGGCAGGCCGCGGTCGAAGCCCTCGATCGTCTCTTGCGCGAGAGCCGGGCCCGGGCCCGGGTCGAACGGCTGCAGATCGAACACGAGCGGCACGACACGGCCGAGCCGCCTGGGGAACCATCGGCTGGCCTGGTCGAGCTCGCCCTGGGCGGTGCAGTGGACCGCGGCGGCGCCGCGGAGCATCCGTGAGCCAACCAACGCGTGATACGCCCGCTTCTTGAGGCGTCCCTGCGACATGGGCCACTCGTCGAGCATGCCGTGCGTGGAGAGCACGTAGGGCACCCCCGCGGTGTTGGCTGCGCCGGCCCACTGCGGGTTGGCCCGCTGCCAGAGCGCGTGCAGGTGTAGTACGTCGAAGCCTTGGAGTCGCTCGGCGAGACCAGCCGCCTGGGGCGCGGTGAACGGCTTGGACGCGCGGCCCGGCCCGTCGAGCTCGACAAGCACGGGCGAGCCCACGCTCTGGGTTCTCCAATCCTCCGGGGCGTCCTTCGCGTCGCAGGTGAAGACCGTGACATGGTGCCCCGCCCGAGCCATCTCCGAGGCTAGGTCGAGCACCGCCCGGATGACGCCGCCCTCTTGCAGGTCGATCACGCGCAGGTAGTGGGCGATGCGGAGCGGTCGCGCCGCGTCGCCCGGCCCCGTGGCCGGTGCCGTCGTGCTAGCCGGGTTCTCGCTGGTTGCCACGCTCATCCGTCGGTTTTTTCCCCCGAGATCGCCCGGGTGTAGATCCCCTCGAAATTAGCCCCGATGCGGTCGGGCTCGAAGTGCGAGAGCACCCACGCCCGGCCGGCTCGGCCCATCTCCTCGATCTTCGCCGGCTCACTCAGCAGCGCCTCGATCGCGTCGGCGAAGGCCTCGGGTGATCGCTCGGCGACCTGGGCCCCGCCGCTGCCGACGAGTTCCTTCCAGATGTCGGTGCCCTTGGTGCACAGGGCGGGCGTGCCGCACGCCATGGCCTCGGTGTAGACGAGCCCGAAGTTCTCCTGGCTCGTGGGCAGCGCGAACAGGTCACAGAACCGGTAGAGGCTCAGCTTGGTCTCCCCGGTCACGAGCCCGACAAAGCGGCACATCTCGCCCAGTTCGAGCTCATCAGCCATCGCGTGCAGCGACCGCACGTACGGCTCATCGCCCGGCCCAGCGAGCAAGAGCCGAGCACGAACACCGCGCTGCTTGAGCAGCCCGAACGCCTTGATGAGCACATCGGGGCACTTCTTGTAGTGCAGGCGGCTCAGGAACAGCACGTTCGGGATCGAGTCGTCAAGCCCCAGCTCTGCCTTGGCCAACCCCGGCTCGGGTTGCGTTTGAAACGGCTCGATGTCGATCACGTACGGCGACACATCAACCGCAACCGAGGACGGGATCCACTGCCGCACCTGCCGCTTCTCTTCCTCGGCGGTCGTGTGATACCGCGAGACAGACCGGAAGAACTTGGGCCCGAGCACCCGGAGCCAGATCTTCTTCTTGATCGTGCTCTGCTGCATGCTCCAGTCGTCGAGCATGCCGTGCGCCGACACGACCACGGGGATACCCATCGACGCGGCGAGCGAGGCGGCCTGGGCCACTGCGGGGATCCAGAAGCTGTGCAAGTGGACCACATCGACCCCTTCCAGCACGCCGCGAAGCTCGGCCTTGCCCGCGCCCGAGAGGCGCTGCCCGCGGCCGGGCGGGCCCAGCCGGACCGCGGCCGGGGTCTGCGTCGAAACACCCTCCCAGTCCTCGGGCGCGTCGCTGATATCAAAGCTCGTGACGGTGACGTCGTGCCCGTGCCGTGCGTGGACCGCGGCCAGGTCGATCACCGCACGGACGGTGCCGCCAAAGTCGAGGCGCAGCTCGGGGATCAGATGAACAATCTTCATGGGGTCGTCTCCCGAGGCACCGTACAGGGGGGGCTGGCTTTGGGTGGATTGGTTCGGGCTTGGCTGCGTGTCATGGGCTCCCCGCCCTAATGGGATGGACCACCCGCTTCGCGAGCCGGACCGCGTTGTCGCCCGCGCAGATCGAACGCGGCGGGAGCGAGTGCATCACGGTAGACCGCGAGCCGACCACGGTGTCCACGCCCACCGTGACCCCGGGCCCCACGAACACGTCGGCGGCGAGCCAGACGTCGTCCTCGATCGTGATCGGGTCGTTGATCAGCGGCATCTCCCGCTTGGTGTAGTCGTGCGAGCCCGAGCACAGGTGCACATACTGCGAGATGGTGCAGCGTGAGCCGATGCTGATCGGGCCCAGACAGAACAGGATCGCGTTGTCGCCGATCGCGGTGTGCGCCCCAACGGAGAGCTGCCACGGGTGGGAGATGCGCACGGTCGGGCGGATGCGGGCCGCGGGGTGGATCTGCGCCCCGAAGGCGTTGAGCAGGCGGCGACGCAGCCCGTACCAGTTGTGGAAGCTCAGACGGAACACGGGCTGCCCGAAGTACTGCCACGCGGCTTCGACCAGGCGATGTCGCGAGGTGTCGCCACGCATGAGCCGCACCGACTCGGTCGGGTTGGTCGGATTGGCCGGATTGGCCGGATTGGCCGGGCCGGTTGATTGACTAGTCTCGGGGATCACCAGGTGTACCCCAGTCTCTCGAGCGCGGGTTCCATCACCGGCCGGATCCGTTCGAGGTCCTCGTCGTCGATCTCGTCCCGCCACGCGTCGATCGTACTCGGGTTTGCTGTCGCGATCGCCTCGGCGAGCAGGGTCTCCCGCTTGGGGATGCCCAGAAACTCGGCGAGGCGTCCCATGGTCGGCCCGGGCTCCCGGGCCATGTCCTCGTACCGGAACATGAAGAAGGCCTCGCCGGGCTTGCCCAGGGCGAGCAGGTCGTCGTACGCCGTGGTCACCGTCGCGGCCCACTGCTTGGCGAGCACGATGTCCGGGTGATCCTGCTTGAGCCAGTCCCGCCACCCCGGCGGACGCGGGCCCCAGAAATCCAGCGAGCCGCCCGTGAGCTTCTGCTTGAGCGTCGAGACCAGCCTGCCCGAGTACGCGGGCCACTCCCACGGCGGGGTCTTGAACGCCCGCCGCACGATGCCCGAGGTCGGCACCCCGCCCGCCATGATCTGGGCGGTCGAGCGGATCACGCTGCGCCCATCGCGGACCACAAACAGCAGCTTCGCCTCGGGGTAGACCGCGTTCAGGAACGGGACACGCAGGCAGTTGGAGGGGGTCTTCTCGCACAAGGTCTCGCCGCCGTGCTTGCGGAGGTACTCGTCGAACGCGGCGTGGATGTGCGCCCGGACACGCGGCGTCGCGTGCGCCTCGGTCAGGCGATCGTCCGGCGTGGACGCGTTTCCCCAGCACCAGACGTGCCTTGGCTCCTCGTAGTAGGCGAGCCCGGGGTGGGCGCTGAGCACCGACCCGAGCCAGGTCGTGCCCGAGCGGTGGGTTCCCAGGAGAATGATGGGGCGGGCAGGGGTCATCCGCCGGGCCCCCCCGGCCGGGCCGGGTCGCGGTCGATCCAGCCCTCCGAATCGGCGTACCCGAGCCGCTGAAGGATCTCTCCGGCCTGCTCGTGGAAGTAGGCCCGGTCGTCGCGGGTGAACGCGTCCTGCCAACGCCCGGGCAGCCCCACGGGCCCGAGGGAGACCAGGTTGCTCGATTCGAGCCGACCGGTCAGCCTGGAAAAGCGTGCGGGCCACGGCGAGGTGCCGCGTTCGGGGAGCGGCCGAGCGACGGCCTTTCGCGCCAGACCCAGGGCACGCGCGATGCTCTGCAGCGTCGCGTCGGGCTCTGTGAGCAGGCTCTCGAACGCGATCGAGACCGCGTCCTCCGCTTCGAGCCACGCCCGGGTGTGCTCGGCCCAGAACCGGACAACGTTGTGCCCCTCGACCTTGGACCGGAGAAACGCAGAGACGGTGGGGGGAGTCTCTGCTGAGGCCCGCAGACGCAGACGGTGGTACGAGCAGAGCACGTCCCGGCCGTCCCGGTGGAGGTGGAGCGTCGTGGCGGCGCGGGCCCGGTCAAGAAACCACTCGCGGTTCTCGGGGCGCAGCCCCGGAAAGTCGGGCGTCATGTGGGCCTTGAGGATCGGACGCTGAGCACGGGCGAGCGCTCGCTCCGCGGCGTTGGTGCCAACGGCGCGGGGGTGGCCTTCTCGCAGGCGGTCCGCGGAAAAGTAGATCCAGTCGTGAGGGTTCGCGAAGCGCTTGGGCCGTGCACAGCACGCGGCGAAGTTGCGGCGAAGCGCATCGATCAGCAGGTGCGTGCCCGACCGCTCGTGCGAGACAACCAGCACGGGACCCGTAGCGGCGACGGGGCCAGCGGCGGGGCCGGCGGTGGGGGCGGTCGGGCTGGGTGGTGTGCCGACGCTCATCAGTGCAGCTCGCGTTCCTTGATCGCCTTGGCGGGGTTCCCGACGTAGACCTGCGTGGGCTTGAGGTCCTTGTACGCGCTCGATCGTGCGCCGAGAACCGTCAGGTCGCCAACGGTCACGTTGGGCCCCACGTACGCGTCGGCCCCGATCCACGCGTCCGACCCGATCGTCACGGGGTCGCGGATCAGCGGGAAGCGGCGGTCGGTGTGGTCGTGCGTGCCGGCGCACAGGTGGGCGTACTGCGAGATGATGGACCGCTGCCCGATGGTGATCTGCCCGAGCGAGTAGAGGATCGCGTAGTCGCCCACGGTGACGCCGTCGCGGATGTCGATGTTCCACGGGATCTCGACGTGCGCGGTGGGGCGGATGTGGACGCCCTTGCCGATGCGGGCGCCGAAGAGGCGGAGCAGCGTCGCGCGAAAGCCGTACCAGTTGTGGAAGCTGAGCCTGAAGAGCGGCTTGCCGAAGACCATCCAGACCGCCCGCAGCAGCTTCTCCTTGAACGTCCAGGGCGAGGCCTCGGGCACCAGCTGCCCGTCGAGCGAGTGCGGGTCGGGCTCATAGGGCGGGAGCGTGGCGGGCACGATCGGCTGCGCGTCGCGGCGGCCCTGGGCCGAGGGCGCCTGCGTCGGGCGGTCGGGCGCCGAGAAGACCCTCGTCGAGACCCTGGGCAGCGTATCGGTCTCGAACATGCTCCGGCTCTGGTCCGCCGCGGTCGGGTAGGCCCGCGACCGCAGCAGCCGCAACTTGAGCGTGATCATCTGCTCGTACGTCGAGAGCAGGCGGGCGTAGGTGCGTCCGGCGCGGCCCTCGAAGATCCCGCCCAGCACGAACAGCGTCAGGAACCACCGAAGCTGCGGGCGGAAGGGCAGGTGGTACATCAGGTCTTTCCAGGCCCGACGGCGCAAGACGGGGTCTTTCACCGAGAGCGCGGCGGGCCCGGGCAGGCCGGCCGAGTCACGCGTCACCTGCAACGCCTCGAGCGAGGAATACCGGTTGTGCTTGTCGAGCCAGTCGTACAGGCCCTTGGAGAACATGTAGTGCAGGTACGGCTGTGTGAGCGTGCCCAGCCTGGTCCCGGTCTTCTCGCGCTGCCCGTGCCCGTGGTCGATGAACCGCATCCGGGTCTTGTGGAACAGCCGCATCTGGTAGGTCGGGTAGCCCCCGGCCCGCTTGAGCCAGCGGTTCATGAAGATCAGCTTGTGGGGCACGTAGAACCCGTCGCCCGCCGGGTCGGCCCGCAGCACGTGGTCCATCTCCGCGACTAATTCGGGCGTGAACCGCTCGTCGGCGTCGAGGTGAAACACCCAGTCGTGCTTCAGGTCCAGGTTCTCGATCGCCCAGTTGCGCTGCTTGCCGAACGACTCGAACGGGTTCACCGCGACGGGCACGCCGCGGCCTTGGGCGATCTGCCGTGTCGTGTCCTCGCTGCCCGAGTCCACCACGTGCACGTCGTCGCACCAGGCGCACGAGTCCAGACACTCGGCGATGTTGATCTCCTCGTTGAGGGTGAGGATCACAATCGAGACCTTGGGGCGCACGCTCGCGTCGCCCGGGCCGCACGGCGTGTGCGACCGAGGAATCTTCTTGAGCTCGGGGGGGAGCGGGTTCACGGCGTCACCCCCTTGGCCCGCTTGGGCTCAGCCCGCTCGGGATTGCCCCGCTCGGGATCACCAGGCGCGGCCCCCCCGGGGGTCACGAGCTGCTCAAGGAAATCGCCCCACGCACAGCACGCGGTCTGCGCGTCGTACCGCCCCTCTAGTGCGGCCCGGGCGCTGGTGCCCATCCGCTGACGCCCCGGGGCGTCGATCGCGAACCGGCGCATCGCCTCGGCGAGTTCCGCGACCGAGCCCTCGGCGAAGCACTCACCCGAATCGGTCTCGGTCAGGATGCGGGCGATCTCTGAGTCGGGCGAGCCGACGTAAAGCGACGGGCGGGCCGCGGCCATGATGCCAAAGAGCTTGGACGGCACGATCATGCCCTCGAGCCCCTCTTTCACCGTGATCAGGTGCGCGTCAGCAGCCCCCAGCGAGTACCGGATCTGGTCACGCGGCAGGTAATCGAGATAACGAACAGAATCAGCAAGCCCGTGCTCACGCACAAACGCCTCGACTTCGGGGCGTCGCTTGCCCCCGCCGATGAAGACGAACCGGACGGGGATGGGCTCGCTTTGCGCATCAACCGGTGGGGTCGTGATCACGCTTTGCATCGCGGCGCAGATCGTGTCCGCGTCGTGCGCGATGCCCCAGTTGCCCGAGTACATGAAGACCACCGCGTTGTCAGGCAGGTCCAGCTGCTTGCGGAACGGGTTGTCGGCGTGCCCCACGGGCGAGATGCCCGAGGTGTCGGCCCAGACCGGGATCCGGTGCACACGGCTCGGATCGGTCCCCTTGTCGAGCACGAGCTTCTGCATGCAGCGGCCGAGCACGACCACCGCGTCGGACTTGCGGAGGATGCGGCGGTTGAGCGCGTCGAAGAACCGCGTCGGCAGAGACTTCGGCTTGAGCACGCCGCACGCGACGGCGACGTCCGGGTACATGTCCATCAGCCAGAAGACGGCCTTGCTGCGCCGGAAGAGCCGGTTGATCAGCCCGAGCTGCGCGACGAACGGCGGGGTCGTGAAGCTCACCACGACATCGGGCCTCTTCACACGCAGCAGCCGCAGCGCGGCCCGGGCGTAGAAGACGCCAAAGTCCGCGGCCCGCAGCGCGATGTTGGAGCGACCAAAGAACGAGGCCCCGACGCGGTGGATCTCGATGCCGTCGATGGTCTCACGTTTGGAGAGCTGTGCGCCAGACTTGCCGTAGACCGAGCGAGAAGCGACGACCGAGACTCGGTGCCCGCGCGCGACCAGGTGATCGGCCAGGTCCTTGGCCATCTGCGCAGTCGCCACCACGTCCGGATAAAAAGCCTGGTTGAGCAGAACAACGTGCATCGGGTCGGGGGTTCTCGTCTTCGGGCGGTGGGCGACTTGTAGAGCCTAGTTTCGGCCCATTGGGCCAGGACGATGAGTGTTTCTCGGGCCTGGGGGGGCGTTCGAGTTGTGCTGCGGCCAAAGCGGGTCGATGATGGGCGCGACCCAGAGAGACCTGGGGTGAATAGCGATGAAGCGGCCGACTTGCCCCACCCGCGTGGGGCCGAGCCCGGATCCGGGGAGTACGTCGATGGACGGTGAAAAGATCGTAGCTCGCGAGGAGAACTGCCGAGTGCTGATCTCGTGTGCCGACGGGCGGGGCATCGTGGCGGCTGTCTCCGGGCTCATCGCCCGCCTCGGGGGCAACATCCTCGACGCCGACCAGCACACCGAGCTGGGTGGGGCGGACGGCGGGGGGGACCTCTTCTTCATGCGCGTCGTGGCCCAGACCGAGCCCGGCGGGCGAGAGACGCTCGCCGCGGGCTTTGACGAACTGGCGCAACGGCTGAGCATGCGGATCGAGATGCACTGGGGCGACCGTCCCGAGCGGGTCGTGATCCTGGCGGGCAAAGAGACGCACTGCCTGAGCGACCTGCTCTGGCGATATGGCCAGGGCGAGCTGGCGTGCGAGGTGGTCGGGGTGATCTCGAACCACGACGCGGGGCGGGCGATGTGCAGCGTGAGCGGGCTTGGAGGATCGGAGCGCGCGGGGGGGGTGCCGTTCGAGGTGTTGCCCGTTCTTGAGGGTGAGCGTGAGGCGCAGGAGCGAGCGTTGGGCGACCGGCTCGAGGCGATGGAACCCGACCTGGTGGTGCTGGCGAGGTACATGCGGGTGCTGCCCGAGTGGCTGGTGCAGCGGTACGCGGGGCGGATGATCAACATTCATCACGGGTTCTTGCCGGCGTTTGCCGGGGCCAGGCCGTACCACCAGGCGCACGCGCGGGGCGTGAAGCTCATCGGCGCGACGAGCCACTACGTGACCGCGGAGCTGGACCAGGGGCCGATCATTGCGCAGGACACGAGGCACGTCTCGCACCGCGACGGCGTGGACTCGCTCGTGCGGCTCGGGCGAGACCTGGAGCGGATGGTGCTGGCCAAGGCGGTGCGGCAGCACCTGGAGCGCCGCGTGCTCGTCGTCGGGCGACGGACCGTGGTGTTCGAATAGGCCAGACGTTGGCGAGCCCCGAGCGCGTGGGTTCTCAACGGCGGCGAGGGCATCCTGCCCGTGTCTGGAACAGGCACTCGCGTGCACACTCACCCGAGCTTGCGGCCCGACTTACGGATCAGGCGGACATCGCGGCGACGGGGCTTGTCGCAGACCCGCGCGGCGGTCTCGGTGTTCGGGGCCATGGTGAGCGTGCCGAACTCGATCTTGCGGACCGCCTGCAGCAGCGCGTCGCCCGCGACCTCGCGCGAGCGGCGGTTCACGTCGGCCACGGTGTCGTGCGTGTGCACGGTGTAGGCCCGCTCGGCGAGCACCGGCCCGTCGTTGAGGTTCTTGGTCGCGTAGTGCACGCTCACACCACCGGTGCGCTGCCCGTCGGCCAGGGCGTGCAGCGTGGGAGACTTGCCGCGGTAGTGGGGCAGCAGCGAGCCGTGCACGTTGATCGCACCGAAGGGAACCGACAGGCGGAGGGGCTCGGCGAAGACCTGGTTAGCCCCGATGCAGATCAGCATCTCCACACCACGCTCGGTGAGCATCTTGCGGAACTCAGGGGTATTGACGTCGGCGTGCTCGTCCACCACCACGCCGTAACGCTTGGCCGCGGTCGCCGGGCGGATCGGGTGCTTCGTGCGCTTGAACCAGCCCTCGTAGACCTTGGATCGCGCCCGCTGCATCAGGCGGTGGAGCCCGTGGCGCGAGGCGTTGATCGGGCCCAAGACCCACGCGGCCTCGCAGGCCCGGATGAACCCGTTCTTCTTGACCGCGTGGATCGGCTGAACGTTCACCCCCGCGACCGACATCGCGTGTTCGCGGAGGAGGGTATCGAGCAGCTCGGGTGTGTTCTCGAACTCGTCGAGCACCAGGACGTACTTGCTCACCGCCCGCTGCGGCGGGTGACACCGGATCCCCTCGAGCTTGTCGAGCTCGTCCACCGGCAGGCCGCTGGGGTCCACAAACTCACGCACGTCACGCAGCGAGAGCGGCGGGGGCTCGGCCGCGGCTGGCACACCGCGGCTCGGCGCCTCGTGGGGCGAGGTCTCGATCAGGGTGGCCACGGTGCTCTCGATCGCGGGTGTGGTCGCCACGGCGGTCGCCGTGCCTTCCTCGTGCCCGATCGCGGGCTCGAAACCCGTCGCCTCGTTCGGCTCGGTCACGAGATCAAACCCGTCCCCCTGTTCTGTGACGCTCTCCGGGCGGGGCTGGCCCAGCTTGCTGCCAAACCCCGCGATCGGGTTGAACGACGACTGTGCCGCCCGAGCCGCGGCGGGCGCCGGGGCCTCGGCCTCGAACGGGGAGGGGGCGACCGGTGTGAAGGCTGTCGGTTCGGAGGCGTGGCTCGAGACTCGCCCCGCAGCCGGGCCAAGGGGCGTGTGGGTCACGCCGGGGTCCGCGTCGTCGGGGCGGGCCTCGGGCTCGAATGCCGGCTCGGCGTCCAGGTCGTAGACCGCTTCGGAGCGGGCCGGATGCTCGGGCGAGCCTGTCGCGGGGACCCGGTAGACCTTGCTCTTCTGGGTGGGGCGGAGGTTCAGCTCGGAGGGATCGAAGGGCGTGTGCTCGGTCATGAGGGCTCCCCGTGTGGATTGGCGCTGGCGACACAGGCACCCCGACCCGCGTGGCTTCGGGTGGTGGGGCACACCCGTAACTCGGCGAAGTTTGGAGGGGCGTTGCAACCGTTCTGGTTTGCCCGCCTTGCCACGGGTTCGGTGTGCGCGGTGTGGGGAAGAGCGAGCGGTTATCCGGACCGGGCTCTCACGCGATGAACGGCCAAACCATCGGGGCGATGATGACGCACAGCACGCCGCACATGATGTTCAGCGGGGTGCCGAACCTCGTGAAATCCAGCCACTTGTAGTTGCCCGGCCCCATCACCATCAGGTTGGTCTGGTACCCGATCGGGCTCGAGAACTCGCACGAGGCCGAGACCGCGATCGCGACAGCGAACGGCATCGGGTTGAGCCCGGCGTGGGCCGCGACGTCGATCGCGATGGGGAACATGAGGATCGCCGACGCGTTGTGCGTCATCGTCATGGTGAAGACGAGCGTGAGCAGATACACCGCGGCGAGCAGCGCGTGCGGGCCCCACGGGCCCGTCGGGTCGATCAGCCCCACGATCTTCTCGGCGATCGACGGGGCGAGCCCCGAGACCTGCATCGCGGCCCCAATACCGAACGCGGCCCCAATGGTGACGAGGATCTGCCAGTCCACGCCGTTGCGGGCCTGCGGGCCCGTGCAGCAGCGCGTCAGGATCATCGCGCCCGCGGCGGTCATCGCCGCGACCATCGGGGAAAGCCAGCCGATCGTGATCGCGAAGACGAGCGCCGCGAGGATCGCCATCGCGACCCACCCGCGCTCGTGGCGGAGGGCGGCGGATCCCTCTCGCTCGGTGGCGAGGTAGAAATCGTCGGACGCGGCGAACCGCTCGATCGCGCCCTTGGGGGCCTCGAGCAGCAGGGTGTCGCCGGCGCGGAGCTCGACATCGCCCAGCTTGCCCGTGAGCTGGTGCCCCTGGCGACGCACCGCGACGACCGCGGCCCCGTACTGCGTGCGGATCCCGGCCTTGCGGATGGACTGGCCCAGCAGGTCGGAGTTGGCCGAGACGACCGCCTCGACGAGGCTCAGGTTGGGGCGGTAGGCGCCGCCCGAGCCGTCGCCGTCGCCCACGGGCTCGAGCCCGCGGATGTTCTGCAGATCGACGATCGAGTCGAGCGCCCCGACGAAGACGATCACGTCGCCCTCGAGGAGCCTGAAGTTGGGGCCGACGACGATCGACTGCTCGCCGCGGTCCACGCGCGAGAGGAAGAGCCCCTGCAGCGCCCGGAGCCCGGCGTCCTCGACCGTTTTGCCCGCCAGGGGCGAGCCCTTGCTCAGCCGCAACGCCGCGTGATACCCGTCGGTGTGCGTCGCGGGGGCCTCGGGGGGAAGGTCGGCCAGCGCCGGGTCGTGCGGCAAGAGCTTGCGCCCGAAGATCAGCATGTACGCCAGCCCGAGGATGGCGATGGGGATGCCGACCCACGAGAGCGTGAACATGCCGATCTCTGGCGCCGCCTCGCCAGCGGGCACCTGAATCGCGCCCGAGTCCACGGCCTGCTCGAGCGCCCGCGAGACGACGATGTTGGTGGAGGTGCCGATGAGGGTGCAGACGCCGCCGAGGATCGACGCGAACGAGAGGGGCATGTAGAGCTGGCTGGCTGACAACCGGCACCGCTTGGCCAAGCCCTGCAGAACCGGCAGAAACATCGCGACGATCGGCGTGTTGTTCACGAACGCGGACATGACCGCGACGGGCAGGATGAGCCGGGCCTGCGCCTGGCGGGTGTTCTTGGGCTTGCCGATCACTCGGGCCGCGACCATCTGCATCGCCCCGGTCTCTTTCATGCCCGCCGCGACGATGTAGAGCAGCCCGACGGTGAGCACCGCGGGATTCGCAAAGCCCTGGACCGCCGAATCCACGTCCATCACGCCGGCGAGCAGCAGCACGCACAGCACACCCATCATGACGATGTCGGTGCCGTACCGCCCTCGGGCGAGGACCGCGACCATGAGCAGGACGATGACGCCGGTGAACCAGGCGTGCCAAGGCTGCGTGACCACCGGGCCCGAGGCCTGCGGCGAGGCAAACCCCAGAGCTGGGGATAGCCCGAGCGGCAGGACCGAGAACAGGCTGGCCCAATCTGGGGAGAGCGGCGGCATGGGGGAAGTATCGGCCAGTGGGGGCGAGGGTTCTCACTGAATGCGAGAAGATCGGGGCTTGGCCTCAGACGAAATGCGTCATCCCGAGGAATATCCAGATCACGACACCGCCTCCAAACACACACAGGCCCAGCGCATACCAAGCGCTCAACACCCAGAGCGACAGGCGCAGTCTGACGGGCTTTGGCAGGCGCGTCCACGCCAAGCAAACCACAAGCGGTGCTAAACCAGCCCATGCAACCATGGCCCAGAATGCGATCATGGCAAGCATGGGCTCCGTCGTTCGACTGTCGGAACTCACGACCGACGCCAACTCGACCATCGTCAGCGCGATCGGGGGGAGCAAAAGACCGAGCGTCACCCGGCGCTGCCAGCGCGCTGCCGAGGCTCGGTGGGCCGACTCTGACGCGTGTCGCGCCTCGGTCTCGCGCCCGCACTCGGGGCACGCGAACGGCGACGAAGAATCCGCCGGGTTGATCTCGTAGCCGCACGCGGGGCAGAGATAGGGTGGGGAGTGCTCGGTCATATGCGGATTGTACGGGTTAGGGCCGAGCGGCACGGCTCAGTCCATGCTGCTGAAACCCCACGCGATGACAAGCAGATAGAGCGTGCCGAGCGTTATAACCAAGCCAACAAGGCCCATCAGGGCAACAAGCACCGCGACGCCCACGGATCGGCGGTGTTGTGGTGTGTCGCCGTACCGCTTCGTCCGCTGACACCAGAGTACGATCATCAAGATCGGCATGCCCAGGGCGTAGCTGATGCCGGTGACCACGACGCGGCCATGGATCTCCGACCAGAGGCCCATGGTCACAAAGAGCGCCGCGGTGACGCCGATCGGGAAGAGCACTAGGCCGTGTCTGACGGCTCGTTTGTTTGGCGCATGAGTGGGGGTTGCGCGATTCGGCTTGGTCTGCGAGAGTGAACTTCATCGAAGCCATGAACACGGCTTCTTGACTGGAGTTCACCGATGCCAATCCGACGATACGAGCTCGCCGACGAGCAACGGAAGCTCATCGCGCCGCTCATGCCCAAGAAGAAGCCCGGCGGCCGATGGAACGACCACCGCACCACGATCAACGGCATGATGTGGGTGCTCAAGAGCGGCTCGCCCCGTCTTTAGAGTTGGGCGCGACATGCCCGAGCGCTACGGCTCGTGGAAGAGCGTGTACCACCGCTTCAACCGGTGGTCCGCCGACGGCACCATCGACAAGATCCTCGATCGGCTGCGGCTCCGCCTCGACAAGGACGGCTACATCGACTGGGACGTGTGGTGCGTCGACGGGAGCAATGTGCGGGCGCACGTCGCGGCGGCCGGCGCGTCGGGAGTCTCGAAAAAAACAGACCCCGCGAGCCGGCCGACCACGCTCAATTTTATGAGCTGGGGGCTATTCACGAGGCGGGCGGGGCAGCAAGATCCATCTCGTGACCTGCGGCAACGGCGTGCCGCTCGCGGTGACGGTCTCGCCCGGCCAGGCGCACGAGAGCAAGAGCTTCGAGGTGGTGATGAACACGGTGCGGCCGAAGTCTCGCAGGCCGATGTGGGTGCTCGGCGACAAGGGGTACAGCTACCCGCGTGTGCGCGAGTGGTGCGAGCGGCGTGACATCTGGGACGTGATCCCGCAGCGGTCGGATCAGCGGCGGCGCGACGGCCAGCGGGTGTTCAGCGAGTTCGTCTACAAGGGGCGCAACGTGGTCGAGCGGTGCATCGGCTGGCTCAAGCAGAACCGGCGGCTGAGCACCCGGTACGAGAAGCTGGCGACCAACTTTGTGGCCATGATCAAGCTCGCCTTCATCGATCGATATCTCAGGATTCTTGAGCCGTCAGACACGGCCTAGAACAATTGATAGGTAATGTAGAAAAAACGCACACCCATTTGGGTGTTACTCTTCCTTTGTTTCCCACAGATCTGTGTGGCCGACGCGGGCTCGTGCTCACCCCCGCTCGACATACTCCGTCCGGAAGATCAGCAGCACCGTGCCCTCTTCCTCGGGCCGGATGCCGACCAGCCGCACACGCCGCCCGTCGCCCAGCCGAATCAGCGGGTCCGGGGCCGGGTGGTCGCCCGCGAAGACCTTGAAAATCTCCTCCAGGTCATCGCCCTGAAACTCCTCGGGCAGCACCGACCCCGCCTTGTCCGGGCTCTTGGAGAACACCCACCCCGGCGGCAGCGGCAGCGTCCCGATCGCCACCGACTCGGCGATCAGCCAGACCGTGCCGTCGGCTCGGAACTGCGGCGTCAGCGTCGCGGACATGTACGACCCGTCCGCCTGCTCGCCCGACCGGATGCGTGCCCCGAGCCGGATCGTCGCGCCATCAAAGTTCAGCCGAAGCTCAGCCAGCTCCTCGGGCCAATCGCTCAGCCACCCCTCCGCCGCGGCCCACTTGGGCAGCCGCTCGGTCAGCCACGCGCTGGCCTGCTCAGACTCGAGCCGAACCGCCCAGGGCTCGCTCGCCCGCACCGCCCCAACCCGCGGCAGGTCCTGCTCGGTGAGGTCGCGCCGCTTGGTCAATTCGCCCGAGATCCCGTTCTCGACATCCAGCGCGGTCTGCATGATCGCCGGGTCGTTCGCCGGGAGCGTCAGCCACCAGTCCGGGGCCGCCCGCATCCTCGCCCCGACATGGAGCACGCCCCACGTCACGCTCACGGTCAGCCCGATCGCTGCGAGGATCAGCAACGGCCCGCGCCGGCGCCACTGGCTCCCCACAAACCCCCCCGCCCGCTGAGCCACAGGCTTGCGAGCAGCCACACCCTCGCCGGGCCCCGCCGTGGGGGCCGCGTCGCGGAGAGTCTCAGGCTGGCGATCCGTCGCGTGCACCGTCATGAGGATACCCCAAAGAAAACCGGCCCGACACGTATGTCGGACCGGTGTGCGGTTCTGGATGAGAACACGGCGCTCTGAAGCCTCGAGACCAACCCAGGGGCCAGGGCCCCAAAGCCCGAATCAACGCTTGGAGAACTGGTACCGCTTGCGGGCACCCGGCTGGCCGTACTTCTTCCGCTCGACCTTCCGGGCGTCGCGGGTGAGGTAGCCCGCGTCACGCAGGGCGTCCTCGAGCTTCGGGTCATACCCGATCAGGGCACGAGAGATGCCCAGGCGGAGAGCCTGGGCCTGCCCCATGTACCCGCCGCCGTGCGCCCGGATGATCACCTCAAGCTTGTCAGCCGTATTGGTAATGTTGAGTGCGGCGACCGCGTCGCTGCGATCGCGGGGCTCGGTGAAGTACTCCTCGATCGTCTTGAAGCTCTTGCGGGTCAGCTGAATCTTCACCGAACCGGTGCCCGAGGCGGGGCGGAGACGGACGCGGGCCACCGCGGTCTTGCGGCGGCCGGTGCCCCACCACCACCCGTGCTTGTCGGCGGGCTTGGGGTCGCGCTCAACGCGGACCATGTCAACGTGCGTCGAGGCCGGGGCCACGTGCTCGCCCGCGAGGTCGGGGTTCGTAATCGTTGTCGTCAGGGACTGGTCAGCCATAGAGGTCGTTTCCTTCGTCGTCCGCCGTCATCCACCAGGCCGGGGCACACCCCCAGCCGGCTTCGGGCGGGTGGTTGCTCGTTATACGCTCAGCTCGATCGTGTTCACGCCCTGGTGCGGGTGATCCGCCCCGGGGTAGACCCGCATCTTCTTGAGCATCTGCCGACCCAGCCGGCTCTTGGGCAGCATGCGGCGGACCGCCAGCTCGATCAGCCGATCCGGCTTGTTCTCGCGGAGCGTGCCGTACGAAACAAGCTTCAGCCCGCCCGGGTACCCCGAGTACCGCTTGTCGAACTTCTGCTCGGCCTTCTTGCCCGTCAGCTTGATCTTGGACGCGTTGATCACGATCACGTGATCGCCCGTGTCCACGTGCGGCGTGTACTCCGGGCGGTGCTTGCCCATGAGAACCGTGGCCACCTCGACCGCCAGGCGGCCAAGCGAGACGCCCTCGGCGTCGATCAGTCGCCACTCCCGGGTCACGTCCCCGGCCTTGGCGGAATAGGTCTGTCTGCGAAGATGAGTTGGCATTACAGCCTCCGACTTGCTCCCTGGGATGACACGGCGTCCGGCCGCTTCCCAGAGGAAGGTTCAACACGCCACCTACCGGGTGGGGCGGGCCGAGGTCTTCGAACGCTCGGCAGGTTTATCGCTGATCCGCAAGAGAGAATCTCCCTCGCGAGCCCGTAAGCGTAGCCCCACACCCCGGTTGGTCAAGCCGACAACCCCCAAAACACCCACCCGAAACACCGCAACCACAAACCCCATCAACACTTGAACCCTCAGCAGCCCAAAGCCCAGGCCCCCGAACCCAAGCCTCCCCCCAACAACCCGCCCAACCCGCCTCGGGTGGCGGAGAACCCACCAACAGCCGATGAAGCGGGTGATGCCAATCGACCAAAGCCACCACGAACCGACCCACCGGGCACTGGGGACCCGACTCCCGGGCCCCTTCGACGACGAGATGCCGCCCCAGGACCCGGGCACGCCCAACAGCCGCCTCTTCGCCCTGCTGCTCGCCGTCGTCCTGGCCACCACCGTCATGATCTGGCAGCACCTCCCCCAGGACACCCAGTTCAAGGCGCTGGGGCTCACGCCCCCGCCGGTTCAGGAGTCCCCGCTCGTCGTCGCCCCGCTCGAGCCGACCTCGATGTACGGGCGGCTGATCGTCAAGCTCAAGGACACCCTCGTCTCAGACCCCTCCGCCATGGCCGAGATGCGGACCGAACTCGACAAAAACGCCTCCACCATCGAGGACCGAGTCGCAATCGCGATCATCCTGGGCGAGCTCGAAGGCCCGGACGCCGCGATCGAGCAGCTTCAGGGCCTCAAGGTTGAGGTTCAGCTGGGCATCGCTTTCCTACCAGAGCCGCCCGCCGATGAGCCCACCGATGAGACTGTTGACGAGACTAACGATGCGACTGCGAACGAAACCGGAGACCAACCAGGCCTCTCCGACAACGCCGAGCTTCTGCGCGACATCGACGACCTGAACACGGTCTACCTGAACGGCTCTGAGACCCTCGACGAACCGGCCGCCACACGCCTCCGCGAGCGATACGGCTACATCGGCCGAGTCGCCCTCACCCACGACCTGACCGACGCCGACCCCGAATTCGCCAAGCTCCGTGGCGGCGGGCTCGCGGTCCTGCTCGGACTCATCGCCTTCGGCGCCCTGCTCGTGTTCGGCTTCCTCGCCGGCTCGGTGCTGCTCATCCTCGGGCTCATCCGCTATCTCCCCCATTGGCACCGGGCCCGGTTCGAGCCGCCCGCGCCGGGCGGCAGCGTCATGCTCGAGACCTACGCCCTGTTCGTCGGCTCGTTCTTCGCCGTCGCCATCACCGGCACCGTCGTCACCGCGCTCAAGCCCGAGCTGGCGATCTGGACGCTCCCCCTGCAGTTCTCGATCATGGCCCTCGTGCTCTGGCCCCTCCTGCGGGGCATGCCCGTCAAGGCCTGGCGCGAGGCGGTGGGCCTGGTCGCGCCGCGCGGGCTCTTGCGAGAGATCGGCTTTGGCTTCCTGGCCTACCTCGCCGCCGTCCCCCTCTTCATCGCCGGCACCATCATCACCCTCATCCTCGTGCTGCTCCAGCAACTACTGAGCAGCGGGGGCGACCCGGAGCCGCCCGCCAACGACATCATCGATCTCATCGGCGGGGCCGACTGGGTCACCATCGCCCTGTTCGCCCTGCTCGCCACCGTCTGGGCCCCGATCACGGAAGAGCTCATATTCCGCGGCGCGCTCTACCGCCACCTGCGCGCCCACCTGCACTGGGTCCTCGCAGCCCTGTTCAGCTCGATGCTCTTTGCCGGGATGCACAACTACCCCGTCGTCATGCTCACGCCGCTGATCGTGCTCGGGTTCATGTTCGCCATGATGCGAGAGATCCGTGGCTCGATCATCGCCAGCATCACCGCGCACTTCATCCACAACGCCACACTCGTGCTCGTCATGGTCTTCGTGCTCCGCCCGCTGATCGCGTAATAACGCTGAGAATCGCTCAGACCGCCACGGTCTGCTCGACGCCGATCGCCCGCTCCCCCAACCGCGCCAGCTGCAACAGGCTCCGCTCCGCAAACGCCGGCGCGATCAGCTGCACACCAACCGGCAACCCCTCCGGGCTGAACCCCGCGGGGATCGTCACCGCGGGCAGCCCCGCCAGGCTCGCCCCCACCGTGAACACGTCCTCGTAGTACAGCGCCAGCGGGTCATCGCTGCCCGTCTTCTCGCCGATCCCGAACGCGGGCGACGGGCACGCGGGCGACAACACCGCGTCGAACCCCTGCGCGAACAGGTCGTCGTACCCCTTCTTGATCAGCCGCCGGGCCTTGAGCGCGGTGTTGTAGTACGCGTCGTAGTACCCGCTGCTCAGCACGTGCGTGCCCAGCAGGATCCGCCGCTGCACCTCGGGCCCGAACCCCTCGCTCCGCGACCTCACATAGAGGTCCTCGAGAGTCTCAACGCCCTGGGCCCGCCGCCCGTACCGCACGCCATCAAACCGGGCGAGGTTTGAGGAGGCCTCCGCGGTCGCGACGATGTAGTACGCCGCGATGCCGTCGTCGATGTTGGGCAGGTCCACGACCTCAACCGAGGCGCCCGCGCGCTCAAAGGCGAGGATCATCTCGCCGAACACGTGCTTCGTGCGCGCGTCCACCCCAGCCCCGTTCGCCTGCACCGGCACCGCCAGCCGCGGCCTCGTCGGCGAGCTCTCGATCGCTTCGAGCAGGTCACCGGGCACCTCGTGGGCCACCGAGGTCGAGTCCCGCTCGTCTCGACCAGCGAGAATCGAGAAGACCAACGCCGCGTCCTCAACGCTCCGAGCAAACGGCCCGATCTGGTCCAGGCTCGACGCGAACGCGACCAGCCCCCAACGGCTGACCCGCCCGTAGGTCGGCTTGAGCCCCACCACGCCGCACAGGCTCGCCGGCTGACGGATCGACCCGCCCGTGTCGCTCCCCAGCGCGATCGGCACGATCCCCGCAGCCACCGCCACCGCCGACCCGCCGCTGCTCCCGCCCGGGACCTTGGTCTCGTCCCACGGGTTCTTGGTCGCCCCGAACGCCGAGTGCTCGCAACTCGACCCCATCGCAAACTCATCGAGGTTGGTCTTGCCGATGACGATCGCGCCCGCGTCGATCAGTTTCTGGGCTGCCGTCGCGGTGTACGGGCTCTCGTAGTGCTCGAGGAACTTGCTGGCGCAGGTGGTGGTGCCGTGGTCGAGGCAGATGTTGTCCTTGAGCGCGACGGGCACGCCCGCGAGCGGGCCCCCGCCGTCTCCCGCCGCGATCCTATTGTCGATCGCCCGGGCCTGTTCCATCGCGTGCTCGTCGAACAGGCACAAGAAGGCGTTGAGGTGCTCAGCCGCGTGCGCGCGCCGCAGCGCCCCGCGCACCAGCTCCTCCGCCGACACCTCGCCCGCGCACACACGCCGGGCGGACTCGGCCGCGGAGAGATACTCGCCCGAGTTGGATCCGTTGGCCCCGCTCATGCCCCGCCGCCTTCGCCACCATCAAGAACCTTGGGCACCCGAACGAACGGCCCGATCGCATCCGGAGCCATCTTGAGCAGCGCTTCATTACTCAGCGTCTCGCTCGGCTCATCAGCCCCGAGCCGGTTGACCTCATCACCCACATGAGCCATCGGCTCGACGCCTTCCAGGTCCAACGCACCAAGCCGCTCGACGTACCCGAGGATGGCTGACAGATCCGCCCCGACCCGCTCAGCCTGATCATCAGGAATGTGCAGCCGAGCGAGCTTCGCGATCTTTTGAACCGCCTGAGTGTCTAAGGGGTCTGCCATAGCCGAATGGTATCCCGAATCCGTGCCGCAGTTCTCGCGTATGGTGCCACGTGGCGATACCGAACCATGCACACTCCAACGCCCGAGCCCTGAAGATCGTTGGCGTTGTGGTGCTCTGCGGGCTTCTCTTGGTCCGGTGCTCCACGAGTATGCTCGGGCCACTTGACCGCTACACCGGGATCACGAGCGTCTTTGTTTATGAGACCGAAGGGGGCCTTGAGACCTCGTTCGGCTTCAACCCCGAGCGAATCGCCAATGGAAGTGTCATCATCTTCGCTGTGGACTACAAGGCGGGCGGATTGTGGGTTCCCACGAAACACATCTATGGCTGGAGGATGAGCCTCGATTACAGCTTGGAGAGCCGACGTTCTGAGCACGCTTCAATTGACTCAAATGAGGAGTACCAGCAGTACCTGACTTCACACCCAGAAGCCACAGCCTACATCGAGGCGGCCTTTGCCAAGATTGAAAACGCAGGCTTGGATAACTTTTTCAGGGACCAGGTTCTCGGGTTCCTTGATGAAACCCCGCTGTGGTACGGCTACCTTGAGAACGTTCTCATTACCCTCGCGATGGCATGGCTGGTGATTCTCGCAGGGCGAACTGTGCTTCGAGTGATCCTCGGCTCGGGCTAAGTCTCACCGCCAGTCCCTCAGCAACCTGCTCCGAGTGCGGAACCGCCGTGGCGAAGAATCCCGTCTGAACGCGTGGATCTCGAAACACCTTCACCAATCGTCCCGTACCGTGGGGCATGGCCACCTCGATCCCCATCCCCGCTAGCCGCTGGCTCAAACTCATGGCGGTGGCTCTCGCGGCCTTCGGGCTGCTGTGGCAGTTTAGTTGGAAGCTTGCTTACCGTCGTTCGCCCTCGACCTGGGTCTGCCTCTACCAGACCGACGGCGTGTGGACCGGGAAACTCAAGAACGAGAGCGAGAATGAACCCGCTGAGTTTGAAGGAACCATAAGATTCATTTGGCGTATAGAACAACGCGGATTCTGGGCCCCGACGTCCACAAACAACGGCATGGTCATCTGGACCAAGCTGCACAACAACGCGCTCGCGTCTTTCGGTCCACCCGGCTTGACTTCACCAGAAGAACTCGGCTCTGCGTTGACGAACAATCCCGCCTTATCGAGTGCTCTTGAAGCGGCACGCCAGGCGCTCGACAGCGATTCCAACGCCAGATTCACCCGGGCCCAGTCCCAGTCGATGCGGCAGATCCGCGCCCGCCCGCTCGGCTACCTCGAGAACGCGCTCGCCATCGTCATGCTCGGCGTGCTCCTCTACGGCACCGTCTGCTTTCTCCGCTGGTTCATTCGCAACCTGTTTATCATCAGCAAGGTCGATCCCACGATCTGCCCCGAATGCGGCTACTCCCTCATCGGCCTCCCCCCCAGCCTTCCCCCCGGCCCAGCCCCCACCTGCCCCGAGTGCGGCCACGGTTCTGACATCGCATAAGCCACCCCCTTCTTCTCCAGATTGTCATCTCCGCGCCTCTGCGCTTCTTCGCACCTCTGCGTACGCCTTTCTCCTGTGTTTTTTCCCTGCTCTTTCTCTTTCCGCCTTACCCCACATCCCCCTTCACCCCCTCCCCTCGCCGTCCGATACCCCTCCCATGGGCTGGACCGACCGCAAGCCGTTTACCAGAGCCGGGCAGTTGCGACTTATCGCGGTGCTGTGCGCCGCGGTGTTCGCGTTGTGCGCGCGGGCGGTGTGGAACCAGTCCACGCTGCTCGCCTTTGCTCGTGGTAAATCGACCCTTGCCGCCGCGCTCGCGCCAGACGGCGAACCGGTGCCTCAGCGGCTCGACCCCGCAGCCGCGGCGCTCGGGATTGATTTCTCCGGCTTCCAAGCCCCCAGCTTCTGGCTGACCGAGAACGACCCGAGCACCTGGACGCTCTCCAACACCAGCCCCGCCTCAACCGAGACTGAGACCAACGAGAAACCCCGGACCATGGGCCCGTTCCGCGTGACCATCTGGACCAGCCCCGCGATGGGCCTCTGGGCCTCGACCACCAGCCGCCTCGACCACAAACTGATCTGGATGGGCGACGAGCAGCACGGCTACGCGATGCGCGAGATCCGCCAGATCATCGCCAGCCAATGGACCACCGGCGGGCGACGAGCCGTCGAAGCCTTCGCGACAGCCAATGAACAGACCGCCTCGGTCGCCCCGCGCCCGATCGGGTGGGGTCTCAATGCCTTCTCGCTCGGCTCGCTGCTGGGCACCCTTGGGCTCGGTTTTGCCTCGGTGCTCGTCTCACAGCGAAAGAGCGAGCACACAAGCACCACCGCGATCACTTCTCCTGAGCCGGGCTCTCAGAGTCCTCGCCGCTCGGCTGCGTGACCCTCTCGATTGCCTTGTTGCCCAGGTGCCCCAGCACCATCAGCACCACGACCGTCAGCCCGATCCCGCCATAGAGCAACCACCCCGGCTTGCTCGCGCTGTCCCAGTCGCTCACCTGCGTGCCCATCCAAACAACCGCGACGGTCCGCGGCGCCATGCCGACCGCCGTCCCGACCGCGTAGATCCACAGCCGCACCTCGACGGATGTGAGCACCAGGTTCGTCAGCGCGAACGGCGAATTGGGCGGCACGCGGATCAGCGTCACAATACCCAGCGTCTTGAGAGGCCCGCCGCCCACGAGTGCCTCGCGGACCGCCCGGGCCTTGGGGTGCCGCTCGATCTCGGCCTCCACCTTGTGCCGAGCGACCAGCCGGCTGATGACATACCCAATCAGGCTCGCCAGGATGACCCCAGCCAGCGCACCCGGGATGCCCCAGACCAGCCCGAAGGCGTACCCGCCGATCAACGCCTGCACCACGGTCGGCAGCAGCCCGAAGCCCGCGGTGATGGCGAACACGCCGACATAGATCGCCAGCCCCGTCACCGGGTCCTGCTCTTGGAGCCAGTCCGCCACAGGGGCGCGGAACTTCAGGACCAGCGTGAGCCCCAGCACCGCCGGCAGCACCGCCCAGAGCACCCCGAGCACCGCCGCGGGCCCGAGCCGGGCCATGATCGCGCCCGTGGAGGTGTCGGTCGGTGCGGATTCCTGCTGCGTTGGTTCTTGTGTCACGCCCCGAGCGTACCCCGCCCGGCTTCAGGCCGCCCAAGGCCGGGCTCGCCGCGGAGACACAAAGAACACCAACTCGACAGTGATCTCGTCTATGAGCTGGCTTGTCTTTCTCAGGATTTTTCCTCTGTGATCTCTGTGCCTCTGTGGTGAATTGCCTTTCTCTTTGTTCCATCGTCTTTCTCCCCCGGCCTACGATCCCAGCGACACGCGGGCCGTGGTTCGGCCCGTTTCCAAGCTGTTCCCCCGGCGCGAGAGCGCCGGGCCAGGAGAATTCGCGATGATCCCCAAGCCTCCGCCCCGTGAGGGCAACCTCGGCTTCCTCTATCTGCCGCCCTACCGCGTGCAGGGCTTTTCCGTCGCCGGCGAGAACACCTGTGTGATGGTCCCCGAGCTGGACGTCTGCTTCGACGCCGGGCAGTGCCTCCGCGCCAGCCTCGCGGCGAAGTACATGTGCATCAGCCACGGGCACATGGACCACATCGGCGGGCTCGCCTACTGGTGCAGTCAGCGCAACTTCCAGGGCATGGGCCCGGGCACCATCGTCTGCGACAAACGCATCGAGGCCGACATCCGCGGCATGATGGACGGCTTCGTGCAGCTCGA